>NZ_AZSJ01000003.1:1478744-2192488 GCF_000516555.1 Afipia sp. P52-10 | reverse complement strand
GCGCCCGCAAGCTGACCATCACCGACAAGGGGCTGAAGCTTTTGAACGCGGCGCGCCCCGGCGCGCAGCGGGCCCAGGAGCGGATCCTGGCGCCGCTCGGCGCTGAGCGCAGCGCCGCGTTCGTTGCGATGCTGCGCGAGGTCGCCGACGCGCACAACGAATCCAGCCGCGTTCCGCATCGGCCCTAACCGCTGGCGCAGAGCGCAGTACCGCTCAGGCTGCGACCGGCGGCCGTGCCGGCCTCGGCCACGGCTGCGGCGAGAACGGTCCGGCCGGTGCCTTGGTCATCAGGGCGACCACCAGCAGCGCGAACACCGCGACATAGAACGTCAGCCAGAAGCTATCGATATAGGCCAGCACGTTGGCCTCCCGCTGCACCAGGTTCGCGAGCATGCTGACGCCGCGTGCGGCGGCGCTTGCCGCATCATGCCCGAGGAAGCGGCCGGTCAACCGGGACAGCGCCTGCGTCACGTCGCTGTCGCCGAGCGTCACGTGCTGGCCGAGCAGATTGGAGTGCACCTGCTCGCGCACCCGCAGCCAGGTCGCCATCAGCGCCCCAGCGATCTCCGAACCGCCGAGCCGGAATGCCTGGATATAGGCCGCAAACGTGGTCGCCCGCGCCGGATTGGAATTCGCCAGCGAGGCCATCACCACCGGCAGCAGGGTGAGGGCATATCCCGCCGCCTGCAGCAGCACCACCGGAGCGAAATCGCCGGTCGACCAGTCGTGGGTGAGGTTCGTCGCCGCCCAGTAACTCGAGAGCGCGAACGCGCTGAACCCCAGCACCATGACGATCCGCGGATCGACGTAGCGGAGCAAGATCACCGACGGTGCGAGCAGCAGCACCATCGGCACCGCGCCCCAGACAGTCAGCAGCCAGCCGGACTGCTCCGGACGGAGTTGGGCAACGGTGCTGAGGAAGTTCGGCACCAGCGACGCGTTCGCGGTGCTGGCGATCGAGAAGCCGATCACCGCCACGAGCCCGAGGCCGATGTTGCGCGAGAACAGCACGTCGGCGCTCGCCCACGGCTCGCGTACGATCGCTTCGTTGACGAAGAACACGATCAACAGCCCCCCGCCCGCTACGAACAGGGCAACGATCGTCCCCGACGCGAACCAGTCGAGCCGGTTGCCCTGATCGAGCCCGGCATAAATCAGTGCGACGCCCGCGCCGAACAGCAGCATGCCGCCCCAGTCCGCGTGCTCGAGCAGCCCCTCATTCACCGGCTCGTGCGGCGTTCCCAGCAGCGCGAACAGGCCCATCAGCGGCGCGAGCAGCAGATCCTGCCAGTACAGCCACTGCCAGCCGAGCTCCTGCACATAGAAGCCGACCGCCGAGACACCCGTGTTCAAGGTGAAGCCGACGCGGAAAGCATAGAGCGCGATCGCCGGCAGCCACCATGCCATCGGCAGGTTGCGGAAGATGATCATCAGCGTCGCCGGCACGAACATGCCGAGCAGCAGACCGCGCAACACATGCAGGCCCAGCAGCAGCGCGTAATCATGGCAGAATGGAATCAGCAGCGAGATCAGCGCATAGACGAGGCTCGGAATCACGAACATGCGACGGATGCCGAACACCGTGGCAAGCCAGGCCACCGCCGGGGCGATCAGGATCTGCGAGGCGGTCGCGGCGGTGCCGAGCCACGCGCCTTCGTCGAACGACAACGACAGCGCGCCGCGCAGGTCCGGCAGGCCGGTGCTGAACAGGCGGGTGTCGACACTGGCCAGGAACGAGCCGAGCAGCACCGCGCCGACCGCGAACAGGGGATGATGCGAGGGCCGACCGACCGAAACCGGCCCTGCGCCTGCACCACCTGAACGGTTGACTACGATCTGCGACATCGCCGCCGCTCCGTCTCGCCGCACTCAGTCTTGCCGCTGCGGCGTCAGATCGGCGTGGATGCGCGTCACCACCGACATACCCGGCCGCAGGTCCGCAAGCTCCGGCTGGCCGTCATCGAACGCGATCCGCACCGGAATGCGCTGCACGACCTTGGTGAAGTTTCCGGTGGCGTTGTCCGGCGGCAGCAACGCGAATTGCGATCCGCTGGCCGGCGCGATCCGCTCGACATGGCCGTGCAGGACGAGGTCTGGAAAGGTATCGACGGTGATGTCCACCGGCTGCCCCGGCTTCACCCGGGTCAGTTGGGTCTCCTTGTAGTTAGCGGTGACATAGACGTTCGGCAGCGGCACCACGGTCATCAGGTTGGTGCCGATGTTGACGTAATCGCCGACCTGCACCTGCCGTTCGCCGACCACGCCGTCGAACGGCGCGACGATCCGCGTGTAGCCGAGCTTCAGCCGCGCCGCGTCGAGGGTGGCCTGCGCCGCCTGCAGATCAGCCTCGCGCTGCTTCTTGTTGCCGGCGAGCACGTCGAGCTGATGCTTCTGCGCGGCGATGACGGCGCGGCTCGCCCGCACATCCGCCTGCGCCTTGGCGAGATCGGCGACGGCCTGTTCGAGCTTCTGCCGCGTGCCGGAATTCGACTGGATCAGCGTCTGCTGGCGCTCCTGCTCCTGTTGCGCCTGGGTCGCGTGCGCCGTTGCCGACTGCAGCTGCGCCTCGGCCTGGGCGACGGTGGCGTATTGCAGCTCGACCTGATTGCGCAGGTTGTCGAGCGTCGCCTTGGCACCGGCGACGCCCGCTTCCGCCTGCCGAACCTGCGCCGCATCGTCGGACGGATCGATCTCGACCAGCAGGTCGCCGGCCTTGACCCGCTGATAGTCGCGCACCGCGACGGTCTTGATCGCGCCGGCAACCCGCGCGCTCAGTCGTGTCATCTCTGCGCGGATATAGGCGTCGTTGGTGGTCTGGATCGCACGGCCGCCGACCCAGGCATCCCAGCGCAGCACGACCAGCGCAACGAAGGCGAGGGCCACCGCCACGATCACGAACGGCAGCGCGAGGCGGCGCACCGCATGCCGAAGGTGAGACGGCGGCTCGCCCCGTGCGGAAGCGGGCGCCGGGCCGGGCGCTGCCGGCTTCGGTGGATTGGGAAGTTCGGTAACTGTCGCGGACATGGCGTCAGGCTCAGATACAATTGCCAGATATATAATTGACTTGCTGATATTCAGTATTCCAATTATATTTGTCAAGACGGATTGAGGAGCAGGATCAGGGCTATCCGATCACGATTTTGCGATGCAGCATGGCTGCGCGACACCGGGAACCGGGTACACTTCTTCGTTGCCGCCTCGCTCAAGGCGCGCGGCGCTACCCAGCACACTCATTATATAAAGAGCGATAGAGAGCGCCGGCCATGGCCGCGGTTCCCTCGCCGCCCTTGGCACACGGCTGCAACGGCGGGCCCGCCCTTGCAGCCTCAGCCCGTGGGCTATTCGCGCTCGAAGCGGTAGTTGAAGCGGTCGCCGTCCCCGATCACCCGGCCGACGGTCGGCGTCGGGAAGTGGATCGGCAGCAGCAGCACATCGGTATCGGCCACCGACGACAGGAACGAGCGGCGCGAGGCGGCGGCCGCCTTTGGATCCCAGTCCACGCGCGGTGACCAGTCGGGCTCGCGGCACTGGATCACATGATGCATCATGTCGCCGGTGACCACCGCGCGCTGACCGCGCGAGAAGATGTTCACGCAGCAATGGCACGGCGAATGCCCGGGCGTCGGCGTCAGGGTGATGGTGTCGTCGAGCGCGTAGTCGTCATCGACCAGCAGCGCCTGCCCGGCTTCGACGATCGGCAGGCAGTTGTCGCGGAACACGGTGCCGGGCGGATTGGCGCCGCGCGCATGCGCCTCCTCCCACGCGGCGTACTCCTTCTTGTGGAAGATGTACTTCGCGTTCGGAAACGTCGGCACCCAGCGGCCGTTGCGCAGCGTCGTGTTCCAGCCGGTGTGATCGATATGCAGGTGCGTGCAGAAGACGTAATCGACCTTATCGTAGCTGATGCCGAGCGCGTGCAGCTCGTTGCGCCAGCGCTCCTTGCCCGGAAAGTCGAACGGCGGCGGATGCCCCTTGTCCTCGCCGGTGCAGGTATCGACCAGAATGGTGTAGCGGGGCGTGCGCACGACGAAGGTCTGATAGGTGATGACCATCTTGCCCGAGACCGGATCGAACACCTCCGGCTCCATCGACGGCAGGTGATGTTTGAACACCGCTTCGTCATAGGCGGGGAAGAAGTCCTGCGGCCGCCGCCACGGCCCTTCCCGCTCGATCACCGCATCGATGGTGATGTCGCCGATCCTGATCTGCTTCATGGACGCTTCCCCAACGTTGTTGTTGCGGCAGCGTAACCGGCGACTCCAGGCGCTTCAACCGGCGTGCGTTTCCTAAGCGCGTCCGGCAAGGCAGCGTTGCGCGCAGCGACGCGCCGACCCTGCGCAGCTTAGGAGCGGCTGCCGTCTGCGGCGATCACCTCCGCCCTGTTCCACCAGCCGCCGCCGAGCGCCTGGAACAGGGCAACCGTATCGGCGAGACGCGAAGCCTGCGCATCGATGTGCGCAAGCGACGTCTGCAGATAAGCCTCCTGCGCCACGATCAGGATCGGCACGCTGACCTGCCCCTGATCGAACTGGCGGCGGATCAATTCGATGTTGCGCGCCGCCGTGCGCTCAGCCGTGGCCGCGGCCTGCACGCTCGCAGCGTCCGCCTGCAAGGCCCGCAGCACGTCGCCGACATTCTGGAAGGCGATGAGGACAGTGCTGCGATACTGCGCGACCGCCTGCTGAGTGGCCTCCTCCGCCGCACGTTGCTTGTAGTACAGCGTGCCCGCGTCGAAAATCTTCTGGCCGACGCCCCCCGCTAAGGTCCAGAACGCGCCACTCGGCGTCAGATCCGGCATATTGGAGCGCGTCTTGCCGATGTTGCCGGTCAAGGTGATCTGCGGCAGCCGCTCCGCCAGCGCGGCACCGATCTGGGCATTGGCGGCGCGCAGGTTCGCCTCCGCAGTGCGCACGTCCGGCCGCTGGCGCACGATTTCGCCCGGCAGGCTCAACGGCAGTTGCCGTGGCAGACGGAACGCACTCAGCCGGAAGACGGGCTTGTCCAGCTCGTTCGGGAAACGGCCGGTCAGCGTCGCCAGCAGGTTGCGCTGCTGCGCAAGCTGCTTCTGCAACGGCGGCAGCAGCAGCCGCGCCTGCGCGACTGCAGTCTCCTGGCTCACGACATCCGGCAGCGCGATCTGGCCCTGATCGTGCTGCCGCCGCAGAATGCCCAGGAACTGGACCTGCAGAGCGATGACGCGCCGGGTGGCCGCAATCTGCCCGCGCAGGCGCGCTTCCTCGATCGCCGCCAGCGCGATGTTCGACGCAAGCGTCAGATAGACGCCCTCGCGCTGGAACATCTGCGCCTCGGTTTCCGCATCGGCCGCCTCGACCAGGCGCCGGGTGCCGCCCCACACATCCGGTACGAACGAAACGCTGACTTGCCGCGTGGTGACGTTGTAGGCGGGCAGCTTCGACACCCGTCCGGTATCGGCGTCGACGAGCTGACCCGCGGACCGCTGCCGATTGCCGTCCAGATTGGCGTCGACCGAGGGAAACAACGCTCCGCGCTGTGCCATCGCATTGGCGTACGCCACCCGCACAGCCGCCTCAGCGGCCTCGAGATCCGGATTATGGGCGATGCCATCGCGCACGAGCTGATTGAGCTCAGGCGACTTGAAAAGCTCCCACCACGTCGCCGGCACCTCCGCGCCGCGCAATATGGTGCGCCCCTGAACCGTATCGCCGCGCGGCAAATCCGTCGCCCGATCGAACAGAAACGTCCCCACCTGCGGTGCATCGGGGGTTCGGAAATCCGGACCGACGGCGCAGCCCGCCAGCAGCGCCGCAAGCGCGGCGCTCAATCCCACCTTCACGTTGATCACTGCCCCTCCGCCGCTCGCCGACAAGACTCCCTGGTCGCGGCTTCGCCGCGCGCCTCTCTCCTGACCTCTGTTTGTTTATTGGGCTGGTTCAGCGAGACCTTCGGCGCCGGCGACCGTTGCCGTCCGCTGCGAGAACCGCTCGATCAGCACCGGCAGCACGACCAGGATGAACATCGGCGCCAGCATGATGCCGCCGACCACCACCAGCGCGAGCGGCCGCTGCACCTGTGCACCGATCGCTGTCGAAAACGCCGCCGGCAGCAACCCCACACCGGCGGCCATGCACGTCATCATCACCGGACGGAAGCGCACTTCGCAGGCTTCGTAGATCGCCGCCGAGCGCTCGACCCCGCGCGCGATCAACTGGTTGAACTGCGACAGCAGGATGATGCCCTCCATCACCGAGATGCCGAACAGCGCGATGAAGCCCA
Organism: Afipia sp. P52-10; assembly: GCF_000516555.1. NCBI lineage: Bacteria > Pseudomonadati > Pseudomonadota > Alphaproteobacteria > Hyphomicrobiales > Nitrobacteraceae > Afipia > Afipia sp. P52-10. Next base: position 2,186,233 of record NZ_AZSJ01000003.1, on the reverse strand, counting down.
CTGCTGCGGATACGCTGAACGGTGTTCCCGTGACCAGCAACGTCAGAATGCCGCCGATCACCGCCATCGGGATCACGCTCAAGCTCAGGAGCGTGTCCGTCAGCGACGAGAAATTCACGAACAGCAGCATGGCGATCAAGAGCAGCGTGACCGGAACGATGAACTGCAGGCGCTTGATCGCATCCTGCAGGTTACCGAACTGGCCAGCCCATTCGAGCCGGTAGCCCGGCGGAAGCTTCAGCTCCGCGATCTTCTGCTGCGCCTCCTTGATCGCGCTGCCGAGATCGCGGTCGCGGACGCTGAACTTGATCGGGATGTAGCGCTGCTGCTGCTCGCGATAGATGAAGGATGGACCCGACACCAGGCTGACCTTCGCCACCTCGCGCAACGGCACCTGCACGATCTGACCCGAGTCGTCGCCCTTCACGCCGATGGTGAGCTGGTTGATCGCCTCGATATTCTTGCGATACTCCGGCGCCAGCCGCACCATGATCGGAAAGAAGCGATCGCTCGACGGCTCGTAGAGATTGCCCGCCTCCTCGCCGCCGATCGCGGCATGAATGGCGGTGTTGATATCGCCCGGCGCGAGCCCGTAACGGCCGGCGGCGAACCGGTCGATCTGAATATTGACGGTCGGCTGGCCGAGCAGTGTGTAGACACTGAGATCGGTGATTCCCGGCACCGTGCCCATCACCGTCTTGATCCGCTCGGCGATCTCTTTCAGCGTGTCGAGATCGTGGCCGTACACCTTGACGGTATTGTCGCCCTTCACGCCGGAGATCGCCTCGGCGACGTTGTCCTGCAGGTACTGCGAGAAGTTGAATTCGATACCAGGGAACTCCGCGCTCAGATGCTCGCTGAGCTCCCGGATCAGTTTCGGCTTGTCCATCCCCGGCCGCCATTTCGCCTTGGCAGCGAGCGGCACGTTGAACTCGATGTTGAAGAAACCGTTCGAATCCGTGCCGTCGTCGGTGCGGCCCTGCTGCGAGACCACGGTCTCGACCTCGGGCAGTTCCGACAGATACCGGCGGATGCGGTTGGCGGACTCGTTACCCGCCTCCAGCGAGATCGACGACGGCATCGTCGCCCGCAGCCACAGATTGCCCTCCTCCAGCGTCGGCAGGAATTCCATGCCGAGCGAACGGCCGGCGACGATCGACAACAGCGCCATCGCCAGCGCGAACAGCATCGTCTTCATCCGGTTGCGCAGGGCGGCGCGCAGCGTCGGCAGGTAGATGCGGCGCAGCATCCGCACCATGACGGTCTCGGAATGGGTCGCGTTCTCCGACAGCAGGAACGCGCTGAGCGCCGGCGCGACCGTGAACGTCGCGAGCAGGCCGCCGGCGAGCGCATAGGCATAGGTCTTCGCCATCGGCCCGAAGATGTGGCCCTCGACGCCGCTCAGCGTGAACAGCGGCAGGAAGCCGGCCAGGATGATCGCGGCGGAGAACAGGATCGGCCGGCTGACCTCGGTCGCCGCTTGGAAGATCACCGCAAGCTTGCTGCCGGGCTGCGCTGCACCGCCGGCGACCTGCCGCCGGTGCGCGGCATCCGACAGATATCTGAAGATATTTTCGACCATGATCACGGTCGCATCGATGATCAAGCCGAAGTCGATCGCGCCGATCGACAGCAGGTTCGCCGACTCGCCGCGCAACACCATGATGACGATGGCAAAGGAGAACGCGAATGGAATAGCCGACGCCACCACGATCGCGCTCCTGAGATCGCCCAGGAATATCCATTGCACGAAGAAGACGAGCGCGATGCCGAACAGGACGTTGAACATCACCGTATGGGTGGTGACGCCGATCAGCTCACTGCGGTCGTAGATTCTCGCGATCTGCACGCCCGGCGGCAGCAGATCGGAATTGTTGATCCGCTCCACCTCCGCCTTCACCCGCTCGATCACCGGCGTACTCTGCTCGCCGCGTCGCATCAGCACAGTGCCCTGGACGATGTCATCGGCACTGTCGCGACCGGCGATGCCGAGCCGCGGCAGATGGCTGACGTTGACCTCGGCGATATCGCGCACGCGCACCGGATTGGCGCCGGACTGGCTCAGCATGGTGTTGCGAATGTCGTCGATCGTCTGGATCAGGCCGACACCGCGCACGACCGCCGACTGCATGCCGACATTGACGGTCTGGCCGCCGACGTTGACGTTGCTCTTCTTCAGCGTCTCGACCACGTCCGACAGCGTCAGGCCGTGCGCGGTCAGCTTGTTGAGATCGATCTGCGCCTCGAAGGTCTTGGTCTTGCCGCCCCAGCTCGACACGTCGAGCACGCCCGGAATCGCGCGGAAGCGGCGGGCGACCACCCAATCCTGCAACGTGCGCAGGTCCATCACGCTGTAACCGGGTGGCCCGACCAGCTGATAGCGATAAACCTCGCCGATGGGGCTCCACGGCGAGATGCCGGGCTGGGCGCCGTTCTGCAGCGGCGGCAACTGCCCGAGCAGGTTCAGCACGCGCTGCAACGCCTCGTCGTAGGTGAAGTCATAGGTGAACTGCAAACGAATGTCGGAAAGACCGAACAGCGAGATCGAGCGGATCGAGGTGAGATGCTGTGCCGTTGTCAGCCCGGTCTCGATCGGGCTCGTGATATAGCGCTCGATGTCCTCGGCCGACTGCCCGGGATTCTGCGTGATGATCTGGACCAGCGGCGGCACCGGATCGGGATAGGCCTCGATGTTCAGCCGGCTGAACGTCACGCCGCCGACCACCAGCAGCATGACGAACAGGGCAATCACCAGCGTCCGCAAGCGCAGGACGGAATCGATAAGAGCGTGCATCGTCGCAAGACTTTCTGGCGGGAGGCCGGCCCGGCTACCGGCTAGCTGCCGAGCGTGGCGGCGCGGTCTATGAACAGGCTGCCGCGGGCGACGACCTTCTCGTTGGCGGCAAGTCCGCTCGTCACCTGCGCAACGTCGCCGTTGGTCAGGCCGACCTTGATGTGGCGCAGTTCGATCGTGCCATCCTCGTGCGCGACCCACACGCGCGCCGCCTCGCCTTCATAGATGATCGCATCGCGCGCGATCGCCGGCGACGCGGGCGTTTCGTCGATGGTGATGCGCGCATTAGCGAACATCTCCGGCTTCAACCGGCCGTCGGGGTTGTTCACCGAGGCGCGAACCAGCAGCCTCCGGCTGGCCGAATCCAGCGATGACGCGACGTAGCTGATCTGCGCGTCGAACACCTGGCCGGGCAACGTCAGCACCGTGAACTTGAGCGGCTGATTGAGCCGCACGCGGTCGGCATCGGCTTCGCGGACATAGGCGACGAGCCAGACCTTGGAGACGTCGCCGATCAGCATCACCGGATCGGTGCTGCTGGCCCCGGCGTCGATGTACTGGCCGGGGCCGATTCTGCGCTGCAGGATCGTTCCCGCGATCGGCGAATAGACCGGCGCATCCGGCGTGATGACGCCGGTGGTCTCGAAGGTCTCGACCTCGGCGTCGGTCTTGCCGAGCATGCGAAGGCGGTTGCGAACGGCCTGCAAGCCGATCTCGGCGGTGCGCAGATCGTTCTTCGCCGCCGTCAGGTTGGCCTGCGCCTCCTCCCAGTCCTTCAGCGACATCGCTTTGTCTTTGTAGAGGTTGCCGAGCCGACGCTCGACGATGGAGGTGAGATTGACCTGCGAACGCGCCTTGTTGAGATCGCCCAGCGCCGACACAAAGTCCTTCTGGGTCTCGATCGAATCGGTCGCCTCGATCACGAACAGCAGCTGACCTTTCTGCACCGTGTCGCCGCTGCCGACGGCGAGCCGGGTGACGCGGCCCGCATACTGCGAATAGATGCGCGTCGCCCGGTCTTCGTCGATGGCGATCTTGCCCTCGGTCGAAAACTCCGAGCGGAAGCGCATGAGCTGCACCGGCTCGACCGACAGCGCCGCCCATTGCGCCGCAGTCGGACGAAACAGGCCGGACTTGGGCACTGGTCCGCCGGATGACGCGGTGGCGATGCTGGCGCCGCTCGGCTTAAAGGTCAGGAAGACGAGCCCGCCGGCGAGACCAAGCCCCGCAAGCACGATCACCGCCTGCATGCCGCGCGTCAACGCGCGAAATCGAGTGACATAGCTCATGGTCTATACCCTCAGCTCCGAACGCCCGCATTCACGCGATACCGAACCCGTTGCCGCCGACGCCGCGTCTCCGCGTTCAGCGGCGCCGGGCCGCGCGCCGAAACCGCATCAGCCGCTGTCATGTCCGACATATCGTCACCACGATCGCTCCAGGCCCTTCGATCGATTCCGAAACGCGCCATCTTGTCGCTCAACGTTCGCCGTGGAACGCCGAGCCACGCCATCACCGTGCTGATGCGGCCGCCGGCCTCGTGCAGGCATTGCTCGATCAGGGCCCGCTCGTAGGTTTCCATGCGCTGCTTCAGCGACAGCGGCTTGCCGGCGACGGCGTCGGACCGCCCGTCGTGCGCAGTCTGCGACGGTATTTCGCCGATCTCACGCAACACGAGTTTCGAACCAAGCGGCAACGCCTGCAACGCGACGTTCAGCCCCTTGCGATCCTCGTGCAGATAAGCAACGCCAATATTCAACAGCTCTTCGCGCCCACCCTGGCGGGAGACCGCCGCATAGACGCGAAAATTCGGCGGATGAAGTCCGGTCATTCCTCTGCCTTCCCGACGTATCGAGCGATGGTTTCGCCCGTCAGCACGGCGCATTCTCGAACGATGGATCGATGCGGGCCGCGGCAATGTTTTGCCGACATATAGAGGAGGCCAATTACACCTGCCTTACGCTGGGAACTTTTCTGTCCATTCCCTCTCGAAGCTTACGCAAAGCTGACGTAAGACTTACGTGAAGCTTACGATGAGACGACCATCCGCCGCCGTCGCGGATGACACGGACGAAGCGCTTGCGTTATGTCGGCACGATGCGCAGGAGGATCGCCAATGAGGGTGCTGGTCGTAGAAGACAATCCGGAGCTTGCTCAGCTTCTCACCAAGGGCCTGAAGGCCGCCGGCTTCGACACGGATCATCTGACCAGTGCCGTCGCCGCACAGGAGGCGCTCGCCGCCGCGCGCTATGCCGCGCTGATCCTCGATCTCGGCTTGCCGGACGGCGACGGCCTGACGATCCTGCGCGAGCTGAGGGCCCGCAAGGATCCGATTCCGGTGCTGGTGCTGACCGCGCGCGGCGGCGTCAACGACAGGATCAGCGGCCTGCGCACCGGCGCCGACGACTATCTCGTCAAGCCCTTTGCCTTCGAGGAGCTGGTGGCGCGGCTCGAAGCGCTGCTGCGCCGCCCCGGGCAACTGCTCGGACGTTCGCTGCGGCTATCGAACATCGTGTTCGACACCGAAAGCCGGCAGGTGTTCGTCGACAACAAGCCGCAGGTGCTGTCCGCGCGCGAGCTCGCGGTGCTAGAGCTGCTGCTTCGGCGCAAAGGCAGCGTCGTCTCCAAGAAGCACCTGGAAGATCAGATCTTCGGCCTCGCCGGCGACGTCGGCTCGAACGCGGTGGAAGTCTACATCCATCGCCTCCGCAAGCAGCTCGCCGACATCGGCGCGCAGGTGAAGGTCAACACCGTGCGCGGCGTCGGCTACATCATGACCGGAGACGAGTAGGATGCTGCGCTTCCGCTCGATCATGCTGCGCATCATCTTCCTGCATGCGGTGGCGCTGCTCGTCACCGCCATTCTGCTGCCGTTCGTCCTGTACTGGTCGCTGGATGCGGACGTGGAGCGGTTGCAGCAGGGAGCGATGCGAGAGCAGGCGGAGCGGATCGCACGCTACCTGACCGCGACGCCGACGGGCGCCTGGTCGCTCGACCTGCCAGCCAGTCTGCGCGACCAGTTTTCGGAAGCCTATGGCCGCTACTCCTATGCGGTGCTGGACGACGCCAAGACCGTGATCTTCTCCTCGCATGCGGAGCACGCGCCGCTCTATCCGATCAACGACGACAACGCATCGATCGCCTTCTTCGAGACGCCGACGCCGCGCGGCGGCAGGACCATCTCGGGCGCAAGCCTCAAATACGACGTCGACGACAAGACCGCCTGGGTACAGGTCGCCGAGGACCTGTCGCACCGCGACGTGCTGCTCGACGACGTGGTCGCGAATTACTTCCACCAGGTCCGCTGGATCACCATTCCGACGCTGCTGCTGCTGCTGGCGATCGACTTCGTGATCTTCCGCCGCGCCGTGCGGCCGCTGCTGCACGCCTCCGAGCAAGCGCGGAGCATCAGTCCGACACGGATCGACGTGCGGCTTCCGACCGGCGACATCCCGAACGAGATCCAGCCGCTGGTGGTCGCCGTCAACCAGGCGCTCGACCGACTCGAACGCGGCTTCCGCGCGCAACGCGACTTCGCCGCCGACGCCGCGCACGAACTGCGCACCCCGCTCGCGATCCTGCGCACCCGGATCGAGACCCTGCCCGATAAGGACGTCGCCCAGACCCTGGCGCAGGACGTCGCCGGCATGACGCGCGTGGTCAACCAGCTGCTCGACGCCGCCGAGCTCGAGACGATCATCATCGATCCGGCAGAGAAAGCCGACCTGCGGGACATCTGCATCGAGATCGCCGGCTTCATCGCGCCGCTGGCGCTGGCGCGCGGCAAGCGGGTGGCCGTCACCGGCACCGACGCGCCCGTGATCATCCAGGGCAATGCGGAGATGCTGCGCCGGGCCGTGCGCAACCTGGTCGAGAACGCCTTCAACCACACGAGCGACGACTCGATCGTCGAGATCATGGTCACCGCGACCGGCACGGTGAGCGTGCTCGATCGCGGCCCCGGCGTTGCCGCGAGCGAACGCGAGATCATCTTCGAGCGCTTCTGGCGGCGCGACCGCCGGGTCGGCAGCGCCGGTCTCGGCCTGTCGATCGTCAAGCGCATCGTCCAGGCGCATGGCGGGACGATCACGGTCGATAACCGCGCCGGCGGCGGCGCCGACTTCTCGATGCACTTTCCGGTTCTGCACACGGACGTCCGCTCCGACGGCATCGCGCCGAAACCGGTCGCACAAGCTTCATCCGCCTCCGCCGAGGCGCTCGACTCCTGAGACGCCGCTCCGGCGCGGATGATGCGGCGGGAACGGCAGCCCCTCTGCCGCGTTGTCTTCTGATTTGCGGGGTAGTGTCCTTATCGAATCCGAAGTTCGCTCTGAGCCTCCTGCAAAGGAGCGAACTTCGGATGCGAGACACTAGGCCAGCATACCGTCACGCCGTCCGCAGGAAGGGCAACTCCATGGCAGGCAACGAAACGACAGGCAACGCACCGTCCTTCGTTCGATCTTTGATGTTATCCGTGCTGCTGATCGGCACGCTATCGTTCACCACCTCGCTTCGCGCCCAACAACCCGCCACCCCTGCACCATCCAGCGAGCCGCAGAGCTCGCCCAGCCAGGGCTCTCCCGGTTCTGGTCAGAGTTCTCCTGGTCAGAGTTCTCCCAGCCAAAATTCTCCCACGCCGCCCCCCGCTGCTCCGCCGGCGAAACAACCCGAAGCCGCGGCGCCGAAGGCCCCGGCAAGCGGTGAAGGCATCCCGGCGGTGGTGCTCGACAGCGACCAGGTGCTCGGCGTGCTCGGCAAGCAGGTGCGCAGCAGCGCCGGCGAAGACATGGGCCGCATCGTCGACATCATCATCGACAAATCGGCCCGCGTCCGCGCAGCGGTGATCGACTTCGGCGGCTTCCTCGGCGTCGGCAGCCGCCAGATCGCCGTTGCCTGGACCGCGATCCGCCTGCCGAGCCAGGACAAGCCCGGCGCCCTGATCGTCGATTTCACCCGCGATCAGCTCCGCGTCGCCCCGGCCTACAAGGCCGGCGAGCAGGTGGTGTTGCTCGGCCAGACCAACCCCGCGAGTGGCGGCGCACCCACCACGGCTCCGGCCGCGGCCACCAGTCCCACGGAGAAGCCGGCCGAGCCGGCCGCGAAATAGGCCCACTGGCTGATGCAATGCATGATCACGACCGGCGACCGAACGTCCACTCCGACGCACCCGCTCCGGCTCCTTCGCCCTCACGCCGCAGCCAGCGCGGGCTGGACTGGTTCATCTTCTTCGTCGCCGATGTCCAGACCGGGTTCGGCCCGTTCATCGCGGTCTACCTGACATCGCAGAAGTGGACACAGGTCGATATTGGTTTCGTTCTCACCGTCGGCGGCCTGATCTCGCTGTTCGGCCAGATCCCCGGCGGCGCCCTGCTCGACCGTATGCAGCAGCCGCGGCGCGCCGCCGCGATCGCAGTCGCCATCATCTGCGTCAGCGCGCTGATCCTCGCACTCTGGCCGACCTATCTCGGGGTGATGATCTCGCGCATCCTGCAGGCCGGCGCGAGCTGCGTGCTGGGCCCCGCCATCGCCGCACTCAGCCTTGGGCTCGTGCCGCGCGCGCGGGCCGGCGAGCGCTTCGGCCGCAACGCATCGTTCGCCTCCATCGGAACCGGAATTGCCGCCGCGGTGATGGGCGCCTGCGGCTACTACATCTCGAACCAGGCGGTGTTCTTCGTCACCGCGCTGCTCGGCATTCCCGCCCTGATGGCGCTGCTGCAGATCAAGCCCGGCGATATCGACGCCACGCGCTCGCACGGCGGCGCGGCGGCGAAACTCTCCTCGATTGCCGAAGCGCTGCGGCTGGCGGCGAGCCACAAGACCATCTTCCTGTTCGCGGGATGCGTCTTCCTGTTCCACCTCGCCAACGCCGCCGTGCTGCCGCTGGTCGCCAGCAACTTCACGCTCCGCTCCAGCAGCACCGCGACGCCGCTGACGGCGGTGGCGATGGTCATTCCACAGTTCATCGTCGCGATGCTCTCGCCGTTCGTCGGCAAGCAGACGCGCATCATCGGCCGTCGGCCGCTGCTGCTAGCGGGCTTCATCGCGCTGCTGGCACGGATCACGCTCACCGCGCTGGTTGCCGATCCTATCATGCTGGTGGCGGTGCAGGCGCTCGACGGCATCTCCGCCGCCGTGCTCGGCGTGCTGGTGCCGCTCACCATCGCCGATCTCACCCGCGACACCGGCCGCTTCAACCTGGTGCAGGGAATCGTCGGCTGCGCGATGGGCATCGGCGCCTCGATCAGCACGACGATGGCCGGCTACCTCGCCGATCGCTTCAACTCGACCACAGCGTTCCTTGCTCTGGATGCCGTCGCCGTGATCGGACTGCTGACGATCTGGCTGGCGATGCCGGAAACCCGCCGCGACGACGACGCATCGTAGCGGTCAGGCCTCCGGTTGGCACGAGCCGTTCGCGGCTTAGGCCGGTCGATGTCCAGCCACGACCTGCGGGCGGAACACCGGGCGGTCGCTCTTCTGGAAGATCAGCTGCTGATAGATGCGCAGGTAATCCTCGGCCATCCGCCGCGCGGAGAATTTCTTCTCGAAGCGTTGCCGCACGACGGCGCGCGACAATTGCGGCAGGTTGTTGATCGCTCCGGCCGCGCTGATTTCGTCCTCGACCACGAAGCCGGTGACGCCGTCTTCGATGATCTCCGGCACGGAACCACGGTTGTAGGCGATCACCGGCGTCCCGCAGGCCATCGCTTCGATCATCACCAAGCCGAACGGTTCCGGCCAATCGATCGGCACCAGCAGCGCGACGGCTCCGGACAGGAACGCGGATTTCTGCCGGTCGTCGATCTCGCCGATGTACTCCACATGCGGCAACGCGAAGAGCGGCTTGATCTCGTCCTCGAAGTAATCCTGATCCACCGCATCGACCTTGGCCGCTACCTTGAGCGGCAAGCCGCAGCGCTGAGCGATGCGAACCGCGCGATCGACCCGCTTCTCCGGCGAAATGCGGCCGAGGAACGCCAGATAGGACGGCGTCACCGGCTGCGGCGTCAGCAGCTTCTCGGGCAGCCCGTGATGCACGGTTCCCGCCCAGTTCGCTTCATGGATCGGCCGCCGCTGCGATTGCGAAATCGACACCACCGGCACGGAGGAGAACGTGGCGAACATCGGCTGATGCTCAGGCAAATCCAACCGGCCGTGCAGCGTGGTCACGAACGGCACGTCCTGTCGTGACAGCAGCGAGAACGGATAGTAGTCGAGATGCGTATGGATGATGTCGAAATCCTGCGCCCGCCGGCACACCCGCTCGATCATCGCCATATGCAAGGCATTCGGATCACGCACCGACCCATCCAGCCGCAGCGCCTTCGGCCACATCGCTTCCAGTGTCGCACGCGTGTCGGAATCACCACTCGCGAACAGCGTCACATCGTGGCCCATCGCCACAAGTTCCTCGGTGAGCCAGGAAATGACCCGTTCGGTTCCTCCATAGAGCTTGGGTGGCACGGCCTCGGTAAGAGGCGCGACTTGAGCGATGCGCATGGATGGCCTCCGCTGATGGACAGGATGAAGGGACCGGCAGGAAGACCGGTCGTCGTGATAGGCACAATTTTCAGATTTGATAGTCGTTCCCGCATGGCAACAATTCTGTCGCACGGACGTTGAGGTCGGGGTTTGCTGTGCCGAGGGGATCGACCGAATGCGTGATATTTGCAGCTGGCGGCAAAGGCCCGTCGGCTATCTTCTTCACTACGCCATGCAGCGGCCGCTCTCGCATGCCGTGATCTTATCTGCCGTCATCACTGCAGTTGCCTGTTCTGTCAGCACACAATACGGCATCAAGTTGCTCGTCGACACATTGACGACACAACTGCACTCGCCTTGGTCAGCCTTCGTCATTCTGGTCTCGCTGATTGCCGCCGACAACCTGCTGTGGCGGCTGGCGAGCTGGGTGGCGAGCTACACATTCGTCCAGGTGACCGGCGACGTGCGCCGGGATTTGTTCCGCCACCTGACGCTGCATTCGCCGAGCTTCTTCTCGGACCGCATGCCGGCCGTGCTGACAAGCCGCATCACCGCCACCTCGAACGCGACCTTCACGATCGAAAACATGTTCGTCTGGAACGTGTTACCGCCGTGCCTGGCGTCGGCGGGAGCGATCATCTATCTCGCGAGCGTCAACCTGGCGATGGCGGCGACGCTGCTCGGTGTCGCCACAATCGTCGTCTTCGTCCTGTTCCACTACGCCTCGCGCGGCAAGCCACTGCACCACGATTTCGCCAGCAAGGCCGCCCTGGTCGACGGCGAAATGGTCGACGTGGTCGGGAACATGGCGCTGGTGAAGGCGTTTTGCGGCTTGCGGCGCGAACATTCCCGGTTCGAGCAGACCGTGCAGCACGAGCTGCACGCCCGCCGCGTCAGCCTGCTCTATCTCGAGCGGCTGCGCTTCGGCCACGCGCTGGTGACCCTCGTCCTCACCCTCTGCCTGCTCGCCTGGGCCTTGATGCTCTGGCAGCAGGGCAAGGCGACCGCCGGCGATGTCGTCATGGTCTGCACCCTCGGCATGTCGGTGCTGAGCGCCACGCGCGACCTCGCCGTTGCGCTGGTGGACATGACGCAGCATCTCGCCCGGCTTTCGGAGGCGCTGCTGACGCTGCTGGTGCCGCACCAGTTGCGGGATCATCCGGATGCCGTTCCGCTGGTGCATGGCGGCGCCGACATCACCTTCAGCAAGGTTTCGTTCGGCTATCCGGCTGGCAAGCAGGTGTTCGACAAGCTCGACCTGTCGATCCGGTCCGGCGAACGCGTAGGTCTGGTCGGCCCATCGGGATCAGGGAAATCGACCCTGTTCACGCTGCTGCACCGCTTCTACGACGTCGACGAGGGCGAGATCAGGATCAACGGTCAGAGCATTCACCGCATCACCCAGGAGAGTCTCTGGGACGCGATCGCGACCGTGCCGCAGGACACGGCGCTGTTCAACCGGTCGCTGCTGGAGAACATCCGCTATGGCCGCCCCGACGCCAGCGACGAGGAGGTGTGGCGCGCGGCCATGGATGCGCGCTGCAACACCTTCATCGAGACGCTGCCGGAAGGGCTGAACACCATCGTCGGCGACCGCGGCCTGCGGCTGTCGGGCGGCCAGCGCCAGCGCATCTCGATTGCCCGCGCCTTCCTCAAGAACGCGCCGATCCTGCTGCTCGACGAAGCGACCTCCGCACTCGATCCGGAATCGGAGGAAAGCATCCGCGAGGCCTTGCACCGGCTGATGGCCGGCCGCACCGTCGTTGCCATCGCCCACCGGCTGTCCACGCTGCGCCACTTCGATCGCATCATCGTCATCAAGGATGGATGCGTGATCGAGGAAGGCGCGCCGACGGCGCTGATGGAACGCGGCGGCCACTTCAGCAGGCTGATCCAAAAGGAGATCACGCTCCTGTCGTCGCGCGCCGCCTGAGCGCAACGGATCCGCACCGCCACCGACGCGCGATCCAGTCGGCGCGAGGCTGGTCCGGATCATCGAGTTCGGCACTGCCGACGTCGAGTTGCCAGCGGCACTCCAACCGGCCGCGATCGCCGCCGACCCAATTCCACTGACAAGTCAGCGTCGGTTGCGGAATCCGGCGCTGGAGGGCCGGGTGCCGAACACCCGGCCGGTTGTCGTTGGCAGCTTTGGTTTGGACCCCGATGCCCCGAAACGCCACGCGCGCACGCCATGACTGCAAGGGGCGGAATTTTGCAAGTCTTGCGAACATCGCTCACCTCCACATCCGCTTTTGCGCGGCAGGCCGGTGAGGATGGACAGTCAGCTAGGCGCCACCGCCAATGCTCACGCGGCCAAAGCCGTCGCGATTGATCTTTATGTCCTGCGGCAGCGCGGATACGGCCATAGCCGCAACGGCATTGCCTGAGAGGGGACTGCCCATGTGCTCTTCGTTGAAGGGTTGAAATCTGCCTGGAGCATTCCAAGCAGTGCGGGCCAGTACGCCCGGGCCCGGACCGAGTCAAGCATCTTGATCCTTGCCGCCGAAGAACGGCGGCCGGTGTCATCGTGGAGCGTGCGATCGCCGTGCAACGGACTGGCGGCGAGCAGCCGCGGCGGCATCAGATCAACTGTTCGAGCTTGCGGAATTGGCCGTCGCGGTAAAGCAGCGCGTCGCGATCGACCGAGACCAGGGCGACGACGCGGCCGATATAGATGTGATGCGAGCCCGACGCGATCCGCTCGGTCACCTCGCAGTCGAAGCTCGCGGCGGCGCCATCGAGCACCGGCGATCCGGTCACCATCGTCAGCCAGATTCCTTCGGCAAATCGCCGCTCGGCGCTGAGCTTCGGCGTCGAGAACAGCCTGGCGATGCCATGCTGCTCCTCGGTCAGGAAATTCACGGCAAAGCAGCCGCTTTCGGCGATGACCGCTTCCGCCGATGCATTCCGGTTGACGCAGACCAGCATCGTCGGCGGCTCGACCGACACCGGACACACCGCGGTCGCCGTCAAGCCATTGCGCTCGCCGCCGGCCCTCGATGTCACGATCGCAACCGACGACACGACCTGTCGCATCCCCAGTTTGAAGTCGTGGGCCGTTACGTCGTTATCTTCGTCCATTCTCACCGTCTCTCGCAATTCTTCCACCTCGCACGCGGCGGATATCCTTGCAACACTCACATTTCGCCTGCGGCTCTGCTCAGCAGGGCGTAGACCGGATCGCTCGGACACGCGCCGCCGATCGGCTGCCGCAGACCGAAGCGCACCTGCTCGGTCGCCTCGGGAGCGACCTGCTCCTCGACCCAGTCATAGACGACCACGCGCTCGGACACGCGCCATTCGCCGTCGCGCTTGTCGAAGCGGTCGCAATAGCGGCCCGCGAGCAGCACCTGGCTGACGCGGCCATCGCCCGCCGTCCCACGCTGAAGCGCATTGAAGTAGCTCTCGACGGCGGCGCCGGTTTCGCTCGTAAACGTGATCAGGATATTGCTGACCTGATGGATGTTGCGGGGGCCGGTCTTGAAGGTTTCCAGCGCCCACTGAAAGAATCCCTCGACCGGGCCGGAGTAACGGCCATGCCGGTCGGTGGCATCGGGCCAGTAGGTGCTGCGCAGCGTCGCCTCGTCGGCGCGATCGATGCCGCGGCAATAGCGATACAGGCAATCGCGGATCGCTTCCCGGTCGAGCAGCTCGGTCAAACGGCGATCGTTATCCATGATCCCTCCACACTCAATGGCCGGCTTGCACGGATGTCGCGCCGCCACCGAGAACCAGCAGTGCATCGAGCGGCACCGCGCCCTGCCCCTTCGGCAGCGCCAGGACCGGATTGAGATCGATGCTGTCGATCAGATCGGCATTCGCCGCCGCGAAACGCGACAACGCCGACAGCATCTGCGCCAGCGCGTCGATATCGCAGGGCGGCGCCCCGCGCACCCCTTGGAGCATCGCGTAGCCTCGAATTTCGCCGATCATCCGCCGCGCTTCGCCAACATCGAACGGCGCCACGCGGAAGGTCACGTCTTTGAGCACTTCGACGAAGACGCCGCCGAGGCCGAACATCACCACCGGGCCGAACACCGGATCACGCATCACGCCGACGATGGTTTCGACCCCGCCGGAGATCATCGGCGATACCAGCACGCCGTCGATCCGCGCCTCCGGGCGCTTTTCCTTGGCGCGCGCCAAAATCGCAGCAGCGGCGCTGCGTGCCTCTTCCTCGCTGCGCACGCCAACCACCACGCCGCCGATTTCGGTCTTGTGGGCGATGTCGGCGGACGCGATCTTCAGCACGACCGGAAAACCGATTTCAGCCGCCGCGCGGCCGGCATCGTCGCCCGACGCCACGAGCAGCTCCTTCGGAAAGGCGATGCCCGCGCGGCTCAGCACCTGCTTGGCCTGGTGCTCGCTGAGTGCGCCCGACAGATCGGCGATGCGAGGCGGCGCGGCACCTTGTGCTTGATCGGTTTTCGCGCGATCAAAGCTGTTGCGGAAGTGAACCAGCGCCCCCAGCGCATTGACCAGCGCGGTGCCGTCCTCGAACACGAGGAAGCCCTTCTCCTCATAGCTGCGCACGATCTCCGGCGGCGCCGACATCGTCAGCGACAGCACGCAATCGCGCTGCCCCCCGGTCGCATCCTCAAGCGCCTTGCGCAGCGAGGCCGCGAAGGTCGGGCTCGCCGGACCGCTGCCGAAAATGCCGGCGAACATGTCGTAGCCGCCCTTTTCCAGCATCGCCCGGATGTAACTGGTCATCAGCGGCAGATCGGTCAGCGCCTGCGCCGTCGCATCGACCGGGTTGCGCGGCGAGGCATAGGGCAGCATGGCCCGCATCGCGTCCTGCGCCGGCGCGGGCATCGGCGCGACATCGAGCCCCGCCGCTGCGGCATCGTCGGCCATCTGGATGCCGAACCCGCCGGAGAGCGTGAAGACGCCGAACCTGTTGGTTTTCGGATAGACGCCGCGTGCGCAGGCATAAGCGATGTCGACCTGCTCGGCGGTCGTGCGCGCACGGTAGACGCCGTATTGACGGAACACCGCATCGAACACGGCGTCCGAGCCCGCAAGCGCCGCGGTGTGCGAGCTTGCCGCCTGGGCGCCGACGTCCGAACGCCCAACCTTCATGAACACCAGCGCCTTGCCTTTCGCCCGCGCCGCCTCCAGCGCCTCCAGGAAGGTATCGCGGTTGCGGACGCCTTCGGCATAGGCCATCACGACCTTGGTGTCGGGGCGATCCACGACCCAGCGCAAGGTTTCAGCGACATCGATGTCGCATTCGTTGCCGGTGGTGATCCAGTGGCTGATGCCGAGCCCGCGCTGACGCGCGAGATGGGCGATGTGCGAGCCGTAGGCACCACTCTGCGAGACGATCGCGATCGGGCCCGGTGGCATGAATGCCGCATCCAGCACCGCCGAGAACGTGCCGTAATATCCGGCACTGACATTGAACACGCCGAGGCAGTTCGGCCCGAGCACGCGCATGCCGCTGTTGCGGGACACGGCAGCGATCTGGTCCTGCATCGCCCGTCCTGCATCGCCGGTCTCGGCAAAGCCCGCTGAGAAGATGATCGCCGCCCGTACGCCGCGTTCGGCACAATCCTTGAGCGCCTGCAGTGTCGCCGATGCAGGCACCGCCAGGATCGCCACGTCCGGCGTTTCCGGCAGCGCGCCGACCGAAGAATACGCGGCAAGCCCCTGCACCGTGCTGCGCTTCGGATTGATGGGATAGATCGCGCCCTTGAAGCCACCCTCGCGCAGATAGCGCAGCGGCCGCCCGCCGATGCGCGCGGCGTCTTCCGAGGCGCCGACCAGCGCAATCGAGCGCGGCGCCAGCAACGGATCGAGCGATGACGGATGCTGAGACATGACGGCGCTTCACCACGACACTTGACCGCGGCAACACACACGCCGCGGCACGTTCAACGCTCGGATCCACATCCCGGCGGCCGTCCGAGCCCAGCCGCTACACATGCCGCCCGCATCGGCTGACGGCATCACGCAAGAGGGTGGCTGGCCCCGTGCGGCTCCAGCCACCCGCCGCCTCACGGTGTGTTCAGGAGCGGGCAGACGCTGTCGAACGCCGGACGCCAGGCGTCCTCGCCCGGCACCGTGCCGACGACCTCGTAGTAGTCGTAAGGGTACTTCGAGTCCTGCGGCGACTTGATCCGCGCCGCATAGATCGGCCGCATCACCTGGCCGTCGGCACGCACCGTCACGTTCTTCATCTCGAAGTCGTTGACCGGCAGCTGTTTCATCTTCGCCATCACCGCATCGCCATCGTCCGAACCGGCCGCAGCGACCGCCTTCAGGTAGTGATTGACGGCGCTGTAGGTGCCGGCCTGCGCCTCGTTCGGCATGCGGCCGTTGAACGCCGCCTGATAGCGCTTGGTAAAGGCGCGGGTCTCGTCGGTCCGATCCCAATAGAACGGCGTCGTCAGCCGCACGCCCTGCATCACCTTCAAGCCGATGCCATGGGTGTTGTTGATGAACATGCCGAGCGGCGCGAGCTTCTGTCCGCTGCCGGCGATGCCGAACTCCTGCGCCTGCTTCATCACGTTGGCGAAATCCGCCCCCGCATTGGCGATCGCGATCACCTTCGCCTTGCTCGCCTGCGCGCGCAGCAGATAGGAGGAGAAGTCGCTCGAGTTCAGCGGATGCAGCACCGAGCCCAGCACCTTGCCGCCGCCCTGCTGGATGAACTTGGTGGTATCCTCCTGCCACGCCTTGCCGAAGGCATAATCGACGGTGATGAAGAACCAGGTATCGTCGCCCTGACCGAGCAGGGTGCGCACGATCGCACGCGGCATCGCGTAGGTGTCGGTCACCCACTGCGTGGTCATCGGCGAGCAGCGCTCGTTGGTGAACATCGACGACGCCGTGCCCGCGAGCATGTACGGCTTCTTGCGCTCCTTCATCAGGTCGTTGACGGCGAGCGCGATCGAGGAGGCCGAGCAGCCGACGATTGCATCCACGCCCTCGCTGTCCAGCCAGCGCTGCGCGGTGGCGATGCCGACGTCCGGCTTGTTCTGATCGTCGGCGATCACGATCTCGATCTTCTTGCCGGCGATCGCCCCGCCGGCATCCTCCACCGCCAACCGGGCGGCAGTGACGGCACCAGGGCCGCAATTGTCGGCGTATGGCCCGGATTGATCGTTCATCACCCCGATCTTGATGACATCTCCCGATATTCCTTGCGCGGTCACCGGCGCAGACGGCAGCAGCATGACCGCGGCACAAGCCACGGCGCAGCTTAAACTCGTGATCGACCTCATCATGGTATCCTCCCCTTCTCCCTTGGTTTTATTCGTCTTGTTGTCAAACGCCTGTCGATGGTCCGCGTCCGCCCGCAATCAGGAGAACGCGTAGGTGATGCCGCCATCGACGAACAGCATGTCGCCGGTGATGAAGCTGGATTCGTCGCTGGCCAGAAACACGGCGGCATTCGCCACGTCCTGCGGGGTGCCGAGCCGGCCGATCGGAACGCGCGCACGGCGGCGCTCCCAGGCCTCTTCGGTGACCACCAGATTCGCGCCGTCCGTCGGCGTCGGTCCCGGTGCGATCGCGTTGACGCGGATCTTGCGCGGTCCGAATTCGGCGGCCGCCGAACGCGTGCTGGCGGCAACCGCCGCCTTGACGGCGGTGTACATGACGCCGTTGGCCATCGCCAACACCGCGGCCGGCGAGGCGATGTTGACGATCGCGCCGCCGCCTGCCGCGGTCATGTCGTCGAGCACCGCCTGATAACCCCAGATTACGCCCTTGAAGCCGACATCGATCATCCGGCCGATCATGTCCTCGGTCTGATCCTGCAGCGGCCCGTACCTGTTCCACATCGCGTTGTTGACGAGAACGGTGACGGGACCGAACGTACGGCGCAGCCGATCGACGGCGGCGAACACGTCGTCACGCTTGGCGACGTTGCCGACCAGCGACAGCGCCGAACCGCCCGCCGCTTGGACCGCGGCGACCGCATTGTCGGCGACGGCCGCCTTGAGATCGAGGACGCCGACCGCGGCACCCTCGCGCGCATAGGCCTCGACGATGGCGCGGCCGATGCCGCGCCCGCCGCCGGTGACGAGCGCAACGCGCCCTTTTAGCCGACCCGCCATCTCAACCCGCCTTCGCCGCCTTGGCGAACGTCTCGCGCGTAGCCATCGGAATGGCGCCGCCGCGGGTCGGATCGGCGTAGGTCCCGCCCGCCGTGGCGTAGTCCTTGCCGGCCTGCCGCTCGAGCACGATGCCGATCGACTCGACGTTGGGCACATCCTTCTCCGCCAGCGCCGGCATCCGCGGCTTGCGGGCGAGCGCCGCCTCGATGAAGGGAGCGAGCTCCTCCTCCTTCTTCTTGACGCGCTCGTCCTCGCGCTCCTTCAGTTCGGGCATCACCTCCTTGGCGAACAATTCCATCGCCTCGCAGATGTGCTCATGCTTGTTCATGCCGGACTGCTGGATAAAGATCATCTGGTCCACGCCGACATCGGCGTAGCTCTTCAGATGCTCGCGCACGCTCTTCGGCGTGCCGATGCTGCCGGAGCCGGGCGTCTCCTTCATATCGTCCTTGATCGTCAGGAAGCGCTTCCAGAGATTGGTGACGCCGGGACGATGCTCGCCATAGACCGCATAGTGGGCGATCGAATAGCCGAAGAAGCGGAAGCCATCGAGGCCGCGACGGATCGCCTCGTCGTGGTTCTCGTGCACCATCATGCCGTTGAGTGTCGCGAAGTTCGCATTCACCGTGTGGCCAATCGGCACGCACTCGTCCGACTTGATGATCTGATAGTACTCGTCACGCCAGATCTTGGCCTGCGACGCATCGACGAAGCCGAACACCAGCGCGCCGACGCCGTTGCGCGCCGCACGCAGGATGCTCTCGCGCCGCGAGCACGCCATCCAGATCGGCGGGTGCGGCTTCTGCACCGGCTTCGGCACGATGTTACGGACCGGCATCGAGAAGAACTGCCCGTCGTAACCCGGATAGGGGCGCATCGTCATCATGTTCGCGGTCTGCTCGACGCCTTCGCGCCACATCGCCGTCTTCTGATCCGGCTGAATGCCGAAACCATGCATCTCGATCAGCGAGCCGGATTCACCGGTGCCCCATTCGAGTCGCCCGCGCGAGACGAGATCCAGTGTCGCCAGCCGCTCGGCCACGCGGGCGGGATGGTTGTATTTCGGCGCCGACAGGCAGATGCCGTGGCCGATGCGGATGTTCTTGGTGCGCTGCGAAACCGCGCCCAGGAACACCTCCGGCGCCGACGAATGGGAGTATTCCTCGAGGAAGTGGTGCTCGACCTCCCACATGTTGTCGAAACCCAGCCGGTCGGCGAGTTCGATCTGGTCGAGCGCGTCGTTGAACAGCTTCTGCTCGCTGCCTTCTTCCCACGGCTGCGGCAACTGGTGCTCGTAAAAGACCCCAAGTCTCATCTCATTCCTCCCATTGAGCGCCGTCCGGTGCGGCACCGGAAGATCATTGTCTCGCGCTCATTTGCCTGCACGACAGGCGTTCACGCCTTGACTGCGATCATGATCTCATGCGGATTGTGGAGGTGCCAGAACAACTCATATGTACTGTTCAATTTCACAACCATAAAGTTGGCCGGCGGAGGAGAAGCAAAGCGATGACCACCTCGCAGGTCAAATCGGCAACGCGGGCGATCGAAATCCTCGAGTATTTCAAAAAGACCCGGGAGCCGCGCGCCATGTCGGACATCGCCGCCGCGCTCGGCTATCCGCAGTCGAGTACGACGGTGCTGCTGAAGACGCTGATCAGCCTCGGCTACCTGAATTTCGATCGCGGCGAGCGGCTCTATTTTCCGACGCCGAAGGTCACCGCGCTTGGCGACTGGGTACCGCGGGCGCTGTTCGGCACGAGCCGCGTGCTCGAGGCGATGCGCGACGTCCACGCGGCCACCGGCGAGACCGTCTCCATCGTCACCAAGAACGACGTCTACCTGCAATACGTCCAGATCATCCAGTCGGTCCACGCGCTGCGGTTTCATGTCGACGAAGGCGCGCTCAGGCCGCTCACCCAGTCCGCCGCCGGCTGGCTGTTGTTGTCCACCATGCCCGACAACAAGCTGGACAATATCATCCGCCGCGCCAACATCGCCACCGAGAAGGCCGCCGACCGCGTCAAGATTCCGGAAATGCTCAAGCGGCTGAAGCAGATCCGCAGCAAGGGCTATGCCGCGACCGAAAACGTGCCGTTCCTGGGCGGCGCCACCATCTGCGTGCTGCTGCCGATCCGCATCCAGAACCAGCCCGTCGCGCTCGGCCTCGGCGGCGCCAGCGAGCGCATCCGGCAAAACCACGATCGCTACCTGACCATCCTGCAGCGGGCCGCCAGGGAGATGCGGCCGAGCGACCCGTTCGACGAACCGATCGATATCGAATTCTAGATCACGATCCAGACCGGAGCGACCACGTTCTCCGCGCGAACCGCGCTAGCTCTGTTGCCCGACGGCCGGCGCCGCCGCGGACCCAGCGCCGCCCTGTGCCTTGCGCCGCGTCAGATAAGCGCCGAGCGCGGACAACTCGCCAACGAAACCGCGACGGAAGAACACGATGACGATTAGCAGGATACAGCCTTGCGCGATCAGCGCCCACTCGCCGAAACCCGCGAGGTAATCGTTCATCAGGATGATGATCGCCGCGCCGAACATCGGACCGGTCAGCGTGCCGAGCCCGCCGAGCAGCGTCATCAGGATGACCTCGCCCGAAACCTGCCAGGAGACGTCGGTCAGGGTCGCGAACTGGAACACCGTCGCCTTCAAACCGCCGGCGAGACCGGCCATCGCCGCCGACAGGGTGAACGCCACCAGCTTGAATTTTTCCGGATCGAAGCCCAGTGACTCGACCCGCGCCTCGTTGTCGCGGATCGCCTTCAACACCTCGCCGAACGGCGAATGCACCACCCGGTAGAAGGCGAAGATCGCTGCCGCCGAGATCGCCAGAACCACGTAGTAGTAGTTGAAGTTGTTACGCACATCGATCAGGCCAAACAGAGCGGAGCGCGGAATGCCCTGCATGCCGTTCTCGCCGCCGGTGAACTCCGCCTGCAGCAGGATGAAGTAGACGAACTGGGCGAAGGCGAGCGTGATCATCGCGAACTGAATGCCCTGCCGCCGGATCGACAGCCAGCCGATCACGAGCCCAAGCAACGCCGACGCCGCGACACCGCCGAGAATCCCCACCTCCAGCGGCACCGCCGTCGTCTTCAGGATATGGCCGGTGATATAGGCCGCGCCACCGAAGAACATCGCATGGCCGAAGCAGAGCAGACCGGCATAGCCGAGCAGCAGGTTGAACGAGGATGCGAAGATGACGAAGCAGAGGATCGTCATCAGCAGCACCGGATAGACGACGAACGGCGCCGCCAGGGCGGCGAGCAGCGCCGCGATCACCACCAGCATTTTCCAGCTCATCGCGCACCCTCGCTGCGGCCCGCGAACAGGCCGGACGGCCTCAAGAACAGCGCGACGATCATGAACAGGAAGATCACGACGCTCGCCGCCGGCGGATAGAACACCTTGGTCAGACCCTCGACCACACCGAGGATGTAGCCGGTGGCGATCGCACCGGCGATCGAGCCCATGCCGCCGATGACGACGACGGCAAACACCACGATCAGCACGCTCGAGCCCATCGACGGCGAGACCTGATAGATCGGCGCCGCGAGCACGCCGCTCAGGGCGGCGAGGCCGACGCCGAAGCCGTAAGTAAGCGTGATCATCTTCGGCACGTTGATGCCGAACGCCTCGACGATGGCCGGCCGTTCGTTGGCCGCGCGCAGATAGGCGCCGAGTTTGGTGTGCTCGATCATGATCCACGTGCCGATGCAGACGACTAGCGAGAACAGCACCACCCAGGCGCGGTAATACGGCAGGAACATGAAGCCGAGATTGATCCCCGACGGGATCGGATTGTCATAGGGCAGGCCGGTCGAGCCGTAATTGCGGCTGATCAAGCCCTCGACGATCAGCGCGACGGCGTAGGTCGCGAGCAGGCCGTAGAGGTGATCCAGGTTCTGCAGCCGGCGCAGCACCAGACGCTCCATCACCATGCCGAAGGCGGCGACCACGACCGGCGCGATCACCAGCGCGCCCCAGTAGGGCACGCCGAGATGCTGCAGCAGCAGCCAGGCGACGAACGCGCCGAGCATGTACTGCGCGCCATGGGTGAAGTTCACCACGTTCATCAGACCGAAGATGATCGCGAGGCCCATGCTCAGCATCGCATAGAAGGCGCCGTTGATCAGGCCGAGCAGGAGTTGGCCGAACAGCAGTTGGGGCGAGATGCTCTCGAACATGCGGCCTCATACACCGAGATAGGATTGAACGCGGCTCATGTTCCGGTCGAGATCGGCGGCATTGAGGATATCGGCCACCTTGCCGTTCTCGATCACCACATGACGATCGGCGACCTTGCGGGCGAAGCGCAGGTTCTGCTCGACCAGGAGAATGGTGAAGCCCTGCCGCTTCAGCCGCAGGATCACCTCGCCGATCTCGCGCACGACGACCGGCGCGAGCCCCTCGCTCGGCTCGTCCAGCAGCAGCAGGCGCGCACCGGTGCGCAGGATGCGGGCGATCGCCAGCATCTGCTGCTCGCCGCCGGAGAGTTTGGTGCCCTGGCTCGCGCTGCGCGCCTTCAGGTTTGGGAAGGCTTCGAACAATTGATCGAGCGACATGCCACCGCTGCGCAGCACCGGCGGCAGCAGCAGGTTCTCGCGCACCGAGAGCGAAGCGAAGATCGCCCGCTCCTCCGGGCAGTAGGCGATGCCGTGCCGGGCGATCTCGTAGGTGCGCCGATCGATCAATTCGGTCGCGCCCATGCGGATCGATCCGGTGCGCTGGCGGACGATGCCCATGATCGAACGCAAGGTGGTGGTCTTGCCCGCGCCATTGCGGCCGATCAGCGTCAGCAGCTCGCCCTCGCGGACGTCGAAGGTGACGCCATGCAGGACGTGCGACTCCGCGTACCACGCGTGTAGGTCGGTGACCGAGAGCATGGCCGGAAGCGTGCTCGGCGCGGACGCCGCTGCAGCCTCAGTCATCGACGCCTCCCATATAGGCCGAGATCACGTCGGGATTGCCGGAAACCTGCTGATAGGAGCCCTCGGCCAGCACCTGGCCGTGCTGCAGCACCGTGATCCGATCGCAGAGGTCCGACACCACCGACAGATTGTGCTCCACCAGCAGCACGGTGCGCCCGACCGCCGCCGCCCGGATCAGCGCGGTGATCGGCGCGATATCCTCATGCCCCATGCCGGCGGTCGGCTCGTCGAGCAGCAGCACCTTCGGCTCCAGCGCCAGCGTGGTCGCGATCTCCAGCGCGCGCTTCTTGCCGTAAGATAAATCCGATGCCGCGATATGACGGCTATCGGCGAGCCCCACCTGCTCGAGCAGCTCCTCCGCGCGCCGGTTCAGCGGCGCAACGGCCCGCAGCGAGCGCCAGAAGTGATAGGCCATGCCGAACCGCGACTGCAGCGCGACGCGCACGTTCTCCAGCGCCGTGAGGTTCGGAAAGGTGGCCGAAATCTGGAACGAGCGAACCAGCCCGCGACGCGCAACCTCCGAGGAACGCAGAGCAGACACGTCCTGCCCATCGAAGATGACGCGGCCGCTGGTCGGCGTCAGCGTCTTGGTCAAGAGGTTGAAGCAGGTGGTCTTGCCGGCGCCGTTCGGCCCGATCAGCGCGTGAATCGAACCGCGGCGGATGCTGAGGTTGACGTTCTTCACCGCAGCGAAACCGGCGAACACCTTGGTCAGCCCCTCCCCGACCAGCACGGCATCGCCGGCAGCCGCACCGGCCTGCCCGGACGCTGCGCCGCTGGCTGCTTGCGGATCGTCCCGCGTCAATGCCGTTCCCGCTCCCATCGTCATGCCCTGCTCCGATGTCAGCCCGGTAGCTGAAGGACGGCTTTCGCCAGGATGTTCTTCTGGATCTCGTTGGAGCCGCCGAAGATGGCGGGCGCCCGCGAATCGAGGAACAGGTTCATCGCATCGATCTGTTCGCCCGCGGCATCGAGATCGTCGTCATAGCGCGCCTCTTCGCCGGCGATGACCAGCATCTCTTCGGTGATGCGCTGATACAGCTCAGTCGCCAGGATCTTCAGCATCGACACATCGGCGCCAAGCTCGCCGCCGCTGCGCAGCACCTTGGCGAACCGCTCGAAGCCGGAGCCGAGATCGTACAGATCGAGCCGCAGCTTGGCATAACGCGACCGGAATGCTGGATCATCGAACGCGCCCCGCGCCTCCGCCAGCTTCTCCAGCCGACCGAGCGCATATTCCGGACGGGTCGGCGCGCCGAGAAAGATGCGCTCGTGCCCGAGCACGGATTTCGCAACCGTCCAGCCCTCGTCGATCGTGCCGACGACGTTTGCGACCGGCACCCGCACGTTATCGAAGAACACCTCGCAGAAATCGGCCTCGCCGCGCAGGTTGACGATCGGCCGAATCCGCACGCCGGGATCGCTGAGGTCGAGAAGCAGGACGGTGATCCCCTTCTGGCGCACCTTGCTGTCCTTGGAGGTCCGCACCAGCACGAACATCCAGTTCGCGCAATGCGCGAGTGTGGTCCAGATCTTCTGGCCGTTGACGACGAACACGTCGCCGTCACGCACCGCCTCGGTTCGCAGGCTAGCGAGATCGGAGCCCGCGTTCGGCTCCGAGTAACCCTGGCACCAGACATCCTCGCCGGAGAGAATGCGCGGCAGATAATGCGCCTTCTGCGCCTCGGTGCCGTGCTGGATCAGCAGCGGTCCGACCAAACCGATGCCATGGTCCGGAATGCGGGGGCAACCGAGCCGCCCCCACTCTTCCACGTAGATCATGTGCTTGGCAGGCGAGAGCCCCATGCCGCCATACTCACGTGGCCAGGTCGGCGCGAGCCACCCCTTCGCGGCCAATGCGTGATACCACTCGGCCACCTCGTTGAAGAGCGGCCGCTGCTTGCGCATGAAGCGCATGGATCGAGGACAGTTGGCCTCGACCCACGCACGGAATTCGCTTCGGAACTGTTCGTCCGGAAGGTCATTCCAATCAATCGTCATCACACGATGTCCTTGAAGACCGCGGGCCGCTTCTCGAGGAACGCCTGCATCGCCTCCTTGGAATCCTCGTGCTGGGTCATTTCCACGGTGAGGTTCTGCTCGAAGCGATAGCCGTCCTTCAGCCCCATCGTCTCGACGGTGTTGATGGCGCGCTTGGCGAGCTTCAGCGCCATCGGGCTCTTCTTGGCGATCTCGTTGGCGATCTTCATCGCGGTCGGCATCAGCTGATCGAGCGGCACGCAATCCTCGATGATGCCGCGGCGGAACAGCTCCGCGGCCGGCACGCGATAGCCCGACAGCACCATGCGCCGGGTCAGCGACTGCGGAATCAGCCGCATCGTATGACGCACCCCGCCCATCAGTCCGATATCGATCTCCGGCAGGCCGAACACCGCGTTGTCCGAGGCGACGATGATGTCGCAACACACGGCCAGGCCCATGCCGGCACCCAGTGCAGGCCCATTCACCGCGGCGATCACGCCCTTGTTCGATTCCATGATGACGAAACCCGCCTCGCGCGCGCGGCGCAGGTGCCGGTAGGTGTCGGCCGTGATCTCACGCGAGCTGTTGCGCGACTTGATGTCCGCGCCGGCGGAGAACACCTTGCCCGCGCCGGTCAAAACGATCACCCGCACCTCGGGCGTCGCATTGAGCTCGTCGAACACCGAGATCAGTTCCTCGATGAAGTCCTTCGATTGGGCGTTGACGGGCGGTGCGTCCATCGTCACCACCGCGACATGATTCTTGATTTCTGTTTTGATGAGCTTGTTTTCCATTATGCAGCCCTTTCGAGTTCGACGAATTGCAAGCGCAACTGCTCGGGTTGTCCGAGCATCGCGTTGAGACTGATAGCACGCTTCAGGGAAAGTCCGATCTCGCACTCGTCGGTGAAGCCCATCGCGCCATGCAAGTGCACGGCACGGCGGCAGATCGACACGGCCGCATCCCCGGCCCGCGCCTTCGCCGCAAGCCCGGCGAGCCTGGCGTCGCGCTCCGTGCCGGTCGAGGCCACCTCGGCCGCATTGGTCACCGCCGCGCAGGCGAGCTCGGCATCGATCCACATCTCGACCAGCCGATGCTGGATCGCCTGGAAACTGCCGATCGGCTTGCCGAACTGCACGCGTTCCTTGACGTAGGCGACAGTCCGATCGAGCGCGCCGGACGCGACGCCGGCCAACTCGGCGGCAAGCGCAACCCGCGCCATGTGGATCGGCCGGTCCAACAGCGCGGCGACACTGTCCGCCCGCGCCAGCACGCTCTCCGCCGGAAGACGACAGGATGCAAACCGGACCGAGGCCAGCGATGCGCCATCGATGCCGGGGCGCGGAACGATCGAAACACCATCCGCATGCGACGGCACGCTCAGCAGGCAAGCCCCCGCATCCGTCGCCGCCACCACGAGCAATGCATCACCCGAACGGCCACCATCGACGAAATGCTTGTCGCCATTCAGCACGACCGAATCCGCCGCCACAGTCGCCGACAGCGTTTTCTCGCCATCGCGCCAGGCCGGCGCGACGATCAGACTGCCGTTGGCCACGCCTGCGGAGAGCCTGTCGCGCTGCGGCGATGCCGGTGCCGCCGCGAGCAGCGCGCCGGCGAAGACCGAAAGACTGACGAGAGGCTCCGAGACCAGTGCACGGCCGAGCGCCTCGCTCAAGACCACCTGCTCACGCAGACCGAGGCCGCTGCCGCCCAGCTCTTCCGGCAACAGCAATCCGGTCCAGCCCGCCTCTGCCATCGCCGTCCAGAGCGCGCGGTCGAGATCGCCGCCTTGCCGACGCTTCTCGCGCAGTGCCCGCACCCCGTCATGATGTTCAGCAAAATGTGCGACGCTCTCGCGCAGGATCGCGAGCGCACCATCGGGGTCGTCAAGCATGGCTTGAGGCACTGCTCCTCCTCTTCACACCGTTCTTCTTGTTGAGACGCGGGACGCTAGTCGATCGCCGCAAGCCAAACAATTGGCGCAGCCGGCGGGAGCGGAGTTTCAAGAATGTGAAGTTTGCGGGGGATGGATGCCGGCCGTTCCTCCGAGATGACAGGATCGGCCCGGACCGGCTTCGATTCCGGTCAGCATCGCTACACCTTCATCGATAGGACATTCCGACGCACATGACCGGCTTTCAGGACAAAGTGGCAATCGTAACCGGGGCAGGCTCGGGCATCGGCAAGTCCGCGGCGATACAGCTCGCCGCCCGGGGCGCGCGCGTCGTCGTCGCCGACATCAAGGGTGGCGAAGCGACGCTAGCCGCCATCCGCGAGGCCGGCGGCACCGGCTCCGCCCACCAGACCGACGTGCGCAAACCGGAGGACATCCAGGCGCTGGTCGAAGCCACCATCGCCCAGTACGGCCGGCTCGACCTCGCCTTCAACAATGCCGGCATCGCCCAGCACAATCGCAAGCCGCTATACGAACTCGATCTCGACACCTGGCAGAGCATCATCGACACCAACCTGCGCAGCGTCTTCCTCTGCATGAAGCACCAGATTCCGGCGATGCTGCGCACCGGCGGCGGCGCGATCGTCAACACCTCCAGCGGCGTGGTGCCGCACGGCTACAAGAACATCTCCACCTACGTCGCGAGCAAGGCTGGCGTGGATGCGCTGACCCGCGTGGCGGCGATGGAGGTCGCCGACCGCAACATCCGCATCAACACCGTCAATCCGGGCTTCGTCGCAACGCCGCTGCTCGACGCCGTGATCCCGCCGGGAGATCAGCACCGCCTCTCCGAGCGGACGCCGCTGAAGAAGATGACCACCGCCGATGACGTCGCCAACATGGCCGTCTTCCTGCTGTCGGCGGAGGCCGGCCACGTCACTGGTCAGTCGATCTTCGTCGACGGCGGCATCAACGTGTCGTTCTAAAGCATGATCCGGAAAAGCGTGAAGCGATGTTCCGAAAAGATCATGCTTAGACAATGAGCTAAGGCGCGAGGATGATTCATCCCAATCGCATCGCGCTTCAATCGCACCAGGTATCGCAGCTGTTCCTCGCACCCTATCCAGTCGTTGCAGAAAACCCTGGACCGGACCGGCACCGGACCACAACAGACCGGTCCGGTTGAAGCCGCAGCGACGGCCTGGTCAGCGAAGCTTGGCGCGGTGCCAGTCAACCATGTCGCCGTCGTCAGCAGCGCCCTTGCGGAGACGAGACCGGATGCGGTGCGCGAGATGTTCCGGCTGCTCAAGGACTCCAAGGCCGCGGCGCCATCCACGCGGCCGGATTTCCTGCCCTTCGGGGTCGAAGCGCTGCGGCCATCGCTGACACTGATCCTTGGCTACGCGACGCAGCAGGGGCTGCTGGCAACGCCGCTGACCTTCGACGACCCTGTTCGATCCGCTGACGCGGAGTCTTTGACGGAGCGCAGCCTCATTCTGCCGCGGTGTCATGCCGTCGTTCCAGACCTCGTCCCGACGGCCATATCGGCGAAGCCATATTCGCGCAGCACCTCCTGCGTGTGCTGCCCAAGCGTCGGCGGCGGACGCGTGAAGGCACACGGTGTCTCCGAGAACTTCACCGGGAAGCCGAACGTGCTGACCTCGCCGGCCACAGGATGCGTGAAGGTCTGCAGCATGTCGCGGGCGGCGACCTGCGGGTCCGCCAGCAGCCGATCGAGCGTATTCACCGGCGCAAGCGGCACATCCAACGCCTCCATGATTGCAACCCACTCGGCGACGGTCTTGGTTCGGAAGCGCGCGTCGAGGATCGCGATCAATTCCTCGCGGCGCTCCAGCCGCTTGGGATTGGTGTCGAAGCGCGGGTCTTCGGCCAGGTCCGCAAGACCCAGGCCTTGCGCGGCGCGGCGCCAGAGTCTGTCGTTGAAGGTTGCAAGCGAGACCCAGCCGTCGCTGCACTGGAACGAACCATAAGGCACGATGCTCGGATGCCCGCGCCCCTGCGCTTGCGGCACCTTGCCCGTCGCCTGGAACGCCGTGATCAGATAGGAGAGGAACGCCATCTGTCCCTCCATCAGCGAGGTATCGACCAACTGGCCATGTCCTGTCAGGTGGCGCGCCTGCAACGCGGCGAGCACGCCATAGGCACCGAACAGGCCGGTGGTCACATCGCACAGGCTGACGCCGACGCGCAGCGGCACGCCGCCGGGCTCTCCCGTCAGGCCCATGACGCCGGCGAAGGCCTGCGCATAGACATCAGTGGCCGGCATCGCCCGGCGTGGCCCGGTGCGGCCGAAGCCGGTGAGCGCGCAGTAGACGAGCCGCGGGTTGCGCTGCTTCAGGACATCGTAGCCAAGCCCGAGGCGATCCATCACATCGGCGCGATAGTTCTCGATGACCACGTCGGCCGTGTCGGCCATCCGCAGGAACACCTGCTTGCCTTCATGGGAGGCGAGATCCAGCACGATGCTGCGCTTGTTGCGGTTCACGCTGAGGAAGTAGCTGCTCTCGCCGTTCATCATCGGCGGCCATTCTCGGCTGTCGTCACCGAGGCCGGGCGGCTCGATCTTGATGACGTCGGCTCCGAGATCGGCCAACAGCAATCCGCACATCGGCCCCGCGAGCGCGCGGCCCAAATCCAGCACCTTGATTCCGTCGAGCGCCTGCATCGTCTCCGTCTCGTTGTTTGGTTAGCGGCGCGATGACATTCGAACGAACCATCATCGTGCTCTGGGTCTTCATTCGCCCATGATCGCTTCGGGAGAACCGCGACACGCGTCGTGCCGACGCGGCCGTCCCGGTCCGGATCATGTGCTAGCGGCGCAGGACGCCGCCGACATCCACCTGATGACGCAGGACATCCAACTCCCGCTGCGACGGCGCCGTCGTCTCCGGCACCGCCGCCGGCACCATCAGCGCGCAGCCGGTGTTCTCCACAAGCTCCTCCACGCTGTGCCCCGGATGGACCGAACGCAGCCGCAGACGCCGGGTCGCTTCGTCGAAATCCATCACCCCTCGGGGACTGATGACCAGCGCCGGCCCACCGCCGCGCAAGCCGAGCCGCTCGCGGCTGCCAGGTCCGTCGCCGAAACCGATCGCCGTGCGATAATCGAGCTGCGGCACGAACGATCGCCGCGAATGCTCGTGCATGTAGATGAAGTAGCGCCGCGCCATGGTCGACGAATAGGCGAGACCGGCCGCTCCCGGCCCGCGCATCTCGGTGCCATCCTTCATGCGGATCGCGCTGAGATTGATGTTGCCGTAGGCGTCCACCTGCAACGCGCCGGCGAAGAACCAGTCGCGCCGCGTGTGGAAGACGCCGCTGGAGGGCAGCACCGCCTCGGTCCCCGCATAAACGTTGCGCCAGTCCATCGTCGAGGAGAACAGCGGGCTCCACGGCTTGCCAACCATGTTGGCGACGAAACCGGCCGCACTGGTGATGATCGCCAGATTCGGTGCGTGCGTGAGCTGCGCCAGGCGCGCCGCGGCGAGCGGGATTTCGCTGCGCGAGCCGCCGGGCGAGCCCACCTCACCGTCGCGGAGTTCGCGGCTGAGGACAACGGCCGCGAGCTCCGGCCACGACCACGATGCATCATTGACGGGCATAGATGTCTCGCCTCATGGCAGCAATCAGCGTCGGCGTCAGAAAGCGGTCGAGATAGGCATCGTGACTCGCGGGCGTCAGCACATGCGCATCGAGCCAAGCGGCCATCGCCGTCGCGCCCTCGCGCGCATGCTGCTGGTAGCGCGCAAGAAAGCCGTCGTCGTACTGATAGTTACCGTGCGACGAACACGGATGCGCGCCCCACGGCGCCTCGACCACGGCATCTACAAGGATATGGGCGATGTCGGCATGGAAGGGATCGCCGGAGAAGCGGCTGGCGGGCACCACCTCGTCCACGCTGGCGATCACCTTGCCGCCGCTGCGATGCGTCGCCTCCGCGATCAGCACATCCGAGAACGGATAGCCCGCATAGGCCAGATTGCCCCATCGGTCGCCCTCTGTCGCATGCAGCAGGGCGACATCCGGCCGCAGCGCGGGCACTGCGATCATCGGCTCGCCGGTGAAGGCGTCCACCACCGGCTTGAAGTCGGGATTGCTGCGCGGCAGGTCGGTGCCGACACCGGTCTTGGTCAGACCCGACGGCAGATCCTTCGCCGCCGCCTCCATGCCGGCGATCACCTGGGTTTCATCGCAGTCCCAGATCTTGATGCGCCCCTCCGTCACGAAGCGACGGACGTTGAGCGCGAGTCCGTGATGTTCGAGACCGAGATACGGCACCCGCACTTCGGCGACGCAGCCCGCAGCAACCAGCAGGTCGACGTCGATCGAGGCCTGGGTCACAGCGACGACCGTCAGGTCGCGCACACCGCGGCGGGCGATCTCGCGCACGAGGCTCATCGGCTTGTTGTGAAACAGCGAGCCGCCGATGGCGACGATGGCGCCGTCCCGCAGGCAGGCCAGCGCCTCCTGCGCCTGTTTTTGCTTGGACGTCCGCTCGATCATTCCGGCTGAATCCCGGCATCCTTGATGCGCTTGCCCCAGGCGGCAAGCTGGGCGCGCACATAGGCCGTCTGCTCCTCCGCGCTGTTCGGCGTGAGGTCCAGACCGAGCTGGGCGAAGCGCTGCCGCACGTCGTCGCGCCGCCCCATCTTGATGATCTCGGCGTTGATCGCTTTGACGACCTCGGCAGGCGTGCCCGCCGGCGCGCCGATGCCGAGCCAGACCTCCGGATCGAACTCGCCCATGCCGGATTCCGCCAGGGTCGGCACGTCCGGCAGCTGCGCCGAACGCACGGGCGCGGTGATGGCGATGGCGCGCAGCTTGCCCGCCTGGATCTGCTCGGCGGCGATCGACGGATCGGCCATCATGAACGTGATCCGCCCCTCCATCAGATCGATCACGGCCGGCGGCTGGCTCTTGTAGGGAACGCTGAGCGCTTCGATCTTGGCAAGGCTGGTGAAGGTCGCCGCCGCGACCTGCGACGTCGCCGAGCCGTATCCATAGGCCAGACCCGGATTCTTCTGCGCGTAGGCGATGAACTCCTTGACGGTCTGCACCGGCAGGCCGGGATGCACGACCAGCAGGAACGGCACGGAGATCACCCGCGCAACGTGAACGAAATCCTTCAGCGGGTCGAACGGATAGGATTTCACCAGCCAGGGGCGCGCGGAATGGGTGGCGGAGGTCGTCAGTAGCAGCGTATGACCATCGGCCGTTGCCTTGGCCACCTGCTCGCTGCCGATCTGCCCCGAGGCACCCGGCTTGTTCTCGATGACGTAAGTGCCGCCGAGCGTCTTGCGCAGCTCGTCCGCCACCACCCGCGCGACCGTGTCGCTGGCGCTGCCTGCGGTGAACGGAACGATGATCCGCACCGGCCTGTCGCCCGGAAACGCGTAAGCCTGAGCGGAGAGAGAGATGGCCAGCCCGAGCCCTGCCAGCCAGCGGATCACTATCATGCCCGTATCCTTTGTCGTTATTCGGGTTGAATTCCTGCGTCCTTGATGCGCCGGCCCCAGCTGTCGAGCTGCTCCCGCAAGAAGGCCGCGTGGTCGGAGACGGTGTTGGGCGCGAGATCGAAGCCCACCGCCTGGAAGCGCTGCCGCACGTCATCGCGCTGCCCCATCTTCATGATCTCGCCGCTGAGCAGCTTGACGATGGCTTCAGGCGTGCCCGCCGGCGCACCGATGCCGACCCAGACCTCGAGGTCGAAGCCGGTCATGCCTTGCTCCGCAAGCGTCGGCACGTCGGGAAACCCCGGTGAGCGGTTGCGCGCCGTGATCGCCAGCGCCTTGAGCTTGCCGGCCTTGACCTGTTCGCCGACCACTGACAGGTCCGCCATCATGAATTGAATCCGCCCGGCCATCAGGTCGATCACTGCCGGCGGTTGGCTCTTGTACGGCACGTTCATGGTGTTGAGGCCCGCCAGCGTCGAGAACGTCGCCGATGCGACCTGCGCGGTGGCCGACCCATGGCCATAGGCAAGGCCGGGGTTCTTGCGCGCGTAATCGATGAACTCCTGCACCGTTTTGACCGGCAGTTCGGGCGGCACGACCAGCAGGAACGGCACCGTGATGACGCGGGCGATGTGGGCGAAGTCCTTGATCGGATCGTAGCTCAGCGTCTTCACCAGCCAAGGCCCCGCCGAATTCTGCGCCGAGGAGGTCTGCAGCAGCGTGTATCCATCGGCCGGAGACTTCGCCGCTGCCTCAGTACCGATCTGCCCGGAAGCGCCCGGACGATTTTCGACCACGAACGAACCGCCGAGCGACTTGCGCAGTTCGTCGGCGACCATGCGGGCCACAGTGTCGCCGCCGCTGCCCGGCGAGAACGG
The DNA here is from genome assembly GCF_000516555.1 of Afipia sp. P52-10. Taxonomy (NCBI): domain Bacteria; kingdom Pseudomonadati; phylum Pseudomonadota; class Alphaproteobacteria; order Hyphomicrobiales; family Nitrobacteraceae; genus Afipia; species Afipia sp. P52-10. The sequence continues at coordinate 2,152,716 of NZ_AZSJ01000003.1, read as the reverse complement.
CACGATGATCTTGACTGGCCGATCCGGATAACCCGGCGCGGCCGAAGCCATCGGCGCGGCCAGCAGTGCTGCCATCAACACGCAGACTAAACGGACCATCCCCCTTGCGCTCCCACCCGGTCGTCGTTATTCTATATGCAGAATAGTATTCTATATACAGTTATCGCAGATGATGGCCTCTCCGCAAGGGGCTCACGGAAGGTGGTCATGCCGCGCGTAAAAGCCGCCGCTTCGGGCTCCTCGACCAAGGCAACGCCCTACATGGTACCTGCGGTCGATCGGTCGGTGCGCATCCTGCGCCTGCTGCAGCGGCGGCAGCAGGCCACCGTGACCGAAGTGGCGCAGGCGCTCACCATCGGCTCCAGCGCCTGCTACGCGATCCTCAAGACCCTTCAGCACCACAACATCGTTGCCTTCGACGAGCGGGCGAAGACCTACCGGCTGGGCCTGAGCCTGCTCGAACTCGGCGGCGCCGTGAGCCGCGACTTCGCGTTCGTGGAGAAGGCGCGCACTCATCTCGTCGAGTTCGCCCGCAAGACCCGGCTGACGACCTTTGTGGTGGCGCGCGTCAGTCACGAGCATCTGATGGTGGTGGACAAGGAAGAGCCCGGTGGCGACGTTCGCATCAGCATCGCGGTGGGCACGCGGTTTCGCATCACCGAAGGCATGAGCGGCCGCTGCTTCATGGCGTTTCTATCGGCCGAGGAAAGCGAATCGCTGCTCAAGAGCGTCGGCGTCTCGCCGGTGCCCGGATTGCCGCCACCGACGCAGAAGGCTTATCGCGAACAGCTCAACACGGCCCGCGCGGTGGGCCATGCGACGATCACCGATTCCCCCGTGAGTGCCGCCAACGGCGTCGCCGCGCCGATCTTCGACAGCGAGGGCCGCATTCTCTTCGTCATCACGGCGATGGGGCTCAGCTCGGCCCTGACGGCCAAGGCGATCGAAGACACCGGCGCCAGCCTGCGCGCGGCGGCCGACGCGATCACGAAGGTTCTCCGCTCCCAACGTGGATGACATCCCATGCTGCAAAGCACCGATCATTCCGTCGACGTCCTCAATCCCGCCAACCGCGCCAGCGTGAACGGCGCCGCGCCGGCCCGAAGCCGCCGGGCACCCGCGAAGTCGCCGCAGCGCTCGCTGATGGTGCTTCAGGCGTTGACGCAGGAAGGCCGCACGCTGGCCCAACTCGCACGGCAGCTCAACACACCGAAGACCAGCTTGCTGATCGTGCTTCGCAGCCTCTGCGAAGCCGGCCACATCGCTCAGAACGGCCTCGTCTACGAGCTCGGCCCGGAAAGCCTTGTCCTGGCGCATCAGATCGTCGCGCATCGCTCGCTTCCGCGGATCGCGCGGCCGATTCTCGTGCGGACGGCCGCAGAGACCGGCGAAACCGCCGTGCTCACGACGCTGACCGCAGCCAAGGACGAGATCGTCCACCTCGACAAAGTGGCATCCAGCCAAGCACCGACCCTCGCCGCCGCGGTCGGCGACCGGCGGCCGCTCTACTGCACCGCCGGCGGGCTGCTGCTGCTGTCGCACCAGTCCGACGCCGGGGTCGAACGCTATATCAAGACCGTCAAGCTCCAGGCGCTCGCCTCCAACACCATCACCAACAAGGCGGCGCTGCGGCGACGGATCCGGTCGGTCGCCCGCGCCGGCGTCTGCGTTTCGATCAACCAGTCGTCGGAAGGCTTCACCGGCATTGCCGCGCCGATCTACGATCATGACGGCTCGGCGATCGCCAGCCTGGTCATCGCCGCCCCGTCGGGCCGCGTCGCACATCGGGCCAGGGAATTATGCGAGAAGGCTCGCGCCGCGAGCCTAGGCATTTCACGCCTGCTGGGATATCCGGCGGCGCAGGTGTGAACGGCTAGCGCGTTTTCGGGCGAAATGGAAACCGGTTCGCGTGAAGAAAGCGCGACAGACAAGAATCGAGAGTTTTGGTTCTGATTCGATCAGAACCAAAATGTTCAAGACGCGCGTTGCCCGCCCCGCGTGACCGGTGGACCATTGGCGCTGTCCGCATCACATTCTTTCCCATCATCGCGCCCGTTCGCGTCGCGCTCGCGCCCCGCGTCAAGGTTGGCATCGTCGCAGCCTATTCGTATATGCGAATGAGATACGGATACCCGTACTTGACAGGCGAACGGCCTGCTCGCCAGATTGCATGCAACAAAGACGATACCAGCGCGGAGGACACGCCCGTCACCGTCAGACGATGAATCGCCCGACGCTGAAGCCAATTGCTCCGGGCTCTTCCAAATCCTTCATCATCCAACGGCTCTTCGCGCACGAGCCGCTGGTGCAGTGAACATCTTCCCACTGCCGCAACCTGCGGGACAGACGACGCTAACCGGACGCCTTCCGCCGCGAGCCGTCGCGCGCATCATGCGCGGCCTCAACGATCCATCCTCAATCGACGAGAGAGTGCAGCAGATGAAACATGCAGCGACAGCCCTTCTCCTTGGTCTTCTGGCCAGTACGGCGCCGGCGTCCGCCGATACTTATCCGAACAAGCCGATCACGGTGATCCTGCCCTATGCGGCGGGCGGTTCGACCGACGCCTCGATCCGTCTGATCGTCGACAAGATGAAGGACTTCGTGAAGGGACCGATCATCGTCGAGAACAAGCCGGGAGCTGGCACCACGGTCGGCGCGGCGATGGCTGCGCGGGCGCCGAAGGATGGCTACACGCTGTTCGTCATCACCCAATCGACCGCCGCGATCGCCCCGCATCTGTACAGCAAGGTCGACTACACCCTCGACAGCTTCGCACCGATCTCGCAGACGACGCGCGTGCCGGTCATCGCTGCGGTCAAGAAGGGCCTCGCCGTCAACAATCCGAAAGAGCTGATCGACTACATCAAGGCGAAGCAGCCGTCATACGGCACACCGGGAGCAGGCACCATCGCCCATCTGCTGGGCCTGATGATCAGCCAGGATCTGAAGGTCGACTTTACCCATGTGCCCTATCGGGGCGGCGGACCGGCCGTGAACGACCTGATCGGCGGCAATATCGACATGCTGTTCGACGCGATCGGCCCGACGGTCGTATCGCAGCACGAAGCCGGCCTGCTGCGGGTCATCGGCGTGTTCGGCGACACCCGGTTCGAAGGTTTCCCGAACGCGCCGACGTTCAAGGAAAGCGGCTATCCCGAGATCGTCGGCGAGTCCTACACCGGCCTGGTCGCGCCTGCCGGGACGCCGCCGGCGATCATCAGCAAGCTGAATGACGCCGCGCGCAAGGCGCTGGCCGACCCCGAGTTGGCGAAGAAGCTGCTCGAGGCGGGCACGCCGGGACAGAGCTCGACACCTGACGAATTCGGCGCGCGCATGCGGAAGGACAATGATATCTGGGGCAAGATCGTGAAGGCCGCGGCGCTGCCCAAGGTCGAATAGACCCGGCGTCCTTAACGCATATCTCACGCAACGGGCCGACACGCACCACGCCGGCCCGTTTTGCGTTCAGAACGCCGCGCATCAGGCGTCTGTCGGACGAAGCCTGAAAGCCGGACTTACTCCGGCTGCACGCCGGCCTCGCTGAGCACGCGCGCCCACAGCTTGATGTCGGCATCGATCGTGCGGGCCAGCCCGTCGCCGTCCAGCGGCTCCGGATCGAGCCCCGCGGTGGTGAGCTGCGCCTTGACCTCGGACTTGCCGAGCGCGGCCATGGCCGCCTTCATCAGCGTGTCGCGAGCATCGTTGCCGATATTCGCCGGCGCGAGCAGGCCGACCCAGGGCACGATCTCGAAGCCCGGCATGTTTCCGGCCTCAGCGATCGTCGGCAGCTCCGGCGCGAGCACCGTGCGGCGAAGCATGGTGACGCCGAGCCCCTTCAGCTTGCCGCTCTTCATCTGCACGGCGGCATTGCCGACATCGACGAAGCTGAAATCGACCACGCCGCCCATTAGGTCGATCAAGGCCGGCGGATTGCCCTTGTAGGCGATGCCTTGCGCGGCGAAGCCGCCCATCTTCGCCAGCAGCGACGCCGACGCCAGCATGCCCGCGGTGCCGTGCGCGTAGTTCAGCTTGCCGGAGCGCTGCCGCGCATAGGCCAGGAATTCCTGCATGGTGGCTGCGGGAAAATCCGGCCGCACCATCAGGACGAATGCGGTGACGCCGATCTTCGCCAGCGGCGTGAAATCCTTCACCGGGTCATAGGGCAGTTGCTTGTAGAGACTGAGGTTGGCGGCATGGGTGGTGCTCGCCGTGACCAGCAGCACGTAGGGATCGCCGGCCGCGAGCTTGACCTGCTCGACGCCGAGAATGCCGTTGGCGCCGGGCTTGTTCTCGACCACGACCGGCTGCTTCAGCTCCTCGCCCATCGCCTTGGCCAGAATGCGCGCCGCGCTGTCCGAAGCGCTGCCGGCGGGAAACGGCACGATCAGCCGCAGCGGCTTCGTCGGAAAAGTTTGCGCATGCGCGGGCTGCGCCAACATGACGACGCAAGCCAATGATGCCACGACCATCCAACAAAGGCCGGACAGGCCGGCCTCGCAACTTGTCCGCCGAGCGATCGCCCCCATCGTCGTCATCATCATGACCTGCCCCCTCATGCCTTCAGACGTGTGTTTTGCGCACTGTGCGTTCCGTGCCTTCCATTCGCGGTGCGTCGCACGCAGAGACGCGCCGTCTCGTATGTGCCCACGCCGCCGCGTGCCTGCGCCGAGAGACGCGCGCTCAGCCGACGACGCCGTTGAGCCGGTCCTTGGCTTCAACCAGTTCGCTCATCATCTCGTAGACGACCTGGCGCACCGAGGTTTCCTCGGTCATGTCGCCGACGATCTGCCCGACCGGATAGGTCAGAAAGTCCTTCACCCGCGCCCGTTCGACGCGCGTGCGTCCCTGCCCCCACCACAGGATCGCCTGCAGCGGCGCCGGCAGGGTTTCGGGCGCGCCGGGCTCATCCCAGGCGTCGGTGAACCTGCTGCGCAGCGTCCGACACGGTTTGCCGGTCACGCTGCGCGTCAGCACGGCATCCTCCGAACCCGCTTCGAACATCTTGGCCTTGATCTCGGGGGTGACCTCGCTCTGTGCGGTCTTGAGCCAGACCGAGCCACACCACACACCCTCGCAACCGAGCGCCAGCGCCGCCGCCATCTGCCGGCCGCGCCCGACCCCGCCGCCGCCGAGTACCGGCAGCGGCGCCACGGCATCGACGATGCGCGGCCACAGCACCATCGACGTGACATGGCCGGTGTGGCCGCCGGCTTCGGTGCCGACGGCGATCACGAAATCGCAGCCGGCCTGCTTGTGGCGCAACGCGTGCTTCGGCGCACCGGCCAGCGCTGCGACCTTGATGCCGCGCGCATGCGCCCGCTCGACCAGCGACGGCGGCGGCGACCCCAGCGCGTTGACGATGAGCTTGATCGGATGCTCCATCGCGATCTCGATCATCTCCGCGCTTTCCTGCGGGGTGAAATTGAACTGGCTCACCAGCGCGGTCTCGATCGCGTGCGCTTCGTCCGGCGGCAGCGGCGGCACCCCGGCCTCGTCCAGCATCGTGCGCACGAACTCCAGTTGCCGCCGCGGAAACAGCTGCTCGGCGTCGAACTTGTGGCCGCCGAAATCCTGGTACGTGGTCGGCATCAGCACATCGATACCGTACGGTCGTCCCTCGATGTGCGCATCGATCCAGCGCAGCTCTTCCCGCACGCGCTCGGGACTCATCCGTGCCATCCCGAGCACGCCGAAGCCGCCGGCCTTGGACACTTCCACCACGACGTCGCGGCAATGAGAGAAAGCAAAGATCGGTACTTCGATACCGAACATCTCACACATCGCGTTCTTCATGAGCCGTCTTGTCTCCTCCCATTTCTCAGTAGCGAGCGCCGTTCGCGGACGAAGCTTTATTCGCATAATAGAATTAAATTCTGATATGGGAATTCCGTAGCGTCAAGTCCTCGACGAATCTCCACACCGCCGGTACACTTGCGGCATGAAGACCGCGGTGCCCGATCAGGAAGACGAACAGCTTGGCGCCGGCGGCCCCGCCGACTATCTCGGCCCCCGCTCACCCGTCAGGGTCATGCAAATCGTTGAACTGCTGGCGGAATCGCCGCAAGGACTGACGCTCACCCAGCTCAGCGAACGGCTCGGTATTCCAAAGACCAGTCTGTTCAGCCACCTGCGGGTGATGACTGCATCCGGCCATGTTGCGCTGCAGGATGGGACCAAGTACGGGCTCGGCCCCGCGTCGATCCGGCTCGGGGCGGTGATCGCCGCCACCTCGAGCGTGCTTGCGGCAGCCCGGCCGCTGCTCGACGAGCTGGTGCGGCAGACCGGCGAGACCGCGCTGCTGGCGATGCTCGACGCGGAGCATCATCAGGCGGTCTACATCGATCGCGCCGAAGGCACGCGCCCGGTGCGCTACACGCCGACCATCGGCGCGCGGCGGCCGCTGTACTGCACCGCGTTCGGACGCGCCCTGCTGGCGTTCCAGAACAACGACGGCTACATCGCGCCCTATCTCGCCAGCGACAGCATCGTCGAGATCACGGCCAACACCATCACCGCGCCGGACGCGCTGATGACGGCGTTGGCAGACGTGCGCAACAGCCGCGTCGCGGCGACGCAGGAAGAACACACCCTCGATGCCGGCGCGATCGGCGCACCGGTATTCGACCGGCAAGGCAACGTGCAATACGCCATCGGCATCGCCCTGCCCGCATCGCGGCTGGGGGGCGAACAGCGGTCGCGGCTGACCGAGCTCGTGCTCGACGCCGCCCGCCGCCTGTCATGGACGCTGGGCGCGCCCTAGATCGTGATTGTTTCAGACGGAAGCCGCGATCGGCATTGAGCAACCGGCGACATGGGTACGATTTCAAGCGATCATGCTTTAGCGAGATAGATTTGATATCCGCATCCCGCTTAGCCGCAAGTGCGCAATGCAATCGCGTCTGCCCTCAACGGTCCTGTGCGGATTTGCTTTGGATCTGATCCAGCGTCCGCAGCTCGGTCTTCAGAATCTTCCCGTAATTGTTCTTCGGCAGCTCCTTCACGAACACGTAGTCCTTCGGACGCTTGAAGCGCGCGATGCTGTCGAGGCACAGTTGATCGAGTTCGGCGGACGGCACGTCGCCAACCACATAGGCGACCACCACCTCGCCCCATTCCGGATCGGGCCTGCCGATCACCGACACCTCGTGAACGCGGGCATCGGTCAGCAGCACCTCCTCGATCTCGCGCGGATAGATGTTCGAGCCACCGGAAATGATCATGTCCTTGGAGCGATCCTTGATCGTGACGAATCCGTCCTCGTCCATTGAGCCGACGTCGCCGGTGTGCAGCCAGCCGTTGCGGAACGTGGCTCGCGTCGCCTCCTCGTTCTGCCAGTAGCCCGAGACGACGCTGTCGCCGCGGATCAGAATCTCGCCCACTTCGCCGGCCGGCAGCGGGTTGTCGTCGGCGTCGCCGATCCGCACCTCGCATAGCGAATTGGCGATGCCGGCGGAGGCGATCCGCTGCAGCCAGCGCGGATGCTGGTCGTCGGCAACGATCGCCTTCGACAGCACGGTGCCGGTCATCGGCGACTCGCCCTGACCGAAGATCTGCGCAAGCCGCGGACCGAAGCGGTCGAGCGCACGGCGCACATCCTCCACATACATCGGCGCCCCGCCCCACACCACGGTCCGGATCGCCGTCGGATCACAGGCTGCGGCGCTCTCGACCATGCGCTTGATCATCGTCGGCGCTGCGAACATCGACGCTCCGCGCCAGCGCTCGAACATCGCGAAGATCTCAGCCGGCTCGAACGCACCCGATTCCGGAATGACGTTGATGCCTGCCTGGCAGACCTGAGGAATCGCATAAAGCCCAGAACCATGGCTCAACGGCGCGCCATGCAGCATCGCGCTGTTGGCGACAGGCGGATCGACATCGATCAAATAGCCATAGGTGCAGGACTGCACCGAGCGATGGGTGATCATCGCTCCCTTGGGACGGCCCGTAGTGCCGCTCGTGTAGAACAGCCACGCCAGACTGTCCGGCGCGGCCGCAGCCATCGGCGCCGGCTCGCCCTTGAAGAGCGCCTCATACTCGACCGAGCCGATGCTGATGATCGCATCGACGCACGGATTGTGCGCAGCGATGGCATCGGCCTCGTGCGGCGTCGCCAGCACGATCCTGGCGCCCGAGTTCTCGACGATCCATTTCAACTCCGCGCCATGCAGCTTGGCGTTGGCCGGCACCGGCGCAAACCCGCCGTGCCAGATGCCGAACACGATCTCCAGGAACTGCGGCACGTTCTTCGCGGCGATCGCCACGCGATCTCCCGCCTTCAGGCCGAAACGTTCGCGCAGGCCCGTGGCGAGGCAGGCCGCGCGCCGCGCAAGCTGGCGATAGCTCGCCCAGGGGCTCGTGCCCAGGCCGATCGCCGGAGCATCCGGGAACGTCGTTGCAGCGCGGACCAGCCATTGGGCAGTGTTCATTGGGCAACCCCGAATTTCAGCACGAGGATCTCGATCTCCGCCTGCTTCCGCAAACAGCTCGCGACCGGAGGCGCGGCGTCAGGCGGACTTTGGCGCCTTCATCATCAGTCCGGTGCGCTCGCAGGTGGCGACCAGCTCGTCATTCTGATTGAACGCCTCGTGGTAGAAAACCACAATTCCCGCATTGGGACGCGATTTGCTCTCGCGTTTGCTCTTGATCGTGGTGCGCGCGCGAATGCTGTCGCCATGGAACACCGGCCGCGGGAAATTGATGCCGCCCATGGCGAGATTGCCGACCGTGGTGCCGAGCGTCGTGTCGGTCACCGACATTCCGATCATCAGCGCCAGCGTGAACAGGCTGTTCACCAGCGGCTTGCCATGCTCCGACTGCGCGGCTTTGTGAAAATCGATGTGCAGCGGCTGCGTGTTCAGCGTCAGATTGCTGAACCAGAGATTGTCGGCCTCGATGATCGTGCGCGTGACCGGGTGATCATAGACCGCGCCCACCTCGAACTGCTCGTACCACAACCCTGCCATCGATCCTCTCCGATCTGCCTTCCAGAAGGTCTGTTGTTTCAAAACGCCTGGTGTCGCCCGACGCGCGCGAGCAAAGCCGCTACGACGCCGCCCTGCCCGACTGCTGCAGCCGCGTCGCCAGATTCAGCAGCGACTTCGCCTGTTTGTAATGCGGCATGTCGTACATCTTGCCGTCGATGCCGATCGTGCCGACGCCGGGATTGTCGTCGAACACGGCGACGATGCGCCTGGCCTTCGCGACCTCCTCGGCAGCCGGCGTGAACGCCGCATTGATCACCGCGCATTGCGCGGGATGGATCGCGATCTTGCCAAAGAAGCCCATCGCCAGATCGCGGACACAATCGGCGTGCAAGGCATCCGAATTCCGGAAATCAACGACCACACAGCCGACCGCCTGGGCGTTGATCGCCTTCGCGGTCGCCAGACACATGACCTGCGCATGGATATAGGGATGATCGTATGCCCCGGTCACCGGATGCCGGTTGTCGCTGGCACCGAGTGCTGCCGCGAGATCCTCGCCGCCCCAGGTCAGCGCGGCCAGACGCGGCGACAGATCGGTGAGATAGGTGTGGAACGTCAACAGCGAGGCGGCCGTCTCGGTCGCGATCGACAGGATCTTGGTCGTGCCGGGCGCAATGCCTTCCCGCGCTTCCAGCGCCAGGATGAAATCGGCAAGGCGGTTCACATCCTTCGCCGAATAGACCTTGGGCAGGACGATCCCGTCCGGCCGGCCGCCCATCACCGCCGCGAGGTCTTCCAGACAGAAGGCGTGATCGAGCGGGTTGATCCGCACCCACAGCTCCTGCTTGGAGCGGTCGGGGTTGGCCTTCAGGAAGGCGTTGGAGAGTGTCCGCGCCACATCCTGCCGGGAATCGGCGACTGAATCCTCCAGATCGATGATCAGCGCGTCGGCGACACTGGCGCGGGCCTTGGCGAGCTTCGGCTCGCTGTCGCCAGGAACGAACAGCCAGGAGCGTATCAACGTCATAACGCCATTCTCCGTTGGACTTTCTCAATAGGACCGGGGAAGGTCGAGCGCCTTCTCGGCGAGGAACGACAGCATCAGGTGCGGCGTGATCGGCGCGATCCAATGGATCAGGCACTCGCGGAAGTATCGCTCGACATGGAATTCCTTGGCATAGCCCATGCCGCCATGGGTGAGCACCGCGTTCTTGCACGCCGTGAAGGTGGCCTCTCCCGCGAGGTATTTCGCCGCGTTCGCCTCCTTGCCGCATTCCTTGCCGGCGTCGTAAAGGCGGGCGCCCTGAAATGCCATCAGGTTCGCAGCTTCCAGCTCCGCCCATGACGCGGCGAGCGGGTGCTGGATCGCCTGGTTCATGCCGATCGGCCGGCCGAAGATGACGCGATCGCGCGCATAGTCCGACGCGCGCTGGAGCGCGCAGCGGCCGAGGCCGACCATCGAGGCGGCGATCAGGAGACGTTCGGCATTGAGTCCGTGCAGGAGATATTTGAAGCCCTTGCCCTCCTCGCCGATCAGATCCTCCTTCGGAATCCTCAGGCCGTCGAAGAAGAGCTGGTTGGAATCCACGCACTTCCGGCCCATCTTCTCGATCTCGCGGATCTCCACATGACTGCGATCGAGGTCAGTGTAGAACAGCGACAGGCCGTCGATCGGCCGCTTCGTCTTTGATTCATCGGTGGTTCTCGCGATCAGCAGAATCTTGTTCGCCTGCTGTGCCGTTGACGTCCACGTCTTCTGACCGTGCACCACGTAGTGCGTGCCGTCCCAAACCGCGCGGGTTTTCAGCCGCGTCGTATCCAGTCCGGTGTTCGGCTCGGTGACGCCGAAACACGCGGTATCGCGCCGATCGATGATCCGCGGCAGCCAGCGCTGCTTCTGCTCCGGCGTGCCGAACACCACCACCGGATTGAGCCCGAAGATGTTGATCGCGATGGCTGCGAATCCGGCGTTGCCGCAGCCGCTTTCGGTGATGGCCTGAACCAGGGTGGCGGCTTCGGTGATGCCGAGACCGCTGCCGCCGTAGTCCTCGGGCATGGCGATCCCGAGCCACCCCTCCTTGGCGATGGCGTTGCAGAATTCGTGCGGAAACTGTCCGTCGGAATCACGCTCCAGCCAGTAGCGATCGCCGAACTGTGCGCACAGCTTGGAGATGTTGGCGCGGATGCTGAGTTGTTCGGGCGTGTAGTCCATGCCGAGCGCGTTCCTGATCCCAGAGGCAATTTGTTTTGTTCGTATATATGTCCTGTGTTCGGATATGTAAACCAGCTTCTCAGCGATGCCGGAGCTCATTTCTGTCTTAACGGATTGGCTCGCGGTCCGCACTGCCCGGCCGTTCGCACATGCGAATGCTGCGAAAGTCACGTTGCAGATCGTGGATTCGGAATGCGAATGTGATTACACAGGCTTTGCCTGAAGCATGCGCGCCGTTGCAATGCATCGGCACGCGAGTGGACACGAGACTGATGTCGACACGAATTGATGTCGACGCGACGACGCTCTTGGCGAAGCGGACTTGCTGAAGCGGACTTGGTGAAGCGGACTTGGTGAAACGAATTTGGTGACGACAGGAAAGGCCCGGGTGGCGCCCAGGGCGAGCAGCAAGGGCGACGGACCGATGGCCCTCGGCCGCGCCATGGCCTTGCTGCGCCTGCTGTCCGGCCATCCGGACGGGCTCAACCTGTCGACGCTCGCGGCGGCGCTGAACGTGCCGAAAAGTTCACTGCTCTCGACCCTCAACGGGCTCACCGAACTGGGCTATCTGGCGCGCAGCGGCGCGCTCTACGTGATCGGCGAGGAAACCTGGTCGTTGGCCTCGGCGCTGACCGGCGCGCGCTCGCTCCGCCAGTTGGCCCGCCCGGTGCTCGAGCGCGCCGTTGCCGAGTGCGGCGAAACCGTTCTGCTGGCCGAATTGAACGCCGACCGGCGCGGCTTCTCCTACATCGATTTCGTCGAGTCGCCGAAGTCGATCCGGTTCTGCGCGCGGATCGGCGAGCAGCGACCGCTTTATCCGACCGCCTGCGGCCGGCTGTTTCTCGCCCACTTCCCGGAGAAGGAGCGCGAGCGCTACTTCAAATCCATGACGTTGAAACCGACCGCCAGCAAAACCATTGCGAGCCGCAGCAAGATCGAAGCGCTGCTGGACAACATCCGGGCAACCGACCTTTCCGTCACCATGGGCGACTACGCCGACGATGCGGCGGGCTTCTCCGCACCGATCCGCAACGCCAGCAACACCATCGTCGCCGGGCTGACCATCGGCGCTCCGCTTTCGCGCGGACAGCGCGAGCCCGATCTGTTCTCCCGCATCGTCCTCGACAGCGCGAGGACGATCTCCACCTTGCTCGGCCATCGCAGCGATGTCAGCGGCAATGCAAGCCGATCACGATCGCGACGGCGGCCGGCCTCGGCGAAATAAGGCACGCGCTCGGCGATGCCAGTGTCCGCTTCTTGACGCTCGCATTCAGCTTATGCCATCCTGTTCACAAATCTGAACGCAACCGAGGGCGACGTTCAAACCGCCCCGTGACAACTGCGCAAAACAAAACGGGGAGAAGAATGACGACGATCCGTCGGCTCATTGCATTGACTGGCCTGCTCGCAGCATCGGCTCTTGCGGCCTCGACAGTACCAACGGCTGCGGCTGATCCGATTCACCTCCGCGTCGCGGATTCGTTTCCGAAGGGCCACTATCTGGTGAAGCTCGTGCTCGAGCCCTGGATGGAAGAAATCAAGAAGCGGACCAACAACGCCGTCACCTTCGACTACTACCCGGCCCAGCAGCTCGGCAAAGCTACCGACATGCTGAAGCTGACGCAGACCGGCGTCGCCGATATCGGCTATGTCGCGCCGGGCTACGCATCGGACAAGATGCCGGTTTCGGAAGTCGCCATGCTACCCGGCGCGTTCGACCATACCTGCCAGGGCACGCTCGCCTACTGGAAGCTCGCGCGCGACGGCGTGATCGCCGAGCAGGATTATGCCGGCAACAACATCCGCCTGCTGCTGTCCGTCACCCTGCCGCAGTACCGCATTCTGACCGTCAAGGCGCCGGTCAAGGAGGTGACCGACGTCAACGGGCTCAAGCTGCGCTCCACCGGCGGCGCGCAGGATCTGACGCTGCGCGCAATCGGCTCGGTGCCGGTCCGCATGGCCGCGCCCGACGCCTATGAATCGCTGGCGCGCGGCACGATGGACGGCCTGCTGTTTCCGCTCGAAAGCGTCATCGCCTACGGCACCGACAAGCTCGTGAAGTACTCCACCGACGGCATCGGCTTCGGTAGCTTCATCGTTGCCTACTCGATCAGCGATGCGGCTTGGAAGAAGCTGCCGCCAAACGTGCAGAAGGCGATGGTCGAGGCAGCCGAGCAGATCATTCCATCCGCATGCGAGCAGATCCAGAAGGCCGACGACGAGACCAAGCAGAAGCTGGAAGCGACCGGCGTCCGCTTCGAGACGCTGCGGCCTGATGTCCGCGACAAGTTCAAGGATCTGCTGAAGGGTGTCGCCAAGACCTGGGCCAGCGGCCTCGATGGCCGTGGCAAGCGCGGCAGCGACGCGCTCAACCAGTTCGATGCAGCGGTCGCAGCCGCGGCGAAGAAGTAGCATTCGGCGCCGGGTCTCACGCACAAACGATACGGCCATAAGCCGTGGCGGACGGGAGGTTTCTCTTGCTTGAAGGACTATCGAAGATCGTCGGAGCTATCGAAAAGATAGCTTCGACGATCGCCGCGATTTTCATGTTCGCGATCATGATCATCGTCTTCAGCGATGTCGTGATGCGTTACGGATTCAACCATCCGTTCTCCTGGGCGTATGACCTGATCGCCCTCTACCTGATGGCCGGCGTGTTCTTTCTCGTCCTGTCCGGCGCCTTCACCAACCACGCCCATGTCAGCGTCGATATCCTGCAGCAGAAGCTGCCGCCGACGGCGATCCGCATCACCGAACTGGTCACCGCCCTTGTCGGCATCGCGGTGTTCTCGCTGATCGCCTACCTCGGATACCTGCGCGCCATCGAAAGCTTCCAGGCGGGAGACGTGATGGCCGGCGCGATCCCCTGGCCGATGTGGCCATCGATCGCGCTGGTGCCGTTCGGCGCCGGGCTGCTGACGCTGCGCCTCGCGCTGCATTTCGTTCTCCACCTCATCTCTCTTCTGACCGGACGCGCGGTGATCGCCCTGCCCGCCTCCCACGCCACCGCAGAGGAAAGCTTCGAATGATCCTCACAATCGCAATGGTCGTGCTGTTCGTGTTGCTCGCGATCGGCACCCCGGTCGGCTTCGCCATGGCGGGGTCGGGCGTGCTAGGGCTCTACCTGATCGGCGGCATGCCGATCCTGACCGGCATCCTGCAGACCGCGCCGCTCTCCGCCGTCACCTCCTATGAGCTCATCACCATCCCGATGTTCCTGCTGATGGCGGAATTCGTCCTCGTCAGCGGCATCGCCGACGATCTGTTCAAGGCGACCGCCGCGTGGGTCGGCCGCATTCCGGGCGGACTCGGCATGGCAACGGCCCTCGCCGGGGCCGGCTTCGGCGCGATCTGCGGCACCAGCACCGCGTCGGCGGCAACACTGTCCTCGACCAGTCTGCCGGCGATGCTGAAGCAGGGATACGAGCCGAAGATGGCCGCCGGCGTGGTGGCGATCTCGGGCACGCTGGCGATGCTGATCCCGCCGTCGGTGGCGCTGGTCATCTACGGCCTGCTGGCGGAGGTCAACATCGGCGCGCTGCTGATCGGCGGCGTCATCCCCGGCATTCTCGTCACCATCACCATCATGCTGACGGTCTGGTTTCTTGCCTGGCAGGACCCGTCGCGCGCGCCGGCCGCACCGCCAGTCACGTTCCGCGAGAAGCTGCGCATGCTGCGCGTGGTCGGACCGATGCTGCTGCTGTTCGGCATGGTCACCGGCGTCATCTATTCGGGGGTCGCGACGCCGACCGAAGCCTCGGCGCTCGGCGCCTTCGGCGCCTTCTGCCTTGCCGCATGGAAGCGCAAGATCAACCTGACGAGCCTGCGCAGCGCGCTGCTGCGCTCGGCGCACGGCACCTGCATGATCGCGATGATCCTGCTCGGCGCGTCGATCTTCGGCTACTTCTTCACACTGACCCAGGTGACGCAGAACCTGGTCGCCTATGTCGGCAGCCTTCAGGTGCCGCCCTGGGTGATCCTGACGCTGATCCTGTTCGGCTACATCATCCTCGGCTCGTTCATGGATCAAATCGCGATCCTGGTGCTGACGGTGCCGATTGTGCTGCCGCTGATCAAGGCGCTCGGCTACGACCCGCTCTGGTTCGGCGTCATCAAAATCGTAACCGCCGAAGTCGGCATGATCACGCCACCGGTCGGTCTCAACTGCTTCGTGGTCGCGCGCTATTCGGGCCGGCCGGTCGCCGAGGTGTTCCACGGCACCCTGCCGCATTTCATCGCCCATCTGATCGCCATCGCCATCCTCGTCATCTGGCCACAGATCATTCTGTGGCTGCCGATGAAGATGGGCTACTGACCGAGGCAACCCATCAAACCAACGAACCGGGAGAGAACCATGACGACAGTCACTTTGAGCAGGCCCGCCGTTTTCGCCGCGGCATGGCTCGCCGTCGGCGCGAGCCCGGCGCTGGCCCAGCAGGCCATCACGCTGCGTCTCGCCGACAGCCTGCCCAACGGCCATGTGATCCATGAGCTGGTCGGCAAACCGTTCAGCGAACTCGTCAGCAAGAAGACCAACGGGCAGGTGACGTTCCAGCACTTTCCGGCCGAGCAGCTCGGCAAGGCGAAGGACATGGCGCAACTGACGGTCGCCGGCGTCGCCGACATCGCCTACATCGTGCCGTCCTATTCGTCCGACAAATATCCGCTGACCGCGGTCGCCGAACTGCCCGGTATCTTCCAGACCGAATGCCAAGGGTCGCTCGCCTTCTACAAGATCTCCCACAATGGCGGCATTCTCGAAACCAAGGAGTTCGCACCCAACCAGCTACGGCCGCTGGTGACGATCGCCCTGCCCGCCTACCAGATCCAACTCGCCAACAGCCGCGTGGTGAAGACCGCCAAGGACCTCGAAGGCCTGAAGATCCGCACCACCGGCGGCGCGATGGACCTGATGATGCGCGCGATCAAGGGCGTGCCGGTCCGCATGGCGGCGCCGGAAATCTACGAGTCGCTCAGCCGCGGCACGCTGGACGGCGCGATCTTCTCCTATCAGAGCTCGGTCTCCTACGAACTCGGCAAGCTCCTGAAGTCCGGCACCGAGGGACTGAACTTCGGCACCGCGATCTTCACCTACTCGATCGGCGAAGCGAAGTTCAAAACGCTGCCCGAGAATGTCCGCAAGGCTCTGATCGAAGCCGGTGAGCAGACCACCCGCGAAGGCTGCAAGCGTTTCGAGGATGGCGAGAAGGCCGCGGCGGAGAAGATCAAGTCGCAGGGCATGAAGGTGATCGAGTTAGGCCCCGAGGACAAGAAGTCGTTCGCGGATGCCTTCAAGGTCGTCGCCGAGGACTGGGTGAAGGACCTCGACAAGCGCGGCAAGCCCGGCACCGAGGTCTTCAAGGCCTTCACCGACGCCGTCAACGCCAACCGCTGAGGCCTATCCGTGACCGCCCGACCGACTGAAGCCCCCGCACGCAAGGGTCCGCTCACCGGCGTCAGGATCATCGACCTGACCAGTGTGATGATGGGGCCCTTCGCCACGATGATCCTCGGCGACTACGGCGCCGACGTCATCAAGGTGGAAAGTCCGGACGGCGACGTGATGCGTCACGCCGCGCCCATGCGCCATCCACGCATGGGCGCGATGTATCTCCAGGGCAACCGCAACAAGCGTTCCATCGTTCTCGACCTGAAGCACGAGCGCGGCCGCGAGGCCCTGCTGCGGCTGTCGGCAACGGCCGATGTGTTCGTGCACAACGTGCGCCCGGCAGCGATGCAGCGGCTACGGCTCGGTGCCGACGACCTGCTCGCGCTCAATCCGCGCCTCGTCTATGCGAGCCTGCACGGATTCGGCGAGACCGGCCCGTATGCCGGCCGGCCCGCCTATGACGACCTGATCCAGGGATTGACCGCGCTGCCGGCGCTGTCGGGACAGATCACCGGCGAGCCACGCTACTCACCGGCGACGATGGCGGACCGCATCGTCGGCCTGAACGCAACGCATGCGATCCTCGCCGCGCTTTTGCATCGCGACCGCACCGGCGAGGGCCAGGCGATCGAAATCCCGATGTTCGAGACGATGGCGCAGTTCGTGCTCGGCGACCACATGGGCGGCCGCAGCTTCGATCCGCCGATCGGCGCACCGGGCTATCCGCGCCTGCTGGCTCCCGACCGCCGCCCCTATCGCACCAGCGACGGCTATCTCTGCGCCCTGGTCTACACCGACAAGCAGTGGACAGCGTTCTTCAGCGCCGTCGGCCTCGCCGACGAGACGCAGCGCGATCCGCGCCTGAAGGACATGGCCGCACGGACCCTGAATTACGACTTCGTCTACAAATGGTTCTCCGAGGTCATGCAAACGCGCAGCACCGCGGACTGGATGGCGCTGTTCGAGCAGGCCGATATCCCCTACGGCACCATGCACGATCTCGACAGCCTGATCGACGATCCGCACCTCGCCGCCGTCGGCCTGTTTCAAGAGATCCAGCATCCGACCGAGGGGACGTTGCGGGTGACCGGACCGGCCGCGACCTGGAGCAAGACGCCGCCCTCGATCCGGCGCCATCCGCCGTGCCTCGGCGAACACAGCGGCGAAGTGCTGCGCGAAGCCGGCTTTTCCGAGGCGGATATCGCCGAGCTCGTCGCCATCGGCGCGCTGTATCAGGGGGGCTGATGGCACCGCGCGCGACGTCCGCAACGCCCAGACGGCGAAAAACCAGCAAAGCCGCGGGCGGAAACGCCGTCTCCGACTCGGCCGCCCCGCGCTCGGTCCATCGAATCATGCGAATCCTCGATGACCTGTGCTCGCGCCCGACCGGCGCGTCGCTGGCGACATTGAGCGACAGCATCGGCACGCCGAAGAGCAGCCTGCTGAACCTGCTGCGCGGGCTGACCGCGAGCCAGCACCTGTCGTTTGTCGATGGACTGTATCAGCTCGGCCCGGAAGCCTATGGCCTGGCCAGTGCGATCACTGCGACGCGGCGCTTTCTCGGGTTCGCCGAGCTCGCCCGGCCCGTGATGCGGCGGATCGTCGATCAGACGCACGAGACCTCCGTCCTGGCGGTGATGTCCACCGACAAACGCTCGGCGGTGTATGTCGAAAAGTTCGAAAGCCCGACCGCGATCCGGTTTTCGGCGACGGTCGGCGACTCGCGGCCGCTGCTATGGTCGGCGGTTGGGCGCGTCCTGCTCGCGTTCCAGGTCGATCACTGGTTGAATGAGTACATGCGAACGGTGAAGATGGTGCGCCATACGCCGCATACCGAGATCAACCGCGCCCGCCTGCGCGCGATCCTGGAAGAGGTGCGCAAGAACCACGTCGCCGCGACCTTCGATCAAGGCACGTTCGGGGTCGCCGGCTTCGCAGCTCCCATCTTCGACAGCTCCGGAACCATCGTCGCGGCGATCGGCATCGCCGCCCCCACCGAACGCGCCAGGGCCAACGCGAACAAACTCAGCAGCACCATTTATGACGCCGGCCGCGAAATCTCCCGCACCATGGGCTACCGGCCGCGTATCCAAGGGAAAGATCAGGTGAAGGACCAAGTGAAGGGCCGAGGCTGACCTCGGAGCGAACACGGCTCTGTGCGGCCGTGACGCCGCTCTGCGCAACAGACACATGACCGACGGAATCTTTGCCGCCTTGAAAGAATGTGCGGCGGAACCGACCACGGCTGCACGCGCCGAGGCCGCCGCCCGAGACTGACCGGCGCGAGCGATATCGATCCACCAAACGCGCCATCTTCCTGTTCGGCTTGGGTTATTTTGCCTGTAGTCCAGTCATGGAATGCGCCTCCGGCGGCAACCTTGGCCGCACGGCGTCGCTCCTGGCGCGGACCGATCGTCAGCCCGCAGCGTCGATCGGTTGAATTTGCGCCGCTGGAGTCTTATGCGTGGCGCCATGACCCTTACTGCTGAAAAGCCCTTGATGTCCTGGCCGCGCCACCGGACGCCTTCCGCCAATCCGGCTCCGTTCCTGCCGATGAGCCGCGCCGAGATGGAGGCGCTCGGCTGGGACGCCTGCGACATCGTGCTGGTGACCGGCGACGCCTATGTCGACCACCCGAGCTTCGGCATGGCGATCATCGGCCGACTGCTCGAGGCACAGGGCTTCCGCGTCGGTATCATCGCGCAGCCGGACTGGCATTCGGCCGAGCCGTTCAAGGCGCTGGGCAAGCCACGGGTGTTCTTCGGCGTCACCGGCGGCAACATGGACTCGATGGTGAACCGCTACACGGCGGACCGGCGGCTGCGCCACGATGATGCCTACACGCCAGGCGGCGCGGGCGGCGGCCGGCCGGACCGCTGCACCATCGTCTACGCCCAGCGCTGCCGCGAGGCGTTCAAGGATGTTCCGATCGTGCTCGGCGGCATCGAGGCGTCGCTGCGCCGCATCGCCCACTACGACTACTGGTCGGAGAAAGTGCGCCGTTCGGTGCTCGCGGATGCCAAGGCCGACCTGCTGCTCTACGGCAATGCCGAGCGTGCGGTGGTCGAGGTGGCGCACCGGCTCGCGGCCGGCGAAGCGCCGCACGATCTCGACTCCATTCGCGGCGTCGCGCTGTTCCGCAGCGTTCCCGATCACTTCACCGAGCTGCATGCCGATGACCTCGACTCCGCCGACGAGGGCGCCGGCCGTCACGCCGGCGACGCCGTGATCCGGCTGCCGGCCTGCGAGCAGGTCGAAACGGACCGCGAGGCCTATGCCCGCGCCTCGCGCGTGCTGCATCGGGAGAGCAATCCCGGCAATGCGCGGGCGCTGGTCCAGCGCCATGGCGATCGCGACCTGTGGCTCAATCCGCCGCCGATCCCGCTGACATCCGACGAGATGGACGCCGTCTACGACCTGCCCTATGCCCGCGCGCCGCATCCCTCTTACGGAGATGCCAAGATCCCGGCCTGGGACATGATCAAGTTCTCGGTGACGATCATGCGTGGCTGCTTCGGCGGCTGCACGTTCTGCTCGATCACCGAACACGAAGGCCGCATCATCCAGAACCGTTCGGAAGGCTCGATCCTGCGCGAGATCGAGCGGATCCGCGACAAGACGCCAGGCTTTACCGGCGTGATCTCCGACATCGGCGGACCGACCGCCAACATGTACCGGATGGCCTGCAACGATCCGAAGGTCGAGGCGCTGTGCCGGCGGCCATCCTGTGTGTTTCCCGATATCTGCCCGAACCTGAACACCTCGCACGACGACCTGATCCGCCTCTACCGCAAGGTGCGCGAGGTGAAGGGTGTCAAGAAGGTGATGGTCGCCTCCGGCGTGCGCTACGATCTCGCGGTGAAGAGCCCGGAATATGTGCAGGAGCTCGTCACACACCATGTCGGCGGTTATCTGAAGATCGCGCCCGAGCACACCGAGCGCGGGCCGCTCGACAAAATGATGAAGCCGGGCATTGGCGCTTACGATCGCTTCAAGACGATGTTCGAAGCCGCCGCGCGGCAGGCCGGTAAGAAATACTACCTGATCCCGTATTTCATCGCGGCGCATCCCGGCACCACCGACGAGGACATGATGAACCTCGCGCTCTGGCTGAAGAAGAACCGCTACCGCGCCGATCAGGTCCAGACCTTCCTGCCCTCGCCGATGGCGACCGCCACCGCCATGTACCACACCGGCGTCAATCCGCTGCGCGGCGTGCGGCGCGGCGCGAGCGACAAGGTCGAGGCGATCAGGGGATTGCGGCAACGCCGACTGCACAAGGCATTCCTGCGTTATCACGACCCCGACAACTGGCCGATCTTGCGCGAGGCGCTGAAACAGATGGGCCGCGCCGATCTGATCGGCTCACGCCCTGATCAGCTCGTGCCGGCACATCAACCGCCCGGCACCGGCAAGGCCGCCGGCACGCGGCGGCCGGTGCGCGGCAGCGGCCGGACCCAGCGCTTCACCACCAAAGGCGTCCCGCTGCGAAAGTAAACCTCGAAACGACGCCGCGCTTAACCGGGCGGCACGGCGGACGCCGTCGGCGCCGCGAGACATTCGCTGGCGCAAGCCGGCGCGCGGCCAAGCACCTCGGACAGCGCGGCACCGTTCTTAGGCTCGCACAGGAAGCGGATATAGTCGCGGTCGTTCTTGCCGAAGGCGGGAATGCCGCACGACGACGCCAGCACGCCCTCCGCCTGCTTCCACAGGGTCTGAACCACATGCTTCGGCCCCGGGCGCAACAGGCGCTGCCAGGTCGACGCCTGACTCTTCTGCGCCGTCTCGGCGTAGCTCATGACGAAGGTCATCATCGCCGCAAGGCCGTCGCGATGATCGACGTCGCGGTCGCGCCGACGCAGGGAGACGAGGCTGACCGCCGCATTGAGATCGTGGCTGTAGGCGTTCAGCTCGTCGAGCAGATACAGCAGGTCATCCTTGGACGATGCTCCGCCCGGCCGCAGATAGGTCTGCACGTAGATATCCTGAGGTTTGAATTTCCCGGCGATCTCCTTCGGCGCGAAGAATTTCGAGACCTCGTGCGGACGGCGAACGACGCTGCCATCGATGAGCGGATAGCCGTCGCGCTCCTCGGTCAACAGATGCACCGTCTCATGGACACCGGTCGCGAGCCCGAGCTGGACGTCATCACAGGTCAGCCAATGCAAGAATTGCTTCTTGTCGCTGACCGCCTCGTAGATCGCGTAACCCCGCGGAGCGAGGCGCTGCAGATTGGCGAGCGCGGCTGCATGGCAATCGGTTCGCCCTGACTGAGGCGCGGCCGACGCAGTCTGGATAGCGCTCGTCGCGATGAGAGCGCTGACCGCTGCATAGAAGAATATTCGCATGAAAATTCCCTGCCCCCGGGCGCCCCTTCCCACGGAGCGTAAGGCATGCCGAGACAATTTGCCGATAGAACGGCGCGATTGAGGCTAAATATTTGTTGAATCGAATTTCAAAACAAAGTTCCGGCATGAACCGGACGCTAAGAACGACACTCTTTTTCGGGCCTAACAGTTCGTTCCGCGGGTTTCCGATGCGAAACCCGTTGCGGCCCTTGAGCTTTTTCTACGTGCCTCCGATGGGACCGGCGGAGGCAACGTGGTCACCGGCCCTTAAGGAGCTCATACCATGACGTTGACGATCAAGTATCTCGTCGGATTGTCCGCGGCCGCTCTGCTCAGCACCTCGTTTGCGGTGCTGCCCGCAACCGCCGAAAAACGACCCATCTCCTCGACGAAGGTACATACATCCTACAAATACCACAACAAGCAACGGGTTCAAAACGTCACGCGCTACCGTGACATCAACCGAACGAGGTACGTGACGCACACCAAGCGCATCGTCAACGTCACGCGCGTTCAGCCGATTACCCGGCTGAATGTCGTAACCCGCGTCCATAACCGGACTGCCGTCCTGCGTGAAAACCAGCACATGGCGCAGACGCGCATGATGCCGACACGCACGATCACGACCGGCCAGACCCGGCACATCGCGCATAACACGGCACGACCGAGCACCAGCACGGTGTATCGCTACCACACGGTCAACAAGGTCCGTAACGTCACGCAATACAAGGACGTCAACCGGACGCGTTACGTGAAGCACATCAACCGTGTCGTCAACGTGACGCGGGTGCAGCCCGTGAAGCGCGTCAACATCGTGACGCGCATTCATGACCGCACCGCCGTCCGCAACCGCACTGTGCATGTCGCCCAGACCCGGATGCTGCCGACGAAGACGATCAGGACCAGCAAGGTGATGCAGTTCAACCATGCTCCGAAGGCGTGGAAGAGCGATCGGAAAATGTCGGCGCTCTGATTACACGGTGCAATGATCGCAACGGCCGGTCCCGCCGGAGCTGCTTCGGGTTCGACCGCGAAGTGTCTCGGGCGGGGCCAGCCCGACCCGCCTCGCCGCCCCGTTGGATTGTCAATCGCAAGCCGACCGCTGCCTCTCCACGTCGCCGCCATGGCGTGCGGGAGATCGATCGGCTGGATCGATTGCAGCTATCGAATCGACACGGCTAGCCGGGCTTCGGCACGCACGCTTATCGTCGCTTCCCCAACGCATCGTCGCGATCACGCCAGATCCGATCTGACGCAATCAGGTCTATCTCACGCAGTGACGCGATGGAGGGGCCGTGGTGGCGATCTGCGCTGTTCTTGGTTCAAGGGCGCATCCGTAGCGTTGCACCGCCCTCTTGCTAAAGGCTGGTTGAACCATTGGCCAGCTGATCGCTGGATAGGTCAACCGCGTTTGAACGCGAAGAGCTGCCGAATGGCTCTGCGGAAATCGATGCAAGGAAATTGCCTTGCTGTCGAACGCGGAGCACCCGCTGAAGGTTTTCGTTGTAGCGGACCTATCAACCATCAAAGCCGATCCGGATTGCTTTTTTGACCTCTCCTACCGACCGACCCTTCAGGCAATGGTCGATATTGTGATGGCAGCGGAAGCGCCGGTTCGAGAGGACGCGCTTGCTCAGCGAGTCGCGAGAGCCCATGGCTGGCTTCACACCGGCGCACGCATCCGCGATCAAATTACCCATCATCTAAAGGAACTGGAAGGAACTGGATCGCACCGAGGAAGCATCCGGAACATTCCTTTGGAAGCCTGGCACCGTCAGTTCACGTGTGCCATTTCGAAAGCCGCAAGGTTTGCGGCATCGACGGAACCACGGGGGGATTGCTGTGGCCGAGCTCACCGACTTCGTGCTCTCCAACCCCATCGTCTTGGACGAAGATGATCCACCGTTGAAATATGCCCGTCTTCTGCAAGTCGAGAGGCTAACCGCGCCATCACGAGAACGTCTTCAGGAAGCGATGCGCGGGCACGAACACTTGGAGCACATGAGTCGCGCGTCTGAGAACTGAACCATTGCCCGCACGACCTTCCTTTCACCTAGCTGCAGCCTGAGTTAGGCACGTCCAGATAATCGCATTAAGACAGATGCCAGGTCGTTACGTATGGCGAAGTAGGTCCGGCGGACACCCTCTCCGGTCACAATCTCTAACTAGCTATTCTGATCGCACTGTTGAACAACTTCGACGCAAAGTTGCCGCTAGACCACGATCTCTAACTAGCTATTCTGAAGCCTGGTGTCCTCATCGCGTATCTCGGGTTGCCGCTAGACCACGATCTCTAACTAGCTATTCTGCAGATAAGAAGACCCTCGTCGTGTTCCATGTTGCCGCTAGACCACGATCTCTAACTAGCTATTCTCCGCAGCAACAAGCGGCGCGGTGCCAACAAGTTGCCGCTAGACCACGATCTCTAACTAGCTATTCTAATGCGATGATCACATCCAACGTGAAAATTGTTGCCGCTAGACCACGATCTCTAACTAGCTATTCTCGACCTGGAGCGCTCAGCAAGCGTGTCTTTGTTGCCGCTAGACCACGATCTCTAACTAGCTATTCTTCCATCCGAGATTGAGCAGGTGCTCGCATCGTTGCCGCTAGACCACGATCTCTAACTAGCTATTCTCGATATCTGGTTTTACGAACAGCCTGCGCGTTGCCGCTAGACCACGATCTCTAACTAGCTATTCTAAGCCGGCGCTCGATGTGCTCGACACCGCGGTTGCCGCTAGACCACGATCTCTAACTAGCTATTCTTTCGCGCTGATATGCTTGAAGTCTTCTGCCGTTGCCGCTAGACCACGATCTCTAACTAGCTATTCTGCCGCTCGGACCCTCGCCTCTTGCAAAACGGTTGCCGCTAGACCACGATCTCTAACTAGCTATTCTGATAAAGATGGGATCGAACTGCGAGACTGTGTTGCCGCTAGACCACGATCTCTAACTAGCTATTCTTTGCCGGAGGCCAGCCCGCGATTGCGGTGAGTTGCCGCTAGACCACGATCTCTAACTAGCTATTCTGCCTCCTGGAAGGCCTCTTCTGCGCTTGTCGTTGCCGCTAGACCACGATCTCTAACTAGCTATTCTCGGTGTGCTCGGATCCCTTTGTAATCAAAGGCGATTCGGGTGCCCGAGCAAGCTCTGAAATCCCGATTTCGCTCAGAACAACGCGAGCTGATCCGGATTTTTCCTTTGGCGCCTGCGTCGTTGGCCGGAGAAGCGGACGATGTTTTCATACTGTCGGTCCGTAAAGGTCAGGACATGGACATCGCCGCGCGCCGGGAGATGCGCCTCGATACGGCGCATATAGGCCTCAAACTGCTCCTTGCCGTTGCAG
Source organism: Afipia sp. P52-10 (assembly GCF_000516555.1). Lineage (NCBI taxonomy): Bacteria > Pseudomonadati > Pseudomonadota > Alphaproteobacteria > Hyphomicrobiales > Nitrobacteraceae > Afipia > Afipia sp. P52-10. The sequence goes on along the minus strand of NZ_AZSJ01000003.1, from coordinate 2,127,488 downwards.
AAGCGAGCATAGACCGAAAACTGGCTCTTCTCGAAGCCCTCATCGAGGAGATACTGGCGAAACTTCGTCGCAGCACGGTTCTCCGCTTTGCTGGACACCGGCAGGTCGAACATCACGAAGATCCACATGAGCCTGTAACCGCTGAGCTGGGTGATGGTCATGGCGCCGGCTCCGGCGCGGAGACAGGACGAGCATCCTCCGTCGGTCCGGGGACTAATCGGTCGAGCCCTGCAATCTCGATCGGCGTCGGCGGATGCGGCAGCACAAGCGCTGCCGCATCGCCCGTCTCGAAGGCCCGCGCCAGCGATAACGCCAGACGCTGCGCCGCGACGGTCACCGTGGTAACCCCCTCGGCGCCGTTAAGATCAACCGCAATCAGCCCGGCAAACGCCCGCTTGCTTATGGGCTCGACAGTGTGGAAACCCTTCGACGCCAACCGCAGCGCCAGCGCATCGACCAGCGGACGGAACGGCTCGACGAGATCATCGGCAAGGGCAAAAGCGTTGCCACGGTTTGCATGATGAATGCCGATCGAAGGATGCAGCCCAGCCGCCACCACCGAGCGCGCGATCAACGAACGCAGAATCGTATAGCCGTAATTTAGCGGCCCATTGATATCGGCGGCGGTGCGGTCGCGCCGGAATTCCGGTCCCATCAGCAATGGCCAATAGCGGCGCGCGGCCTGTGCTTCGATGTTGTCAGGATCGCCCGAGCGCACCTTGCGGAGCAACAGGTCGAGCGCCGCACGTTCCTTGCCGTGCGCCTCCAACACGGCAGCCTGCCAGCGCAGCTTGGCGATGACGACGCGGCTCCACAGCTGCTTGGCGAGCGGACGTCCCGCCTCCCACTGCGCGCGCATCCGCGCATTCTGGCCGTGATGCCCATCGAGCGGCAGAAAGACACCGACCGGCGCGTGATTGGCCCCGCATAACACCAATGGCGCGCCGCGTTCAGCCAACGCCACGGCAAGATTGGTGCTCCAAGTCACGCCATGGGCGTGGACGATCACTGCCATCACATCGTCGAGCGGGACGCGACCAACCTCCTGCTTGTCCTCGCTAACGATGAGAAAACCGCGATGCGCAGAAAGGTGCCGGCCGTCACTTGCGATATCAACGACCCGCTCCATGGTCTGCTACTCGCTTGACCGTCGGCTGCGGACCGCGAAGCCAGGATCGAAGACCCGGCCGAGCTCGTCGATGCGCACCTGCCGCGCCTTCCAGCGCTGTAGTGAACTGGGCGAACCATAGACATATTTGAACGGGTCGTTCTTGTCGGCATCACGGGCCTTCAGACTGCCGGCTTCCTGCGGCGGCGCCAGCGCCAAGGAGCCCGCAGAGAATTTGACGACGCGCATCAGTTCGGGTCCGTTTTCGCGTTCGATCGCAATCACATCGTTCTGCCGCACCGACAGCACCTTGCGCGCGGTCGGGTTTCCCGCGCGGATCGGCGACGTCCAGTTCGGCCGGTGCGCTTCGAACATCGAGACGACTTCGTCCTTCCACTTGCCGGTCTTCAACTCCCAAATATCGAAACGGTAGTTGGAATCACCTTTGTAGGCCTTGTAGGGGCGACCATCGCGATCCCGAATGGGGATTACCGAGAGCGGCTCGGTCACACGAATGCGGCGCAGTCCGGGGTGCGAACGTGGCCCGCGCTCGGGGTCACCGAAGCTGCGCATCGCCTGCTCGAACGCGCCGCCTTCCTTGCCGGCCGCCCAGGCTTTCAGCTTCTGCTTCAGGTCGTCGTCGCGGATCGCATCGAGATCGGCGGACTTCTTGAATGCGGATAGCGGCTTGCGGGTCACAACGATATCGAGGCCGCGCGCATCCTTCTCACCGGTGAGCCCATAGGCCGTCTCATTGTGCAGACGGCCAGCGGTCGCGTCCTTGTCCTTCGCCCGTCCAGCCTTGCTCGCGGTGCCGTGGTCGGGCCGATGACTGACGGTGATGGCGCGCACCGCACGTCCAACCTCGTCGGAGAAGCCTTCCCAGGGTTCGGGAATGCTCGCGACAAGACGGCCGGCAGCCTCATGACCTTCCTTGCCGGACTCACGCGCGATGCGGTTGAGCATGGCGCGATCCGCCAGCGCGACGACGATGGCATCGATCGCGTGATGACGATGGTCCTTGCGGTTCTTCGGCTGATTGGCAGCGCCTGCGATGTTGTGGTCCGGCAGATGGTGGTTGAGGCTCCACGCCCGCCGCAGCATCTCCGTCAACCGGCCAGGCGAGACCCAGACATGGCCTGAGCCCTCGCCGGTCTCTGGATAAAGCGCCGAAAGATAGGACCGAGCCAGCCGCGACAGATGTTGGGTATCGGTGAGATGGCGGGCAAGGAAACCGCCTTGCGCATCAAAACGATTGGCCGCGTCCGGCTCGAAACGCCAGCGCTTTTCTCTGGGCAGGCGTGCAGCGCGGGCAGCGATCGCCTCCCACCCCGCGTCAGGTCCGAAATGGGCGCGCAGATCATCCCGAGCCTCCCAAGGCGTACGCTGGCGCTTGATGCGATTCACCTCGCGCAGGCAGAGGATGCGGTTGCCATTGGAATCGTCGAGCGAAACGCTGAAGGGCAGAATGTGATCGACCTCGGCCGCGCCTGAAAACAGCATGTCGATCGAGATCACACGCCCGGTATAGACACATCGCCGGTCGAGCACGTTTTCGGGGTTGAGCTCCTCCCAGAGCTTCAGCAATGCCCGGTTGCCGCCCTTATCCGCCTGGCCGATGTTCCGCAGCTTTTGCGAACGTTTCTCGGCCGCCTTGCGGTTCTCGCGATTGCGGGTGTTGATCTCCTTTTTGCGGTCATCACTCAGCTTGAGCTCGCGGGCGAGCTCAATCGCAATCTCCTGTGGCTGCCCGTAGCGACGCATCAATGCGTTGACGACCCGGCGCAGCTGATTGAGGCCGATATGCACGGTCGGATTGGTCAAGCGGCCAATGCGCAAGGCGTCGTCCGTCTCATTCGGGTCGGCGGTGCCCGGCACGATATGACGTTCCAGCACCGCGCCATAATAAGGCAGCGCCGGATTGCCTTTCTTGTCCGTCCAGACCTGCCCGTCGCGAAGGTCGGAGTGATGGCCGAGCCCAGCCCGTTGCACAGCCTCGCTGTAAACGATCACCTCCTGCTCCAACGCAGCGATCAGCTTCCGCGTCGCGGTCTCGCCGAAACGGCCGTAGCCCTCGGGCAGGTTCGCCGCCGTCACGGCCTTCGCCTGCTCCTGCGCCAGCCCGTGATCGTCGCGCAGCCACGCTTCGAAATCATCCGCATCCGCATCGCTTTCGAGCCCGCGCAGACGCTCGATCACCTGCGCTTGCGCCTCAGCGCTCATGCCGAGCCAGACTTTTCCGAAGCGGCTCTTGTGAGCCATCTCGGCGGCAATCTCGTCGCCGATCATGTCCTCGCGGTTGTCGCTTTCCTTGTTGAAGCGCGCATCCGGATCGAGTTTTAGCGCCTTGCGCAGAGATTCGTAGGCCGCTTTCTTGCGCTGGTTGAGCTTGGAGAGCAGTGCGTCGCGCTCCGCTTTTTCGAGCGCCCGCGTTTCTTTGCCGGGCAGCACGATCCGCAGCGCATTGACCTCTTCCAACAGCCGCCGCCGCTGAAACAGCGGATGGGCCTTCGGCAGCCTCTTCTCCGGCGGCAGAAGCGTGCAGAAGCCGATCTTCGGCTGCTTCAATGGCCGCTGGTGAAAGATGATCTCGTAGAACTGCGCACGCCGCTCCTCGGTCAACGCCTCGGGATGATGGCTGGTCTGCGCTTCCCAGATCGCCTCGAACTCCTCCTCCAAGGTCTGGCGGTCCGGATAGAAGTCGTAGACATCGCTGGCCTTGCCGTCCTCTGCCGCGAGCGTGACGATGCGCGTGCGGACATGCGGGATCGCGTTCGGATCGGAAGCAGCAGCCCGGCGCTTATGCAGGAATTCTCCGAGCGTCCGCGCGTCCGCGTCACGCATCTGCTCATATAGCCGCGCAACGCCGATCCTGATCTTGCCGGTATCGTCGTTCTTGCCGCGATCCGTCTTGCGGTTGGATTTGAAGCCCCGACGCTGATTGAGGTGGAACAGCGCCCGCCCGAGATGAGCGAGCGGCAGCGCCTCATCGAGCGCGCGCGCCCGGAGCTCGTACGGATCGAGCGCGGAAAGCGCCTTGCGTTCGCTTTCGTCGGCCGGAAAGAACCCGGCCTGTGTCAGATACTTGATCAGCGCCGCCTGCCGCTGCTTGAAACGATCCCGCCGCCGCCGCATGGCCCGTGCATCACGGCGCGCTCCGGCAAGAGACGCCCCCGATTTCGGCTCGCGGCCATCCGAGAAGATGCGAGAGCCTGCCACCTCGATACGATCAGGTTCGCCGCTGGCGTTGAGCCGGACCACCGCCCAGCCGAGCGAGTTGGTACCAAGATCGAATCCGACGCGATACTTCATGATTATGGCCCCTTAGACATTCCCCCGCATCGAACTTATTTCGGGCGGCCTTAGAGTCCAGGTTCATGTTGTCGCGCTGATCTCCGCCCGCCTCTGTTACCTTCCGACGAAAAATATCTTTCCGGCACGCCTGGGGTCCGCAAACAGAACTTGACGGGCAAACCGAGAGCTCTAAGATGATCTCCATAGAGATCGTGGTCTGGCTGTTAACAAGCGGTCATGTCCGCACCAGATAAGGGCGGCGCTCCGGCGCTGCCTTTTTTGTTGGCCCGTGCGTGGATGGGATCTTCGAGCGACATCCGCTGTCATCGAAGGGCCGGCGCGCTGACTGACAAGCAGCCTCACTGACGGTGAGGTCGATCGCGAACAGCATTCGTGAGCCTTATGCTTATTTGCGCTGCCAAACAGCAGTGCGGTCATCGTCGCGGGTGCAAGGCCGATCCGTCAAGGCAAGAACTCCGCCGCCCTCAAGACGCTCCTGCTCCGAAGTGGACAGGCCAACGAGCTCCTTCGCGACGCGACAGCAAGGGTTGACGTAGCCTTCTTGAAACCTGGCTATCGGCCATGGACTGAAACTTGGCCATGGACCGACATCATCACGCCGGCCACTCTGACCTCTCCCGGCAACAACTGCGATCGTGTGATCGCCGTCCATGCGCAAGGCCTTCTCGGAACGGGAGATGGGCTCAGGTCGCGGTTTCATACAGGAAATGGCGCCCCAGCGTGGATGAAACTGATAACTACGTCTCCGCTGGGGCACTATGATGTTGTAGCCGTCAACGCGCGAGTGTCGCCGAGAGCATCCGACGCTCGCCAAAAGCTACTACGACCAACTGCAGATCGCTCTATCGCAGTTACGTCGACTGTGCGGAGAAAGGGAAGATCGATCATGCCTCTTGGCTGACCTTCGAAAAATCCGCTTCATGGCTCTATCTTCACGAGCCCGAGTGGACGGAACTCTCTGTGGCCAAGCCTACTGCTCCGCAATCGCAGGGCCGGGTGGATAACTTCAGCGCAGGTGCCGATGATTGACTATGTCACAGGCGATATTTTCACTCGCAGCCCGCCGACGCAGACGCTCAAGGGATGGGATCCCTTCTGGGACTGCGTTGGCATTCTCTTCCATTTCCAGAATTCTGACGTCGCGGACGGAGATGAGGAACTCCCGGAATGGCGCCTGTACTGGGTAGCTGGGGTCGCACTCCTGAGGACTATCGGCCATGTCTTGGCAAAGGTCGACGCGAAATCCTCCACTGAGCATTCCCAAGCGATTGGCAACCTGTGGCAGCGATTCAACTCAGATCGCGAGGGTTCGTGGATATTCTGGGAGTTCATCGAGAAGGAGAGGAATAACCTTCTGAAAACGTACTCGTTTGGCGCCAAGCTTGTACCAGATGAGGATGGGTATCACGTGGAGTTCGCGGACGGTAAGGACGCGTTCCAGCTGTTTCGCCAAGCCGTCTATTGGTGGCGGCACCAGCTCATAGAGCTTGAAGACACTCTCTCCCAGGACCGCGCAATCATCGGGCCATGAGTCGGGTGCGCACATGGTCCACCCACTTGTCGTACCACCACCAGTCGCCCGGCCGGAGTTCGACACCGAACTTGTGGGCGGGGTTCTTAGCGTCGGCCGCTTTCCAGAGGAGTTGATGCGCGTGCTGGTTGAAGTCGGGATGACCCTCTGAAGTCGGGATGACCCTCTCGCTGCATGAGCTCGATGATATCCTTCGGTTTGTACTTCTTACGCTCTGACTCCTTGACCAGCACTCGGGCGATCTCCTGCCCCTCCGCCGAGTCCGGTCGGATGAACTCGATGACCTGGTCGGCCTTACCCTTAGAATTGACCGACCGCTCCACGTAGGCGACGCGATAAGCGTACTTCGGGTCGCGGATCACAGCCTCCGGCAGGCCATCTTCATAGGCGGTGTGCGCTGCGATCAAATGCGCCGGCAGGTCTGTTTCCTTCAGCAAGAGATCGCGCTGCGACTTGGCGATGCCAGCGAATTGCAGGGCGAGGCCGAGTTCGCGGTCCAGACCGTATTCAGCCCCGAACATTGCCTTCAGCGCCGCGTTGAAGTTCAAGCAGCAGGCTTGGAGCTTAGCACTAATCAGGTCGTCAATGCGGCGCGTCATCTGGTGTTCGATTTCGTGGCGGATCTCGATCAGGAACTTGAGGTTCGCCTTGGCCGCCTCGTCAAGCGGGCAGGCGGCGTCGCCCAGGCAATGCTCCAGCTCCCAATGCTTGTCGGCGCCATGGCGAGTCTTCAGGACGTCCCCCGTGCGCCGGTCCCGGTGCCGGTAATCGACGCCGACGCGTTTGAAGTGGGCGTGCATCAGATAGGTCCAAGCGATCACCGCCGTGACGATGAACACCTCGGACTTAAAGTGGGCCCGCGGGTTATTGAACCCTTGGACCGCATGCAGCATCGCCTCGCGCGCCTTGATCAGCAGTTCGTCCCCGATCAGGTGCAGGCCGTTGCCGTCAACGTTGGGCCAAGCCTCGAGGAACGCGGCCAGCTCCTCGGCGCTTGCAGGCGCGATGCCGGTATGGGTCTTCCTATCGCGAATGTCCTTGATCCGCCCGTGATTGATGGAGCGGGTTGGCCGCGTGAAGTACGCCAGGATATCCTGGTCGTTCTTCCGAGGGGGTGTCGCTATCATCGCTTTGATGATCGCTACCTCCCAGCGTTCGAGCCGATTGTTGGGATTCTTCGCCATGGCCCTAATCTACACAGGATAATGCCAAGCTGACATGCTCAATCAACGATTGCGGTGCCCGTAGATGTTCACACCCGACCTTACGAAGGCGCAGCTTCGCGACCTTATCGACGGCATGTCCGAACTTCATCTGGCCCGGTTTCTCTATTGCCAGGAGATGGCCGGGACGTACTTGGCCGTGGGCAAGTTCGAAGACATGCTGATCAGTGCGATGCACATGTGCGACCGCGTGAGGCTCGAAAAAGTGCTGGGCGCGGACTCGGAGCGTTGGGCGCAGTCGCTTCGAAGAGGGCTCTGTTGCAAGGATCGACCCTCGGGTCGCTCATTAAAATCCTCAAGCGGCACGATGTCGCCGAGGCCGACATCCGCTATCTGACGTGGATTAAGGACAAGCGGGACTACTTCATCCATCGCCTTTTTCACGAGGGCGCGTGGCCGGGTGATCTCGACGTGGAGAGTTGCCGCCTAATGAGCCGGCGCCTGCTCGCCATCCAACTCTGGCTGTCGCGGGCGGAGCGGAACATCTGGTCGATCTTCGAACGCGCTGGCTTTGTCGCACTCAACCGACTGGGTGACGGCAGCCTACTGGCGAGCAATTTGGGCATTTACGATCTTAAGCTAAGGGGAATCGAATGAAGTCCACGTGGAACGCCGCGGACCGCAGGGGCAAGTTCCGCTTTATGGTCACGTCTGGACGTCCGTTCCAGGCGCTTGATCACTATCAATGCATTGGCGACCCGTCGAAGGGCAATGCACCGATGCGAACGCCGAATGCCACCGAGCACCGCTTCTCATACGACGATGAATTTCCTTCGGCGTAGTCCCGCTTAACGGATCGCAGAAAATCGTAGATTCGGCGGGGTTTGGCGCGCCCGGAACGATTCGAACGTCCGACCCTCAGATTCGTAGTCTGATGCTCTATCCAGCTGAGCTACGGGCGCGTTGTCGCTTGGAAGGCCCTGAAGTCCAAGGCCGGAAAGCGGGCTGACGGCGTGGCGCCGAAAGCGGGCCATAGCTAACGGCTAAACTCCGGATTGGCAAGGCATTCGGACGGCGAACTGACGCTATTCTGTCATCAAGCCGGCCGGATTCTCGCCCCGGCCATCCCGCCCCGGCGCGAAGCCGGCGAAAACGCCGGCAAAACCCGCAAATCCTCAGGCGCTGGCGCGCTCGCTGCCGCGCGGCGCATGCAGTTCCACCGGCCGGTCGGGAATCTCGATCCGGAAGGTCGCGCCGATGTTGCTGTCCACCAACCGGATCTGCCCGCCATGGGCCCGCACCAGCTCGGCGGCGATGGTGAGGCCGAGCCCGGTGCCGCCCGGCCTGGCCGAGCTCTGAAACGCCTCGAACAGGTGTTCGCGCGCCCTTGGCGGCACGCCCGGTCCGTTATCGGAGATTTCGATGATGCTGACGATCCCTTCCCGCTTGGCGAGCATCCGGATCTGGCTCCCGGTCGCCTCGTCGGGGGCGCGCTGCTCGAGCGCCTGCGCCGCGTTGCGCGCCAGATTCAGCAGCACGCGAAACAGCTGATCCGGGTCGGCGTCCACCGTCATGCCGCGCTCGATATGGCTGACCCAGGCGATTGCGGTGTCGGCGGCGAGCCCGAGCGATTCGCGCACCTCCGCGGCGATCGGATCGAGCGCGACGATGCGGCGGTCGGGTGCGGCCTCCTGCGCCCGGCCATAGGAAAGAGTGGATTGGCAGAACGCGATCGCCCGTTCCAGCGAGCGCACGAGCTTCGGCGCGAACCGCTGCACGCGCGGATCGGGCACGGTGGCGAGCTGGTCGGAGATGAGCTGCGCCGAGGCCAAGAGGTTGCGCAAGTCATGGTTGATCTTGGACACCGCAAGGCCCAGCGCCGCGAGCCGGCTCTTCTGATGCAGCATCGACACCAGGTCGTGCTGCATGTCGGCGAGTTCACGCTCGGCCTGGCCGATTTCGTCGGCGCGATCGGTCGGCGTGATGATTCGCGCCGGGTTCTCCGGTTCGGCGTGGAAGGCGACGAGGTTGGCGGTGACACGCCGCATCGGCCGCACGAACAGGTAATGCAGCGCGAGATAGATCAGCCCCGCGGTCAGAATCGAGATGCCGAGCGACGACAGCAGCAGGTTGATCGAGAAGCGATACATCGAGCGGCGCAGCGGCTGCTCGTCCACCACCACCTCGATGAACTGCCCGCCGGCGGAGGTGGGGCCGACGATGCGAATCGAGCCTTCCGCCTTGGTCAGCATCATCTCGAACGCATCGTAGATCGCGGTGCCCATCATCATCGTCCGCATATCGACGTCGCGCTCGACCGGCATCGGCATGTCGGCGATCGCCAGCAGCCGCCGCTGCTGGCCGTGCTTGATGGCGACGGCGCGCGCGCCGATGCTGTCCAGGATCTGCCGCGCCAGCGAATCGGGAACCATGCCGCTCGGCGCGGCATCGAGCACCAGCGCCGCGGTGTTGGCGGCCGCCAGCCGGTCATTCAGCCGATTCTGATAGAAATTGGCGATCGACGGTACGTAAACGAGCACTTCGGCGATCATCACCAGGGGAATGGTCAGCAACAGCAGCTTGCCCGATAGACCGAGCCGCCGCCATGACAGGAATCTCACCCTGCGGGGAGCCCTCTCCCCATTACCGTCCTGCAAGAGTGACATCGCGTCGACCCTGAGCCCCTTATCGCCGCTCGTGCCGCACCGGCCCGGCGAATCCCCCAACCCTCCCATTCACGGACAAAGGCGGCGAACCCGCGGCGGTTTCCTTAAATATAAGTAAGGCTTTCCGACTTTGCCGCTTTTTGCGCGAGCGCGGCAATCCGGAATAACGCTGTTCGATTGACGAAAACCGCCCTCTCCCGTATAAGCCGCGCCAACTGTCCCGTGATCGTCCGGCTTCGCCCTCTCGGCTGAATTTTGGCTGAAACCACAGGGACTTAATCTCACACTCAGGCAATTTAGCCGGCCAGCGGAGTACGACCCGTGAAGCGGACCTATCAACCCAGCAAACTCGTGCGCAAGCGCCGCCATGGCTTCCGCGCCCGCCTCGCCACCACCGGCGGCCGTAAGGTTCTGGCCGCCCGTCGCGCCCGCGGCCGCAAGCGCCTGAGCGCCTGAGCCGAACCAAGGCCTATTTCCGATGGATCGACTGAGGCAGCGGGCTGATTTTCTGGCCGCTGCCGCAGGAGTCCGCTTCTCGGCTCCGGCCTTCACCGTTCAGGCCCGCACCCGCCGCGATCCTGGTCCCGTCCGGATTGGCTTCACCGTCTCCAAGAAGGTTGGAACGGCGGTGGAGCGTAATCGCGTGCGGCGCCGGCTGCGCGACATGGTGAGGCGAAATGGCCTCTCTTTTATGCGGCCCCATTGCGATTATGTGCTGATCGGCCGGCGGGCGGCGCTCAGCCGGGGCTTCGAGACCATGCTGCAAGATTTCGAGACCGCGCTGACGCGGCTCGATCGACAATTAACGAAGCGCGCGACCGCAACGCCGCAAGCCGCGGGCTGAACCGAGACACCGGATGAACGATCACCGCAATACGATTCTCGCTGTCATCTTGTCCGGCATCGTGCTGATCGCCTGGCAGTATTTCTTCGTCGTGCCGCAGATGGAGAAGCAGCAGGCCGCGCAAAAGGCGCAGCAGCAGGTGCAACAGCAGGCGCAAGCGCCCAACACGCCGGCGCCGGATGCGGGCCAGGCGCCCCAGCCCGGCACCACTCCGGCGCAGCCGAGCCAGCCGTCGCAGCAGCCGTCGCCGACCACCTTCGTCTCGCGTGATGCAGCGCTTGCCGCCGCGCCGCGGGTGAAGATCGAAACGCCGCGCGTCTCCGGCAGCCTGTCGCTGAAGGGCGGCCGCATCGACGATCTCTCGCTCACGCAATATCGCGTCACCGTCGATCCGAAGTCGGCGCCGATCACCCTGCTCTCGCCATCCGGCTCGCCGCAGCCCTACTACGCCGAATTCGGCTGGGTCGGCGCCAGCGGAACCAGCGCGAAGCTTCCCGACGCCAACACCGAATGGAAGCAGGAAGGCTCCGGCACGCTGACCGCGACGACGCCGGTGACCCTGACCTACGACAACGGCGAGGGCCTCACCTTCCGCCGCACCATCACCATCGACGACAACTACCTGTTCACCATCAAGGACGACGTCACCAACAATGGCTCGGCGCCGGTGACGCTGTACCCGTTCGCGCTGATTTCGCGTCACGGCACCCCGCATGTCGAAGGCTTCTACATCCTGCACGAGGGCATGATCGGCGTGCTCGGTGATCAGGGCCTGCAGGAGGTGACGTATAAGGTTGCCGACGAGAAGAAGTCGCTCTCCTTCAAGGTCACCAACGGCTGGCTCGGCCTGACCGACAAATACTGGGCGGCGACGCTGCTGCCCGACACCACCGCAAATCTGCAGGCGCGCTTCTCCTCCACGCCGGTCGGCACCTCCAAGAACTATCAGGCGGACTATCTGCTCGATGCGCAGACGATCGCGCCGGGCGCCACCGGCACTGCCGGCGCGCGGCTGTTCGCCGGCGCCAAGGAAACGCCGCTGATCGACGCCTATGACAAGCAGCTCAAGCTCAACCGCTTCGAGCTGCTGATCGACTGGGGCTGGTTCTACTTCATCACCAAGCCGATGTTCTGGGCGATCGACTACCTGTATCGCCTGGTCGGCAACTTCGGTATCGCGATCCTGCTGGTGACGGTGCTGATCAAGCTGATCTTCTTCCCGTTGGCCAACAAGTCCTACGCCTCGATGGCGAAGATGAAGAATGTGCAGCCGGAGATGATGGCGCTGCGCGAGCGCTATCCCGACGACAAGGTGAAGCAGCAGCAGGAAATGATGGCGCTGTACAAGCGCGAGAAGATCAATCCGGTCGCCGGCTGTCTGCCGATCCTGATCCAGATTCCGGTGTTCTTCGCGCTCTACAAGGTGCTGTTCGTCACCATCGAAATGCGGCACGCGCCGTTCTTCGGCTGGATCAAGGATCTGTCCGCGCCCGACCCGACCAACCTGTTCACCCTGTTCGGCCTGATCCCCTACGATCCGAGCCAGGTTCCGGTGCTCGGCCATTATCTGGTACTCGGCATCTGGCCGATCATCATGGGCATCACGATGTGGGTGCAGATGAAGCTCAATCCGGCCCCGCCGGATCCGACCCAGAAGATGATCTTCGACTGGATGCCGCTGATCTTCACCTTCATGCTGGCCTCGTTCCCAGCCGGTCTCGTGATCTACTGGGCCTGGAACAACACGCTGTCGGTGATCCAGCAGGGCATCATCATGAAGAAGAACGGCGCCAAGATCGAACTGTTCGACAACATCAAGTCGACCTTCGCGCGAAAACCACAGAGTTGACGCTGCAGCCAGCATCAAGATCGCAAAGCCCTCGCCGCACGCGAGGGCTTTTTCGTTTCGCGCCTGGCTTGCTGCACGCGAAAGGGTGCATCGCCGCCGCATCGGTGTTAAGAGGCCCGCATGAGCCAAGACTTCTCTGACGATGCGATCGAGCACGCCCGGCGCATCTTCGCCGGCGACTGGCAGTTCATCGCCGCGGCCGCCACCATCGACATCCTGCCGCCGATGGGCGGCATTGAGCTCGCCTTCGCGGGCCGCTCCAACGTCGGCAAGTCGAGCCTCATCAATGCGCTCACCGGCCGCAACGCGCTGGCGCGCACCTCGCATACGCCCGGCCGCACCCAGGAGCTGATCTTCTTCGAAGGGCCGCCGAAGTCCGGCCTGCGCCTGGTCGATATGCCTGGCTACGGCTATGCATCCGCGCCGAAGACCAAGATCGCCGCCTGGACCGAGCTGATCCACCGCTACCTGCAGGGCCGCGCTACCCTTGGCCGCGTCTACGTGCTGATCGACAGCCGGCACGGCTTCAAGGACGTCGATCTCGACATCCTCAAGACCTTCGACCGCGCCGCCGTCAGCTACCAGATCGTGCTGACCAAGGCCGACCAGGTGAAGGCCAGCGACCTGCAGGCACGGATTGCCGAGACCACCGCCGCGCTGACCAAGCATCCCGCCGCCTACCCTTCCGTCATCGCCACGTCATCCCGCAACGGCACCGGCATGCCGGAACTGCGGGCGGCGATGATGCAACTCGTCGCGGAGCGAAGCTGATGCGTGGCGCCTGCAAACTGCTCGCCGCGCTCGCCGCCCTGATGGGCGCAGCCGGCGTCGTTCTCTCGGCCCTCGCCGCCCATCAGGCCCATGCGGAGAGCCTTGCGCCGGCAGCGACGCTGTTGCTGCTGCACGCGCTGGCGGTGATCGGTGCCGTGCTGCTCGCCGAGCAGACGCTGGCGCAGCGCCATCTCGGCCTGCTCGCGGCCGCTGGTTTCGTGCTCGGCGCCGCCCTGTTCTCCGGCACCATCGCGCTGCGCCAATTCACCGGCCATAGCTTCTTCCCGATGGCGGCACCGACCGGCGGCACGATCTTGATCGCGAGCTGGCTCGCCCTCGCCATTGCCGCCGCCTGGCCGCAGCGCGCGGCAGACTAGTTCAGCCCATCGGACATGACCGGCGCGGGACACCGCATGCACGGCCCGGCGGGATGACCGGCTTTGCGCCGGTGCGGGGATCGGCTAGAACCGCGCCTGCACGTTTTCCGTTCCGCCCCGCATCGCCGCCAGCAGAGATTCCGCTCCATGACGGACCCCATCGCTCCCGCCGACCAGGCCCGCATCCTCTCCGAAGCGCTGCCGCACATGCAGCGCTATGACGAGGAAACCATCGTCATCAAGTATGGCGGCCACGCCATGGGCGAGGAGAGCCTGGCGCGGCAGTTCGCCCGTGACATCGTGCTGCTGGAACAGACCGCCATCAATCCGGTGGTGGTGCATGGCGGCGGTCCGCAGATCGCCTCGATGCTGAAGCGCCTCGGCATCAAGTCGGAATTCGCGCAGGGCCTGCGCATCACCGACGCCGCCACCATCGAGATCGTCGAGATGGTGCTGGCCGGATCGATCAACAAGCAGATCGTCGGCTACATCAACGAGGCGGGCGGCAAGGCCGTCGGCCTGTGCGGCAAGGACGGCAACATGGTGGTCGCCGAGAAGGCGACCCGCACCATGATCGACCCCGATTCCAACATCGAGAAGATCATCGACCTCGGCTTCGTCGGCGAGCCGCAGAAGGTGGACCTGACGCTGCTGAACCAGCTGATCGGCTACGAGCTGATCCCCGTGCTGGCGCCGCTCGCCGCCTCGGCGGACGGCGAGACCTTCAACGTCAACGCCGACACGTTCGCCGGCGCTGTCGCCGGCGCGCTGAAGGCGAAGCGGCTGCTGCTGCTGACCGACGTGCCGGGCGTGCTCGACAAGTCAAAGACGCTGATCCCGGAACTGTCGATCAAGGACGCCCGCCGTCTGATCGCCGACGGCACCATCTCCGGCGGCATGATCCCGAAGGTCGAGACCTGCATCTACGCGCTGGAGAAAGGCGTCGAGGGCGTCGTCATCATCGACGGCAAGACGCCGCACGCGGTGCTGCTCGAACTGTTCACCAACCACGGCATCGGTACGCTGATCCACAAGTGATCGCCCGCAGCCAACCCGGCGCGTCCGTCGCAGACCTCCTCAGAGGCGCGACGGCGCTGTGCGCCGGTGCCTTCGCGATCCTCGGTGCGAGCCTCGCCTCCGTCAGCCCCGCGCGCGCCGATCTCAAGCTCTGCAATCGCATGAGCTACGTGGTCGAGGCTGCGATCGGCATCGACGACAAGGGCGCGACCGCCACTCGCGGCTGGTTCCGGATCGATCCGGCGCAGTGCCGCGTGGTCGCCCAGGGCAACATCAATGCCGATCGCCTGCTGCTGCATGCGCGAGCGCTCGCCGTCTATGGCGCCTCGCCGACCCCGCAGAACGGCTCCGACACCCTGTGCATCGCCCAGGGCAACTTCGTCATCGCCGCCGCCCGCAACTGCCGCAGCGGCCAGACCGCGGCCGCCTTCTCCGAGGTCAAACCGGCTCTGGACGCGGACGGCCACACCGTCGCCTATCTCGCCGAGGGCGCTGAATACGACGACGAGCAGGCGCGGCTCGCGGCAATCCAGCGGCTGCTGGTGATCGCCGGCTACGACGCGGCCCCGATCGACGGCGTCGACGGGCCGAAGACCCAGAACGCGCTCGGCAAGTTCCTGCGCGACCGCAGCCTGTCCGCGGAGACGGTGAATGCGCCGACCTTCTTCGACACCATGATCGCCGCCGTGCAGGCGCCCTCGACGCACGGACTGACCTGGTGCAACGACACTCCGCACCGGGTGATGGCAGCGATCGGCGCCGATGACGGCAAAGCGATCGTCACCCGCGGCTGGTACCGCATCGAGCCGGGCAAATGCCTGCACCCGGACATCGCGGGGCAGCCGAAGCGCATCTTCAGCTTCGCCGAAGCGGTCGATGCCGAGGGCCGCGGCATTGCGGTGGCCGGCAAGCCGTTGGTATGGGGTGGCCCGACCACGCTCTGCACCCGTGACAGCAAGTTCGAGATCAACGAGCAGGGCGATTGCGGAACGCGCGGCTTCGCATCCACGGGTTTCGGCTCCGTCGATCTGGCTGGCGAGGACGGCAAGACGCTGCGCCTGACAATGCCGTGACGAGGATGCGGCACACGCGGGCTCAACACGAGACGATGAAGGCTCCGATGACCGGTTTTCCTGCGCGCGGCTTCGATCACGTCGAGACATGGGTGTTCGACCTCGACAACACGCTCTACCCGCATCACATCAACCTGTGGCAGCAGGTCGATGTGCGCATCCGCGACTACGTGGCCGATTTCCTCAAGCTGCCGCCGGAAGAAGCCTTCCTGCTGCAGAAGGATCTCTACAGGCGCTACGGCACGACGATGCGCGGGCTGATGACCGAGCACGGCCTCGACGCCCACGATTATCTGAACTACGTGCATGCGATCGACCATTCGCCGCTGCAGCCGGACGTGGCACTCGGCACTGCGATCGCGCAACTGCCCGGGCGCAAGCTGATCCTCACCAACGGCACCCGCGAGCATGCCAATGCTGTGCTGAAGCGGCTCGGCATTGACCCGCATTTCGAGGACATCTTCGGCATCATCGAGGCCGAGTTCGAGCCGAAGCCGTCAGCCGCGACCTACCAGCGGTTCTTCGCCCGGCATGCGATCGAGCCGTCCCGCGCGGCGATGTTCGAGGATCTCGCGCGCAATCTCGAGGTGCCGCACCGCTTCGGCATGACCACCGTGCTGGTCGTGCCCGAGGCGAACCGGGCAGTGGAGCGGCAGCCATGGGAGTTGGAAGGACGTGACGCGGCCCATGTCGATCACGTCACCGACAATCTGGCTGGCTTTCTCGCAGCGATCCCGCTGGTGCCGCGAAAACAGCCCTGATTTCGGCGCCCCCTTTCCCTGCCAGCCGGGGAGGACCTACGCGCTCGGCTTGACTCCGCAGGCCTAACTTCCGAAAAAGCCCGCCGGTCTCTTCAAATCTCACCTGCCAAGGAAACTGTAATGTCCACGACTGCTCTGGAAGCCGCCGTCACCAATGCCTTCGAGGCGCGCGACACCGTCAGCACGTCCACGAAAGGCGAAGTGCGCGACGCGGTCGATTCCGCGCTGGAGCTGATGGACAAGGGCGAGGCGCGGGTCGCCGAGCGTCAGACCGATGGCAAATGGAAGGTGCATCAGTGGCTGAAGAAGGCCGTGCTGCTCTCCTTCCGCCTCAACGACATGGACGTGATTCCCGGCGGCCCGGGTCAGGCGACCTGGTGGGACAAGGTGCCCTCCAAATTCGAAGGCTGGGGGCCGAACCGCTTCCGTGACGCCGGCTTCCGTGCGGTGCCGGGCGCCGTGGTTCGCCGCTCCGCCTTCATCGCCCGCAACGTCGTGCTGATGCCGTCGTTCGTCAACCTCGGCGCCTATGTGGACGAGAGCACCATGGTCGACACCTGGGCGACGGTCGGCTCCTGCGCGCAGATCGGCAAGCGCGTGCACATCTCCGGCGGCGTCGGCATCGGCGGCGTGCTCGAACCGCTGCAGGCCGAACCGGTGATCATCGAAGACGATTGCTTCATCGGCGCGCGGTCGGAAGTCGCCGAAGGCGTGATCGTGCGCAAGGGCGCGGTGCTGTCGATGGGCGTGTTCCTCGGCGCCTCGACCAAGATCGTCAACCGCGACACCGGCGAGATCCACATCGGCGAAGTTCCCGAATATTCGGTGGTCGTGCCGGGTTCGTTGCCCGGCAAACCGCTGCCGAACGGCGCGCCCGGCCCCTCACTTTATTGTGCGGTGATCGTCAAGACCGTCGACGAGCGCACCCGCGCCAAAACCAGCATCAACGAATTGCTGCGCGACTGATCACACCCACAACCGCTATTGCTGCCAGCGTCCGCCCCTCGGCCATCGAAGGGCGGACGATTTAGTTATTGCTCCACCGCACTTCAATACGTCCGGCGGAGACACACATTTTCGATTGCTTTGCTTGTCAGAACCTCCCGAAGCAGCGAGCTTGCCGGCCGCTAAGGCAGGTGACTTATGAAACCTATGAATTGGAAAACCGCATTCTTCGGATTTGGCGGCCGAGTGAACCGCGCAAAATACTGGCTGGTGATCCTCGCCAACATCGTCGTCTGGATCGCCTTCATCGTTCTCGCCAACATCCTGCGCGACAGCGTCGAAAGCTTCGACGGCCTGAGCAGGATCAGCCTGTTGTTCGGCATCAGCGGATTCACCGCGATCGCCTTCAGCCTGTGGACCGGCTTCGCGGTCGCCGTGAAGCGGCTGCACGACCGCGCCCGCTCGGCCTGGTGGATCGTGCTGTACTGGCTGGTACCGATCGCGCTCGGTATCGCGTGGCTGTATCTCGACGATTTCGGCGGGCTTGCGGTCGCAGGCGTGAGCCTCGCGATCTTGCTCTGGGGCTTTGTCGAGATCGCACTGCTGAAGGGAACCGCGGGTGCGAATGCCTACGGGCCCGATCCGCTGGCGCGCTAACGCTTTCCAGCTACGCGCCGGCTGCGGTGCCCCATGCAGGACGGCGGCGCGCCAGCAGGATCAGCATCGGCAGTGCCGTGCATGAGCACAGCAGCGTCAGACCAAGCAGCGCACCGCTGCCGAACCGCGTGAGCACGCTTGCAAGAATCGGCGGCGACAGCGCGGAGATGACATTCAGCGGCAGCGCGATCCGCGAGGCCGCCTTGGCGTAATCGGCCTGATCGTAGAACACGAGCGGAATGGTCGCGCGCGCGACGGCGAGCGCGCCGCTGGCAAGTCCGTACAGCACGACGAATGCGGCAACCGTCGCATATGAGCCGCCACCGAGCAGCAGCACCGCCAGCGCCAGCGGCAGGAGTGCCGCCGCCAGGAGTCCGGTGGTCACTCCGTCCCAGCGGCCACCGCCGAGAAAATCGATCAGCCGGCCGCTGACCTGCAGCACACCGAGCGACGAGCCGAACGCAATCGCCTCCGCCGCCGGCAGGCCTTTCGCCTTCAACAGCTCGATCACCACCGAGGCGAGTCCGAACGTGACGAAGCTGTTCGGCACGATCGCCGCGAGAACGAGATAGAACGTGCCAGCCGCCACGGGCGCGCGCGGCTGCGCGGCAACCCGCGCCGGCGCGTCCGCAACATCTGTCGCCGCTGCCGGGCGCGGCAAACCGAACAGGTACAGCGGGCAGCAGACGATCGCCATCCCCAGCGCATAGACGATACATGTCCCGCGCCAGCCGATCGCATCGGACAGGACGGCGGTGATCGGCCAGAACACGCTCGACGACAGACCCGTCACCAGCATCAGGGCGCCGATGGCACTCCGGGCGCTGCGGCCGGCGATCTCGTTCAGCGCAATATGCGCGGCAGTCGTCAGCGTCGCCGCGCCGCCGATACCGAGCACGGCCCAGGCGGCGAAATACGACACCGGCCCGCGCGCCAGCGCCAGCGCCACCAGGCCCAGCGCCGTGCCGAGCGTCCCCGCAGCCATCACCCGGCGGGTGCCGAACCGCACGAATGGCTGCGCCAGCCATGGCGCGATCAGCCCCATCACCACGAACAGCACGGTCGTTCCCGCGAACACCGCGGCGACGTCCATATGCAGATCGGCGGCCATCGTCCGGCCGACGATGGCCGGCAGGCCGATGGTGCCCCAGCCGGCGAGCTGGGCCACCGAAAGAACGCATAATGCACCGACAAGCGTCTTGCCGGCTCCCGAGGCGCGCATCGTCTTCCTGCCCGTCGAAACGCAAAAACCTGTACCCGGTAGCAAGCCCTGCATATCAGTTTGATGACGCCGGGACCTGCCCTGTGTTAAGCGGAGGAGCCATGACAGACAGTCTTTCCATCCTTCGCGATCTCGTCCGCTGCCCCTCCGTTACGCCCGCCGATGCCGGTGCGCTCGGCGTGCTGGAGACGCTGCTGAAAGAAGCCGGATTCGAGACCCACCGCGTCACCTTCTCCGAGCCCGGCACAGCCGACATCGACAATCTCTATGCGCGCATCGGCACCGCAGCGCCGCACCTGATGTTCGCAGGCCATACCGACGTGGTGCCGCCCGGCGACGAAGCGTCATGGACGCTGCCGCCGTTCTCCGGCGAGGTGAAGGACGGGGTCATGTACGGCCGCGGCGCCGTGGACATGAAGGGCGGCATCGCCTGCTCGGTCGCCGCCGTGCTGGATTATCTGAAAGCCAATGGCGGCCAGCTGAAGGGCTCGATCTCGTTCCTGATCACCGGCGACGAGGAAGACGTCGCGGTGAACGGCACCATCAAGCTCTTGCAATGGGCAGCCGAGCGCGGCGAAAAATTCGACCACTGCATCCTCGGCGAGCCGAGCAATGTCGAGGAGCTCGGCGACTGCATCAAGGTCGGCCGTAGGGGCTCGCTCTCCGGCACCCTGATCGTGGATGGCACCCAGGGCCACGTCGCCTATCCGCACCGCGCGGCCAACCCGCTGCCCGACCTGTCGGCGCTGATCACCGCCCTCGACGAGGAGCCGCTCGATCATGGCAACGCGCATTTCCAGGCGTCCAACCTGGAGTTCGTCTCGATCGATGTCGGCAACAAGGCGTGGAACGTGATCCCCGCGCAGGCGCGAGCCCGCTTCAACATCCGCTACAACAGCGAGCACACGCAAGAGTCGCTGAAGGAGCTGGTCGAAAGCCGCGCCGCCAAGGCAGCGGGCAACCGCATCCGCCAGCACATCGTGTGGGAGCCCTCCAACTCCAACGTCTTCATCACCAAGCCCGGCCCGTTCACCGATATGGTGGTGGCCGCGATCGCCGAGATCACCGGCCGCAAGCCGGACCTCAACACCGGCGGCGGCACCTCCGACGCCCGCTTCATCTCGCATTACTGTCCGGTGCTGGAATTCGGCCTGGTCGGCCAGACCATGCACCAGATCGACGAGCGCGTTCCGGTGAAGGATCTCGAGCGGCTGACGACGATCTATCGCGGCATCCTGGATCGCTACTTCGCATGAGCGGCAAGATTCTCGTCCTCGCGGCGCTGAGGGATGAACTGTCCGACAGCAACGCGCTGCCCGGCGTCGAGGTGGCCTATACCGGCGTCGGCAAGGTCAATGCCGCGCTCGCGACGGCACAGGCCATCCTGAAAGCCAAGCCGGTGCTGGTGGTCAACTACGGCACCGCCGGCAAGATCTCCGAGGGACTCAGCGGGCTGTTGGAGATCGCCAAGGTGGTCCAGCGCGACATGATGACCGAGCCGCTCTCGCCGCGCGGCACCACGCCGTTCTCAAAGGATCCGGTGTTTCTCGAATCGGGCTTCGGTCGCATCGTCTGCGGCACCGGCGACAGCTTCGTCACCACCGTCGATCCCTGGCTGATCGAGAACGGCATCCATCTCGTCGACATGGAGCTCTATGCGGTGGCGCTGGTCTGCAACCGGCTCGGCGTGCCGTGGCGCGCCTTCAAGTTCATCACCGACGATGCCAACGACTTCGCCGCGCACGAGTGGACCGCCAATGTGGCGAGCGGCGAGAGCCTGTTCTGGGACGCGCTGAAGGCGATCGTGGGCTAGTGTCCCGAATCCAAAGTTTGCTGCACTTTGCAGCACGCTCAGAGCGAATTCCGGATTCGATAAGGACACTAGCAAATTTATGATTCTAGTGTCGATTCTGGATCAAAAATTCGCACGACGAACTCGCGGAAACGCTGGTGCGAATTTTTTTGATCCACTAGTAGTCGACGCGCATCAGATAGAGCCCGTCCGGCGGCGCCACCGGACCGCAAGCGGTGCGATCCTTCGCATCGAGCGCCCGCTTCAGATCGGCCTTGCTCCACCGTCCTTCGCCGACCCAAACCAGCGAGCCGACCATCGAGCGCACCTGATTGTGCAGGAACGAGCGCGCCGAGGTGATCACGCTGACGACGTCACCGTGGCGCACCACATCGAGCTGGTCCAGCGTCTTCTCCGGCGACTTCGCCTGGCACTCGGCGGCGCGGAACGTCGTGAAATCGTGCCTGCCGAGCAACTGCTGCGCGGCCGCGTGCATCGCGTCGGTATCGAGCGGCTTCGGCACGCGCCATGCCTGACCCAGCGCCAGCGTCAGATCGGCCCGGCGGTTGACGATGCGATAGAGGTAGTGGCGCCTGATCGCCGAGAAGCGTGCTTCGAACGTCTCCGGCACGAGCTCGGCGCTCAGGACCGCCACCGGGTGCGGCCGCAGATGCGCGTTCATCGCATCGCGCACCTGATCGGTGCGGAACGGCTTCGCCAGGTCGATATGCGCGACCTGTCCTTTCGCATGCACGCCGGCATCGGTGCGGCCTGCTCCGTGCACGCGCACGGCTTCGCCGCAGAGCGCCTTCGCCGCCTGCTCCAGCACGCCCTGCACGGTGAGATCGTTCTCCTGCACCTGCCAGCCGCGAAACGGCGCGCCGTCATATTCGATGGTGAGCTTGAAGCGCGGCACGGCGGCTATTCCAGCGCGCCGAAGGCGGGCGCATAGGTCACCGTCCCCACAACCGGCGCATCCGCCGCGAGCCGCAGCGCCTGCAGGTATTCGCCCTGATACACGCAGGCGAACGGCGCCGCTGCGGCCGCCGAAAACCCGAAACGCTGATAGTAGGCCGGATCGCCGAGCACGAAGACGATGCCTTCGCCCGCCGTCTTCAGCCGCAGATGGCCGGCGCCGATCAGGGCGCGACCTACTCCGTTGCGCTGGAGCCGCGGCAGCACCGACACCGGCGCGAGCGCAATGCCGGGCAGACGCTGGCCGTCTTGCGCGATCCAGAGCCGCGAGAACCCGACATGGCCGACGATCTCGCCATCGATCGCCGCCACCAGTGACAGCACCAGATCGCCGTCCTTGCGCAGCGCGTCGATCAGATCGGCTTCGGCGAACTGGCCGAAGGCCGCGGCAACCACCGCGCGGATCGCCGCGCCGTCGTCGGGGGCTTCGGGACGGATGATCATTGCATCCGGCTCCCCGCCACGACGCGCGTGCCGCGCAGAAACACCTCGGCGCTCATCGGCTGCTTGCCTGCGCGCTGCAGTTCGACGATGCGGATCGCGCCCGCGCCGCAAGCAACGGTGAGCCGATCATCGAGCAACTCGCCCGGCGCACCCAGCCCGTTCGCCAGTTCGCAGCGCAGAATCTTGATGCGCACCGGCTGGCCGTCGATCGCGACCTCGCTCCAGGCGCCGGGGAACGGCGACAGTCCATGGCAATGGCGCAGCACCGCCCGCGCGGGCTTCATCCAGTCGATCCGCGCCTCGGTCTTGTCGATCTTGGCCGCGTAGGTGGCGCCCTCCGACGCCTGCGGCACGAGCGGCAATTCGCCGTTCGCCAGCGCATCCATCGCCCGCACCATCAGCGGCGCGCCGCTCTCCGCCAGCATGTCGTGCAGGTCGCCGGCGGTCATCGCATCGGTGATCGTGACGCGGCCTGTCATCGCCACGTCGCCGGTGTCGAGGCCCGCATCCATCTTCATGACCATGACGCCGCTCTCGTCGTCACCCGCCATAATCGCGCGGTTGATCGGCGCCGCCCCGCGCCAACGCGGCAGCAACGATGCATGCAGGTTAAAACACCCCAGCCGCGGCGCGTCGAGAATGGGTTGCGGCAGGATCAATCCATAGGCCACCACCACGGCCGCATCCGCCTGATGGGTGCGGAACATGGCCTGGGCTTCTTCGGTTTTCAGCGTCTTCGGCGTCAGCACCGGAATGCCGAGGCCGCGCGCCTCGAGTTCGACCGGCGTCACCTGCTCCTTCATGCCCCGCCCGGCGGGCTTCGGCGCACGGGTATAGACCGCGGCGACCTCGTGGCCGGCTTCGGCCAGCGCCCGCAATGTCGGCACCGAAAAATCCGGTGTACCCATGAAGACAAGACGCAGCGGCATGCGGTCGGCCGATCCTTCAACGGTGCAACGAGCGGGCGGAGCTATTCCGCGCGCTTGGCGGCCTTGGTGAACTTCTTCAGCACGCGGTCGCGCTTCAGCTTCGACAGATAATCGACGAACAGCACGCCGTTGAGATGATCGATCTCGTGCTGGATGCAGGTGGCGTAGAGGCCCTCGGCCTCCTCCTCATGCACCTTGCCGTCGAGGTCCAGGAACCGCACCCGCACCTTCGCCGGCCGCTCGACCTCTTCGTAATATTCCGGGATCGACAGGCAGCCTTCCTCATAGACCGACAGGTCCTCCGACGACCAGGTGATCTCCGGATTGATGAACACCCGCGGATTGGGTGGCCCTTCCTTCTTGGCCAGATCCATCGTGATCAGCCGCTGCGGAACCCCGACCTGGATCGCGGCGAGGCCGATGCCCGGCGCGTCGTACATGGTCTCGAACATGTCCTCGGCGAGCTTGCGCACGTCCCCCGTGACCTTTTCGACCGGCGTTGAAACGAGCCGCAACTGTTTGTCCGGCAGGATGATGATGTCACGAATAGCCATGGCGGGCGATGTAATCCGGGCGAATGATCCGGTCAATCTGCCGAATGGGCACGCCGACGACGCCGCGCCCCCGATCTTAACCGATGGTTCACCATATCTCTCAACGCGCGGTTAACCATAACTCTCAAGGTGTGCTTAACCGTGATCGTTCAGGTCCGCTTAACCGCGCTCCTTTGGATCTCGCCAAGCATATATGTTCTCTCTTCGTTCGCGAAAGCCTCCGAATCGGCTACAAGGGCTGCATGTCCGAGATTCTCTTCATGGCCGGCGACGTCGCCGTCACCACCGCCCAGGCGCTGATGGCCTTTGCGGGCCTGGTGCTGCTGCTGCTTGCCGTCATCGCCGTCGTGCTGGCGCGCGGCGCGAGCCGCAGCGAGGCCGCGCGCATGGCGCAAGCGATCCGCGCCGATGAACTGGAGGAGCGGCTCGCCGACATGCTGCGCAGCCAGGCCGAAACCGCCGGGCGGATGCAGGCGATGGGCGAGGCGCTCGCCGGCCGGCAGACCGATATGGCGCGGGCGATGAACGATCGGCTCGACGCGGTGACCCATCGGGTCGGCCAGTCGATGGAGCAGTCGACCCGCAGCACCATGGATCAGTTGCGCCACCTGCATGAGCGGCTGGCGGTGATCGACAGCGCGCACAAGAATCTCACCGAGCTGACGACGCAGGTGACGACGCTGCGCGACGTGCTCGCCAACAAGCAGGCGCGCGGCGCCTTCGGCCAGGCGCGCATGGAAGCGATCGTGCAGGACGGCATGCCGAAGGGCTCCTACGCCTTCCAGCACACGCTCTCCAACAACAAGCGCCCCGACTGCGTGGTGTTTCTGCCCGACCAGCGACCGCTGTGCATCGACGCGAAGTTTCCGCTGGAATCGGTCACCGCGTTGCGCGACGCGCGCGGCGACGAGGAGAGGAAGAGCGCGGCGCAGCGGCTGCGGCAGGACATCCTCAAGCACGTCACCGATATCGCCGGCAGATACCTGATCCCGGGCGAGACCCAGGAGATGGCGCTGATGTTCGTGCCGTCGGAATCCGTCTACGCCGAAATCCACGACGGTTTCGACGATGTGGTGCAGAAGGCGTATCGTGCCCGCGTGGTGCTGGTGTCGCCGTCGCTGCTGATGCTGGCGATCCAGGTGATGCAGCAGATCCTGAAGGACGCGCGCATGCGCGAGGCAGCCGACCAGATCCGCAACGAGGTCTTCAGCATGACCGACGACCTCGGCCGGCTGCGCGAGCGGGTGTTGAAGCTGCAACAGCATTTCGGCCAGGCCAACGAGGACGTCCGCCAGATCCTGATTTCCGCCGACAAGATCGACAAGCGCGCCGCGCGGATCGAAGACCTCGACTTCGACAAGCCCGAGGCAGCGGTTCCCGCGCAGGCCGCGGCCGACCTGTTCCCGCGCGCGCCGGTTCGCAAACTGCAGGCGGGCGAGTAGTCCTGGCGGTCGGCGGCTGGAACTAGCCGCACTTTTGTCCGCCGAATCTGCTACCACCTCTGGCATGACTGCGTCCGACGCCTCGCCGACCGCCGAGAAGCCGGCCACCCGCTCCGCGTCGTGGGCCGAGACGCTCGCCGTCTACCTGCAACCGCGGGTGCTGATCGTCCTGTTCCTCGGCTTCTCCTGCGGCCTGCCGCTGGCGCTGACCGGCTCGACGCTGCAGGTCTGGATGCGCGAGTCCGGCGTCGACCTCAGCACCATCGGCCTGTTCGCCGCGGTCGGCACGCCCTACACCATCAAATTCCTCTGGGCACCGTTCATCGACGCGCTGAGTGTGCCCGGGCTCACGCGGCTGCTCGGCCGCCGCCGTGGCTGGCTGGTGTTCTCGCAACTGCTGCTGATCGCAGCGATCATCCTCTTGGCGCTGACCGACCCCGCGCGCTCACCGTTGTTCGTCGTGCTCGGCGCGCTTTTGGTCGCGACCGCATCGGCGACGCAGGATACGGTGGTCGATGCCTTCCGTGTCGAAAGCCTGCCCGAGAACGAACAGGCCGCGGGCATGGCTAGCTATGTCGCCGCCTATCGCATCGGCATGCTGGTCTCCACCGCCGGCGCGCTGTTCCTCGTCAGCGGCTTCGAGAGCTGGGGCTACGTCAAGGCGAGCGCCTGGACCTGGGGCTATGTGGCGATGGCGGCGATGGTCTTCATCGGCATGCTCGCGTCGATCCTGGCCACCGAGCCCGCGCGCTCGCAAGACGCGCTCGCCGAAACGAAAGACGAGAAGCCCGCACAACGTGTCGCCGAGGCCGCCTACGGCGCGCTGCTCGAATTCCTGACGCGGAAAGACGCCTGGGCCGTGCTCGCCTTCGTCGTTCTGTACAAATTCACCGATGCGTTCTCGGGCACGATGACCGCGCCGTTCGTGATCGACCTCGGTTATACCCGCAACGACTACGCGGCGATCGTCAAGGGCGTGGGACTTGCGGCGACGTTGACTGGTGGCTTCGCCGGCGGCTTTCTCGCGCGCGCCTGGTCGCTGCCCGCCTGCCTCTGGTTCGCAGGCATCCTGCAGGCGCTCTCGAACCTGGTGTTCTCGTGGCTCGCCACCGTCGGCATCAACCAGTGGGCACTGGCGGCGGCGATCACCGCCGAGAATTTCACCGGTGCGATCGGCACGGTGATCTTCGTCGCCTACCTGTCGGCGCTATGCAACAATCCGCTGCACACCGCCACGCAATATGCGCTGCTGGCGGCCTTGTCCGCGGTCGGACGGACCTATCTTGCATCGAGCGCGGGCTTCGTCGCGCAGTCGACCGGCTGGCCGCTGTTCTTCGCCGTCAGCGTGCTGGTGGCGATCCCGAGCCTGATCCTGCTGGTCTGGCTGCAGCGCCGCGGCCACTTCGCGACGCTGAAACCGAGGACGTGAGCGGCACCGTTATCCCACGATGCTTATGTGGCGCGACGCCTACTGCACGATGCTCCACTTGGAGATGAGCGCGTCGCTCACCTGTCCCGCCACCGAGGCGCAGGACATGTCGCTCGCCTTGATCGAGATGTTTTTGCCGATATAAGGCTTCAGCTTGCCGATGTCGGCGGGATCGTGGGTGACGATCTGAAACGTCTCCGGCCCGGTCTCGAGATTGCACATGCCATCCGGCCCTGGAATGCGCCGCGCCTCGCTCAGCACCTGATAGGTCTCGATCCGCTTGCCCTGGGCGCGGCTGCGCATCACCCGCAGTTCCCCGGTCAGAACGTCGCCGTTCCTGATCGGCTTCGGCGTTTGCGCAAAAGCTTCACCCACGAGAATCGTAGCGGAACCGCAAAGCGCCGCCACCAGCAAGCGTAGAGTCCGTGTCGTCATATCCACCTTCATCGCCTCAAAAGAGGGTTCGCTGCCGCATTGCTGCCGCCAGCGTTCCTTCATCGAGATAGTCAAGTTCGCCGCCAACCGGAACGCCATGGGCGAGCCGTGTCACCTTTACGTTGGCGTCCTGCAGAAGATCAGTGATGTAATGCGCCGTCGTTTGACCGTCCACTGTTGCGTTGAGCGCAAGCACAACTTCGTGCACAGTGTCCGCGTGCGCGCGCGCCACCAACTGCTCGATGGTGAGATCCTGCGGCCCGACGCCATCGAGAGGCGATAACGTACCACCGAGCACATGGTAGAGGCCACCGCTCGCCGACGCGCGCTCCAGCGCCCACAGATCAGCAACGTCGGCGACGACGACGATGGTCGATTGATCGCGGCGCGGATCGGTGCAGACCGTACATGGATTCTGGGTATCGATGTTGCCGCAGGTCTTGCACACCTGCACCTTGTCGATCGCAACCTGCAGCGCCGAGGACAGCGGCGCCATTAGCGCATCGCGCTTCTTGATCAGATGCAGCGCGGCGCGGCGCGCCGAGCGCGGGCCGAGCCCCGGCAGCCGCGCCAGCAACTGGATCAGCCGCTCGATCTCGGGGCCTGCAACCGCAGACGGCATCAGCCGAGCCCGAAGCCCGGCGGCAGCTTCAAGCCGCCCGTCAGCGCCGCCATCTTCTCCTGCATCGCCGCCTCGGCCTTGCGCTTGGCATCGCCGACCGCGGTGACGATCAGGTCCTCGACGATCTCGGTCTCTTCCGGCTTCATCAGCGACGGATCGATCTTCAGCGCCTTCAGTTCCATCTTGGCGGACATGCGCACGGTCACGAGCCCGCCGCCGGACACGCCTTCGACCTCGACCTGATCGAGCTCCTCCTGCAGCGCCTTCATCTTCGATTGCAGTTGCGCCGCCTGCTTCATCATGCCGAGAAAATCAGCCATGAACCGTCCTCATTCATCCGTGGATCAATCGTCGTCGCCGGTGGTTTCGGGCATGTCGGCGTCGAACTCCGCCTGCTGCGGCTGGCGCCGTTCCACCTTGATCACCTCCGCGCCGGGCCACTTCGCCATCACGTCGCGAATGCGCGGATCGGCCCGCACCGCATTTTCTAGTTCGTTCTGCTGCGCCTGCGCCTGGGCGCGCAAGGTCGGTTGCGCCGGCGCATTGGAAACGGCGACGGTCCAGCGACGGCCGGTCCATTGCTCCAGCTTGCGCGAGAGTTCGCCGACCAGCGCACGCGACGCATTCGGCTCGAGCGCGATCTCCAGCATGCCGTCCTCGACCCGCACCAGGCGGACATCATTCTCCAGCGCCTTCTTGATGGTGATGTCACGCTTCTCGGCCGCGAGCGCCACGATCTCGGCGAAGCTGTTGAGGCGCAGATGCGGCGCGGTCGCGGTCTGCATATGCGGTGTGGCATCGACGCGCATCGCCGTCGTCTCGGCACCGGAACGCGCCGTGGTCGGCGTGAACGTCCCACGCGCGGCAGGCATTGTACTCTCCATCCGCGGCGCCGCCGACGTGCCGCGGCCAGCCCCGTTGCCGCCGCCGGAAGACGCCGACGGCGCGCCGCCGCTTTCGAGCGCGCGCAGGGCCTCGTCCGGCGTCGGCAGGTCCGCCGCATAGGCGATCCGCACCAGCACCATCTCCGCCGCCAGCGCCGGACGCGTCGCGGTCTGCGCCTCGGTGATGCCCTTGAGCAGCATCTGCCACATGCGCGACAGCACGCGGATCGACAGCTTCGCCGCGAACTCGCGGCCGCGCAGCCGCTCGGTCTCGCCATAGGCGCCGCTGTCGGCGGTGGCGGGTGCGATCTTCACCCGCGTCACGAAGTTCACGAACTCGGCGAGATCGCTCAGGATCACGATCGGGTCGGCGCCGATGTCGTACTGATCGCGGAATTCGCGGAACGCCGCCTCGATGTCGCCGCCGGCGAGCGCGCCGAACAATTCGATCACCCGTGTCCGGTCGGCGAGCCCGAGCATCTGCCGTACGTCCTCGGCGCGCACCGTGCCGGCCGCATGCGCGATCGCCTGGTCGAACAGCGACAGCGAATCACGCACGGAGCCTTCCGCGGCACGCGCGATCATGCGCAGCGCGTCCGGCTCCGCCTCGACCTTCTCGAGACCGGCGATGCGGCTGAGATTGGCCACCAGCACATCGGCATCGACCCGGCGCAAGTCGAAGCGCTGGCAGCGCGACAGCACCGTGATCGGCACTTTGCGGATTTCGGTGGTGGCGAAAATGAACTTGGCATGCGACGGCGGCTCTTCCAGCGTCTTCAGGAACGCGTTGAACGCCGCCGTCGACAGCATGTGCACTTCGTCGATGATGTAGACCTTATAGCGCGCGCTGGCCGGCGCGTAATTGACGCCGTCGGTGATCTGACGGACATCGCCGACGCCGGTATGGGAGGCCGCATCCATTTCCAGCACATCGAGATGCCGGCTCTCCATAATCGCCTGGCAGTGCTTGCCGAGCGTCGGCATCGTGATGCTCGGCCCGCTCACCGACCCGTCCGCCATTTCGTAATTCAGCGCGCGGGCGAGAATGCGCGCGGTCGTCGTCTTGCCGACTCCGCGCACGCCGGTCAGGATCCAGGCCTGCGGAATGCGTCCGGTATCGAATGCATTCGAGATGGTCCGCACCATCGCCTCCTGGCCGATCAGATCGTTGAAGGTCGCCGGGCGGTATTTGCGCGCCAATACGCGGTAACCGCCCGCGGCGGCTGGCGGCGCGCCGAGGTCGAAACCCGGCGAAGCGTCGGCGGGATCTGGAGCGGAGGCTGTGGCACTGGCGGATTTGCCGGTATCGGTCATCGGGCGATCCGCTAAGAGGCATCCGGAATGGTCGGACCGCGACCCCAGCGGGCACAGTCCAGAGCGGCGGCAACGGAATGGCTGCCTTGCGCTGCCGGAGATGATTCGGCAGCCGGCCAGCCAGACCGGCGAATTAAGGTGGGAGACTGACGAGCGACCCGAACCGGAGCTCGTTAGGGCTGCTTCCTTCCGGACCTGACCCGGTTGGCGAGTGGCTCGTCCACTGCCAATCTCCCGGCCCTATTTGGGGCCAACGGGCGCAGAAAGCAAGCGCAAGCAATCTGCTTCTGCTACGCTGTATCCCACGACTATGTGACTGGTATTCTTCATGTTCCCCAAGGCGCCCGCCTTTACGCTCCATCCACAGCTTGAACGCGACACGGTCAATCTCGGCGACCTGCCGCTGTGCCGCGTGCTGATCATCCAGGATGCCAACTATCCCTGGCTGCTGCTGGTCCCCCGCCGCGACGGCGTGGCGGAAATCCTCGACCTTGACGAGGTGGAACAGGCACAGTTGATGACCGAAACGACGCGCGTGGCGCGGGCGCTGAAGGAGGTCACGCAATGCGACAAGCTGAACATCGCCGCGCTCGGCAATGTGGTGCCGCAGCTGCATGTCCATGTCATCGCCCGCCGCAAGACCGACGCGGCCTGGCCGCGTCCGGTCTGGGGCGCCGTGCCGCCGCTGACGCACGATCCTGAAGAGCTGAAGCTGTTCATCAGCGCAATACGCAAGAAAATCTGGTTGGGTTGAAACGCACATGACGCAAGACACGCTTTTTCCGCTGGGTGAATTCGGCTTCCTCATCAATCCGCTCGATCGCGCCGCGCACCTGCGCGACGACGAGGAGAAACTGTTCGCACTGGAAGGCAAGTCGAACAGCCGCGCCTTCGTCATCCATCGCGATTCGCTGCTCTTGAAGCAGGATGGCGACACGGTGCGCGCCGCGCTGACGATCCGCGAGGCGCTGGGCTTCGGCGCCAATCCCGGCACCATTTTCCTCGGCCTACGCGACGGCGCGCCGTATTTCGGCATGGGCATCCCGCCGGCGGCGGCGGAAAAACTGATCGGTCGCAACGACGTGCTGGTCGAGCCGCTCCGCAACGTCGCGAGCCAGGGCATCGTCCCGCCCTCGGAATTGTCGGCGATCGCGACGGCAAAATCGATGGTGCATTTCCACCAGCGCCACGGCTTCTGCTCCAACTGCGGCTCCAAGACGCAGATGGCGCAAGGCGGCTGGAAGCGCGAATGCCCGAACTGCAAGACCGAGACGTTCCCACGCACCGATCCGGTGGTGATCATGCTGGTGACGGACGGCGACCGCTGCCTCCTGGGCCGCCAGAAGCAATTCCTGAAGGGAATGTGGTCATGCCTGGCCGGCTTCGTCGAGCCAGCCGAGACCATCGAGGACGCGGTGCGGCGCGAGATTCTCGAGGAGGCCGGCATCGAATGCGCCGACGTCCATTATTACAAGGCGCAACCCTGGCCCTATCCATACTCGCTGATGATCGGCTGCACCGCGCGCGCCGTGACCACCGACATCCGCATCGATCGCAACGAACTGGAGGATGCGCGCTGGTTCACCCGCGACGACGTGATCGCGATGTTCAACAACACCCATGCGGATGGCTTCCGCAGCCCCAACGGCATCGCCATCGCCCATCATCTGCTCGGCGAGTGGGCCTTCGGCAGCAAATGAATCCGTCGATCGGCCCGGCGGCGAAGAAACGTCCGCTGCCGGACGGCGCACGCCGGTGGTGACGATCCTGCCGGCGGGAACCTCACTGCCGCGCCGCCGTTATTGACGGTTTGACACGCGAACAGGGCAGGAGCGCAATGGCAGCGGCGAAGCAGGCAGGCGGGGCGAAATCCATTCTCTGCATCGGCATGCCGGTGCGCGACCTGATCTACCGGATCAACACCCTGCCCGGCCGCGGCGAAAAGGTGCGCGCCGAGCATTTCGTCGAACTCGCCGGCGGCAACGCGCTGAACGCATCGGTCGGCATCGCCCGCCTCGGCGGGCGCGTGACGTTCTGCGGCCCGACCGGCGACGCATCCGAAACCACCTCGGGTTTCGTCTTCGACCAGGTCGCGCAGGAAGGCATCGTCACCAACGTCGTCCATGTGCCGGGCGCGGTCACGCCGATCTCCAACGTGATGATCGATCCCTCCGGTGAGCGCACCGTGGTCACCTATCGTGACCCGAAGCTCTGGGACGTGACGCTGCCCGATACCGACACGCTGCTGAAGGACTGCGACGCGGTGCTGACCGAGAACCGCTGCGCGAGCTTCGTCACCGACCTGTGCGTCGAGGCGAGCCGCCGCAAGATTCCGGTGGTGATGGACGCGGATGTGGTCATGTCGCCGCGCGAGGGCCTGCTCGCCGCCTCCTCGCACATCATTTTCTCGGCCGAAGCTCTAACGGCAACCGCCGCCACCACCGATCTCGACAGCGCGCTGCAGCGGATCGCCGAGCAGACGCCCTCGTTCGTGGCCGTCACCCGCGGCGCGCAGGGAATGACCTGGCTCGACGCGCAGGGGCATGTGCAGCACATGCCGACCTTCCCCGTGCACACCGTGGACACCCTGGGCGCCGGCGATGTGTTCCATGGCGCGTTCGCGCTGGCGGTGGCCGAGGGCATGGGGATCGAGCCGGCGATGCGGTTCGCATCCGCCGCCGCCGCGCTGAAATGCACCCGGTTTGGCGGCGCCTTTGCCGCCCCAACCCGGGACGAAGTCGAGGCGCTTATCGCGCAAAAGAGGCCGCCCGCCCCCTCCAAAATAGCTTAGCGGTAGAGTTATTCTCAAAATAGACCTTTTTCTAGATTGCAATAGAATGATTTTCTCTATAGAACGGCACGCTAAATTCGGGCCTGTTCCTAGAGGAAAAATCATTCCATGAGCGAGACCGCCGCCCTGAGCTACGAACCCCGTCGCCTCGACGCGATCGATCGCAAGATCCTCGCAGTTCTGCAGGAAGACGCGTCCCTCTCCGTCGCCGAGATCGGCGAGCGGGTCGGGCTCTCATCGACGCCGTGCTGGAAGCGGATCCAGCGGCTGGAGGCCGAGGACATCATCCTGCGCCGCGTCGCGCTGGTCGATCAGAACAAGATCGGCCTCGGCATCACCGTGTTCGTCTCCGTGGAGAGCGGCGACCATTCGGAGGCCTGGCTGAAGACATTCGCTGACGCCGTCAGCGCCATGCCGGAGGTGATGGAGTTCTACCGGATGGCGGGCGACGTCGATTACATGCTGCGCGTGGTCGTCGCCGACATGCAGGCCTACGACACTTTCTACAAGAAGCTGATCAGCACGGTGGCGCTGAAGAACGTCACCTCGCGCTTCGCGATGGAGAAGATCAAGTCGGTCACCGCACTGCCGGTGCCGGCTCTGGTGGCCGCCTGAGGGCGGCCGCCAACGCTCATTGCTCGAGCCGCTTGATCAGCGCATTCATCTGGGTGATTTCGGTGCGCTGGCCTTCGATGATCGAGGCGCACAGCCGCTTGATCTCGTCGTCGGTCAGCCTGGCACGCTCGCACATCAGCACCGCGCCCGAGTGATGCGGAATCATCGACTTGAGAAACTGCATGTTGCCGATCCCGGTCTGGCTGCGGATCGCATACAGGAAGCCCGCCAGCGCCACGGCGCAGACCACGCCGATCACGGCATTGGCGATCCGGTTCGGATACATCGGCCGCATCAGCAGCAGTTCGATCATCACCATCGGTGCCGCCATCACCGCGGCCATATAGGCCTGGTTCAAGTTCGGATAGGCGTCGAACACCGTATCGACCATCGCATACATGAGAATGTACATCGCGATGAACGACAGGACCGCCATGACGGCGAGTCGACCATAACTGTGCATGGAAAATCGCTCCGGTCTCCCCCGGAAGCGAAACCGCCGCGGGGCCGAATCGGTTCCCGCGGCTGATTGCTTTCGCCGGACGCGGCCTAACGACGCATCCGGCGCGACCGCTCAGATTTTCTGATTGTACTCGCCCACTTCAGGATGCGTGCGCAGCACACCATCGACCGCAGCGAACATATCGCGCATGCGCTGCTCCGACACCGGACTCTCGACAACCACCACCAATTCCGGCTTGTTCGACGAGGCGCGCACCAGGCCCCAGCTCCCGTCCTCGACCGTGACCCGCACGCCATTGACGGTGACGAGGTCGCGGATCGCCTGACCCGCCACCTTTTCGCCCTTCGCCTGCGCAGCTTCGAAGTGCTTCACCACCTGCTCGACGATGCCGTACTTGATCTCGTCGGCGCAGTGCGGTGACATGGTTGGCGAGGACCAGGTCTTCGGCAGCGCATCCTTCAACTCCGCCATGCTCTTGGTCGGATTGCGATCGAGCATGTCGCAGACCGCCAGCGCCGAGACGAGCCCGTCGTCGTAACCGCGGCCGTATGGCGCATTGAAGAAGAAGTGGCCGGACTTCTCGAAGCCCGCCAGCGCCTTCAATTCGTGGGTGCGCCGCTTCATGTAGGAGTGGCCGGTCTTCCAGTAGGTCGCCTTTGCACCCTGCTTCTGCAGCACCGGATCGGTCAGGAACAGGCCGGTGGACTTCACGTCCACCACGAATTGCGCGTCCTTCCTCTGCGCCGACATGTCACGCGCGAGCATCACGCCGACCTTGTCGGCGAAGATCTCCTCGCCGGTGTTGTCGACGACGCCGCAGCGGTCGCCGTCACCGTCGAAGCCGAGGCCGACATCGGCCTTGTGCTGCAGCACTGCGTCGCGGATCGCGTGCAGCATTTCCATGTCTTCCGGATTCGGATTGTACTTCGGGAAAGTGTGGTCGAGATCGCAATCGAGCGGAATCACCTCGCAGCCGATCGCCTCCAGCACCTTCGGCGCGAACGCGCCCGCTGTGCCGTTGCCGCACGCGGCAACGGCCTTGATGCGGCGCTTCAGCTTCGGCCGGTTGGTAAGGTCGGCGATATAGCGCGCCGGGAAATTCGCATGGAATTGGTAGGAGCCGCCCGGCTTGTTGTCGAACGCGGCGTTGAGCACGATCTCCTTCAGCCGCGTCATCTCGTCGGGCCCGAAGGTGAGCGGGCGGTTGGCGCCCATCTTCACCCCGGTCCAGCCATTGTCGTTGTGCGAGGCCGTCACCATGGCGACGCACGGCACGTCAAGGTCGAACTGCGCGAAATACGCCATCGGCGTCACCGCGAGGCCGATGTCATGCACCTTGCAGCCTGACGCCATCAGACCGGAGATCAGCGCGTATTTGATCGACGCCGAGTAGCCGCGGAAATCGTGACCGGTGACGATCTCCTGCTTCTGGCCGAGCTCCTTGATCAGCACGCCGAGGCCCATGCCCAGCGCCTGCACGCCCATCAGGTTGATTTCCTTGCCGAACAACCAGCGCGCGTCGTACTCGCGAAAGCCCGTCGCCTTGACCATCGGCTCGGACTCGTAGGCGTAGGTATTCGGCGACAGCGCCGCCTGCGGCTTCGGAAACATTCAGGGCCTCGTCGTGAGAAACGTCATGCAGCCATAGCGAAAGCCATGACCCAAGGAAAGGTGGAGGGGTCGTGAGACCGGCAATCCTGGAAGGCAAATGCGGCAGATTGACAGCCGGATCGTTCATCGCCGCTTCATCGGCGGCATTCCCTGTCATCACGCCGACACGTTCCCGCTTCCAGGACTGTGGCACGATACAGACGCACGAGAACGCCTATTGTTCCAGCACCAGCTTGCCGCCGGCGTATTCGAACCGGCGCAGCCGCGACAGATAGGATAGGCCGAGCAGGTTCTCGCTCAGCGCCGTGTCCGGCAGCACCATGGCTTCGACGTCGCGCACTTCGAGCCCGCCGACATCGACGCTGGCAAGGCGGGTGCGCGCCGCCTTCACCGTGCCGTTGGCGGTGGTAACGGTGGCACTGTAGTCCTCGCGGGAGGGGCGGATGCCGAGCTGAGCGGCGGAGCTCTCGTTCAGTGCGATCACCGAGGCGCCGGTATCGACCATGAAGCCGATGCGACGGCCATCGACGCGACCGTCGGTCTGGAAGTGCCCGCGCGCGTCGCGCGTGATCGCATGGCTGCGGCGGCCGGTCTGCTGATCGGATAACACCGCATTGGCGGCATGGCCCTGCGTCGAAGCGGCCGCTTGCATCGAAGGCTGGAGATTGTCGGCCATGCGGGCGAGGAAAACGCCGAGGCCGGTCAGCACCGCGGCAAAGATGAGAATGCTACGCATACACGCTACCCTGCACGCCACTGTTGAAGGCC
Source organism: Afipia sp. P52-10 (assembly GCF_000516555.1). Taxonomy (NCBI): domain Bacteria; kingdom Pseudomonadati; phylum Pseudomonadota; class Alphaproteobacteria; order Hyphomicrobiales; family Nitrobacteraceae; genus Afipia; species Afipia sp. P52-10. Next base: position 2,091,121 of record NZ_AZSJ01000003.1, on the reverse strand, counting down.
CGCGTCCGGACGCGATTACAGCACATCGCGAACCCTGCCTGGACCTCGCTCGCAGCAAAGCCCGCGGCAGGCGTGCCAATTTTGCCGAAAACGGTGAGTGAAGCGTTAATCGGGCCCGCGAAAGGCCGCATCATGTCCCGCGCGGCTTGGCGCGGCGGGTCGGCAGCGCGCTGGCCGGATCGTCTGGCCAGGGGTGACGCGGATAACGCCCGCGCAGATCGGCGCGCACACCCGCATAGCTGCCGCGCCAGAAGCCCGGCAGATCGCGCGTCACCTGCACCGGCCGGTGCGCCGGCGACAGCAACTCGATCACCAGCGGCACCTTGCCTTGCGCGATCGCGGGATGGACGTTGAGACCGAACAGCTCCTGCACGCGGATGGCGATGGTCGGCCCCTGCTCCGCCTCGTAATCGATCGCCACCTGCGAGCCGGTCGGCGCCTCGAAATGCGTCGGCGCCTCGCGGTCGAGCCGCGCACGCATATCCCACGGCAGCAGCGCCATCACCGCATCGGACAGTTCGGAGGCGGAGACCTGGCTCAAGGCCGTCTTGTCGTGCAGCAGCGGCTCGAGCCACGCGGCACGACTGTCTGCGAGCGCGGCATCCGACAGGTCTGGCCATGCATCGCCCTCCGCCCTGCGCAGGAACATCACCCGGTCACGCCATTGCTGCAGCGCCTTCGACCAGGGCAGCCGCGCAAGCCCGGCTTCGGCGATGCCGTCCGCCAGTACCCGCGCCGTCGTCTCGCTCGGCACGAGTTGCATGATCTGTTCGGACAGGGTGACGGCGCGCAGCCGCCGCTTGCGCCGGCCGCGCAGCGACAACGACGCCCTGTCGAAGCTGATCTCGTCTTCGCTTTCGATCTCGGCCGCGAACCGCCGTTCGATCTCGCCTTGCGTGATCGGCGCGGCCAGCAGGATGCGGCTGTTGGCGGCGCCGCCGGTCAATTCGCCCACCGCGAGATAGGCCGCACGCGCCAATACCGAGGTCTTTTCGGCCGATGCACCGCGCCCGTTGACCAGCACGAACGAGCCGTTGCCGCGGTTGCGCGCAACACGATCCGGAAACGCGAGCGCAAGGATCGCGCCGGTCGATAGATGCCCCTCACCCCGTTCGTCGCTACGCGCCGCACGACCTTCTCCCCGCCGCGTAGGGAGAGAGGGTCGCGACCCTTGCGAGACCGGTGAGGGGCTGCTTTGCGCTTCCTTTGCCCAGCGCTCGGCCATCGTCCGCGCATTGCCGGCGCGCGGCGAGCGGTCTCTGCGAAACTGATCCAGCCGCGCTTCAAGATCGATGCTGTCGCCGCCGAGCCCGCGCTCGGTCAAGACCGCAGCGATCATCGCCGCATCGTCCGCCGCCCCCTCGCGCGCGGCATCGACGATCATGCGCGCGAGCCGCGGCGGCAGCGGCAGTGCCCCCAGGCGCTTGCCTTCCGCGGTGATGCGACCATCGACATCGAGCGCGCCGAGCTCCTGCAACAGGCGCTTCGCCTCGCTCCAGGCCGGCGCGGGCGGCGGATCGAGGAACGCAAGCGGCGCAGGGTCGCCGACGCCCCATTGTGCGAGATCGAGCACCAGCGACGACAGATCACTGGCGAGAATTTCCGGACGCGTGAACGCCTCGAGCGATGCGGTCTGCGGCTCGTCCCACAGCCGGTAGCAGACGCCGGGCTCGGTGCGGCCGGCACGGCCGCGCCGCTGGTCCACCGCAGCGCGTGACGCCCGCACCGTCTGCAGCCGCGTCAGCGCGATGTCCGGCTCATACAGCGGCACTCGCGACAACCCACAGTCGACGACGATGCGCACGCCCTCGATGGTCATCGAGGTTTCGGCGATCGAGGTCGCCAGCACGACCTTGCGTGTGCCCTTCGGTGCCGGCGCGATCGCACGATCCTGCGCCGAGGCATCGAGCGCACCGAATAGCGCGACGATGTCAACGGTCGGATCGCTGACGCGCTCGCGCAGCATCGTCTCGGTGCGGCGGATTTCAGCAGCGCCCGGCAGGAACGCCAGCACCGAGCCGCCCTCCGCGCGCAACGCCGTGGCGATGGCATCCGCCATCTGCCGCTCGATCGGCGCATCGGACTTGCGGCCGAGATAACGCGTCTCGACGGGAAAGGCCCGCCCCTCGCTTTCGATCACCGGCGCATCCCCCAGCAGCCGCGCCACGCGCGCGCCGTCCAGCGTCGCCGACATGACCAGGATACGCAGATCCTCGCGCAAGCCCTGCTGCGCATCGCGCGCCAGCGCGAGGCCGAGGTCGGCATCGAGCGAACGTTCGTGGAATTCATCGAACAGAACCGCGGCGACGCCGCTCAACTCCGGATCGTCGATGATCTGCCGCGTGAAGATTCCTTCTGTCACCACCTCGATGCGGGTGTTGCGCGAAATCTTCGAGCCGAAGCGCACGCGATAGCCGACCGTCTCGCCGGCTTTCTCGCCCAGCGTCTTCGCCATCCGCTCGGCGGCGGCGCGCGCCGCGATCCGGCGCGGCTCCAGCACGATGATCTTCCTGGGGCCGACCCATGGCTCGTCGAGCAGCGCCAGCGGCACGCGGGTCGTCTTGCCGGCGCCCGGCGGCGCGACCAGCACACCACAATTGCCGTCGCGCAGCGTGGTGGCGAGCGCATCGAGCACGGCATCGATCGGAAGCGGGGTATCGAAACTGCGGGTCACGGATCAAGCTTGCTCCACTCCCCGCTTGCGAGGAGTGGGGTGGGACGAGGGGCATCAAGGATACGATGCAATGAAGGATCAGAACGCCGTTGCCAAGTCCCTCATCCCGCGCACGAAGATGCCGATCTCTCTCGCGCGCGGGGCGAGGTGAACGCGCGATCGCGGCGGACGGTCTCGGCCCGCCTTAAAGCATGATCCGGAAAAGTGTGAAGCGGTTTTCCGAAATGACCATGCTTAAACAATGAGCTAAAGCGCAAGGATGATTCGTCCAAATCTCATCGCGCTTTAGCCCCGCTGCTGCGGCCGCCCCACGCTCTCGTAAGCGAAGCCGAGCGCGGCCATCTCATCCGGCCGGTAGATGTTGCGCAGATCGACGACCACCGGCTGCGCCAGCTCCGCCTTCAAACGTTTCAGATCGAGCGCGCGGAACTGCTCCCACTCGGTGACAATGACCAGCGCATCCGCCCCCTTGGCGCAGCTATAGGCATCGTTGCAGTACGCCACGTCCGGTAGTTCGGCGCGCGCCTGCTGCATGCTCTCCGGATCGTAGGCGCGCACCTTGGCGCCCTGATCGATCAACGCGGTGATCAGCGGGATCGACGGCGCCTCGCGCATGTCGTCGGTGTTGGGCTTGAAGGCGAGCCCGAGCACCGCGATGGTCTTGCCACGCAGGTTGCCGTCGAGCGCATGCGCGACCTTGCGCGCCATCGCCCGCTTGCGCGCGTCGTTCACCGCCAGCACCGCTTCGACCAACCGCAGCGAGACATCGTGATCTTGCGCGGTCTTGGCGAGCGCGCGAATGTCCTTCGGGAAGCAGGAGCCGCCGAATCCGGGCCCCGCATGCAGGAACTTGGCGCCGATGCGGTTGTCGAGTCCGATGCCCCGCGCGACCTCCTGCACGTCGGCGCCGGCGCGCTCGGCGAGATCGGCGATCTCGTTGATGAAGGTGATCTTGGTGGCGAGGAAGGCGTTCGCCGCGTACTTGATCAGCTCGGCGGTGCGGCGGCCGGTGTACATGATCGGCGCCTGATTGAGATAGAGCGGCCGGTAGATCTCGGCGATCACCTTGCGCGCGCGCTCGTCCTCGGTGCCGACGACGATGCGGTCCGGATGCTTGAAGTCGCGGATCGCGGCGCCCTCGCGCAGGAACTCCGGATTGGATGCCACCACCACGTCGGCGGACGGATTGGTCTCGCGCATGATCCGCTCGACATCATCGCCGGTGCCGACCGGCACGGTCGATTTGGTGATGACCACGGTGAAGCCCTTCAGCGCCTCGGCGATCTCGCGCGCTGCCGCGTGCACATAGGTCAGGTCCGCGTGGCCATCGCCACGGCGCGACGGCGTGCCGACGGCGATGAACACCGCATCCGCCTCGCTGACCGGACCCTTCAAATTGGTCGTGAAGGTTAACCGTCCGGCCTTGACGTTGGTCTCGACCAGCCGATCGAGATCCGGCTCGAAGATCGGAATCTCGCCGCGCTCCAGCGCATCGATCTTGGCGGTATCCTTATCGACACAGACCACCTGATGGCCGAAATCCGCGAAACAGGCGCCGGACACCAGCCCCACATACCCCGTGCCGATCATCACTATACGCATCGATGCCCGCCATTGATGGTTAATGCTCGCCTAAACGCGTCAGGCGGCGCGGTGATAGCAGATGAACCTTTCATTGACGAGACAATAGCATCGTTCGCCGAGTTCCTGGCACGGCACTTGTACGAGTAAGGGTCGCGAAACCCAATTGTCCGACGATGACGAAAAGGGTGCACTGAAGAGGAACACCATGGTCACAAATGGCACAGGCACGCTCGATCGCTTCGCCGCTCCGGCCGACCGGCTGGATTGGGTCGATTACGCCAAAGGTATCTGCATCATCATGGTGGTGATGATGCACTCGACGCTCGGCGTTCAGAACGCGATGGGCCAGGAAGGCTTCATGAACGCGGTGATCGAGTTCGCCAAGCCGTTCCGCATGCCCGATTTCTTTCTCATCTCCGGCCTGTTCCTGGCGCGGGTGATCGATCGCGACTGGCGCACCTATCTCGACCGCAAGGTGATGCATTTCGCCTATTTTTATGTCCTCTGGGTGACAATCCAGTTTGCCTTCAAGGCGCCCGGCTTCGCGGCCGAACATGGCGCGGCCTATGTCGCCAAACTGTATCTCTTGTCGTTCATCGATCCGTTCGGCACGCTCTGGTTCATCTACCTGCTGCCGATCTTCTTCGTCGTCACCAAGCTCACCAAGACCGTCCACCCCGCCCTGATCTGGGGCTTTGGCGCGGTGCTGGAAATGTCCAACATCAGCACCGGCTGGACGGTGATCGACGAGTTCGCCTGGCGCTTCGTCTACTTCTACTCCGGCTACCTGTTCGCCAAGCACATCTTCGCCTTCGTGCGCGAGGTGCAGGGCCATGCCGGCATCGCCCTTGCGGGGCTCGGCCTGTGGGGCGTGATCAACGGCGCGGCCACGTACGCCGGCGTCGCCACCTGGCCGGTGCTCTCGCTGATCCTCGGCTATGCCGGTTCCGCCGCCGTGATCACCGCCGGCGCGCTGCTAGCGAAGATGCGCTGGCTCGACGGGGTCCGCTACTGCGGCGAGCACTCGCTCGTGGTCTATCTCGCCTTCTTCCTGCCGATGGCCGTCTCCCGCGTGGTCCTGACCAAGACCGGCATCATTCCCGATGTTGGCGTGATGGCCGTGCTGGTGACCGCGAGCGGCGTGATCGGCGCGCTGGCGATCTGGTGGCTGACGCGCAACACTGCGCTGCGCTTCCTGTTCGATCGTCCCGCCGCGTTCTGGCTGACGCCGAAGCCGCGAGTGACTCTGCAGGCAGCAGAGTGACAGCATCTGCCCGCGCGGCGCCTGGCGTCGTGCGGGTTTCGGTGCTCTTTGCGGCATAAAATTATCGTTGGCTCGCCGCCGGAACGGGGTGCCAAGCGCGGCGGAAATCACTAGATTGCCGCCATGTCGAAAGCCCCCGCGAAGCCGCCCAAGAAGACCGCAGCGAAATCCACCGCCAAGCCTGCTCCCGCCAAATCCGCTGCTGCGATGGCGGCTGAGCCGGCGAAGCCCGTGCAACCGCCGAAGGCCGTGGCAAAAGCCACGTCGGGCGCGTCGATGCAGGGCCAGCACCTGTTCCTGGTGGACGGCTCGTCCTACATCTTCCGCGCCTACCATGCGCTGCCGCCGTTGAACCGCAAGTCCGACGGGTTGCAGGTGAACGCGGTGCTCGGCTTCTGCAACATGCTGTGGAAGCTGCTGCGCGACATGCCGAAGGACAACAGCCCGACCCATCTGGCGATCGTGTTCGACAAGTCGGAAGTCACCTTCCGCAACGATCTCTATCCCGACTACAAGGCGCACCGTCCGCCGGCGCCGGACGACCTGATCCCGCAGTTCGCGCTGATCCGCGAAGCGGTGAAGGCATTCGAGCTGCCGTGCCTGGAGCAGATCGGCTTCGAGGCCGACGACCTGATCGCCACCTATGCCCGGGAAGCCAGCGAACGCGGCGCCGTCACCACCATCGTCTCGTCCGACAAGGACCTGATGCAGCTCGTCACCGACAAGGTGCTGATGTACGACACGATGAAGGATCGGCGTATCGGCGTGGCCGAGGTGATCGAGAAGTTCGGCGTGCCGCCGGAGAAGGTGGTCGAGGTGCAGGCGCTCGCAGGCGACTCCGTCGACAACGTGCCGGGCGTGCCCGGCATCGGCATCAAGACCGCGGCGCAGCTGATCACCGAGTATGGCGACCTCGACACGCTGCTCGCACGCGCGGGCGAGATCAAGCAGCCGAAGCGGCGCGAGGCGCTGGTCGAGAACGCCGAGAAGGCGCGCATCTCGCGCAAGCTGGTGCTGCTCGACGACCATGTCGCCCTCGAGGTGCCGCTCGACGAACTCGCGGTGCATGAACCCGATGCCCGGCGGCTGATCGCCTTTCTGAAGGCGATGGAGTTCTCGACGCTGACCAAGCGCGTCGCCGACTATTCCGAGATCGACCCCTCCGACGTCGCTCCCGACGACCGGCTGAAGAGCTCGTTTGCGCATGTCGAGCCGCCGGCGGCTTCGCCCGAGACCCTGCCGCTCGGCGGCGAGCCGGACGCGCGGGCGAAGGGTACGGCGATCACCGCGAAGCCCGCGCCGGGCGCGACACCCGCCGCGAAAACCGACGGCATCGGCGACTGGACCCCGCAGGCGCTTGCCACGGCCCGCGCCGCCGCGGCACGCGCCAGCAAGGTCGATCGCACGCAATATGCGACGCTCCGCACGCACGACGACCTCCAGGCGTGGCTCTCCCGCGCCAGCGAGCAAGGGTTCCTCGCCATCGCGCTGGAGACGACCGGCCCCGATCCGATGCAGGCGGAGCTCTGCGGCGTTTCGCTGGCACTCGCCGACAACGAGGCGTGCTATGTGCCGTTGGTCCACAAGCAGGCGGGCGAAGGCGCCGGTCTGTTCGCCGCGGGTCTCGTGCCGGATCAGATCGCGCTGAACGACGCCCTCGCCGCGCTCAAGCCGGTGCTCGAGACCGACGCGGTGCAGAAGGTCGGCCACGACATCAAGGCCGATATGCTGGTGCTGGCCCAGCACGGCATCCCCGTGCGCGGCATCGACGACATCATGTTGATCTCCTATGTGCTCGACGCCGGCCGCACCAACCATGGCATCGCGGCTCTCGCAGAAGCCGCCCTGGGGCATACGCCGCTCGGCCGCGACGCCGTCACCGGCACCGGGAAGAACCGGCTGAGCTTCGATCAGGTGACGCTCGAAAGGGCCACCGAGTACAGCGCCGGCCGTGCCGACATGACGCTGCGGCTGTGGCGCGTGCTGAAGCCGCGGCTGGTCGCCGAGCGCATGAACGCCGTCTACGAAACGTTGGAGCGGCCGCTGGTGACGCCGCTGATGCGGATGGAGCAACGCGGCATCGCCGTGGACCGGCAGGAGCTGTCGCGCCTCTCCGGTGATTTCGCCCAGACCGCCGCACGGCTGGAAGCCGGCATCCAGGAGATGGCGGGCGAGCCGATCAATCCCGGCAGCCCGAAGCAGCTCGGCGACATCATGTTCGGTAAGATGGGCCTGCCCGGCGGCGCCAAGACCAAGACCGGCGCCTGGTCGACCTCGGCGCAGATCCTCGACGAGCTGGCTGAGGCCGGCCACGAATTCCCCAAGCGGATCCTGGAGTGGCGCCAGGTCACCAAGCTGAAGTCCACCTACACCGACGCGCTGCCCGGCTACATCAATCCGACCACCAAACGCGTGCACACCTCCTACGCGCTGGCATCGACGACGACGGGCCGCCTGTCGTCCTCCGAGCCGAACCTGCAGAACATTCCGGTGCGCACCGAGGACGGCCGCAAGATCCGCAAGGCCTTCGTCGCGACGCCCGGGCACAAGCTCGTCTCCGCCGACTACTCGCAGATCGAGCTGCGCCTGCTGGCCGAGATCGCCAACATCCCATCGCTGCAGCAGGCTTTCAACGACGGACTCGACATTCACGCGATGACGGCATCGGAGATGTTCGGCGTGCCGATCAAGGACATGCCCGGCGAAATTCGCCGTCGCGCGAAGGCGATCAACTTCGGCATCATCTACGGCATCTCCGCCTTCGGCCTCGCCAACCAGCTCGGCATCCCGCGCGAGGAAGCGAGCGCCTACATTAAGAAGTACTTCGAGCGCTTCCCCGGCATCCGCGCCTACATGGACGAAACGCGCGAGTTCTGCCGCGAGCATGGCTATGTGACGACGCTGTTCGGTCGCAAGTGCCACTACCCGGACATCAAGGCATCAAACCCGTCGCTGCGCGCGTTCAACGAACGCGCCGCGATCAACGCCCGCCTGCAGGGATCGGCCGCCGACATCATCCGCCGCGCCATGATCCGGATGGAGGATGCGCTCGCCGCGAAGAAGCTGTCGGCGCAGATGCTGCTGCAGGTGCATGACGAACTGATCTTCGAGGTGCCGGACGGCGAGGTGGCGGCGACGCTGCCGGTGGTACAGCACACCATGCAGGACGCACCGTTCCCGGCCGTGGTGCTGTCGGTGCCGCTGCAGGTCGACGCCCGCGCCGCGACCAACTGGGACGAGGCTCACTAGCGTCTCGCCCGAAACGTGCGCGCGGTTTTCGACAGACCGATGCGCCAGAACAATGAGACAAAGCGCCGGGCGCCGCTTACGAGAGCGTCCGGTCCTCTGGCACTTTTTTCGTCCGCCCATTTTCCGCACGATTGTTGCGCCGGCTTCGACGAAATCGCAATGGAACGGGCGGGCTTGGCGCGCTAGAAGCTACACTCATATCCGCGCTTCCGAGGCAATCGCCCATGCCCTCATCGACGGCCCTGCTCGCCTTCGCTCTCGTGTCGCTCGGCATGGTGCTGACGCCCGGCCCGAACATGATCTACCTGATCTCGCGGTCGATCACGCAGGGGCGTGTGGCGGGGCTGATCTCGCTCGGCGGCGTTGCGCTCGGCTTCGTGTTCTACATGCTGTGCGCCGCGTTCGGTATCACCGCGCTGCTGTTCGCCATTCCCTACGCCTACGATGCGCTGCGGCTCGCGGGCGCCGCCTATCTGCTCTATCTCGCCTGGCAGGCGGTGAAGCCGAACGGCCGCTCGCCGTTCGAGGTGCGCAAGCTCGCGATCGACTCGCCGCGCAAGCTGTTCACGATGGGCTTCGTCACCAACCTGCTCAACCCGAAGATCGCGATGCTCTACCTTGCGCTGCTGCCGCAGTTCATCGATCCGGCACAGGGCAGCGTGTTCGCGCAATCGATCGTGCTGGGCTTCACCCAGATCGCCATCAGCCTCAGCGTCAATGCGATGATCGCGCTCGCGGCAGGTTCGATCGCATCCTTCCTCGGCAAACGCCCGGCCTGGCTCATGCTCCAGCGCTGGCTGATGGGCACGGTGCTCGCCGGCCTCGCGTTGCGCATGGCATTCGAGGCGCGCAAGACCTAGCGTGAGGCCACGATCGTCACACCCGCGAAGGGGGACATCCAGTCATCTAAAGCGCGATGAGATTTGGATGAATCATTCTCGCGCTTTAGCTCCCTGTCTAAGCATGATCTTTTCGGAAAACCGCGTCACACTTTTCCGGATCATGCTTTAGCTAATCCAGCTTCACCGCGAGCCCACGCGCCACGCCCGGCCGCGCCAGCAGCCGGTCGTACCAGCGGCCCACATTGGGAAAATCGCTGAACGACACCTTGTGCCGCTCATGCCGCCAGGCCCAGCCGAGGATGGCGAAATCCGCCACTGACAGATCGCCCGCCACGTAATCGCGATCCTCCAACCGCCGGTTCAAGACGCCGTAGAGCCTGCGCGTCTCGGCCATGTAGCGTTCCAGGCCGTAGCGCCGGTCCTGCTCGTTCTCCACCGTCAAGAAGTGATGCACCTGACCCGGCATCGGCCCGAAGCCGCCCATCTGCCACATCAGCCACTCCAGCACCGGAATGCGCTTGCGCAAGTCGGCAGGCAGGAACTGGCCGGTCTTCTCGCCGAGGTAAAGCAGAATGGCTCCGGATTCGAACACGCTGACCGGGCCGCCGCCCGGCCCGTCCGGATCGACGATCGCCGGAATCCGACCGTTCGGGCTCAGCTTCAGGAACTCGGCCTCACGCTGCTCGCCCTTGCCGATATTGACCGGGCGCACCGTGTACGGCAGCCCCATCTCCTCCAGCGCGACGCTGATCTTGCGCCCGTTCGGCGTGTTCCAGGTGTACAAATCAATGGTCATAGCGAGCCTTTGCGGATAGTCCTGCCCTGTTGACGGTGCGCGATCCGGTCTGGAATGTCCACCGTGCGACATTTAGAATCCGCCCCGATCCCAATCAGCCAGCGAGACCGCCCTTGTCCATCTCCGCTTCACGCGCACGCCTTGCCAAAATCATCGCCAAGCGCTCGTTCGGCCGGGGCGAGATCACCTTGGCCTCCGGCCGCAAGAGCGATTTCTACTTCAACCTCAAGCCGACGATGTTCGACCCCGAAGGCGCCGCGCTCTTGGCCGAACTGACCTATGATGCGCTGAAGGACGACGGGCTGGACTATATCGGCGGGCTCGAAATGGGCGCCGTGCCGCTTGCCGGTGCGATCGCGCAGCTCTCCTGGATCAAGGGGCATCCGATCGCCGCCTTCTTCGTCCGCAAGAAGCCGAAGGAGCACGGCGCGAAGCTGCTGGTCGAAGGCCTCGCCAAGGACGAAACGCTGCAGGGCAAGCGCGTCGTCATCGTCGAGGACGTCACCACCACCGGCGGCTCGGCGATCAAGGCGGTGGAGTCGGTGCGCGAGGCGGGCGGCAACGTGGTGCTCGCCTTCACCATGGTCGACCGCGAGGAAGGCGCGGCCGAGACCTTTGAGGCAGCCGGCATTCCGTTTCGCGCGCTGTTCAAGGCCGGCGAGTTTCTCAACCCCAAGTCGTAGGGCCTCAGGCCGGCGGGCCAGGACGCAACGCTCGCCGACCCGCGTCAACGCGTCCCATGGTGGGTCCGCTGGCCGCCTTTGCAGGCGATCCCGCACTTGCTAGGCCCGGGCCGTCGCGACAAGGACCGTCCGTATCATGTTCAGGCGTTTCGCCGCTGCCATTCCCGCGCTCGCCCTCGTCATGCTGCTGGCATCGTCCGGCCTCGCGCACGCCGCCGCGCTCGACGGCGCTGCGCTGACCTGGCCATGGGCGCTGCCGTTCATCGGCATCCTGCTCACCATCGCCGCCGGCCCGCTGTTCTTCGCCCGCCTCTGGCATCATCACTACGGCAAGTTCGCGCTCGCCTGGAGCGTCCTGCTGATGGTGCCGCTGGCGCTCGCCTATAGCACCGGCACCGCGCTCGCCGCACTGGTGCATGCGGCGCTCGCCGAATACATGAGCTTCATCGTGCTCCTGTTCGCGCTCTACGTGGTGGCGGGCGGCATTCTCATCACCGGCAACCTGCGCGGCACGACCACCACCAATCTCGCGCTGCTCGGCTTCGGCACCCTGATCGCCAGCGTCGTCGGCACCACGGGCGCCGCGATGATCCTGATCCGGCCGCTGCTGCGCGCCAATGCCGGCCGGGCCGCGAACGCCCATGTGGTGGTGTTCTTCATCTTTCTGGTCTGCAACATCGGCGGCGCGCTGTCACCGCTCGGCGATCCGCCACTGTTCATCGGCTTCCTGAAGGGCGTCGACTTCTTCTGGACCACCACGCACCTGTGGCACGACACGCTGCTGGTCACGCTGGCGCTGCTGGCGATCTTCGCGGTGGTCGATCAGATCTATGCGCGACGCGAGCGCATCGCCCTGCCGCCGGCGCAACCGCTGAAGCTGAAGGTACGCGGGCTGATCAACCTCGCGCTGATCGCGCTGATCATCGGCGCGATCCTCGGCTCCGCGCTGTGGAAGCCGGATATCGGCTTCGACGTGCTCGGCACCAGGGTCGAACTGCAGAACCTCGCGCGCGATTTCGCGCTGCTCGCCATCGCCGGGCTGTCGCTCTGGCTGACGCCGAACGAGCACCGCAGGAATAACGGCTTCACCTTCGAGCCGATTCGCGAGGTGGCGATCCTGTTCGCGGGCATCTTCACCTGCATCATCCCAGTGCTGGCGATGCTGCAGGCGGGCCGCGACGGCGCGTTCTCCTGGCTGATCGCCGCCGTCAGCACGGCGGACGGCGCACCGCGCGACGTCATGTACTTCTGGCTGACCGGCATCCTCTCCGGCTTCCTCGACAACGCGCCGACCTATCTGGTGTTCTTCGGCCTCGCCGGCGGCGACGCGGCGCAGCTGATGACGGAGCTCGCTCCAACGCTGGCCGCGATCTCACTCGGCGCGGTGTTCATGGGGGCACTGACCTATATCGGCAATGCTCCGAACTTCATGGTCTATGCCATCGCCAGCGAACGCGGCGTGGCGATGCCGAGTTTCTTCGGCTTCATCGCCTGGTCGACGATCGTGCTGCTGCCGGTGTTCGCGGTCTTGTCCTGGTGCCGGTTCTAGCGGCGCGAACATGAGCGCGCCGGCCTCTGATTTTCGGCACCCGGCATTTGCGGGACATCGGCGTCTTCGCTAAAACCCCGCAGGGGCGAGAACCACTGGGGGGATCATGAAGCTTCGCGTCATCGCAGCGGCCACGGCCGCCTGCCTGGTCGCAACGCCTGCGGCGGCTGCGGAGGCGATCGACGGCGCCAAGCTCTCGCTGCTGTGGGCGCTGCCGTTCGCGGGTATCCTGCTGTCGATCGCGACTGGCCCGGTTCTTTATCCCCATGTCTGGGAACATCACTATGGCAAGTTCGCCGCCTTCTGGGCGGCGCTGGTGGTCGTCCCGCTGTTCGTCATGTTCGGCGCGGGCGCTGCGGTGCCGACGCTGGCGCACACGGCGCTGCTGGAATACATCCCTTTCATCCTGCTGCTGCTCGCGCTGTTCACCACCGCCGGCGGCATCTATCTCGAAGGCAACCTGCACGACAGCATCTTCACCAACACCGTGCTGCTCGGCGTCGGCATGGTGCTCGCCAGCATCGTCGGCACCACCGGCGCCTCGATGATCCTGATCCGCCCGCTGCTCCGCTGTAACGACGACCGCCGCTACAACGTGCATGTGGTGATCTTCTTCATCTTCCTGGTTTCCAACATCGGCGGCTCGCTGACTCCGCTCGGAGATCCACCGCTGTTCATCGGCTTCCTGAAAGGCGTCGATTTCTTCTGGACCACGCAACACCTGTTCATCGAAACGCTGACGGTGGGCGGACTCGTGCTCGGCATTTTCATGCTGCTCGACATCGCCCTGCACCGCCGCGAGGGCAAGAGCCCGAAGGCTGACCCGACGCCGGATTCGCCGCTGTACCTGCACGGCAAGATCAATTTCGTGCTGATCGCGATCATCATCGGCGCAATCCTGCTGAGCGCCTCCTGGAAGCCCGGCATCGTCTTCCACATCGCCGGGACCGACCTCGAACTGCAGAACCTGTTGCGCGACATCACCTTCATCCTGGTCACCGTCGCTTCGGTGCTGCTCACCAGCCGCTCCCACCGCAAGGCCAACGGCTTTTCCTGGGGGCCGATCCAGGAGGTGGCGCTGCTGTTCGCCGGCATCTTCGTCTGCATCGTGCCGGTGATGGCGATGCTGCAGGCGGGCACGCAAGGGGCCTTCGCACCGCTGGTCAAGCTCGTCACCCAGGCCGACGGCAGCGCCAACAATCTTGCCTACTTCTGGTTGACCGGCGGACTGTCGTCGTTCCTCGACAACGCACCGACCTACCTCGTGTTCTTCGAGCTTGCCGGCGGCGATCCGAAGACGCTGATGACGAGCGGCGCCGCAACGCTCGCCGCCATCTCCACCGGCGCGGTGTTCATGGGCGCCAACTCCTACATCGGCAACGCGCCGAACTTCATGGTCTACGCGATCGCGCGCAGCGCCGGCGTCGCGATGCCGAGCTTCTTTGGCTACATGCTGTGGTCCTGCGGCATCCTGCTGCCGGTGTTCCTGCTTGCAGGCTGGCTGTTCTTCGGCTGACAAAAACAAACCGCGGCGCGGCCGCGGTTTTGCCGGAAACCGCTCATTTACCATCCTCCTTCTAGGGTTAAACGACCTTGATCCGGGCCAGTACCCGGCAAGCGATGCTGCCTGAATGGGGAGTCCGCGTTGCGTTTCCACCTGCATATCAAGCGCCCTCGCGGCCGCATCGCGCTGATGCTGGCCACGGCCGTCGTCCTCAGCCTTACGGTTCCACGGCCCGCCGCCGCCGGCTTCTTCGACTTCCTGTTCGGAACGCAGGAGGAACCGAGACCCGCACGACCGCCGGCCGCCGAGCCCGATCGAGGCGGCGCGCCCGCGCCACAGGCCAATGGCGGCGGCTATGCCCGCTCCACCGCCCATTGCGTGCGCATGTGCGACGGCCGGCATTTCGCGGTGTTCGGGCGCAACGACATGTCGCCGACGGCGGTGTGCCAGGCATTCTGTCCCGCCACGGCGACCAAGGTATTCTTCGGCAGCCAGATCGAACGCGCGATCTCGATGGACGGCGAGCGCTATGCCGACATCGACAACGCCTTCGCCTATCGCAAGACAATCGCCTCCGACTGCTCCTGCAACGGACGCGATCCGGTCGGTCTCGCGCCGGTCGATATCTCGCTCGACACCACGCTGAAGCCGGGCGACGTGGTCGCCACCAGCACCGGCCTCGTCGCCTACAACGGCGCCCGCGCCGACGGCCAGGGCGAGTTCACACCGGTCGAGAGCTATCCGGGACTGTCGGCGGCGACCCGCGCGCGGCTCGGCGAGATGAAGATCGCGCCGATTCCGGCCGACAAGGCCGATGACCACACCGGCTCGATCGACGCTCCGCAGACGACCGGTCAGGCCCCGCCACCGCGCCCGTCGCGGCAATAGCCGGCGCAGCGGGGCATTTCAGCGCCCCGTGAACACCGCGGCGCGACGCTCGACGAACGAGCGGATGCCCTCCTTGGCGTCCTCCGACTGCAGCACCCGCTCGCGGATCGTCGGGATGTAGTCGATCGCCGCCTTCTCGGCCGCTTCGATATAGATCAACGCCGCCTCCTTGGTGACCTGGATGCCGAGCGGCGCGTTCTGGGCGATCAGCGCCGCGATCTCCATCGCACGCACGACCTGCTGCCCCTTCGGCACCACCTCCTGTACCAGGCCGATCTTGTGGGCGCGCTCGGCGCTGAACTCGTCGCACAGGAACAGGTGATACATCGCGTCGCCCCAGCCTGCGCGGGTGAGGAAGCGGAAATGCGCGCCACCGAGCGGAGCGATGCCGCGCTTGGATTCCATCTGACAGAAGCGGCAATCGTCGGCGGCGATGACGATATCGCCCGCCAGCATGATCTCGATGCCGACCGTGAAGACGATGCCCTGCACGGCGGTCACCACCGGCTTGCGGCAGCGCTTGGTGAGTCCGAACGGATCGACATTGCCCTCGACGCGCTTGCGCGGCTTGGCGGTCGGGCCGAAGAACTTCGGCATGTCGAGCCCCGCCGTGAAGTGATCGCCCTCGGCGCACAGCACCCCCACCCAGAGGTCGTCGCTGCGGTCCAGCAGCGTCAACGCCTCGGACAATTGCTCCATCATCTCCGGGCTGAACGCGTTCCGCTTGGTTGCGTTGTCGATGACGATCTTCAGCACGCGGCCATGCACCTCGTGGCGGATGCGTCCTTCGGCAGCTTGGGTCTCGGCCATCGTCTCCTCCCCGGGGTTCGACCGCCGGCGATGGTCCGGCCGCGCGGTTCGTGCTAGGTTCCGCTAAATGATGATGATCATCCAGATCAGCATGATGATCATCATTCTGATCGTCAAGCAGGAAATGTGCGGCGGAGCATTGCGATGGGTCACTCACAGGCGGACAAGGCGCGCAGCCGGCAGCGAATTCTGACCACTGCGGCGAAGCAGATTCGGGAAGAAGGCCTGGAGAGCCTCAGCATCGCCAAGCTGATGCAGGCGGTGAACCTGACCCACGGCGGCTTCTACGGCCATTTCGCCACCCGCGACGAACTGGTGGCGGAGGCGCTGAAGGAAGCCCTGCGCGACGGCGCCAAGACCGGGCACATGGCGATTGGCGAAGATCGTTCGCTGCGCGCCAAGACCCGCAGCTATCTGAGCCGCGCCCATCGCGACTCGCCGGCCCAGGGCTGCGCGATCTCCACGCTGAGCGGCGAGACCGCCCGCGCGGGCGGCGCGGCCCGCGCGGCGATGACATTGCATATTCGCCGCCTGATCCAGTCGATCGAAAACGCACTCTCCGGCGATCCGGGCTCGCGTGAGCGCGCCGTCGCTATCGCCTGCATGATGGTCGGAGCCATCAACCTGTCACGCGTCGCCGACGACACTGCTCTGTCCGATGAAATCCTACGCTGCGCCCGGCAGGCGGCGCTGGTCCTCGGCGAGGGTGAGTAGCCGCCCCTCATCCTGAGGAGCCGCGCAACGCGCGGCGTCTCGAAGGATGAGGCGATGCAGCAGCGCCGGTTGGCCGCCTGGTCCTATGGTTTTGGCCTCATGGCTCGAGATGCGGTGTTTGCTTGAGCATGATCCGATCCGAAAACTGCTCCGCACTTTTCGAGATCATGCGCGCACCGCTCCTCACCATGAAGAGCCAATCTGTCGGGTTTACGGAATCAGCAGCACACGCCCGACTGCCTTGCGACTCTCGATATAGGCATGCGCGGCGGCCGCATCCTGGAGCGGGAAGGTCTTGTCGATGACGACCTTCAGTTCACCCTTGGCCACCTCGTTCAACAGCCGCTGGATGTTGTTGTAGCCGCGTTCGGTGGCGATCTCGGCACCGAGAAACACGCCGGTCAGCGAGCGGTTGCCGGCCATCAGGCTTTGCACGTTGACGGTCATGGGCTCGCGACCGGCACGGCCGACCATCGACACGCGGCCGCGATGGCCGAGCGAACGAATGCTCCCCTGCAGTGTCGACCCGCCCACGGAGTCGACCACCAGGTTGACGCCCTTCTTGTCGGTCAGCCGCATCACCGCCTCGACGACATCTTCCGTCCGATAGTTGATGCCATCATCGAGGCCGAGCGGCTTCAGCGCCTGCAGCCGCTCCTCACTTGACGCGGTTGCCAGCACGCGGGCGCCGGCGCGCTTGGCCAGCTGGATCGCGGCCACACCAACGCCGCTGGCACCGGCCTGGATTAGTACGGTCTCGCCCGCCTTCAACCGGCCGAACTCGAACAGGCATTCGTCGGCAGTGCCGAACGGCACCGGAACAACGGCGGCGTGCCTCACATCGAGGCCGTCGGGAATGACCCAGCACGCACGCGCGGGCACGCCCCATTTTTCCGCATGCGATCCATAGGCATCGGAAGCAACGACCTTCTGACCGATCTTGAGATGGCTCACCTCCGAGCCAACCTCGATGATCTCGCCCGCCGCCTGGTAGCCGACGATGTGCGGCGTGGTCGCAAGCGGCCCGCCGAAGCGGTTCAGCGTATCGCCCCCCTCGATGCTGACCGCCTCGATGCGGATGACGACGCCTTTTGGACGGCACATCGGGTCCGGCACCTCTTCGTACTTGAGAACTTCGGGTCCGCCGTTCTGATAATAGACCGCCGCCTTCATGGTCGCTCCTCTTGTTGTTGGCGCCCAGACTAAGGCACGATCCGGACAAGTGTGTAGTGGTTTCCGAAGGAGTCTGTCCTCCGTCAGCAGTCCGACCGCGCAAAACAAAAGGGCGGCCTCGCAGCCGCCCTCTCGCACTGACGAACGCTTCGAAAACGATGCTTATTCAGCAGCCAGCTTCACTTCCGGCGCCGCGGCGCGAACGTCGGCATCGACGTGATCTTCGTACTTGGCAAAATTCTTCTGGAACATCGCCACGAGGTTGCGCGCGGTCTTGTCGAACTCGGCCTTGTCGGCCCAGGTCTTGATCGGGTCGAGGATATGCGGCTCGACGCCCGGCAGCGAGGTCGGGACGGCGAAACCGAAATACCTGTCGGTGCGGAAGTCGGCGTTGCGCAGCGAACCGTTCAGCGCCGCAGTCAGCAGCGCGCGGGTGACCTTGATCGGCATGCGGCGGCCGACGCCATACTTGCCGCCGGTCCAGCCGGTGTTGACCAGCCAGCAATCGACGTTGTGCTCGGCGATCAGCTTGCGCAGCAGGTCGCCGTATTCGCCCGGATGCCGCGGCAGGAACGGCGAGCCGAAGCAGGTGGAGAACTCGGGCTCGGGCTCGGTGACGCCGCGCTCGGTGCCGGCAACCTTGGCGGTGTAGCCGGACAGGAAGTGGTACATCGCCTGCGCCGGCGTCAGCTTGGCGATCGGCGGCATCACGCCGAACGCGTCGGCGGCGAGCATGACCAGGTTCTTCGGCTGACCGGCGCGGCCGGTGCGGGACGCATTCGGGATGAAGTCGAGCGGATAGGCCGAACGGGTGTTCTCGGTCTTCGAGCCGTCGTCGAAATCGACGACGCGGGTGATCGGATCGAACACCACGTTTTCGAGCACGGTGCCGAAGCGCTGGCTCGCGGCATAGATCGCCGGCTCGGCTTCCTGCGAAAGCTTGATGCACTTGGCGTAGCAGCCGCCCTCGAAGTTGAAGACGCCTTCCTTGCCCCAGCCGTGCTCGTCGTCGCCGATCAGCGTGCGATTCGGGTCGGCCGAGAGCGTGGTCTTGCCGGTGCCGGAGAGGCCGAAGAAGATCGCCGTGTCGCCCGCCTCGCCGACATTGGCGGAGCAGTGCATCGGCATCACGCCCTGTTCAGGCAGGTAGTAGTTCAGCGTGGTGAACACCGACTTCTTCATCTCGCCGGCATACTGCGAGCCGCCGATCAGTACGATCTTGCGGGCGAAGTCGATCGCGACCACCGTCTCGGTGCGGACGCCGTGGCGCTTCGGATCAGCCTTGAAGGAGGGGAAGTCGAGGATGGTAAGGTCTGGCGTGAAGCTCGCGAGCTCTTTCAGCTCGGGACGGATCAGCAGCGTGCGGATGAAGAGCGAGTGCCAGGCGAGTTCGGTGTAGACGCGGGTCTTGATGCGGAAGGCGGGATCGGCACCGCCGTAGAGGTCCTGAGCGTAGAGCGATTTGCCTTCGGCGTGTTTGAGGAAGTCGTCGAGCAGGGTCTTGAACTGATCCGAGGTGATCGACTGGTTGCCGCCCCACCACACGGTCTTCTCGGTGGTCGCGTCGCGGACCGTGAATTTGTCTTTCGGCGAGCGGCCGGTGTGCGATCCGGTTTCCGCGCACAGCGCACCTTCGGAGGTGACGATCGCCTCGTTGTCACGCAGCGCATATTCGTAGAGCGCGGGCGCACCGAGATTCCACTTCACCTCTTCCAGTTTTTTGAAACCGAATTTGTCGGCGCCGAAGGCACCGTTGTGCACGCCCGTATTTTTCACGAAGTCTTCCTCCTCGAGCCCACGGCTTGCTTGCATCACCACCAAGACAATCGCGGGTGCCTGCGGACTATAACGGTCCGGCCTCAGTCCGGCGATCTAATAGTGGCGAACGCTCCAATTGCCAAGCTGATCCGGATCAATTTAGACAATTGGGTGACATGCGTCGTGAACCCTCCCGGTTAGTTCCCAACAACCTCTTGGTTGCGCACACAAAAACGCACGATCGCGGCTTTCTGCCGCGACTCTGATGCATGGCTCGGCGTTGAGCAATGCGATTGCAGCGCACAATAATGAGTCGTGCTCAAGAGGCGATGGTTAACTCGTCTTGGCCCTCGCCTCGCCGACCAGCGCCACCAACATCTTGCGCAGCGCCAGCGCGCTTGTCACCCGTTCAGGAAATGGCAGGCGCAGCGTCGCATCACCGAGCGCAAGGTCCGCGCCATCGGGATCGAGACCCGTGATGCGCCAGGGACCATCGGCAGCACCGAGCAGCCTGGTCGCGTAGAGCGCATTGGCATCCATGTGGTCTTCATTCATGTGCTCCACCGCGCTCGCCTCGCCAGCCAGCACCTCCTCCGCACCGGTCAGATCAGTCAACACCCGCGCGCCCTCCAGCGTCTCGATCCGGCCGAAGCCCGCGACCAGGTGAACGCTCGCAGGGACGATTCGGAAGAACGAGAAGTCGGGGAAATCAACGAACGCGGCAGCGCTCGGATGGCGCAGCAGGTAGCGCCGCCGTACGGGTTCGAGCGCTGGCGCCGTCACGGATTCGGCCCGGCCCGCGATCATCACCCGCGCGCCCTCCAGCGGATCGCCCGCACGCCGCTCGTCGATCATCAGCGAGACGCGCGGATCGGCCAGGACGTTCTTGGTGTGGATGGCGAGCTTCGAGATCAGCAGCAAGGGCATACCGTCCGAGGCCGTCGCCACGTTCACCAGCGAGCAATACGGATCCCCGCTGCCGGGCATCAGGGTCGCCAGCGCCCCTTGTTTCCCGCTGCGAATCAAAGACTTGACTGTTTGAACGGAATCGAATTTCGCGCTAGGCTGCATCGGTTGAGTCCTTAGGGCTGGAAGATCGGCACCGGACGGGTTAAACAGCGCCCGGCCCGGCCGAAGGCGATGGCGGGATTATTCGGGACCATTAAGCACGGAATTCGTCCCCGTTTGTCCATCGCAGCGTGTGCTTCCAGTTTGGAACCTATGGAAATCGCATGCGTTTTCGGTCGAATGCGTCACATTTCAGCCCAGCTTGCATTGCTGGCTGAGCCCCGTTCCAGGCCCCGAGGGGGCCGACACAGTTCGTAAGCTCCGCCGGTCGCGGCGCCTTGACCCAGAAACCCGACCCAGAAAGCAGGCTAATGCCCACAATCGCCCTCGTCGACGACGACCGTAATATTCTCACGTCCGTTTCGATCGCGCTGGAAGCCGAAGGTTATCGGATCATGACCTATACCGATGGCGCCTCCGCGCTGGATGGCTTCCGTGGCACCCCGCCGGACCTGGCGATTCTCGATATCAAGATGCCGCGCATGGACGGCATGGAGACGCTGCGCCGCCTGCGCCAGAAGTCCGACCTGCCGGTGATCTTCCTCACCTCCAAGGACGAAGAGATCGACGAACTGTTCGGCCTGAAGATGGGCGCCGACGACTTCATCCGCAAACCGTTCTCGCAGCGGCTGCTGGTGGAGCGCGTCAAGGCCGTGCTGCGGCGGGTGACGCCGAAGGATCCGAACGCGGCGCCGAAGGAAGCCGATCCGAAGGCGCTCGAACGCGGCCTGCTCCGCATGGACCCCGAGCGGCACACCTGCACCTGGAAGAACGAGCCGGTGACGCTGACAGTGACCGAATTCCTGATCCTGCAGGCGCTCGCGACCCGGCCCGGCGTGGTGAAGAGCCGCAACGCGCTGATGGACGCTGCCTACGACGACCAAGTCTATGTGGACGACCGCACCATCGACAGCCACATCAAACGGCTGCGCAAGAAGTTCAAGGCCGCCGACGACGACTTCGACATGATCGAGACGCTTTACGGCGTCGGCTATCGCTTCAAGGAAACCTGAGTGTTCCACCGCGCGCGGCGCGTTTGATCCGCCGCGGGGAGCCGGGCTAAACTCGGGCACGTCATTGCGCATCATCACGCAACAAGCGGGCTGAGCTGACCGTTGCTTGACCGACCAGTCCTTGATCGAAGCGCCGCGCGCGAGCGGCCTTCACCTCCAGCCACGCCGGCCAGCAAGCCGGGCGGCGCAGCCAAGCCTGCGCGCGCGCGGTTTCGCACGTTGCGGCGGCCTGGCTGGCTGCGCGTGCCGGACGGGGTGCATGTGCCGGACTGGCTGCAATGGACCGGCCAGTATCTGCTCAGCCTCACCTTTTCGAGCCTGACGCGGCGCATCCTCTTTCTCAATCTGACCGGCCTGATCGCGCTGCTCGCCGGCGTGCTCTACCTCTCCCAATTCCGCGCCGGCCTGATCGATGCGCAGGCGCAGAGCCTGTTGGTGCAGGGAGAGATCATCGCCCGCGCGATCGCCGCCACCGGCACCACCGACTCGAACGGCATCACCATCGATCCCGACCGTCTGCTCGACCTCAAGCCCGGCGAAACCTACGGGCCCTCGGAAGACACCCTGTCGGGCCTCGACTTTCCGATCGACCCGGTGCGCATCGCTCCGGTGCTGCGCGGCCTGATCTCGCCGACCAAGACGCGCGCGCGCATCTATGACCGCGACGGCGTGCTGCTGTTGGACAGCCGCGATCAGTTCGCCCGCGGCGACGTGCTGCGCTTCGACCTGCCGCCGCCGGAACGCGGCAAGCCGGGCCTCGCCGAGCGCACGATGATCGCCATCCGCACCTGGCTCAATCGCGGCGATCTGCCGCCCTATCGCGAACTCGGGCCCGAGAACGGCAAGGGCTATGCCGAGGTCGCGCAATCGCTCAACGGCACCAAGGCCTCGGCGGTGCGCATCAACGACCGCGGTGAAGTGATCGTCTCGGTCGCGGTGCCGGTGCAGCGTTTCCGCGCCATCAACGGGGCGCTGATGCTCTCGACCCAGGGCGACGACATCGACCAGATGGTCACCGCCGAGCGCATCGCCATCCTGCGCGTGTTCGGTATCGCCGCCGCGGTGATGATCGTGCTGTCGCTCCTGCTCGCCAGCACCATCGCCGGCCCGGTGCGGCGTCTTGCGGATGCCGCCGATCACGTCCGCCGCCGCGTCAAGACGCGTATCGAGATCCCGGACTTCACCCGCCGCCGCGACGAGATCGGCCACCTGTCCGGCGCGCTGCGCGAGATGACCACCTCTCTCTACAACCGCATCGAGGCGATCGAGCGGTTCGCCGCCGACGTCGCGCACGAATTGAAGAACCCGCTCACCTCGCTGCGCTCGGCGGTGGAGACGCTGCCACTCGCGCGCAACGAAAACAGCCGCTCGCGGCTGTTGGCGGTGATCGAGCACGACGTCCGTCGGCTCGACCGGCTGATCTCCGACATCTCCGATGCGAGTCGCCTCGATGCCGAGCTGCAGCGCCAGGACGTGGTGCCGGTGGATATGCGCCGACTGCTGACGACGCTCGTCACCGTCTCGAACGAGACCAAGCACAACACCAGCAACGTCACCGTGCAGGTGCGCTTCGAAGGCAATCCGAACGACACGTTCTCGACGCCAGGCCACGATTCGCGTCTCGGCCAGGTGATCTCGAACCTGCTGTCGAACGCCTGCTCGTTCTCGCCCGAAGGCGGCATCGTTCGCGTCACCTGCCGCCGCCTGCGCAACGAGATCGAGATCGTCATCGATGACGAAGGTCCCGGCATCCGCCCCGACGCGCTCGAGCGCATCTTCGAGCGCTTCTACACCGACCGGCCGCACCAGGGCTTCGGCCAGAATTCCGGGCTCGGCCTGTCGATCTCCAAGCAGATCGTCGAGGCCCATGGCGGCAAGATCTGGGCCGAGAACCGCATCGGCAACACCGAGCCGAGCGGCGAGACGCCGGTGCTCGGCGCCCGCTTCGTGGTTCGGCTTCCCGCGACATGACCGCGGCCGAGCCGCAGGCCGCCACCGATCAGCCCACCGGCGCGACGGTGCATGCCTCCGCGGTCCGGTCCGGCACCACCGGCATCCTGATTCGCGGCCCCTCCGGCGCCGGCAAGTCGCGGCTGGCCTTCGGCCTGATCCTGGCCGGGCGGGCCGGCCAGATTCCGCCGACCCTTCTCGTCGGCGACGACCGCCTTTATCTCACCGCGGCCGACGGCGACTTGATCGCGCACCCGGCCCCGGCCCTGGCCGGCCTGATCGAGGTTCGCGGCCTCGGCATCCGCCGCTGCGACTTTATTCCACAGGCGGCGATCGGACTGGTGGTCGACCTCGCGGCGTCGGATGCGGCCCGTTTGCCGGTCCCGGAAGCGGGCTTTGTGGCAATTTCTGGTATAAAACTACCCCGAATCCCAGTCGAAACAGGCTTCGACCCGCTGCCCTTGGTGATCGCGACGCTGATCACAAGCCCCCTAAGCGCAGGATAAGGTGCGACTTTTCGACGATTGCCGGAAGGGAATTGGTAACCATATAAGCGCCACTATCGGCTTGGCATCGACCTGTCGCACGTATCCCAAGCGCCACAGCAGGGCCACAAAGCGCATTTTGCCCCCTTGCACCCGTGACCTGGATGGTCAAGATGTCCGCCTTTCGTGCAGTGCAAACAAGCGCACGCACGAGGAGTCTTTTATGATTGGTCTCGTACTTGTGACCCACGGGCGTCTCGCCGACGAGTTCAAAGCGGCGCTCGAACACGTAATGGGTCCGCAGAAGCAGATTGAGTCGATCACGATCGGCGCCGAAGACGATGCCGATCTGTGTCGCGGTGACATCATCGAGGCGGTGAAGCGCGTCGACAGCGGCGATGGCGTCGCAATCCTCACCGACATGTTCGGCGGTACGCCATCGAACCTGGCCATCTCGTGTATGAGCCGGCCGAAGGTCGAGGTGCTCGCCGGCATCAACCTGCCGATGCTGGTGAAACTCGCGAAAGTACGCGACAGCCGACCGCTGCCGGAGGCGATTTCTGCGGCTCAGGAAGCCGGCCGCAAATACGTCACCATCGCCAGCCGCGTGCTCGCCGGCAAATGATCGACGGGATCGGCGGCAGCGAACCAGTGAACAATCCTTCGGGCGGGACCGTCGTCCGCGAAATCCCCATCACCAACAAGCGCGGCCTGCACGCGCGCGCCTCGGCGAAATTCGTGCAGATGGCGGAACGCTTCAATGCCGACATCACCGTCACCCGTAACAACGAGACCGTCGGCGGCAGCTCCATCATGGGGCTGATGATGCTGGCAGCGGGCCCGGGCACCAGCGTCATCGTCTCGGCCACCGGGCCGCAGGCGCGCGAAGCGGTGGAGGCGTTGACCGCTCTGATCACCGACAAGTTCGGCGAAGACGAATAACGCCGCGCGCGAGCGCCCCGCAGCGCTGCCGATCCGAGCTAGAACGACCCAACCGCAACGATCGAGCCCGCACTGGCACACCTCATGCAGCCAGCGTCTTGTACATGATGCTGGTCGCATCGAAGCCGCGACCATGCGCCGAGCGCGCATAGTTCGGGATGCAGCCGACCAGGGTGTAGCCGAGCGAGAGATACAGCGGCTCCGCCTTGTCGCCGGTGACGGTGTCGAGCGTCAGCAGCGTGCGTTGCAGGCCGAGCGCAATGCGCTCGACCTCACTCATCAGCGCCCGGCCGATGCCGCGCCGCCGATAGGTCGGATGCACCAACAGCTTCATCACGTCGGCGCGGTGGACCTGGTTCGGCATGGTGTCGATGCCGAGTTGCACCGTGCCCGCGAGCGTCTCGTCAAGTCTCGCGGCAAGCACGATGCGGACCCCACGCGCCGCAGCAGGCTGCACGCTGTCACGCCAAAACCCGCGCGCGGCCTGCAGGGGAAACGGCTGCACGAAGCCGACACCGGCGCCGGCGTTGACGCAGGCATGCAGGATGTCCGCCAGCGCCTCGGTGTTCGCCTCCAGTTCAGCAACGCTCAGGCGCGCGATCGTCAGCATCCGTATGGCCTCTCAGCGAACCACCAGCAGATAATGCGCGCCGCGCCCCTTCGGCGTGCGGAACTCGCTCGCGCCGTACAGGCGGTAGCGCAGGCAGTCGCCAGGCGCGAGCTTATGGCCGCGCCCGTCGATGACGAGGTCCAGCGCGCCGGCCCGCAAATAGAGATGGTGTTCCAGCCCCGGTCGCGCAGGCGCCTCATAGGCGATGCTGATACCGGCCGGCAGCTCGCATTCCAGCAGCTCGCATTCGAATTCGGGAGCCGGCGGCGACAGCGAACGGCGGCGAAAACCGGTCGTCGGATCGATCCAGAGCGGCTGATCCTTGCGTGCGACCAGCGCCGCGCTCTCGCCCTCGACCTGCGCCAGCAGCCGCGACATCGTCAGGCCATAGGCCGCACACAACCGCCCGAGCACCGAGGCCGACGGGCTGACCTCGTTGTTCTCCATCCGCGACAGGGTGGCGCGGCTGATGCCGCTGCGCGCGGCCAGATCGTCAAGCGACCAGCGTCTTTCGCCGCGCAGGCCGCGCAGCCGCTGCGCCAGTTTCCGATCGTTTTCCTGCCAGACGTCGACTCTTTCCATATATGAGATAATTTCTCAAACACGAGATATCGTCAAGCCGGTCCGCTGGTCTCTGCTTCGCGCCGCCGCACGATAAGGACAACCCCTCTGTCCGACATGCCGGCGGCAAACGGCACCGGACGGCGGATTCAACCGCTCCCGCACGTCACAAACCGCTGAAAATAATGGCGTCTCTGGTTGCCGCTACCGGGGCGCGGTGCTATCCCGCGCGCATGAGCGCCGCGCCCATTTCCAACATCCGCAATTTCTCCATTGTCGCCCACATCGACCATGGCAAGTCGACGCTGGCCGACCGGCTGATCCAGCTGACCGGCGGGCTGTCCGACCGCGAGATGGCGGGCAAGGAGCAAGTGCTCGACTCGATGGACATCGAGCGCGAGCGCGGCATCACCATTAAGGCGCAGACCGTCCGCCTGCGCTATCCGGCGAAGGACGGCAACACCTACGTCCTGAACCTGATCGACACGCCAGGCCACGTCGACTTCGCCTATGAGGTGTCGCGCTCGCTCGCCGCCTGCGAGGGCTCACTGCTGGTGGTCGACGCGAGCCAGGGCGTCGAGGCGCAGACCCTCGCCAACGTCTATCAGGCACTCGACAACAACCACGAGATCGTTCCGGTCCTCAACAAGATCGACCTGCCGGCCGCCGAGCCGGACAAGATCAAGCAGCAGATCGAGGACGTGATCGGCATCGACGCGTCCGACGCGGTGATGATCTCCGCCAAGACCGGCCTCGGCATCGAGGACGTGCTGGAGGCGATCGTGCACCGCCTGCCGCCGCCGAAGGGCGACAAGGACGCGACGCTGAAGGCGCTGCTGGTGGACAGCTGGTACGACGTCTATCTCGGCGTCGTCGTGCTGGTGCGGGTGGTGGATGGCACCTTGAAGAAGGGCCAGCGCATCCGCATGATGGGCACCAACGCCTCCTATGAGGTGGAGCGCGTCGGCTACATCACCCCGAAGATGGTCAATGTCGATGAGCTGACCACCGGCGAGATCGGCTTCATCACCGCCTCGATCAAGGAGGTCGCCGACACCCGCGTCGGCGACACCATCACCGACGACCGCCATCCGGTCGCCGACGCCCTGCCCGGCTTCCGCCCGGCGATCCCGGTGGTGTTCTGCGGCCTGTTCCCGGTGGACGCCGCCGACTTCGAGACGCTGCGCGGCGCCATGGGCAAGCTGCGCCTGAACGACGCGAGCTTCACCTTCGAGATGGAGACCTCGGCCGCGCTCGGCTTCGGCTTCCGCTGCGGCTTCCTCGGCCTGTTGCATCTGGAGATCATCCAGGAGCGGCTGTCGCGCGAGTTCAACTTGAACCTGATCGCGACCGCGCCATCGGTCATCTACAAGATGAAGCTCACCGACGGCAGCGAACTCGAGATCCACAACCCGGTGGACATGCCGGACGTGGTGAAGATCGCCGAGATCGAGGAGCCGTGGATCGAAGCGACGATCCTCACTCCTGACGAGTATCTCGGCAGCGTGCTGAAGCTTTGCCAGGACCGGCGCGGCAATCAGAAAGAGCTGACCTATGTCGGCCAGCGCGCGATGGTGAAGTACGAGCTGCCGCTCAACGAAGTGGTGTTCGACTTCTACGACCGGCTGAAGTCGGTGTCGAAGGGCTACGCCTCGTTCGATTATCACCTGACCGACTATCGCACCGCCGACCTCGTCAAGATGCAGATCCTGGTCAACGGCGAGCCGGTGGACGCGCTGTCGATGCTGGTGCATCGCACCCGCGCCGAAGGCCGCGGCCGCGCCATGGTCGAGAAGATGAAGGAGCTGATCCCGCCGCACATGTTCCAGATTCCGATCCAGGCGGCGATCGGCGGCAAGGTGATCGCGCGCGAAACCGTGCGCGCGCTGCGCAAGGACGTCACCGCGAAGTGCTACGGCGGCGACATCACCCGCAAGCGCAAGCTGCTGGAGAAGCAGAAGGAAGGCAAGAAGAAGATGCGGCAGTTCGGCAAGGTCGACATCCCGCAGGAGGCCTTCATCGCCGCGCTCAAGGTCGATAGCTGATCATCGCGCACGGCGGCGCCCGCTCAGGATCACGCACGCGGCAATCACGTCGAAACCGGCAGCGATCAACAGCGGCGCCTGATAGGACGCCGTCGCCTCGCGCATGAAGCCGTAGAAGCTCGGGCCCAACGCGGTGGCGAGTTGAATGATCGTCGATGCGAAGCCGAACACCGTGCCGAAGACGGCTGCGCCGAATTCACGCCGGGTGATGATCGGCGCGAGAATGGTCGTGTTGCCCACCGTCAGCCCGAAGACGATGCTCGCGGCGACCAACAGCCAGGCCGCCTTGACAACGGCAAGTGTCGTGAAGGTCGTTGCCGCCAGCGTAAACACGCTCGCCGCGATCACCCGCTGATCGATTCTGTCGGCGAACTGCGCCAGGGCAAGACGGCCTGTCAGCGCCGCGGCCGCCGTTATCGCCACCGTCAACGATACCATCAGCGGCGACATCGTCAGCGACAGAAACGAGACCTGGTGCGTCAGAAATCCGATCTGCACCATCATCACGAAGCTGAAGGCGATGACGACTGTCCAGAGCCCGACGCTCCGGATCGCGCCGGCGAATGTCCAATACGGCTCATCGACGGACCGCACCGGCGCCTGCGCAGCGCCGTCGGGGAACAAGCCCAGCTCCTGTGGCGACCGCTTCAACACGAAAACTGCGAGCGGCAACAGCACGACGAGGCTCACGATCGCGGCCATCAAAGCCGTCGGGCCAAGACCGAGATGGGCAATGCCGAACAACAGGACCGGCGCGCCGACGATACCGCCAATGTTGGCGCCGAGCGACGCGATCGACGCCGCCCGCCCCTGGCGCTTTTCAAACCACGGCGCGAGAATGGTGGTGATCGCAGTGACGGAAAGGCAGGCCCATGATATCCCCATCACGGCGAAGGCCAGCCACGCTGCGCCGAGGCTTGGCACACGGCCGAGCCCGACAAGCGCGGTCGCCATCGACAAGGCGCCGACAGCGATCACCGGCTTCGGCCCGACGCGGCCGATGGTTCGGCCCACCAGCCATTGCAGAGCGGCACTGACGACGAAGAACAGGGTCAAGCCAACCGAAATGTCGGCGACCGGCCAGCCCTTTGTTTCGGCAAGCGCGTGCATGTAGACACCGACGCCGAACAGACCGAAGGCATTGCCGAGCAGATTGACGGCGAGGCAAGCCGCCACGATCCGCCAGCCGTAGAACATCTTTGTCATGCTGCTGCCTTACCCGTCCGGGCGACTGCATAGCATGCACCGTCGATTCATGGTTCGATCAAGATCGAACCATTGCGAACATCACGATTCTCTTCCTGCGGCATAACTTCCGATTGAGCGAAGGATCGAGCGACCGCCGATCTTCGGCTTGCACAAACGACAAAGCCCCGGCTTTCGCCGGGGCTTTACTGCATGATGGGCGAGTGCGTTACCAGCTCGGGCCGACGCCGAAGCCGAAGCTCACACCCGGCCCGCCGAAATAGACGCCCGGTCGATTGTAGTAGTGTGAGCGTCGATAGCCGTAACCGTAATCCGGCGCGTAGTAGCCATACGATCCGCGATAGCCGTAGCGCGGCCCGCGTTCGCGCCAGCAGCGGCCCCACTCGTTACACACCAGCCGCACGTTCTCGACGCCATTGTCGATCGCAGGCGAGGTGGGCATCAGCGGAGCCGCGTTCACCGGGCTGACGACCGTGCTGACGAACAGGGCGGCGGCACCGGCCGCGAGAGAAACTGCAAGTTTGTTCATCATCGCCTCCTTGAGGTTTCGGTGCCCGGCTAACCATCGCTGCCGCTGAACGTTCCGATCGCGCCGCGACAATTGATGGAACAGCCATCGTTGCGGGCCATCCGCGTTGCAGCGCAACTTCACCGCATGCATGCACGCTCACTCAGCTTACCGATGCGAGCCTGTGCACGGCCTTGCAAATACCGGAACGCTTGCTCCTGCTCCCAGGGCCGTCGTAGATTATTTTCCTAGAAGCTCCAGGATTTGATGTTGGCCTGTGGCAAGATACCGACACGCCGTAGGGTGGCAGTCCGTGGCGAGCGGGCTCGGCCCCACCGAGAACACGCTGATGGAGCGGCGCAGCGGATGCAACCGGGGCAAAGCCGACCGCCTTCGATGAAGCGGATGTTGGCGGTTGCCGGACAGCGCGTGTGCATCGCCATGAGGAACCTGCGGGCCGATACCGCGTTCCGACGAAGCAACTCGGCACTCAACGCTCAGCCATCAACGAAAGGATCAGCGCCATGCCCCGCGGAGACAAGTCGGCATATACGGACAAACAAAAGCGCAAGGCCGAGCACATCGAGGAAGGTTACGAGAAGCGTGGCGTTCGCAAGAAGGAAGCCGAACGCAGAGCATGGGCGACCGTGAATCGCGAAAGCGGCGGTGGCAACAAGAGCGGCTCCGGTCGCGGGGTGAAGGATACCAAGGTGTCAGCCAAACGCGGCGGACGGATCGGCGGCAGGGCTTCGGCGCAGCGGCCGGCGGCGGCACGGTCACGTTCGGCAAAGAAGGCTGCAGCGACGCGCAAACGGCGCGCACGGGCCTGATCCCGACACATGTAACGGGTCTTCGATCAGCGCATGCACCGAGACGAACCGGCGGCCCTGATCAGGCGACGAGCTGCTGCTGGCGCGCCATCATCGCCAGCACCTCTTCCTGCGGACGCGCCTTGCTGAACAGGAAGCCCTGCCCTTCGTGACAGCCTTCCCGGCGCAGGCAGCCGAGCTCGTCTTCGGTTTCGATTCCTTCGGCCGTGACGGTGACGCCGAGGCCGCGGCCGAGGCTGACGATCGCCCGCACGATCGCCTGCGCGTCCTGATTGCCGGCGAGACCCCGCACGAAGGTCTGATCGATCTTGATCTTGTCGAACGGGAAGCTGCGCAGATAGCTCAGCGACGAATAGCCGGTGCCGAAATCGTCCATCGACATGCGGACGCCGAGCATCCGCAGCGCATGCAGCGTGGCGAGCACCTGGTCGCTCTTGTCGAGCAGCAGCGTTTCGGTGATCTCGAGTTCGAGCCGCCTTGCCGGCAAGCCGGACTGCTTCAGCGCATCCATTACGACGGCGAGCAGGTTGCCGTTGCGGAATTGCAGGGGCGACAGATTGACGGCGACCCGCGCATCGCCCGGCCATTGCGCGGCCTCGCTGCAGGCGCGGCGCAGGATCGCGCTGCCGAGCTGGCCGATAAGCCCGGTCTCCTCGGCGACCGGGATGAACTCGGACGGCGGAACCATGCCGCGCTCCGGATGCGGCCAACGCACCAGCGCCTCGAAGCCGGTGATGCGGCCGGAACTCAGGTCGATCAACGGCTGATAATACGGCCGCAGCACGCAATCCTCGATCGCCGCACGCAGATCGACCTCGAGCTTGCGCCGCGTCTGCGCTTTCGCATCCATGCCGGCTTCGAAGAAGCTGAAGGTGCCGCGCGCGGCGGCCTTCGACCGCGACAGCGCGAGATCCGCGTTCTTCAACAGCGTATCGGCGCTGTCGCCGTCGCCGGGCGCGATGGCGATGCCGGCACTCGCCGTGACGACGACCGTGTGCCCTTCGATCAGATATGGCTCGCCGATCACGTCGATCAGCCGCTGCGCCGTCAGCCCCGCATCTTCCGGCCGCGCGATCCCCTGCTGGATGACGACGAATTCGTCGGCGCCGAGACGGGCGATGAAGTCCTCCTCGCGCAGGGACGAACGCAGCCGCTTCGACACGCCGCACAGCAGCCGGTCGCCGACGCCGTGGCCCAACGCATCGTTGATGACTTTGAAGCCGTCGAGATCGATGCACAGCACCGCAACCTTTTGACCACTGCGCCGTGTCAGCACCAGCAGGTCGTCGAGCCGCTCGCGCAGCATCGCGCGGTTCGGCAGGCCGGTCAATCCGTCGTGCTGCGACATGAAGGCGAGCCGCGCCTCGGCGCGCTTGCGCTCGGTGATGTCCATCAGTGCCAGCAGCATCGCCGGCCGGTTTTCATGCATCAGCTGGCGCGAGTAGATCGCGACGTCGATCAGACTTCCGTCCGCCTTGACATGCTTCCAGACGCGCGCGGCGCGCTCGTCGCTCGCCTGCTCGCTGCTCCAGGGCGCTTCCGCCTCGAACGCCTGCAGGTTGCGAATGTTCATGCATTCGAAGGCGCCGCGATCGTAGCCGTAGTGGTCGACCGCCGCATCGTTGACCGCAAGCACGCTTTCGTCGTCGAGCGCGCAGACGATCATCGGCACCGGATTGCCTTCGAACAACAGGCGGAACGACTCCTCCCGCTGCTTCAGTTCGGTGATGTCGACGCGCAGACCGACCACGCCGCCGTCACCGGTCAAGCGCTCCTCGATCAGGATGACACGGCCGTCGGTCAGCTTCTGCTCGTGGCGCTCGCCCGGACGATAGAGCCGCTGCAGCCGTTCGTTGAGCCAGGCCTCCTCGCGGCCGGCCGCATCAGGATAGTCGCCGCGGGCGACGCCGACGCGCAGCGTGTCCTCCAGCTTGGCGCCGGTCCTGAACAGGTCGGAGGTGGCGTGATAGATCTCGGCGTATTTCTTGTTCCAGAGAATGTAGCGGCCTTCGGCATCGAGAAACACGATGCCCTGCGGCAGAATGTCGATCGCCTCGCGCAGCCGTTCATGGGCGAGGCGGGATTCGGCAACCGCCCTCTCGGCTTCGGCGCGCTTGCGGACGATTTCACCGATCTCACGCGAGGTCTTCAGAACCTTGCCACCTGCTTTGGGCAGACAGGCGCGATGGGCGCGCCGGACGCGGCGTTGGAGTTTCGCGCCGCTTGTTGTCTTTGGCCGATACGACGGCATAGCACACACTCACCGACACATTTTCAACCACTGCTTGTGCGCGAATTGTCTGAAAAAAAGGTATCTCCGTCCGCTCGTGGTTGATGCATCAGCCGATTGCACGAGCAGCGCTGCCGTACCAACAGGCGGTCCCGTCGTCCTGGCGAAGATCCCAGAAACCCTGATTTTCCGCATACAACTGCGCAACGCGGCGCGGCGACGCGGCGCCGGCAAGGGCGCGATGCGTGTCTGCTCATGGGGCAGGCGGACGCGCACGAATTTTGGCCAAACGGCGACATCGTTAACGGAGGCTTGCCGTAGCTGTGGCTTGCGCATGCGCGGCACCGCGCACAGGCCCAGTCGACGATCGCGATCGCGCGGATGCAGGACCAAAGCCCGCGGCGGCACGACCAGCGGGCCGGCGCGGAGAGCTTAACCAACGAGACGAATCTCGCCTCAATTTTTTCACAAGCTATACTTTAACCACGCTAATTGGCTATACCTTAACCATGCAGTTTCACCGCATCGCTCTCCCAGCGCTTGTCGCAATGCATATGGCGGTGCCCGCGCTCGCTCAGGAGACGGGCTCGGTCAATCCGAAGCCGCTGCCCCCGCTCGCCAATCCGAACGATCCGAATGTGGCCGCCAAGCAGCTGTTCGGTCGCAAGCTGACGCCGGCCAATCTGCAAACCCGTTCGATTGGCTTCTATGCGAAAGGCTGCCTCGCCGGCGCGCGGGCCCTGCCGATCAACGGCGACACCTGGCAGGTGATGCGATTGTCGCGCAACCGCAACTTCGGCCATCCGGAGCTGATTGCGCTGTTGGAGCGGCTGGCGAAGAAGGTGCCGAAGGTATCGAACTGGCCGGGCCTACTGGTCGGCGACATCTCGCAGGCGCGCGGCGGGCCGATGCTGACCGGACATGCGAGCCATCAGGTCGGGCTCGATGCGGACATCTGGCTGACGCCGATGCCGCGGCGCGAACTGACCCGGCTGGAGCGGGAAGAGATGTCGGCGACGATGGTGGTCGCGCCGAACCGGCTCGACGTCGATCCGAAGGTCTGGAGCCGCAGCCACGTCGCCGTCATCAGAGCTGCAGCGCAGGAGCCGGATGTCGAGCGCATCTTCGTCAACGCCGCGATCAAGAAAGCGCTCTGCCGCGACGCCGGCAACGGCGATCGCTCCTGGCTCTCCAAGGTTCGGCCGATGTACGGCCACGACTATCACTTTCACATCCGCATCAAGTGCCCTGCGGGCAGCGACGACTGCACGCCGCAGGAACCGCCGGCTTCGTCCGAAGGCTGCGCCGCGAGCGACCTCGCCTATTGGTTCTCCGATGCGGTGCTGCATCCGAAGCCACCGAAGACACCACCCAAGCCGAAGCCGCCGATGACGCTTTCGCAACTGCCGCCGGCCTGCAAGCAGGTGCTGCTTGCGCCCTAACGCACGCCTTGCCGGCGCGCTGCCTTGAAGCGTCCGGCGCTTTTGCTAGACTGCCAGAAACGGCCTGCCGTCACGCGGCCGTTGCAAACGGAACGGCGGTTCCTGTCTCAGTCCCTGACATAACCGGCGCGCGCTTGCGCGCCGTGCGGCCAGTCATCGAGCGTTCAGGCACCCAGCCTTATCGATGATCGGCCCATCACCAGCACGGGAATCGCCATGCGTATCAGCGCACGCAATCAGATCAGCGGCACCATCGTCGATGTCATCAAGGGCGCGACCACCTCGCATGTCCGCGTCGATATCGGCGACGGCACGATCATCACCGCGTCGATCACCAACGCGGCCGTCGACGACCTCGGCCTGAAGACCGGCGGCAAGGCGACCGTGGTCATCAAGGCCTCGGACGTGATGATCGCGGTCGACTGAGATGATCCGCATCACAGCGCTGGCGGCCGCGCTCGGGCTTCCCGCCGCAGCCCTCGCCCAAGAGCCGCATGGCTGCGACGGCTTCAGATGGCCGATCGCGCGCGAACGCGCGTTGCTGACGGCGGCGGCGGACGGCACCGTCGCATCCGGCGCCAAGTTGACGCAGATGCCCGCAGCGGTGCGCATCACGCTGCAACCGTTCGACAAGGCGACGCTGCCGCGGCCGCCAGAGCGCAAGCCTAAGGATCCCGCGAGCTTCGCTGGCGCCGTCACCATCGCAATCGACAAGCCCGGCACCTATACCGTGAGCCTGTCCGCCTATAGCTGGGTCGATGCGATTCAGAACGGCGCGTACCTGAAACCTGCCGCCTTCAGCGGCGCCACCGGCTGCGACGGCATTCGCAAGAGCGTCAAGTTCACGCTGCGCGCTGAACCGCTGGTGCTGCAGGTGAGCAGTGTCGCGTCGGAGACCATATCCGTCGCCATCGCACCCGTAGCCGACTGACCGACCATCACGCCGCCGCCGAATGCGAGAGATGCCATGGTCCGCCTGAACGAAATCCGCGACAACGAAATCGCCGTCGCGATGCCGCCCGCCAATGACGCTGGCCTTCTCTTCATCGGCCGTATCCGCACACCCTGGACCTCGCGGCTGGAATGTCCGCGCCAGGGCCGCGCCGACGGACCGGTCTGCCGCATCGAGATCGACGAGCCATGGACGCTCGCGCTGGACGGCGTCGAGGATTTCGAACGGCTGGAGGTGCTGTACTGGCTGCACCAATCGCGGCGCGATCTGGTCAAGCAGAGCCCGGCCAACGACGGCGCCACGCGCGGGACCTTCGCGCTGCGCACGCCCGTCCGGCCGAACCCGATCGGAACCAGCGTCGTCCACCTGATCGCACGCGAAGGCAGCATGCTGCTGGTGCGCGGGATCGACTGCCTCGACGGCACGCCGCTGTTGGACATCAAACCCGATCGTACGCTGTTCACGCCGATCGCGCCGCCGCAACCGGGCGATTTCCAGACCGGCTGACGCCAACGACGACAGATCGGGTGGCGATCCGTCGCATCGCAAATTTTGCGGCGATTGTCCCCTTTGATTGCGACGGCGTTCCTGCTAGTTTCCGCCCGT
Source organism: Afipia sp. P52-10 (assembly GCF_000516555.1). Taxonomy (NCBI): domain Bacteria; kingdom Pseudomonadati; phylum Pseudomonadota; class Alphaproteobacteria; order Hyphomicrobiales; family Nitrobacteraceae; genus Afipia; species Afipia sp. P52-10. The sequence continues at coordinate 2,055,185 of NZ_AZSJ01000003.1, read as the reverse complement.
GATGCCTTGCCACGCCGTAAGCGTTGGCTTGGCTCGCGGAACGGCGCTTCCGCTTCATCGCATCCCCTTCATTGACGCTGCCGCACCAGCCTGCGGCCGTCGATCTTCGTTCCGTGGAGCGCCGCCATGTTTCGCCTGTCCCGCCGATCCTTCGTCTTCGCGCTGCTGCTGGCTTGCGCCGGCCAGCCCGCGCTTGCCCAGGATAAAACCATCACCGTCTTCGCCGCTGCTTCGCTGAAGAATGCCATCGACGACATCAACGTCGCCTACACCGCCAGGACCGGCGTGAAGGTCAACGCCAGCTATGCGGCGAGCTCCGCGCTCGCCCGCCAGCTCGAACAGGGTGCGCCGGCGGACGTGTTCGCCTCCGCCGATCTCGAATGGATGGACTACGCCATCCAGAAGAAGACGATCGCCGAATCCACCCGCATGAACCTGCTCGGCAACAAGATCGTGCTGATCGCGCCGAAGGACTCGACGGTCGCCAACGTCACCATCGGCCAGGGCTTCGACCTCGCCAAGCTCGCCGGCGACGGCCGCGTCGCCACCGGCGACGTGCAGTCGGTCCCGGTCGGCAAATACGCAAAGGCGGCGCTGGAGAAGCTCGGCTCGTGGCCGGCAGCCGCGCCGAAGTTCGCGATGGCCGACAGCGTCCGCGCCGCGCTGACGCTGGTCGCCCGCAAGGAAGCAGCGCTCGGCATCGTCTACGAGACCGATGCCAAGGTCGAGCCCGGCGTCAAGATCGTCGCCACCTTCCCGGCCGACTCGCATCCGCCGATCATCTATCCATTCGCGGCGACCGCGACGGCGAAGCCCGAGACGACGGCGTATCTCGCGTTCCTGCGCTCGGATGGCCGCGCCGTGTTCGAGAAGTACGGTTTCACCGTGCTGGTCAAGCCGACCTCGTAACCCGGCTTGCCACGGCCTGCGATGATGAGAGCCTGTCGGCGGACCTCTGCTCTGCAGCTTACCGGCGAAGGGCTTGGTTTTCACGTTGAGTTCTGGTGTGTTTGATCTTTCCCCGGCCGCTTGGACGGCGATCACGCTGACCCTGCAGATCGCCGTCGTGGCAACCTTCGTGGCGACACCGATCGGCATCGGCGTCGCCTGGATTCTCGCGCGCAAGCGCTTTCCCGGCAAAATGCTGGTGGAGGCGCTGGTGCATTTGCCGCTGGTGTTGCCGCCGGTCGTGACCGGCTACCTGCTGCTGCTCAGCTTCGGCCGACGCGGTCCGATCGGTGCCTTCCTCGCCGACACCTTCGGCATCGTGCTGTCGTTCCGCTGGACCGGAGCCGCGCTCGCCTGCGGGATCATGGCGTTTCCGCTGCTGGTGCGGCCGATCCGTCTCTCGTTCGAGACCGTCGACATGCGTCTCGAACAGGCGGCCAAGACGCTCGGCGCGAGCCCGTTGCGCGCCTTCATCACCATCACCCTGCCGCTGGCGCTGCCCGGCATCATCGCCGGCATGGTGCTGTGCTTCGCCAAGGCGATCGGCGAATTCGGCGCGACCATCACCTTCGTCTCCAACATCCCCGGCGAAACCCAGACCATTGCATCGGCCGTGTACGCGCTGATCCAGACGCCGAGCGGCGACCGCGAGGCGATGCAGCTCATCATCGTCTCGATCGTGCTCGCCTTCGGCGCGATGCTGGCCTCGGAATGGTTCGCCCGGCGTGCGGTGCAGCGGCTGCGGGGAGACTGATCATGCTGCGCGTTGACGTCACGAAAATCTTGGGAGCGACCACGATCGAGGCCGCGTTCGAAAGCGACGGCGGCGTCACCGCTCTGTTCGGTCGCTCCGGCTCCGGCAAGACCTCGCTGATCAACATGATCGCCGGCCTCATTACGCCCGACCGCGGCCGCATCGAACTCGACGGCGAGGTGCTGGATGATCGCGACCGGCGCATCCACGTTCCGGCACATCGGCGGCGCATCGGCTACGTCTTCCAGGATGCGCGGCTATTCCCGCATCTCAGCGTGGCGCAGAACCTCGACTATGGCCGCCGCATGAACGGCCTGAAGCCGGATGGCGCCGCCCGTGATCGCATCGTGCAGCTGCTGCACCTCGAGGCGCTGCTGGACCGGCGCCCCGGCAAACTCTCCGGCGGCGAGAAGCAGCGTGTCGCGCTCGGCCGTGCGCTGCTCGCGCGGCCGCGCCTCTTGCTGCTCGACGAACCGATCGCCTCGCTCGACAAGGAACGCAAGGCCGAGATCCTGCCTTACCTGATCCGGCTGCGCGACCAAGCGGGCATCCCGATGGTCTATGTCAGCCACGAGGCCGATGAGGTGCGGCTGTTGGCAAACCAGGTGATCCGGCTGCAGGCCGGCAAGGTGGCCGCGCGCGGCGGCATCGACGTGCTGCCGCAGCAGGACGGATTCGCGCTCACGACGTAACGGGTATCGGAGCGAGGCCGCAAGGCGCGTTCAACATAAGGCTGCCTGCGCTTTGCAATCAGAGCGATTCGACGAAGCTCTTCCAGGCTTGCCGCACCTTGCGCTTGGCGCGTTCACGCCCCTTCGGCGGCGGTGCCTGCGGCTCCTCGTCCTCCGGCAGGCGCAAGCCGACCACGTTGACGCGGCCACCGCCGATGTGCCGGACCACCAGCACGATCTCGCCGATCGGCAGGGTGTCGTCGATCCGCGGCGCGTGATCGAGGTTGATGTCGAAGAAATCGGCCAGTGTCAGGGCCGCCTGAGTGGGATCGACGGCGACGCCGTAGACTTCGGCGAGGTTGCCGAGGGTGATGTCGCCCGAGACCATGAAGTCGCCGAACATATGCGGATCGACCGGCGGCGCGGATGGCATGTCCTGGAAGAACCGGTCGAGCGAATCCGCCTTCTCCGGCGGCGCCAGCAGGTAGACGTAGTCGCCGGCCGTCACCGGTTCCGCCTCCTGGGGTGTGAAGATCTGTTCGCTGCGGATGATCAGCGTCGGCTTCGACCACGACGGGATCACCCGCCGCTTCAGGAACAGGCTGTTCTTGCGTACACGGTAACCGACCAGCTCCTGCTCGAGCTGTCCGGGCAAATCGAGCTCGACCCGCCGCAGCGTCCGCTCGGTGCGCGGCAACGCGACGTTCAACCGGCGCGCGGCCCAGGCGATGGTCCAGCCCTGCACGAGCAGAGAAACCATGACGACGACGAAGGCGATATCGAAGTAGACCGCGCCGTTCGGCAGATCGACCAGGAGCGGGATGGAGGCCAGGAAGATCGCCACCGCACCCCGCAGACCGACCCATGAAATGAACATCTTCTCCCGTCGCGGAAACGGAAACGGCGCGAGGCACAGGAACACGGCCAAGGGCCGCGCCACGAACATCAGCACCAAGGCCACCGCCAGCGCCGGCAGGAAGGTGGTGCCGAGCCGTTCCGGCGACACCAACAGGCCGAGCAGCACGAACATCACGATCTGCGCAAGCCAGGTCGCCGCATCAAGGAACACCACCACCGAATTGTGCGCGCGCGTCGGCCGGTTGCCGATGACGATGCCAGCGAGATAGACCGCGAGAAAGCCCGAGGAGTGGACGCTCTGGGCGATGCCGAAGATCACGACGGCAGCGGTGGCAACGAACGGCGCATGCAGGCCCTGCGGCAGCGCCACGCGGTTCAGCCCCAGCACCACCAGCCGGCCGCAGACGATGCCGATCACCGTGCCCAGCCCGAGTTCGCGTACGAAGTCCCATATCACCGAGCCGGGCGTGCTCTTGCCGACCGCCAATAGCTCGACCAGCATCAGCGTGAGAAAGATCGCGAACGGATCGTTGGTGCCGGATTCCACCTCGAGCGTCGCGCCGACGCGCGGCCGCAGACGAAGCCCGCGGCCATGGATCAGCAGGAAGACCGCTGCCGCGTCGGTGGAGGCGACCACCGCGCCGACCAGCAGCGCCTCGATCCAGTTCATGCCGAGGGTATACTTCGCGACCGGCGCGGTGATCACGGCGGTCAGCAGCACGCCGACCGTGGCCAGCACGGCCGACGGGGCAACCACCGCCTGGATGGCGCTGAGCTTCGTCTTCAAGCCCCCGTCGAACAGGATCAAGGCCAGCGCGACCGAGCCCACGAGATAGGCCGAGCGGACATCGTCGAAACGGATTCCGCCAAAGCCGGAATCTCCGGCCAGCACGCCGACGAACAGGAAGACCAGCAGCAGGGGGGCGCCGAAGCGGAGCGCGATCAGGCTCGACAGGATGCCTGCCATGACCAGGATGGCGCCCAGCAGGATGGCTATGCTTACCGAGTCGAGCGACGCCATATCATTTCCGCAATTCGCACCCTCTATGACCTCCTTATCGTCCGTCGCTTGCGACGCCAACCCTATAGTCCCTTGCCTGGTATGAATTCGGAGTCAGCGGCGTCCGGGCCACCGGCCTTCCCCGTTGCGGCGATGCCTCGGCCATAGGCAGCGGCTTCGCCTGGCGTATAAAAGCAAGGGATCGAATCACTGAGTGCGTAAGACCAGCCGCTGCCGGCACAGGGATGGCAAACCATGACCGTACTTGCCGGGTGGCCCTTGAACGCGATGACCCCGACCCAGACGCGCGCCTGAACGAGAGACGGTTGAACAGAGAACCCGCCGATGCCCGGAATCGACGACATCTATGAATTTCTGCAAAACCTGTTGCGGTCGATCGGCGCCGAGGTCACCTCGCCCTGGTTCTATTTCCAGATCGGCATGATCCTGGCTGGCGCCGGCATCGCCCATCTTGCAGCCTTGTGGGTGCGATCGAAGGTCGACGTGACGTCGGTCGCCATGGGCTGGCTCGCCCCGTTCCGCATGATGATGCGGGTGCTGATCGGCAACGCCGCCATCGCCGCCTTCGCGATCCTGATGATGGTCGCACGCATCGTCATGGTGGCGTCCACCTGGCCGAGCCGCAGCTACCTGCTCGCCATCGCCGCCAAGCTGGCCGTCGCCTGGCTGCTGATCCGCCTCGCCACCAGCCTGATCCGCAACGAGACCGCGGTCCGCCTCGTCTCGCTGTCCGCCTGGTTCGTGGCCGCGCTGAGCATCGTCGGCCTGCTCGACCAAACCGTCGCCGCACTGGACTCGGTCGAGCTGATGGTCGGCGGGCTCCGCCTGACGCCGCTGCTGGCGATCAAGGTCTCGGTGCTGCTGGCGCTCGCGCTCTGGCTCGCGAACGTCGCCGGCAACATCATCGATGCCTGGATCGCCACCCTGCACGACCTGACGCCCTCGGTCCGGGTGCTGATCAGCAAGCTCGCGCGCATTCTGCTGATCTCCTTCGCGGTGGTGGTGGTGCTGGCGGCCGCGGGCGTCGACCTGTCGGCGCTGGCGATCTTCTCCGGCGCCGTCGGCGTCGGCATCGGTTTCGGCCTGCAGAAGATCGTCGGCAACTTCGTCTCCGGCGTCATCCTGCTCGCCGACAAGTCGGTCAAGCCCGGCGATCTCGTCACCATCGGCGACAGCCACGGCCAGGTGCGGGCCATGAACACCCGCTACATTTCGGTCTCCGCCAATGACGGCCGCGAATTCCTGATTCCGAACGAGAAGCTCGTCACCGAGCGGGTGGTGAACTGGACCTATTACGACACCAACACCCGCGTCGATGTCGCATTCGCCACCAGCTACGACGCCAACCCGCGCCGGGTCTGCGAGATCGCCATCGAGATCGCCAAGGCGACGCCGCGCGTCGCCAAGGTCAAGCCGCCGTCCTGCAGCATCGTCGAATTCGCCGACCAGGCGATGAAGTTCTCGCTGTCGTTCTGGATCACCGATCCGGACAAGGGCATCGGCAATGTCCGCAGCCAGGTGATGCTCGGGCTGTGGGATGCTTTCAAGATCGAGGGCTCCGACAGCAGCTATCCGATCCGCGACATGCGCATCGACGACGCGCCGCCCGCCGCTCCGGATTCGGCGATCGAAGCGCATCTGCGCTAACCTGCCGGCCCGCCATGCCGTTCGATCCGATCACGCCTTCCCGATAGACCATGCAGTTTGCAGGAGACTTGATTCCGGCGACGCTGCTGAAGCGCTACAAGCGCTTCCTCGCCGACGTCCGACTTGCCGACGGCAGCATCGTCACCGTGCATGTCGCCAATCCCGGCGCCATGATCGGGCTGCAAACGCCCGGCGCCCGCGTTCTGCTGTCGCGCTCACCCAATGCCAAGCGCAAGCTGCCGTTGTCCTGGGAGCTGGTGGAGGCCGATTTCGGCACCGGCAGCGAATTCGTCGGCATCAACACCGGCCATCCGAACACGATCGTCGCCGAGGCGCTGGCGGCCCGCGCGATTCCGGAGCTTGCCGCCTATTCGACGATCTGCCGCGAGGTGAAGTACGGCAAGGCGTCGCGGGTCGATTTCCTGCTCGAAGCGGACGGCCTGCCGCCCTGCTATCTCGAGGTCAAGAACGTGCACCTGATGCGCCAGCCGGGCCTTGCGGAATTCCCCGACAGCGTCACCGCCCGCGGCGCGCGCCATCTCGACGAGCTGTCGGCGATGGTCGCTGCTGGCGCCCGCGCCGTGATGCTGTTCCTGATCCAGATCGGCTCCGCGGACCGTTTCGCGCTCGCCCGGGACATTGATCCCGTCTACGGCCTGGCTTTTGATCGTGCCCGCGCGGCCGGGGTCGAGGCCTTGGCCTACACGTGCCTGGTGCGCCGGGACGGCATCGTTCTGAGTCGCGCCGTCCCCATCGCCGAACCGCCACCTGGTGGCGGAACCTGATCTCGGGGAACTGGCGACCACGAAAATATCAACCTGGTCAACGGATTGCGTGAAACAGGCTGCTAAGGGGCAATGGCTGCCACCTCCTGAACGCGCTTGCGCCGCGACATTCAGCGTTTACATTGAAGGGCATCGCGCACGATCACCGGCGCCCCCTTACATCGCAGAATCTCATCGCCCTATGAACTACGTCGAAGCTGCCCAGGCGCCCCTCCGCAAGACCGGCCAGATCAAGTTGCACGGCCCCGCCGCCTTCGCCGGCATGCGCAAGGCCGGCGCGCTGGTGGCCGAGTGCCTGGATTTGCTGGCGGACGAAGTGAAGCCAGGCGTTCCGACCTCGCACATCGACGACGTCGTCCGCGACTTCGCCCTCAGCCGCGGCGCCATTCCGGCGACGCTGATGTATCGCGGCTACCGCTATTCCACCTGCACCTCGATCAACCATGTGGTCTGCCACGGCATGCCGGGCGACCGGCCGCTCAAGGAAGGCGACATCGTCAACATCGACGTGACCTTCATCGTCGATGGCTGGCATGGCGACTCCAGCCGGATGTATCCGGTCGGCGAAATCTCGCGCAAGGCCGAACGGCTGATCGATGTCACCTATGAGGCCATGATGCGCGGTATCGCCGCCGTGAAGCCCGGCGCGACCACCGGCGACATCGGCCATGCGATCCAAAGCTTCGTCGAGCCGCAGCAGATGAGCGTGGTGCGCGACTTCTGCGGTCACGGGCTCGGGCGCATGTTCCACGATGAGCCGAACATCATCCATGTCGGCCGTCCGGGCGAAGGCATCGTGCTGCGGCCCGGCATGTTCTTCACCATCGAGCCGATGATCAACCTCGGCAAGCCGCATGTGAAGATCCTGTCCGATGGCTGGACCGCGGTGACCCGCGACCGCTCGCTGTCGGCCCAATTCGAGCACGCCGTCGGCGTCACCGAAACCGGCGTCGAGATCTTCACGCTGTCGCCGGGCAAGCGCGACAAGCCGCCTTACGTCACTGCGGGATAATCCCCGCACCGCCGCGACCGGCCATCACTCGGCCGGCTGTGTCTGCCTTGCCGGACGCATCGGCGAGCGGCGGGCGATGATCCATAGGCACAGCAACGGACAGATCGCGAAAGCGGCGAACAGCCAGCGCGCGGCATTGGCCGTGCCGGCGGTCCCGCCAGGCTCGGCGAGGCCGGCGAGATTGGCGATCATGCCCGCCAGCGCGGCGCCAAGCGCCGTGGCAAACAACTGCACCGTGGTAATCGACGCGGAGGCGAGCGCCTGCTGGTCCCGCGGCGCCACCTGCAACACACGGGTCAACAGGTGCGGCCAGGCGAGGCCGACACCGAAACCGATGCTGAACAGCGCGACGCAGATCAGCGCCAGCACCAGCCAGTCGCCGCCGGTTTGGACCGGCATCAGTACCGCAAGCATCGACATGCCGGTGACGCCGAGAACGGGGCTGACCAGAACCGCGCGACTGACACCCTTGCTGCCCAGGCTCGAGCTCGTGATCGAGCCCACGGTCCATCCCGCAGCCATCAGCGCCGCGAGGTACCCGGCCGCGAGTGGCGACTGCGCATGCAGCACCTGCAGGAACAGCGGGACGAACACTTCACTGCTGGTGACAGTGACGGCGAGCAGCGACATCACTGCATAGAGCGAACCCAGCGTCGCCGAGAGCTGAAACGCGCCGTCCGGCAGCAGCCGATCGGTGGCCCGGCGCTCGACCGCGATCAGCAGCAGGGTCAACGTCAGCGCGCCGGCGGCCCCAGCGAAGTTGCGGCTGATATTCGCCGACACGCTGCCGATCGAGACGACCAGGACGGCGGCGATCAGCAGTACGAGCTGGCTGAGTGGAAGCGCCGCCGCTCCATCGCGGTCGCCCATCTGCCGCGGCAGCACCGTTGCCGCCAAAACACCGAACAGCACGGCGAGCGGCACGAGCGACCAGAAGGCGGCGCGCCAGACGCCGAATTCGGCGAAGACGCCCCCGATCGCGGGACCGACCAGCGTCGCCACGCCCCACATGCCGGACACCAGCGCCATCGCCCGCGACCACAACGCCTCGGCGAACACCAGACGGATCATCGCGTAAGACAGCGACAGCAGGAATCCGCCGCCGAACCCTTGGACGAAGCGGCCCGCCAGCATCACCGGCATCGACGGCGCGAAGCCGCAAATCGCCGTTCCGATCGCAAAGGCCACGGCGGAGATCGCATAAGCGTTGCGCGGGCCAGCATGCAGCAGCAGCTTCGACGACAGCGCCGAGCCAAGGATCGAGGCGGCGACGAACAGGGTCGTATTCCAGGCGTAATAGTCGAGGCCGCCGATATCCGTCACCACCGACGGCAGGATGGTGGTGGCGATGTAGACGTTGATCGCGTGCAGGGCGACGCCACCGGCCAGCGCCAGCGAGCGAACCGCGTTGGCCCCGGACAATAATGCACCCCAGCCGGGCTCCGGTTTCGGGTTCGACATGCGGCAGTTCCTTATTGAGACACGCAAGACGGGCTTGGCGGGATCGGCACCTCCTGCGAGCGGCTTGCGCTCACCGGAGCGACAGGTTATTTTCAAAGTAGAAGCTTTGTTTATTTGCAGTGCAAAATATGTCAAGTCACGACATGGAGAAGGGCTTGGAAGAGAAGGGCTGGGAGAAGAAGGACCCAGAGAAGCCCGAGTGGCTGCCGCGCCCGGTGGCCGACCGCCTGCTCGTGCTGCTGAAATCGCGCGGGCCGCAAACCGCCGCCGACCTCGGCCGGACCTTGGGGACGACCGGCGAGAATGCGCGCCAGCAGCTCACCCGGCTCGCGGCCGAAGGCCTGGTCGCCGCCCGAACCGAGGCGCGCGGTGTCGGCCGCCCGACCCAGGTGTGGCAACTGACCGAGACGGGCCATGGCCGCTTTCCCGACACCCACGCCGAACTGACGCTGCAGTTGCTGCGCGCGGTGCGCGAGACGTTCGGGGCCTACGCGCTCGACCGGCTGATCGACATGCGCGAAGATGACATGCTGAAAGCCTATCAGCAGGAGCTGAGCGGCGCCGACGACATCCGCGAGCGGGTGAAGCGGCTTGCCGGCATCCGCTCGCGCGAGGGCTACATGGCGGAGTGGCGCGAGCAGGACGACACGCTGCTGCTGCTCGAGAACCATTGTCCGATCTGCGCCGCAGCAGCCACCTGCCAGGGCTTCTGCCGCTCCGAGCTTGCGGTGTTTCAGGACGTGCTCGGGCCGGATGTGGAGGTCGAACGCATCGAGCACATTCTTGCCGGCGCGCGCCGCTGTGCCTACCGGATCAAGCCGAAAGCCGCCCCGCAGGCTTAGGCGCCGACGAGCGGACGCTTGCGTCTTGGTGATTTGCGTCTTGGCGATTTGCGTCTTGGCGATTGCAAATCTCCGCCACTGCGGCATGCTCGGTGGACGATCCGAACAGCTTCGGGCAGCACGCCCCCGGACACCAATGCCCCCGGACTCTAAGGCCTCCACCGTCGCAACCGCCGATATGCCGCACTATCATGGCCATCGTGAACGGCTGCGCGCCCGCTTCCGCGACGCAGGCGCCGACGCGCTGAGCGACTACGAGCTGCTGGAGATGGTGCTGTTTCGGGCGCTTCCGCGGCGCGACGTGAAGCCGCTCGCCAAGACGCTGGTGACGACGTTCGGCTCGTTCGCCGAAGCCGTGAACGCGCCGGAGGCGCGGCTTGCGCAAATCTCCGGCCTCGGCGAGGCGGCCATCACCGAACTGAAGCTGATTGCCGCGTCCGCGCACCGCATTGCCAAGGGCGCGATCAAAAATCGCGTCACGCTCGCGTCCTGGGCCGCAGTGATCGACTACTGCCGGACGGCGATGGCCTTTGCCGACGTCGAGCAATTCCGCATCCTGTTTCTCGACAAGCGCAACCAACTGATCGCCGACGAGGTGCAGCAGACCGGGACGGTCGATCACACCCCCGTCTACCCGCGCGAGGTGGTCAAGCGCGCGCTCGAACTGTCGGCGACGGCCGTGATCCTGGTCCACAACCACCCCTCCGGCGATCCGGCACCCTCGCGCAGCGATATCGAGATGACGCGCTCGATCGTCGAAATCGCCAAGCCGCTCGGCATCGAAATCCACGATCATGTTATTGTTGGCAAGAACGGCCATGCCAGCCTCAGGGCGATGAAGCTGATCTGACGTTCGCCCAGGTTACTGGCGCACCAGCAGGACCGGATCGGCGGCCGAGCGCGGCACCCGTTCCCACTGCGCGTTGTCGTCAGCCTCGAAGCGCCATGTCTCGCCCTTGGCCGAGACCATCAGCAGTTCGCCACGTTCCATCCGCCAAGCCGTCGGCGCGAAGCCTGTGATCAGCGCATCGCAGCGCGGCTTCACGAACAGCTGAAAGTTGTCATTGCCGGCATCGTTGTTGGTCAGCGTCAGCGAGCAGATCGCACGCCCGTTGCCGCGCACCACGGACCAGTCGCCGATCATCTGATCGGTCGAACGGGTGAGCTCGCGGGCCGCCGCCAGGTTCTGCAGGATGTACACGCCTTCGCCGGAGCGCAGGCCTTCGAAGATGCCGCTCTCGACTTCGGTGAAGTCGATCACCGGCTCGCCCTTGCCGTCCTGCAGGCGAACGATGTCGAGTCCCTTGATGCTCCAGGCGACGATATCTTTGGTGAACGGCAGCGAGTCGGCACACGCCTTCTCAAGCTCGAGCTTCTTGCCGAGCGGCGCGGCGTCGCCCTTCATGGTAACGACGCAGGTGCGGTCGCGGCCCGCCGTCGACAGCTCCCACTGCCCGACCATCTCTTTGGCGAGCTCCGTCGCATTCTGCGCCGACGCGCAATCGGAAAACAGCGTGTTTCCCGCAATCGTCCATATAGCCGCCGCTACCCCGATCCATCGAAGAGATAAGAACGGACTGCGGCGGCCCATGCTCAGCGGCCTTTCACGGGTGTTTCCGGAACCGGCGTCGGCGGTATCTTGCCGGCGAACCAATCCTTGATGTTCTCGACCACGAGCTGATCCATCGCCCCGCGCGTCAGCACCGATGCGGATGCGATATGCGGCAGCAGGACGACGTTAGAGAGTGCCTTCAGCGCTTCCGGCACCACCGGCTCGTTGGCATAGACGTCGAGGCCCGCCGCCAGGATGCTGCCGGACTTCAGCGCCTCGATCAGCGCCTCCTCATCAACGACGCTGCCGCGTGACAGGTTGACGATCACGCCGTTCGGCCCGAGCGCATTGATGACGTCCGCATTGACGAGCTTGCTGGTGGCCGAACCGCCCGGCGTCATCACCACCAGCGTATCCACCGCCTTGGCCATGTCGAGCAACTTCGGATAATGGCGATGCAACACGTTCGGATCGGCGCGGCGGGCGTGGTAGACGACCGGGATCTTCATCGCCTCCAGCCGGCGGGCGATCGCTTTGCCGATGCGGCCCATGCCGACCAGACCGACGGTGCGGTCGCGCATCGAGCCGACCGTAAGCGGATAGGGCTGGTTCGTCCACAGGCCGGACCGGACATAGCGATCCGCCTTGACGTATTCACGCACCGTACAGATCAGCAGGCCGAGCGCGGCATCGGCGGTTTCCTCGGTCAGAACGTCAGGCGTATGGGTGACGACGATCTTGTGGTCGCGTGCATACCCGACATCGATATGGTCGTAACCAACGCCGAAGGTCGAGACGATCTCGAGCTTCGGGAATTTCGACAGCATCGCCTGATCGACGCGGATCAGCTCGGTGACCGCGATGCCGCGAATACGTTCCGCCATCGCCGGCGCGATCCGGCCGAGGTCGCGCTGGTTCTCGAAGGTGTGCTGGACGAAGCCGTCACCGAGCGCCTTGGTGATGGTCAGCTTCGGCGGGCCGAACACCAGCACGTCGGGCTTTTCGGTCGATCCAGTGGCGGCCATCAGCTTTCCTTTCCAAGCGCGCTTTCATGCCAGCGACGTAGCACAAGATGCGATATCAGCGACAGGGTCATGAAGATGACAATGCCGGTGACGGAGAGCAACACCAGCGCCGCGAACATTCGGGGAATGTTGAGGCGGTAGCCGGATTCCGCGATCCGGTACGCCAGTCCGGAACCGGCGCCCGCCGAGCCGGCGGCGATCTCCGCCACCACCGCGCCGATCAGCGACAGGCCGCCAGCGATCCGCAGGCCACCGAGAATGTGCGGCAATGCCGAGGGCAGTTTCAGATGCCACAAGGTCTGTTCGCCCGAGGCGCCATAGAGAGCAAACAGCTCCTTCAGGTTCCGATCGACCGAGTTCAGGCCGAGCGTGGTGTTCGCCAGCACCGGGAAGAACGCCACGATCCAGGCACAGGCCACGACGGCCGCCTGCTGCGGCAGATAGATCAGCAGCAACGGAGCGATGGCGACGACCGGCGTGACCTGCAGGATCACGGCATAGGGATACAGCGAGTATTCGAGCAGGCGTGACCGGTTGAACAGGAAGGCCAGCGCAATGCCGCCGACAGCCGCCGCGGCAAATCCCTCGAACGTCGTCAGCAGCGTCACCAGCAACGACTGCGACAGGATCGGCCAATCCCGGACCAGCGTGCTAAACACCAGCCCCGGCGACGGCAGCACATAGGGCGGAATGTCATTGAGACGGACGACCAGGTCCCAGGCCAGAAGGCCGATCGCGAACGTGCCGAGCGGCAGCGCGTATCGCAGGATCATCCCCGCAGTGCCCTCTCCCGAAGATGCCGACCGGACATCGTCTGCCATCATGCGGCCTTCGTGTCGCTGGCCCGCGCCAGCGCCTGCGACACATCGCGGCAATAGCCGACGTAATCGGCCGAGGTCCGGAACGTCTCGCCGCGCGGTTCGCTCGTGCCGATGCCGAACGCTTCACTGACGCGTCCGGGCCTGGACGTCATCACCACGACGCGCTGCGACAGATACACCGACTCGAACACCGAATGCGTGACGAAGACGATCGTCCGGCGCGACCGTTGCCAGAGATCGAGCAGGTCGTTGTTGAGGCGAAACCGCGTGATCTCGTCGAGCGCCGCGAACGGCTCATCCATCAACAGAATGTCCGGATCGGTGACCAGCGCACGCGCCAACGAGACGCGCATCTTCATGCCGCCGGACAGTTCGCGTGGATAAGCCTTGGCAAAATCCGCAAGCCCGACCGAGGCCAGGGCTGCATCGACGCGGTCGCGGATGCTGTCGCGGCCGTGCCGTTGCAGGCGGAGCGGAAGATAGACGTTGTCCCACACGCTTGCCCACGGCATCAGCGTCGGCTCCTGAAACACGAAGCCGATCGAGCGCTGCCGCTCCGCCTGAACCGCGTCCAACGCGACCGTGCCCGAGGTCGGCATCGTGAGCCCCGCGATCAGGCGCAACGCCGTCGACTTGCCGCACCCGGACGGCCCCAGCAACGAAACGAATTCGCCCGCCGCCACGTCAAGGTCGAACGGACCAAGCCCCTGCACGCCGCTGGCGAAAACCTTGGTGACGCCGCGCAGGCTGACGGCGCTGCCATGCTGGCCGGTTGCGGATGTGGACATGCGGCCGCTAGTTCTTCGGCCGCAGGTTCAATCCCACGCCCTTGTTGACGAAGCGCAGGGTGTAGCCCTTGCGATAGTCGATATCGGCGCGCACGACGCCGGCCTTCACCATCTTGTCAAAGAAGCTCGTCATCCGTGCATCGCTCATCGCGCCGATCCCGTCCTTCAGCGTATCGCCGGAATCGACGATCCCGTACTCCTTCATCTTCTCGACCGAGAACTTCAGGAGATCGTCGGTCATCTCCGGATTGAGCTTCTTGATCATGGCATTGCCGGCGGAGTTGTCGCCATAGATGTAGGTATACCAGCCGACGATCGACGCATCGACGAACCGCTGCACCAGATCCGGCTTGCTTTCGGCAAGCGCGCGTCGGGTTTCGATCAGCGTCGAATAGCTGTTGAAGCCGTAGTCGGCGATCAGCACAATGCTCGGCTTGAACCCGCCCTGCTTTTCGACGGTGAACGGCTCGGACGACACATAGCCCTGCATCGCGCTCTTCTTGTCAGCGAGGAACGGCTGCGGGTTGAAGGTGTAGGGCTTCACCTTGTTCTCGTCGAAACCGTACTCGGTCTTCAGCCACTGGAAGTAGCTGACGATGCCTTCCTTCGAGATGAACAGCGTCAGCGGCTTCAGATCCTCGAGCGTCTTCACATTGGCTTCCGGATGCGCGAGCAGGACCTGCGGCTCCTTCTGGAACATCGACGCCACGGCCACGGTCGGAATGTTGTTGGTCACCGCATCGAACGTCTGCAGCGAGTTCGCCGACATGAAGAAGTCGATCTTGCCCGAGATCATCAGGATGCGGTTGTTGACGTTGGGCCCGCCGGGCACGATGGTCACGTCGAGGCCATACCTCTTATAGGTGCCGTCCGCGACCGCCTGGAAGAAGCCGCCATGTTCCGCCTGCGCCACCCAGTTGGTCCCGAAAGACACCTTGTCGAGGGCAGCAGTCTGAGGCGCTGACGGCGTTTGCGCAGCGGCCAGCACCGGCATTCCCGCAACGATCAGGGCTACTGTTAACAATCGCACAAGCTTGGCGATGCTCATGATTGGACTCCATCCCCCATTTGGGCCCAAATAGGCCTATTGTTGCTCGAGCGGCAATCGCCCTGCGGACCCCGCCGGACGTTAACCTTGCTGCGACTTGAATCAAAATCCTCCCTGTGGGTTTTGGAGATCAAGCAACCTGGATACCGGCCCCCATGCGCGCACGTTCGCCAAATGACTGGACCGACCTCGACTGGCCGCAGCTTGCGGGCGGCGATCCGTCGCGCCTGATCGCGGTGCTGCCGCTGGGCGCCACAGAACAGCATGGGCCGCACCTGCCGCTCGGCACCGACATCATGATCGGCGAGGCTTATCTCGCGCGGGTGAAGGATATGCTGCCGCCGACGCTGCCGGTGCTGTTTCTGCCGCAGCAACCCGTCGGCATCTCCACCGAGCACATTGCGTTTCCCGGCACATTGACGCTGCCGACCGAGATCGCGTTGCAAAACTGGTCAGCGCTCGGCGCAAGCCTCGCGCGCGCCGGCATCCGCAAGCTGGTGATGGTGACGAGCCACGGCGGCAACAGCGCCGCGATGAGCCTGGTCGCGCAAGATCTGCGTGCACAGCACGCGATGCTGGCGGTGACCACGAGCTGGTCGCGATTCGGCGTGCCGGACGGCCTGTTCGACGACGCCGAAATCCGTCACGGCATCCATGGCGGGGCGATCGAAACGTCGATCATGCTCGCCGCCTGGCCCGATCAGGTGCGCACCGACAAGATCGCCAACTTCGCCCCGTCCAGCGTGGCGATGGCGCGCGATTTCACCTGGTTGAGCGCCGGCCGGCCGGTGCCGTTTGCCTGGGCGGCGCAGGACCTGCACCCGAGCGGTGCGGTCGGTGACGCGACGCAGGCCAGCGCCGACAAGGGCCACGCCGTGCTGGACCATGGTGCGCGGGCGTTCTGCGACTTGCTGCAAGACGTCGCCCGATTCGACCTGCAACGGCTGGCGCACGAGCCGGATTCTCGCGTTTAACCCGCCTAAATATTTGATTTAATGCCGCTATCCGAGCCCGGACGGTTTGCGAGGAGCAGCTGATCGCACTCATCCACGTCTATGTGATCTAAGTCACAAAGCTAGAACGCCGTCTCAAACCACTTTCGCCAAGGCCCCGACAAATGGGCAAGCAGGCCAGCACCGGCCCGCTGCGAACCCTGGAAACGGAGACTGACCATGTCGATCAAGACCAAGATTGCCACCCTCGCCATCGCCGCGCTTGCCATCACCGGCAGCATCGCCGCCTCGACTCAGGATGCCCACGCTGGCCCCAAAGGCAAGGCGATCGCTGCCGGCCTGCTCGGAGCCGCCGTCGTCGGCACCGCGATCGCTGCCTCGGCCGGACCGGATTACGGCTACGCCTATGGCTATGGCCACCGTCATTGCTACTGGCAGCCGCAATACAACGTGTTCGGCCAGTGGGTCGGCAACGCCCGCGTCTGCCGCATCCACTGACCCGATCAACCGGCGCGGCGCGTTCCGCACTCCGGATCGGCGGTTCAATGGTGAGCCGCCGCTGGACATCAACACCGAGAGCGGCCCGGCGCGCGCAGGTTCGTGCGCCGGCGCCGCCTTTTGGCGCGATAATCCTACCCTTCCACGGTTCCCACATGGAACCAAACCGGGTTCCAAACATTCTTTTCGTCTGAGCTGGCGGCCGTCACACGGGCGACGATCTTTCTTTGCATGCCACAGCATCCCAACACGGCGGGCAGAGGCAGCAAGGCAGCCGCTGGCCGCCAGACATCACCCCGCCGATCCCTTCGACCGGTGCGATTTGAATTGATATGAACGTCAGAGCCTCCCTTCATCGAAACACCGGAACGACCATCACCCCAGCGGGCGACACCCTGTGGTACAAGGACGCGATCATCTATCAGCTTCACGTCAAGGCGTTTGCCGACAGCAACAATGACGGCATCGGCGACTTCGCCGGACTGATCGAGAAGCTTGATTACCTGCAGGATCTCGGCGTCACCGCGCTCTGGTTGATGCCGTTCTATCCCTCGCCGGGGCGCGACGACGGCTACGACATCGCCGACTACGGCGCGATCAATCCCGACTTCGGCACAATGAAGGACTTCCGCCGCTTCATCGCCGAGGCGAAGCGGCGCGGCCTGCGCGTCATCACCGAGCTCGTCATCAACCACACCTCGGACCAGCATCCCTGGTTCCGACGCGCCCGCCGCAGCCCGCCGGGTTCGAGCGCCCGCGACTGGTATGTCTGGAGCGACAGCGACCAGAAATACAAAGGCACGCGCATCGTCTTCCCGGACGTCGAGAAATCCAACTGGACCTGGGATCCGGAAGCCAAGGCCTATTACTGGCATCGCTTCTTCTCGCACCAGCCCGATCTCAACTTCGATAATCCGCGCGTGGTCGATGCCGTGTCGCGGGTGATGAAGCGCTGGCTGGAGGCCGGCGTCGATGGCTTCCGCCTCGACGCGGTGACCTATCTCTGCGAACGCGAAGGGACCACCAACGACAACCTTCCCGAAACCCATGCGGTGATCAAACATCTGCGCAAGCAGATGGACGCCTACGCCAAGGACCGCATCTTCCTCGCCGAAGCCAATCTGTGGCCGGAGGATGTGCAGAGCTATTTCGGCAACGGCGACGAATGCCACATGGCCTATCACTTCCCGCTGATGCCGCGCATCTACATGGCGATCGCCCAGGAGGACCGTTTCCCGATCGCCGATATCCTGCGGCAGACGCCGGACATCCCGTTCAACTGCCAGTGGGCGATGTTCCTGCGCAACCACGACGAGCTGACGCTGGAGATGGTGACCGACAGCGAGCGCGACTACCTGTGGTCGACCTACGCTGCCGACCCGCGCGCCCGCATCAATCTCGGCATCCGCCGCCGTCTCGCGCCGCTGATGGACAACGATCGCCGCAAGATCGAGCTGATGAATTCGCTGCTGCTGTCGTTTCCGGGAACGCCGATCGTCTATTACGGTGACGAGATCGGCATGGGCGACAACATCTATCTCGGCGACCGCAACGGCGTTCGCACGCCGATGCAGTGGTCGCCCGATCGCAACGGCGGCTTCTCGCGCGCCGACCCCGCCCGGCTGTTCGCTCCAGTGATCATGGACCCGGTCTACGGCTACGAGGCGGTCAACGTCGAGGCGCAATCGCGCAGCATTTCCTCGCTCTTGAGCTGGATGAAGCGGCTGATCGCCGTGCGCAAATCGACCCTGGCTTTCGGCCGCGGCAGCATGGCCTTCGTACGTCCGAGCAACCGCGCGGTGCTCGCCTATGTCCGGCAGTATCAGGACGAGGTCATCCTGTGCGTCGCCAACCTCTCGCGCTCGGCACAGGCGGTCGAACTCGACCTGTCGCCCTGGAAGGGGCGGATCCCGCTGGAGATGCTCGGCCGCGCCGAATTCCCGACGATCGGCGACCGGCCGTACATGATCACGCTCGCGCCCTATGGCTTCTACTGGTTCAAGCTGACCGAGAAGCCGGCCTCGCCGCTCGATTCGCCGGCGCTGGTGCCGGAATTCGAAACGCTGGTGATTCCGGCCGGCTCCACCTGGGAGTCGCTCGGCCGCACCCGCGGCGTGTTCGACCGCGACGTGCTGCCGACCTACTTCTCGCGAATGCGCTGGTTCGCAGCCGAGAGCAACAGCGACGGTAACGGCAATCAGCCCGTTTCCGCAGCGCTCGCTGCGATGGTGCCGTTTGCCGACAGTGCAGACAACACCGCCGTTCCATGGCTGGCGATCGTTGATACCCAGAAACCGCATGCGGGCCGCTATCTGATCCCGATGCAGATCGACTGGCACCCGTTCGACCGCGAGCAGTTCAACCCCAATGCGCTCGCCGCCGTACGCCAAGGCTCTCGCGAGGGCACCCTGCTGGACGTTGCCGCCAATCCCGACTTCATCGCGCTGTTGCTGCAGGCGATGCGGGCAAAAGTCTCGACCGAGGCGCTCGGCTACCGGCTCGAGTTCGAGGCAACCGGTGCGCTCGCGGCCAAGCCGCCGAAATCGCTCAGTCCGATCCGCCTGTTCGATACCGGACACGCCTCGACCACCGTGAAGGCCGGCGACCACTACATCGTGAAGATCCAGCGCAAGCTCGAAAGCGGCGTCGATCCCGAGATCGAGGTCGGCAGCTTCCTGTCCGGTGTCGCAGGCTTTGCCAACACGCCGGCGCTGCTCGGCACGGTCAAGCTTGTGCATGGTGGCCATCGCACCGCGATCGCCAGCGTCCATGCCTTCATCCAGAATCAGGGAGACGCGTGGGCGGTCACCGCCTCCTATCTCGATCGCTTCATCGACGAACAGCGGCTGCTCGGCAACAGCGACGCCACCACCGAGAGCGACGAGCTGCTCTCCTACCAGCGCTATATGGCACTCGCCGGCAAACGTGTCGCGGAGATGCAGACGGCGCTCGCCAGCCGCGACGATATTGAAGATTTTCGGCCCGAGGCGGCGGCACCCGACGATGTCGCTCATCTGATCGATGATGCGGTGACGCGGGCGAAGCACCTCAATGCTCGGCTGCGCCGCGCCCGCGCCTCGATTCCGGAATCGACGGCACCGCTGGTCGATCAACTGCTCGCAGCCGAACACCAGCTCTACCGTCAATTTGAAGAGCTGTTGTCGAGCAAGCCCGACTGGATGAAGATCCGCACCCACGGCGATCTTCACCTCGCGCAGATGCTGGTGGTGAAGGACGATATCTACATCATCAATCTCGAAGGCGAGCCGCATTTGCCGCTCGCGCAGCGGCGGCGCAAGGGGCCGGCGGCGCGCGACGTGGCCGGCGTGATCCGTTCGATCGATTACTCCGTCGGCGCCGTCCGCGAACGTATGCTGAAGGTCTCGACCGACGACCAGGGGCGGCTTGGTGCCGCACTGGAGAGCTGGCGGGCGCAATCGATCACCACATTCCTGCACAGCTATGATGAAACGCTGACGAGGGTCGGACTCTGGCCGCAGTCAAAGCAGTCCGCAGACCGGATGCTGCATTTCTTCCTGCTGCAGAAAGCCGTACAGGAAATCGATCACGAGCTGCGGAATCGGCCGGACTGGCTGCGGGTCCCGCTTGCAGCGGCACTGCGGTTGCTGCAAGTGACACCCTAAGGTACGAACGGCTGCAAGCCGCACGCTTTCCGAGCGGTGGACTAAACCGGCCGCTCGTCGGCGATCACCTTGCCGTCGTTCGGCAGACTGGCCGGCGCGACCAGCGCGACCTCGCCGCGCAGCTTGGTCACCGCCTGCAACGTGACACCGACCTCCTGCACCAATGCCTGCGACGGCATGGCGCATTCGGCATGCAGCGTCATCTGGTCCTGCTCGTTCGCGCGGGTCACCACAAGCCGCACGCGGCCGAGTTGTGGGTGGCGCTTGCCGACCTCCACGACCTGACCGGGGTGAACGAACATGCCCTTGACCTTGGTGGTCTGATCCGCCCGGCCGAGCCAGCCCCGGATGCGCATGTTGGTCCGCCCGCAGGGCGATTCCCCCGGCAACACCGCCGACAGGTCTCCCGTAGCGAGCCGGATCATCGGATAGAACGGATTGAACGAGGTGACGACCACCTCGCCGACCTCGCCGTCGGCGACCGGATCGCCGGTGCCCGGCTTGACGATCTCCACCAAGAGATGCTCAGCGACGATCAAGCCCTCGCGCGCGCTCGACTCGTAGGCGATCACGCCGGCCTCGGCAATCGCATAACACTGCAGCACGGACACGCCACGGATCCTAAGCTCATCGCGCAACGACGGCGGCAGCGCCGCGCCCGAAACGAGTCCACGCCTCAGCGACGACACATCCCTGCCCGTCTTCGCGGCATGATCGAGCAGCACCTTCAGGAAATCCGGCGTGCCCGCATAGGCGGATGGGCGCACATGGGCGATCGCATCCACCTGCTGCTCGGTGTTGCCGACACCGCCGGGGATGACGGCGCAGCCCACCGCCTCCAGTCCGGTCTCCAGCACATAGGCGCCCGGCGTCAGATGATAGGAAAAGCAATTGATGGCGATATCGCCAGCCCGGATGCCAGCGGCGAACGCAGCTCGGCCTGCACCATAAATGTCCTCACCAAGCGCCTGAAATTCGAAGATCGGCCCCGGCGACATCAGGATGCGCTTGGCCTGACCCGGCGCCACCGTGTTGAAGCCGCCGAACGGCGGCGCGGCCTTCTGCAAGGCAACGAGATCGGACTTGCGCAGCAACGGCAGCTTCGCCAGCGCCTCGCGCGAGGTGACGGCCGCAGGATCGACGCCGGCGAGCTGCCGGGCCCAGCCGGGAGCCTTCAGCGCCGCGGCAATCGTCGCAGGCAAACGCTCCGCGATCGCCTGCTCGCGCATTGGAGCCGGCCTCACCTCGAGATCGTCGTAATAGCTGCTGCTCATGGTCATCCGTTACGCCAGCCAGCGCTTGCGGCGCTTGTAGTGCTTCACCTCGCGAAATGACTTCCGCTTGTCGCCGGCAATGCCGAGATAGAATTCTTTGACATCCTCGTTGGTCGACAGCGCCCGCGCCTCGCCATCCATCACCACCCGGCCGTTCTCCAGAATGTAGCCATGGTCGGCATAGCGCAGCGCCATCGTCGTATTCTGCTCGGCGAGCAGGAAGGAAACCCGCTCCTTGCGGTTGAGATCGCGGACGATCTCGAAGATCTCCTCGACGATCTGCGGCGCAAGCCCCATCGACGGTTCGTCGAGCAGGATCATGCGCGGACGCGACATCAGGGCGCGGCCGATCGCGCACATCTGCTGCTCGCCGCCGGACGTGTAGCCCGCGATCGACATCCGCCGCTCCCGCAGACGCGGGAAGTAGGTGTAGACCCGATCGAGATCGGCGGCGATCGCGGCCTTGCCGTCACGACGCGTGAACGCTCCGGTCATCAGATTGTCCTCGATGGTGAGATGGGCGAAGCAGCGCCGTCCCTCCATCACCTGAATACAGCCGCGCTGCACCACCTCGTTCGGGGACAGCGACTGCACCTCCGCGCCGTCGAACACGATCGAGCCCTTGGTGACCTCGCCGCGTTCGGCATGCAGCAGGTTCGAGACCGCCTTCAGTGTCGTCGTCTTACCCGCGCCGTTGGCGCCGAGCAGCGCAACGATGCCACCCGCCGGCACCTGCAACGATACGCCTTTCAACACCAGGATGACGTGGTTGTAGACCACCTCGATGTTGTTGATCGACAGGAACGGCTTCGCTTCGTCTGACTTGGCCACGGCGGCTGAATTCGTCACCGGCATTCTCCGACTGGTCACACCACGGGCCGGGAGAGCGTCACCGCTCTCCCGATCGTCACACGCCGATCAGCTCTCCTTCGAGCAGTCGCGCGGCGTGATCTTCTTCTCCGTGGCGTACTTCGCCGCGGCATCCTTGACCATCGCATCGAGGATCTTGCGATCCGCGGTGTAGTAGTCGGAGATGATCTTCCAGCCTTTGCCGTCCCACTGCTGAACGCGAGCGACGTCCGCCCCCTGATGGTCCATGCAGGAGAACTTCATCGGCTGGATCATACCTTCGAAGCCGAGCTCCTTGATGCGCGCCGCCGTGAGATCGAGGTTCTCGAAGCCCCAGCGGATCTGCTCGCCGGTGAGCGGCTTGTTGCCGAACTTCTTCTGCGCGGTGCGGATGGCCTCGACGCCGATCATTGAGTTCAGCAGGCCACGGTTATAGAGCACATGGCCCGCATCCTCGGCTTTCACCTGGGCCTTGCCCTTCGCGATCAGGAACTTCTCGATATCGGCGTGCACCGGATACTTGCCCGCGCCATGCTGCAGCATCAGCGCCTTGTAGCCGACCGACTGCTCGCCGCCCGGCACCACATCCGGCTCCGCACCGGCCCACCACACGCCGATGATCTTGTCACGCGGATAGCCGACGGCAGCCGCCTCCGAGATCGCCGTCGGGTTCATCACACCCCACCCCCACAGCAGCACATAGTCCGGCCGATCCTGCCGGATCGACAGCCACTGCGATTTCTGCTCGACGCCTGGATGCGTCACCGGAATCGCCTTGAAGATGAATCCGTCCTGCTTCGCTCGCGCCTCCAGCGCCGGAATCGGCTCCTTGCCATAGGGGCTGTCGTGATAGACGAGGCTGATCTTCTTGCCCTTCAGCTTGTCGAGCCCGCCGAACTCCTTGGCGATATGCTGGATCGCCACGTCGGCCGCAGTCCAATAGCTGCCGGCGGCGATGAAATTCCACGGGAACACCGAACCGTCACGGCTTTCCGAGCGGCCGTAGCCCATGGTCAGAAGCGGAATCTTGTCGGCCGGTACCTTCTCCGTCAGCGCGAAGGTGATCCCGGTCGACAGCGGCGAGAAGTACGAGGCGCCGGTCGGCCCCTTGCCCTTCATGCGCTCATAGCATTCGACCCCCTTGTCGGTGGCGTAGCCGGTTTCGCATTCCTCGCCCACGAGTTTGACGCCGTTGACGCCGCCATCGCGCTCGTTGACGAGATTCCAGTAGTCCATCACGCCGTTGGCGAACGGAATGCCGTTCGGCGCGTAAGGGCCGGTGCGATAGACCAGCGCCGGCATGTATTGCTCGTTCTGTTGCGCCAGAGCCGGCGCAGCCGCGGCAGACGCACCGATCGCGGCCGCCGCCAGGATCAACGTTGTTCGAAGCATCGCTTCCTCCTTGTTTCCCGGCGACGCCGCCGGTCGCTTCCTGCGAGCTTGTTTATCCTCAGTACCGCCTGCTGCTCACATCACAGGCTAACCGTGCGTTCGAAACCTCACCTTCAGTACGGGTAAGGCCACAGCCGCAACTTCTCCTTCGCCGTCGACCACAGTCGCGCAAAGCCATGCGGCTCGACGATCAGGAGATAACAGATGAGCGCGCCGGTCACGACGAAAGTCAGCAGTGAGACCGTTTCGACCGAGACCGGAATGCCGAGCGCATGTGGGATCTGATCGAGCGCGATCGGCAGCACCAGGATGAAGGCGGCGCCCAGGAACGCGCCGAGGATCGAGCCCAGCCCGCCGATAATCACCATGAACAACAACTGGAACGAGCGATCGATCGAAAAGGCGAGCGGCTCCCACGAGCCGAGATAGACGAACGCCCACAGCGCGCCGGCGACGCCGACGATGAACGACGACACGGCGAAGGCGGTCAGCTTGGCATAGAGCGGACGGATGCCCATCAGCTCTGCGGCGATATCCATGTCGCGAATCGCCATCCATTGCCGGCCGATGTTGCCGCGCACGAGGTTCTTGGCGAGCAGCGCGAAGGCCGTGACGAAGATCAGGCAGATGAAGTACCGCTCGATCGGCGAGTTCAGCGTGGCGCCGAAGAACGTCAGCGCCGGGGCGTTGACGGAGCCCGACGAGGAGTAGTTGGTGAACCACGGCACGCGCAGGAACACCCAGTCGAAGAAGAACTGCGCCGCCAGCGTCGCCACCGCAAGATAAAGTCCCTTGATGCGCAGGCTCGGTATCCCGAACAGAATGCCCGCCAAGGCGGCCATCAATCCACCCAGCAGGATCGAGAGCAGCACCGGCAGCGGCGGGATCGCGATCGTCGTCCCAAGCGCGGTCAGCGGAATATGGATGCCGGTCCCGAACTTGTAGGCGCTGTAGGCTCCCACCGCCATGAACGCGCCGCTGCCGAGCGAGATCTGCCCGCAATAGCCGACCAGGATGTTCACGCCGATCGCCGCCAGCGACAGGATCAGGAACGGGATCAGAATCGCGCGGATCAGATACTCGTTGCCGAACGGCCAGGCGTGCAGGCTGGCAAGCAGCGGCACGCCGATGAACACGGCCGCAAGCAACAGCGCGAACGCCAGCCGATCCTGGCGAATCGAAAACATCGCCATGTCCTGGGCGTAGGTGGTCTTGAACTGGCCTGCCTCGCGGTAAAGCATCCGTCCTCCTCAGATCCGCTCGATGATCCGCTCGCCGAACAGCCCCTGCGGCCGCACCATCAACACCGCCAGCGCCAGCACGAAGCCGAACCAGTATTCGATGCCGCCGCCGATCGAAGGGCCGAGATAGACCTCCGCGAGCTTCTCGCCGGCACCGATGATCAGCCCGCCGACGATCGCGCCGGGAATGGAGGTGAAGCCGCCGATGATCAGCACCGGCAGCGCCTTCAGCGCCAGGAACGTGATCGAGAACTGCACGCCGAGCTTGGTGCCCCACACGGTCGCAGCGACCAGCGCGACGAGCCCTGCGACCAGCCACACCACGAACCAGATCCACGCGATCGGAATGCCGACCGACTGCGCGGCCGTGTGATCGTCCGCGACCGCCCGCAGCGCGCGGCCGGTCTTGGTCCGCTGGAAGAAGATCGCCAGCCCGACGACGAGGATGCCCGCGATCAGCCCGCCCCAGACATCGAGCTTGCTGACCAGGATGCCGCCAGGAAACGTGCTCTCGAACAGGAACCAGGCGTCGGTCGGAAACAGCTTGAGCGAATAATTCTCCGCGCCGAACACCATCTGCGACAGCCCTTCGAGGACGAAGGTGATGCCGATCGTCGACATGAAGAGCGTCAACGCGTCCTGGTTGACCAGCGGCCCGAGCACATAACGCTGGATGACGAAGGCAGCGAGCGCCATGACGGCGGCGGCGAACAGCAGGCCGAGGATCACCGCGCCCCAGAACGGCAGGCCATGCGCCACCAGAAAATCCAGCGTGCGAACCAGGGCAAGCCCCGCAAGCAGCACCATCGCCCCTTGCGCGAAATTGAACACGCCGGAGGCCTTGAAGATTAGCACGAAGCCGAGCGCAACCAGCGAGTACAGAACGCCGGAGAGCAGACCGCCGATGAGCACCTCGAGAAACTGGCCGAATGCGATCAAGCGACAACTCCTAATGCGCTACGCCGAGATAAGCGTCGATCACCGCCCGATCCGCCTTGACCTGATCCGGCGTGCCGTCGGCGATCTTGATGCCATGGTCGAGCACTACGACGCGGTTCGACAGATCCATCACGACGCCCATGTCGTGCTCGATCAGGGCGATGGTGGTGCCGTAATAGTCGTTCACGTCGATGATGAAGCGCGACATGTCCTCCTTCTCTTCGAGGTTCATGCCCGCCATCGGCTCGTCCAGCAGCAGCAGGTCCGGCTCCATCGCCAAAGCCCGGCCCAGCTCGACCCGCTTCTGCAAGCCATACGGTAGCCGCGCCACCGGCACCTTGCGGATCGCTTCGATTTCTAGAAAATCGATGATCTCCTCGACCCGGCGGCGATGCTCGAGCTCCTCGCGCAGCGCAGGTCCGAAGCGAAGCGCCTGCCAGAATAGGCCCCGATTCATCTTCAGCGTACGCCCGGCCATGATGTTATCGAGCGCGGTCATGCCCTTGAATAGCGCCACGTTCTGAAACGTCCGGGCGATGCCGCCGCGTGAGGCCTCATAGGGGCGCATCTGCGGCCGTGTCTTTCCCTTGAACGTGATGGCGCCGCGATTGGGATGATAGAAGCCATTGATGACATTCAGCATCGACGTCTTGCCGGCGCCGTTCGGGCCGATGATCGCGCGGATTTCGCCCTTCTTGATGTTGAACGAGACGTCGGTCAGAGCCTTCACACCGCCGAAGGCGAGCGAAACCCCGTCCACGTTCAGCAGAATGTCGTCGACATCCGGCGATCTCATGCCGCCTTCTCCAGACCTGCCGGCAGCGCCTCGGGGCGCAGATCGCGGATCTTCAGCCGCGCCACGATCCGGCCCTTGCGACCATCCTCGAAGGTGACCTCGGTGTTGATGTCAGCCTCCTGCGCTCCGCTGTAGAACGCAGCCAGCAATGGCGCATATCGTTCGGCGACGAAGCCGCGGCGCACCTTCTGCGTGCGTGTCAACTCGCCATCGTCTGCGTCAAGCTCCTTATGCAGGATCAGGAAGCGTTGCACCTGGGCGCCGGCCATCACCTTCTCCTGCGCGAGAAGGTGGTTCATCGCGGCGATGTCCTTCGCCACCATGTCATAGACCTGCGGATGCGCCGCCAGCTCCTGATAGGAGCTGTAGGCGATGTTGTTGCGCTCGGCCCAGTTGCTGACCGCCGTCAGGTCGATGTTGATCATCGCGGCAACGAAGTCGCGGCCGTCGCCGAACGTCACAGCCTCCTTGATGTTCGGGAAGAACTTCAGCCGGTTTTCGAGATATTTCGGCGCGAACATGGTGCCGTCCTTGAGACGGCCGACGTCCTTGGCACGATCGACAATCTTCAGGTGTCCGGTCTTCTCGTCGAAGAAGCCGGCATCGCCGGTCTTCACGTAGCCGTCCGGCGTCATCGCCTCCGCAGTCTTCGCACTGTCCTTGAAATACTGAACGAACATGCCGGGCGAGCGGAACTGGACCTCGCCGGACTCGGCGATGCGGATATCGACATTCGGTGCCGGCGGCCCGACCGTATCGGCGTAGATTTCACCATCCGGCTGGCAGGTGACGTAGAGGAACGCTTCGGTCTGGCCGTAGAGCTGCTTGAGATTCAGCCCGATCGACCGGTAGAACACGAACAGGTCCGGACCGATCGCCTCGCCCGCCGTATAGGCGACGCGCACCCGCGACAGCCCAAGCACATTCTTCAGCGGCTCATAGACCAGCAGCCGGCCGAGCGTATACATCAGCCGTCCCGACAGCGGCACCGGCTTGCCGGTGAGGATGGCTTCGCCATGCCGCCGGGCCACCTTCAAGAAGTAATGAAAGATATGCCGCTTGATCGCCGCCGCATCCTCCATGCGGATCATCAGCCGCGTCAGCATGGTCTCGAACACGCGCGGCGGGGCGAAGTAGAAGGTCGGGCCGATCTCCCGCAGATCCTGCTCCACCGTCTCAGGCCCCTCCGGACACGCCATGCAGAAGCCGGACACGAGCCCTTGCGCGTAATTCAGGTAATGATCGCCGACCCACGCCAGCGGCAGATAGGCCAGCGCGACATCCTTCTCCGTCAACCTGTCGAAGGTGACCGTGTCGGTCGCCGCGTCGATGCAGCCCTTCGCCGACAAGACGACGCCCTTGGATGTGCCGGTGGTGCCGGACGTATAGAGAATGATCGAGATGTCCGAGCCGTCCCCCTGATCGATCAAGGCATCGGCGTCAGCCGCGCGCGACGGATCGGCCGCAAGCAACGCCCGCCCCTCGGCGATCACCTGCTCGATCGGCACCAGCCGTGCGTGATCGTAGTCACGCAGGCCGCGCGGCTCGTCATAGACGATCTGCCGCAGACGCGGCACGCGCCCGGAGATCGACAGCACCTTGTCGACCTGCTCCTGGTCCTGCGCCGCGACGAAGCTGACATCCGCATGGCCGAGCACATAGGCGAGCTCATCGGCCACGGCGTCGGAATAGACCGGCACGGGAATCGCGCGCAGCATCTGCGCAGCCAGCACCGTCCAATACAGCCTCGGCCGATTGGCGCCGACGATCGCGATCGTGTCGCCCTGTTTCAGCCCGAGCCGCTGCAAACCGATCGCGTAGGCGCACACATTGTCGAGCGTCTCGGCCCAACTCCATGTCTGCCAGATGCCGAGATCCTTGTGCCGAAAGGCCGGCTGTTTGCCGAACCGGGCCGCATTGCGGCGAAGCAGCTTGGGGAACGTATCCAACGATCCACCAACCGACATTGAGCGCACTCCCTCCCGTATCGCTTCCGGCACGTTGGTTCGCGCGTGTTGTTCTTGATTGATGCGGGTTCGCGGGCTCTCCCCCGCGTATTCCGCATAAGGTAGCTCACCTTACACCCGGCCAATCTCCCAACAAGGTCCAGCTTGACAGACAAATAGGCGGGTGGTTGGCTACGTGTGGGAGAGAAGGTTTTGAGCGAGCGCTAGTCGCGCTGCTGGAGCAGCTTTGCCGGATCCCGAACCACGATCCCCATCCGCTCGCGCTTGATCAGTCCCCGGGCTTCCAGGGTCTTCAAGGCCTCGCTGGCTGCCGGCCGCGATATCCCCGACAGCAGCCCCATCTCTTCCTGGCTGATCTCGAGATAGCTCTCGCCTTGCGGATAAAGCACCGGGTTGAACAGCCAGGCGATGTTGCGTGCCAACCGCGCGGTCGCGTTGAAGGTGCGATCGTATTCCACCAGTGCGATGAATTGTCCCAGCCGCTCGTTGAGCTGCCGCACCAGAAAACGGTTGAAGCCGACGCTGTTCTCGAACAGCCAAAGGAAGGTGGGCCGGCTCATCAGCGCAAGCCGAGTGTCGCGAAGCGCGGCGAGGTCGTATTGCCGAGGCTCATCCTTCAGCACACTGCCTTCGCCGAACCAGACGCCGGTGCGCAAGCCGGTGAGCGTGACATCCTTGCCGGTCTCGGACATCGTGCCGAGCTTGAGCAGCCCCTCCGCGACACCGATCCAGACATCCAGCCTGTCGCCGCGATGGCAGATGTACGAGCCTTTCGAATAGGTCCGCTCGACCGTGCCACGCCGCGCGCGCTCGAACTCCGTCTCGGTCAGTTCGCTGGACCAGAATGCAATGCGCCGAAACTGT
Organism: Afipia sp. P52-10; assembly: GCF_000516555.1. Classification (NCBI taxonomy): domain Bacteria; kingdom Pseudomonadati; phylum Pseudomonadota; class Alphaproteobacteria; order Hyphomicrobiales; family Nitrobacteraceae; genus Afipia; species Afipia sp. P52-10. The sequence continues at coordinate 2,025,535 of NZ_AZSJ01000003.1, read as the reverse complement.
TCCGCAGAAATCACGCTCACTGCCCTCAGAGGTGAGCCGGCATCAACCGCAAGCCGCAACGCAAACGACCCGATAGCCTGCAAGGACGGCCGCGGCTGCCCCGCTCACAACGCTTGTGACGGTGATGTTATGCAAAGGTCGGCGGTAGCAGGCAATAGGCTGAGGGGTCCTCAAGACGGGTGTGAGGCCCCCGGAATAACCAGCCAACTGAGCCGGCCACGCGTTCGATCGCTCAGCCCGGCGCGCGGCCGAACTCCTGCTCGAACCGCTTCGCATAGACCGGCCAGACTTCCGGATTGATAATCCGCGGCGGACGCCGGCCCGCCAGGGTCTCGATCAACTGTTCGGCGGCGATCTTCGCGATGTTGCGGCGGGCATCGCGCGTCACGCCTGCGGTATGCGGACTGACCACCACGTTGTCGAACTGCATCAGCGGATGGTCGTGCGGCGGCGGCTCCTTCATCCACACGTCGAGACCGGCGGCGGCGATGGTGCGCGCGCGCAGCGCCTCTTCCAGCGCCTTTTCGTCATGAATGAAGCCGCGCGCCGTGGTGACGAAGATCGCGTGCGGCTGCATCATCGCGAACTGCGCCTCGCCGATCATGTTGCGGGTCTCGTCGTTCAGCGGGCAATGCACCGACACGAAGTCCGACTGCTTGAGCAATTGTTCGAGCTTGACCTTCTTCGCGCCGCGGGCGGTGATCTCGTTGTCGCCGAGATAGGGATCGTAGGCGAGCACGGTCATGTTCAGCGCGCTTCGGCACATCGCGGCCAGCCGGCCGCCGGTATGGCCGATGCCGATGATACCGACGGTCTTGCCATAAGTTTCGCCGCCTTTGTAGTTGATGCGCTCGAACGGTCCCTCGCGGCGCAATGCCTTGTCGACCTCGACGATGCGCTTCGACAGCGTCAGCATCATGCCGAGCGCATGCTCGGCGACAGACTGCGCATTGCCGCCCGCCTGGTTGAGAACCAGCACGCCGGCCTTGGTGCAGGCATCCACATCCACCGTGTCGTAGCCGGCGCCGTTGCTGGACACCACCAGCAGCTTCGGGCAGCGCGCCAGCAACTCCGCCGTCGCGTGGTATTGCGGCGCGATCTCGTCGCGCGAGGCGCCGATCTGATAGGCATGGGCCGTCGCCAGCACCGGATTCGCCTCCGCCTCAGGACTGTCATTGTCCAGCCGCGTCAGCTTGATGCTGCTCTCCTCCGCGACGATTTCCTTGAAGACATCATCCGACAGGTATTTCACGTAGAAGACGTTTTTCATGCCCATGACCATTGTCTGGTTTTGCTTGTTCCAGACCCGGTTCTAAGCACGACGCGCCAGAAGGGAAAGCCGCGTTTTTAGAACGTTCCGCAGATCGGCACCGGCAACCGTGAAGGGACGCGTCTCGTCACCACGCCATCATGGCGTCGTCTTCGCCGCCGAAGGCGACCGGCTTGGTTTGATAATGCGGCAGTCCATCCCGCACCGGCGCGACCGCTTCCCGACAATGGATATGCAGTTGCGGATCGAACGCCTCCTCGGGCAGCAGCGTGCCGCTGACGCCGCGCATGCCGATGTCGGTCAGATCGGCAAACAGCCGCGAACCGCAGCGTGCACAGGAGACGCGCGGCGTCGTCCGCAAGGTGAAGGCGATGGTCTCTCCGCTCAGTACCGCGACGCTCTCCGCCGGATAGAGCGACTCGCCAACATAGGCCGCGTTGTGCACGCGCCGACAATCCGCACAATGACACCAGAATTGGGCAACCGGCGCGCTGCTGATGCGAAGCTGCACCGCTCCACACGGACACTGGATATCCACGGCATCGTCTCCTCGTTCGGGAACCGGCCGATCGCCGTTCCTCGGACAACGATACAGAGGCGCTGCTGCCAATTCGTGGCAGCAGCGCCTCATAACCCCGACAGTGCGACGACATGGCTCACCAGAAGACATGGCTCACCAGAAGATTACGGTTCACCAGAACGAGAACCGCCTTACTTCGCCGCTCAGGCTTAAGCGGATACAGCCGTGTCCCGTCCGAATGACGACAGCCCGACAGTGTTCGTCGGCAGGGCGATCTCGCCGCGCGCGAGCCTGGCCTTCTGATAGCTGAAGGTCTGCGCGGTCTGCGCGAACAGGTGCTCGCCCGCGACAAGGCTGGGTTTTGCCGGCCGCTGGGCGCTGACGAACCGGTCCAGCGGCCTGACCTCGGTATGGTAGTCGAGCGAGAAGAACAACGGAAACGAGTAGCGCTCCTCCTTCACCTTGCGCACACGGTGTGACGTCGCAACGAAGTGGCCGTTGGTCATGATTTCGAGCATGTCGCCAATATTGACGATGAATGCACCAGGCACCGGCGGCGCATCGATCCATTCGCCGGCACCATTCATCACTTCGAGGCCGCTGCTGGTGGACTTCAGCAGCGTGAAGCATTCGTAGTCGGTGTGCGCCCCGATCCCCATCCGATCCTCTGCCGACGCATCGAACGGATAGTGGATCAGCCGGAGCTGGCTCGGCGGCTTGGTGAGATGCCGGTCGAACACGTCCGGCGCTTCGCCGAGCGCGAGCGCGAAGCCCTGCATCAGCGTGCGGCCGAGCTTGAACACCGCGTCGTAATAGGTCCCGACGGCCTCACGAAAGCCGGGACAATCCGGCCACTGGTTCGGCCCCAGCAGCGGATTTCCGGCGAGATAGTCGGCATCCGTCGCCGGCAGGTCGGCGGACAGATCGTAAGCCTCCTTCTTGTCCTTGCTGCCCGACGCGAACACTTCCTCACCCTCGGGCACATAACCGCGGTGGTTCTTCGAATGGCCGATATAGACTTCCATCTTCTTTTCGACCGGCTGCGCAAAGAAACGCTTGGCGGCATCGATCAAGCGCTCGAACAGCGCATCGTCGATGCCGTGGCCTCGGATGTAGAGAAATCCGACATCGCGCGCGGCAGCGCCGAGCTCTGCGGCAACCCTGCGCTTGTCCCGATCGTCGTTCCCGAACAGGGCCGAAATATCGATGACCGGAATAGACGAGAAATTCTGCGGCGTGCTCATCAATGTGGTCTCCTCTGGATTTCGCAGCGCACGCGTCAGAGCTTTCCGTCGGCAGCAAGCTGCATGTAACTGTCATCGAGCCGAAGTTTGACGTTGGCCGGATCGCCGAGGATCGTCTTCCCCGTGAGTTCGATACCGATCGCATCCTTCGATGTCGCGCTGGCGCCCATCAGCTTCTGCTCGAAGCAGAAGGTCCGGACGCGATCCATGTTGGCGGCCATCTCCGCCGTCCTCATGAAGGCTGCGGCTTCACCGGGATCGGCATAGAAGCGCGTCGTCTTCACCTGAGCGTCGAAGTTTTCGAGGGTTGTGCCGGAAGCGCTCGCCATGAACTTCCGGGCGGCGGAATTCTCCGAACGCATCGCCGCCAATGCCTCGAACCAAGCGCCGACCATAGCCTTCCCGAAATCCGGATTCTCCCGCAGGACCGCCGTGTTCGCCACCGCGATATCGAGAAGCTCGCCGGGAATCTGCGTCGACTGGAAGACGATGCTGATGTCAGGCAGCTCTTCGATCTGCGCCAGCGCCGGATTCCAGGCTGCAACGGCCTTGACATCCGGCGTCTTGAAGGCGGCCAGGAAGTCCGCATCCGAAATGTTCTGCACCTTGACGTCGGACGGCGCCAGTCCAGCGATGCTGAGGGCGCGGTCGAGCATGTAATGCGACACCGAGTACTGGACCAGATTGACGGTCGCGCCCTTCAGGTCCTTGAGGGTCTTGCCCTTCCCCTTCAGGACGATGGCATCGTTTCCGTTCGAGTAATCGCCCAGGATCAGAACGGTCGTATCGACACCGCCAACCGCCGGAATGGTGAAGGCATCCATCGTCGTCGCGGTCACCGCGTCGAACTGACCGGCGGTGTATTGATTGATCGATTCGATATAGTCGTTGACCTGAACGAGCTCGATCTTGATGCGATACTTGTCGGCCCATTTCTTGAGGATGCCGGACTGCTCGGCATAGGCCCAAGGCATGTAGCCGGTATAGATCGACCAGGCGAGCTTGAAGCTGTTGCGCGGGGCGGCCGCCGCCGGCGTCGCCGACGCCACGAGCAATCCCGTGAGAAGCAACGCGGCAAGACGCAATGCAGTCCGCTTCGACACTGCAATTCGATTCGACACTGTCTGAATCATCGCGATCTCCAATGACCTTGGTTTGAGAGACATCTCACCTCGGTTCGCCTCCTCACGGCATCGTGGCGGCTTCCGCGTTGATCAACGCGATGTCGCCCTCGCTTTCGATCACGTCCCAGTCCCGCATGCACGACACACCCGACGCGGTGACGTCTGTGCTGCTCGCCTTCGCACCGTTTGCGCTGATTTCAAGGCCGAGGCGGCTTCCCTCGCGAAACGGCAGGCTCGATCGCTCCACGATCCAACCGGATTCATCGACGCGCCCGATCGAGACCTCGCAATCGACCAGCACCCGCGCCTCTCGCAACGAGCCTGCTCCCGCCACACATTCGGACAGCGTGTGCCCGGCCGGCGGGGCAAACGTTCGACCGCGGGCATACATGAAGGCCGAACCGACGCGGACGACGAAGCCATCGCAACCGGACTGGCGATCACGAAGGCGGGTGGCCCAGCAGGGCTGCGGCGTCACCTGAGCATGGCGACGCCAGTGTTCGATGTAGGGGATGTCACGCCCCTCCTCGATCATCATGCCGGCTTCGATCCATAACCGGCCGCAATCCGAGTAGATCGCCTTCGGCTGAAAATCGATGATCCGCTGCCACTCGAAGAATTCGCCATCGAACCGCAGGCGACCGGCAAAGCCTTCCTGCGTGGCGAGCCAGATGATCTGCTCGCGGCTGAGATCGTCGAGGCACGTCGTCCCGATAAACCCCGGCCGCGGCGATGGAGACCGCAGGTCGATGTAATAAGTCGGCCCCTGCAGCCAGGACACGTACGTCGCCTCGTCGCGGCGACCATCCGGCCACACGATCAACGATCGCCCCCAGAGCCCCTGCAAATCGCTTACCGTCAGCATCGTCCACGCCACTCCATGCGTCCAAGACCATGAGCGGGGACGCCGGCGGGCGGAAGCCGCTGTCTGACAATGCCGCCCATAGTCCTGGTCTATGGGCGCGTCCGGACGCGCGGCGCTAACTCTGCGATTTCGCGTGGGCGGCGATCATGTCCAGCAGCGCGCGGGCCGGCGCATTCAATCGTTCCGGCGCGGAGGTGATCAGATAGACATGATAGGTCGGCAGCAGGTCCGGCGGCAGCAGCGGCCATAGCTCGCTGCCGGTGCCGGCAACGACGGTCGGGAGAAACCCGATGCCGATCCCGAGATGGATCAACCGCCTGACCTCGTGGAGCGTTTCCGCCGAGCCGCCGACACGTCGGCCGAGGTCGAAACGGCGGCGGAAACCTTCCAGCTCCGCGGGCTCGTCCTGACCTGTCAACACGAAGGCCTGATCGACAAACTCACGCGGATGCGAGGGCGGCTTGCCGAACAGCGGATGCGCCGGGCCGCAATACAGCTGCTGCACCTCCACCATCAGCGGCTCGTAATGCAGCGCGGGGTTCGGCGCGCTGTCGCAGGCGATCCCGATATCGACATCGCCAGCCGCGACGGCCGCCACCACCGTTCGCCAGGGAGCGATGTCCAACCTGATCTCGACACCCGGATGGCGCCGATGGAAAGCGATGGTGGCCGCATCGAGGTCCGGCGATACGAGGTCCGAGATCATCCGCACCGAGATCACCCCCGCCAGCGCTCCGGCTGCCTTCGCCATCTCCGGCGGTAACCGGCGCACCGCACCAAACAGATCCTCGCAGGTCGAGAACAACGCCCGGCCCGCCGCATTGAGCACGATGCCACGCGATGTCCGCTCGCACAGCGGCAAACCCAGGTGATCCTCCAGCCGCTTCAATCCGGCGCTGATACTCGGCTGCTGCTTGTTCAAGGCGCGCGCCGTCGCGGAAATACCACCTGACTGGACGATCTCATGGAACAGCTTCAGCAGATTCCAATCGAGATTGCGGGCAAACAGGTGTCCATTCTCGGAACGCTGGTGACGATCGCTCATACCGGTCTCTTCGACGCTTTCATCGCCGCCGCGCCGCCTGCTCCGACGCAGCGTCGATGGACCGGATATTAAGCGGGCGCGGCCCAACGCGAATCGCGGATTCCGGTGTCAGCGGTGAAACTCTGGGCACAAGCCGCCTATCATCGCAGCGATTGCCCATGATGTTTGCAGAATGCGCAAACCAGCCGCCGGAGTATCAGCCCCTCTCACCTGCGCCAGCCGTCGCCAATCACCGGAGTATCGGCGCGCAATCGCCGCCGGCCTCCGCGCACGGTGACAGGCGGTGATCGCAATCGGCACGCATCACCTGGAGAAAAGTCGAACCCGGCCCGTTGCACACGAAGACATCGCGCCCCGCCGAATGGCGGCAAACGCGATAGGCCTTTGGGCGCGTTCGGACTTGCGGACCTTCGTTCGCCGGTCTCAGTTCGTCTTCTTGCCCAATCCGAGACTCTCGACGACCTTCCGCTCGGACTCGATCACCTCGGTCACGAACGCCCTGTAGTCCTTGGTGCTCTTATAGTTGGCGACCATATCGTACTTCGCCAGCGTCTCGATCAGGCTCGGCTCCTCGATCGCCTTCTTGAAAGCGTCGTGCAGGACCGCAACGACCTTCGGGTCCATGCCCTTCGGGCCCGCGATGCCGAACGGCGAATCGAACACAAACGGATATCCGAGCTCCTTCATCGTCGGCACGTCGGGCCAGTTCTTCGACCGTTGCGCAGTCCAGATCATTAGCAGACGCAGCTTACCGGAATCGACCAGCGGCCTCCAGCCGGTGCCGTCCGCTTGCAGCATCGTATGCTTGCCCAGCACCGCCGCATTGGACTCGGCGTTGCCCTTGAAAGGAACCTGGGTGAGCTTGATACCGGCTTTCGCGGCGATCTGCTCCATGCCGATATGCAACGATGTTGCCGCTCCGGGCGTCGCATACGTTACCTTGCCGGGATTGGCCTTGGCATAATCGACCACGTCCTGCCATGTCTTGAACGGCGAGTCGGCATTGGCGGTGACGCCGAACGTATAGCCGGTGAGATGGACGATATAGGTGAAATCCTTCTCCGCATCCCATGTCGTCTGCTGCATCAAGGGCAGCCTGAACAGCGTGATCGGCGCTTGCGAAATGGTGTAGCCATCCGGCTTGGCCGATGCCGCCATGGTGGCGGGGCCGACCGTGCCGCTGCCGCCCGCCTTGTTCTCGATCACGATCGGCTGGCCAAGGTGCTTGGAGGCGGCTTCGGCAATGGCGCGCATGGCGATGTCGGTCGCGCCGCCCGCCGGCCAGGGAATGATCAGCGTGACCGGCCGCGTTGGATAATCGTTGCTCTGCGCCGCAGGCGCCGTCAGAACACTCGCGCCAGCCGCAAGGATGAGAGCCACAGCCCCCGGCCAGAATCGTTTACGGTTTGTCACAACTTCCTCCCAACACATTATTTATTCTGTGAGCAAAATTGTCCGCTTGCCGCAGCAGCACTGTCAACATGGCGCGCTGCGTTAGAAGGCCGCGGCCACCATAACGTGCGGGCCGCTCTCGCCTCTGGCAGCGGAGCGACACGCGCGGAGGCCCGCAAACTCACCCACGACTGGTTGCAGACAAACCGGCTGCTTCGGCGGTCAGCGGCAGGGCGCTGCAGCTGCGATCGACTATTGAATCTTGATGTTCGCGTCCTTGATGATCTTTCCGTACTTCTCGGTATCGGAGGCGACCAGCGCCTGAAGCTCGGCAGGCGTCATCGGATCCATTACCTGCGTGACCTGGCCTTCCAGGGCGGTTCGAACGGCCGGATCCTTCAAGGCTTCATTGACACCGCTGACGATCGTCTCGACGATCGTTGCAGGCGTATCCTTCGGCGCGCACAAGCCATACCAGGCCACGACATTGGCTTCCGGATAACCGACTTCGGACATCGTCGGCACATCGGGAAGCTGAGCCAGCCTGCTTCTCGCGACCACACCCAACGGCTTCAATTGTCCGGACTGGATGTACTGCAGCACGAGACTCGGCGAAGCCAACGCGAACTGCACCCGCCCCGCCACCAGATCAAGCAGCGCCGGAGGCTGTCCGCGATACTGGATCTCCACCATATCCAGCTTCGTGGTATTGAGGAAAATCGCGGTGTTGAGATGGCCGGACGATCCCGTGCCGCCATTCGCCACGTTCAACCGCCCCGGATTGGCGCGCACGTAGTCGACGAATTCTTTCAACGTGCCCACAGGCACGCTCGGGTGAACCACCAGCACCCAAGGCACCCACACCATGCCGCCGATCGCGACAAAGTCCTTCTCGCTGAATGTCACGCCCTCCTGGATTCGCGGATTGGCGATCACCGCGGGACCGAAGAAGCTCCACGTATAGCCGTCGGCCTTGCTGCGCATCGCCTGATCCCAGGCGATGTTGCCGTTCGCGCCGGGCTTCGGTTCGACGATAATGGGCTGCTTCCAGATCGCAGACAGCTTATTTGTGACGACGCGGGTGATGTTGTCGACGATGCCGCCGGCGGGATAGGGAAGAATGATCTGAATCGGCTTGGTCGGAAAAACCTGCTGCGCGTGGGCATCGGACAGCATGCCTGCCGCCGCAACCATCGCCAGCCCGATGATGACCTGACGCATCGAAGCCCCCCTTGGCAAGTTCTTTGGATCAGGTTCAATTCCCTCGATCGCCTCGATTGTCGTCGACGCCGGCAGACGGCGCAACTGCAAGTGCGCATCAGAACCTTCCCTCATGACGGAGGGGTCATCGACAGCCGGTCGGCACCACAACCTCATCCGCTGATCGGCACGCCGGCTTGCCAACGCTCTCAGTCGGTCGAGCAGCCGGGATTTCTGTGCAAAACCGCGTTGACGGCCAATGGAACGCCGACTGGAAATCAAAGCCGGCTCGTGAATCGGAGAGAGCTTGCAATCAGAGCGACTTGCAAATCAGAGCCGGAGGCCGCCGCGGTCGTGGCGCCAAGCCAATGCCCATCAAGCGTGACGCCCATCAAGCGCGGCACCTATGATGGCGATCCCGGGATGACTCGAACATCCGACCTACGGTTTAGGAAACCGCCGCTCTATCCGGCTGAGCTACGGGACCGGATCGCCGTTTCATAGCAGGGGAAAGCCAGGCTCGCTACCCCTGCGCATCCCCTCAACGCCGGCACTGGGTCGGGGTTTCGCCGAATCTGCGCCTGAAACGCTGGTTGAAATATGAAACCTCGTTGAAGCCGCAGGCCAGGGCGATTTCGCTGATCTTGAGCCGATCGCCCGCCGGGCTCGTCAGCAGCCGCCGCGCGTGCTGCAACCGCCGCTCCAACAGCCGTTCGGTGAAGCTTGCGCCCGTCTCCTGCAGCAGGTCCTGAACGTAGCGCGTGGAGAGCCCGAGCCGCCTGGCAACCTGGGTGGCGGAGAAATCGGCGTCCATGAAATCGCGGTCGATCGCGGCGACAATCTCCTGGGTCCGCGATGCACGCAGGCCACGCCGCGCGGCAAGCTCCGCCGTATCACCCCGCGCGCCAAGCGCCAGCACGCTGAGGTCGAGCAGCGTCGTGCGGATATGTTCGTCGAGTTGCGGATCGCGCGGCATCCGCGACAGCTGCACCACGCTCTCGATGTAACGCCGCAGGTGAGCGACGGCCGGGCGCTGCGGATCGAGCGGACTGGCGATCAGTTCATCCGCGTGGCCGACCAGCGACACCAGCCGGTCCCGGCTGACCGTCAGCGTCGTCCAGGAAAACGGCCCATCCGAGGTCATGTCGGCCGGGACACCGTTGTTGCCGAGGAACACGCCGCCGGAGCGGACGCTCGCCTCCCGCTTGTGGTGATTCACATACAGCGCGCTACGCCCCCGGTGGAACACGAGGCAGAAGTCGTCGTCGGGACCGCGCGCGATCGCGCTGTGCGATCGCCTGATCCGGCCGATGGTGCCGCCGAAGCGGGTGACGTGCAGGTCGGTGAAGCTGGCCCAGTGAAGAAAGGCCGAAAAGGGCTGATCGTCGAGCTTCGTCATATCGACGCAACAGGTCAGGCTCTCGACGTTTTCGTACCACAACGAAAACCGCTGATCGTTTTCCAGCGAAGGATCCAGTTCTCTGGAATCGAAATACGTCTGCTGCATGGGCGCGGAGGGTGCTTATCGGACATAAAATCCTAGCGGCAGCCGCTCACGTCCCCCATGCGTAACTCTGCCGCAGGCGCCCCGGGGCAAAGCAACGCGCAAGCCGTCACCCGACAATGTTGCCAGTCGGCAACAATTTTTGGCGTCGTCGCCAGAGTGCGCTTGCACTCAAATCCGGTGCGCTGGCGAGCAAGACCCATCCCCGGACCGCTGCCATGGTGCATACCGGGCTGCACTCACGCGATGGTTTCGCCGCGGAAGACCTTCACAGCCCCGACACATGGCCGCTGCGGCGGCAAGCATCAAACGGCTCCAGGGCTTGAGGGCAAGGCAATGAAAACGTTTCTCTACGGTATAATGTGCGGACTCGGCATGACGGCGACATCCGCTTTCGCAGCGGATATGCCCTATCCGGTCAAGGCGCCGCCGGTGGTGGCTGCGCCGATCTTCACATGGACCGGCTTCTACATCGGCGCCAATGTCGGCTTCGGCGGCGATAAGTTCGATTATCCCTTCAGTGCGTTCCAGCGCCAGCTCCAGGCCGAAGCCCCTGCCCTCGAATCGCGCCTCGACGGCACGATGAGTGTCAACTCGAGCGGCTTCTTCGGCGGCGGCCAGATCGGATACAATCACCAGTTCCACAACAATGTCGTGCTCGGCCTCGAGGCGGATTTCCAAGGGTCCGGCATCGAGGGCAAGTTCGCCGGCAACGCCACGTTGATCGCGAACAACGCCCCGGCCGGCAACGCTCAGTTCGACATCGGCACCAAGATCGAATGGTTCGGCACGATACGCGCCCGCCTCGGCTACGCGTGGGACAGGGCCCTGCTCTACGCCACCGGCGGCGCCGCCTTCGGCAGCGTCAAATCCTTCGCCAGCGTCAGCGGCGCCATTGGCAACGGCCCGCTCGCGCCCTTGGCGGCGCCGGTGTCCGTGAGCGACACCCAGTGGGGCTGGACAGCCGGTGCGGGCCTCGAATATGCGCTGGCGCCGCAGTGGAGCTTCAAGACCGAGTATCTCTATATCGACCTCGGCAAACAGGCGCTGCTATCCACCCTCGTCAACGACGCCGCCAACGGCTTCTCCGCAGGCGCCAATCTCGACGTCAAGACCACGCTGCACACGGTCAAGGCCGGCGTGAACTACAGGTTCTGATCGCGCAAAAGACCGTCGCCGGCGTGGCGCGCAAACACGCCTCACGCTGGCGTGACAAGCCTCCGCACCTCTCAGACGCCGTCCAGAATCACCACGGTCGGCGTTTTCGGCAGGCTCTCAAGTGACACTGAGAACGAACGCTCGGGGCGGACATCCACCGCGAATTGCCCCGAGACCCGCTGCACAAACTCCTGCAGCGGCGTGCCCAGCCGGTGCATCGGCAATACGATCGACGACCGCAACCGCTTGGTGATCTCCGACATACCCTCGATCGATAGCGTCACGCTGTCATCGACCGGCACCATCAGGATATCGAGCCTGCCGATCGCGGCGATGTGGCTTTCATCCAGCTTATGATGCAGATGGCCGAGATGGCCGATGCATAAGCCGGCGACCTCGAAGATGAAAATCGAGTTTCCGTCCTTCTGCATGGGGGCCGAGGGATCGTAGCCGTAGCCATACCCGTAACGAAAGTTGCGGATATCGGTCGGCACGTTGCGGATGAACACGTCTCCGACGGTCAGCGCATGCTTGGCCGCGCCACCGTCATCGGCCCAGCCGTGCAGCACATGCTTGATCCGCGGGTCGGGATTGAGCGTGTAATGCGTGGTGTGCGCCCGGTTCATCGTCACCACCGTCGGCAGCCGCGGCGGCCGGTAATAGCCGTTGTAGTCCGTGGCGATCACCACGTCGGCGGGCGTCTCGATCTGATAGGTGGAATGGCCGACATAGGTGATGGTGACGCTCGACGCCTTATCGGATGCCGGACCATAGCGCGCGAAGACCACACCCGGCAGCGTCTGCGCCATCGCCAGGCATTCGCTGGCGATGCGTTCCTGCGCGTTCGTCTGCGGCGCCATCCAAATGGCGAGCAGCACCGACAGCAGAAGACGCAAGATCAAAGCAGACAAGCGCGGCATCGCATGCTCCGGACCTCAGCGATGTATCACGCCTCCCGGCGACCGGCATCAGCAATCCATCGGGGAACACGGCAAGGATGTCGCATGCGCCCCGTTATCCCGTCGCCACGAATTGCTTTGCCACTTTTGCCGGCTATGATGCCTTCGCTTGCGGCACGCCCGCGATCGCGCGGGCCGGCTGGGAGCGGCCCGCCTCACATAGACGACCGACCAACAACAACGGAGAACAACCATGCCGGTGCTGCAACCTTCTGATTGGCCACGCCCTCGCGGCTTTTCCCATGGCGTGACCGTCGACGGGCCGGGTCAATGGATCGTGCTCGCGGGCCAAACCGGACACGACGCCAACGACGGCTACCCTGACGATATCGGCGGCCAGGTTCGCATCGCGCTGGAGCGCATCGTCCGCCTGCTCAAGGAAGCGGGCGCGACACCCGAACATATCGTGCGGCTCGTCTGGTACATCACCTCCAAGAGCGAATATGAAGCGGCCGGCGCCGCCATCGGCGCTGCCTGGAAGGATACCTTGGGCCGGAATTTCCCACCCTCGACGCTTCTCTATATCTCCGGCCTCGTCGACGCCCGCGCCAAGGTCGAGATCGAAGTCACCGCATTCCTGCCGAAGGCATAGGCCAGCCGAAAACCCGAAGCTGCGGCGCAAGCGCCGCTGCTTCGCTTGCCAGAGCAAGCCGCGCACCGACCGATGCATCACATCGATGCGTGGAAACTGTCGGCACGCGCCATCGCCCAGGCATCGCGGAAGCGCGGATCGCTGGTGCCTTCGATCAGTTCACCGCCGCGCAGCGCCGGGTAAAGCCGCGCGAACGACATCACCTCGGTATTCGACACCCGGCGGCTGAAATGGATCGGCTGCATCTCGTTCGGATGGTCGAATCCCGCCGCAGCGGTCAGTTCCGCCAGCGCATGCAACGTGTAGTGATGGAAGTTGTAGACCCGCTCGGTCTTGTCCGGCACGAACAAGGCCCGACGGCGGCTGGGGTCCTGGGTCGCCACGCCCGTCGGGCACTTGTCCGTGTGGCAACTCAGCGACTGGATGCAGCCGAGCGCGAACATGAATCCGCGCGCCGAGTTGCACCAGTCCGCGCCCAGCGCCATCGCGCGGGCGATATCAAAGGCAGTGGCGATCTTGCCCGAGGTGCCGATGCGAATCCGGTCGCGGGCGTTGATGCCCACCAGCGCGTTGTGCACGAAATTGACGCCCTCGCGCATCGGCATGCCGAGGTGATCCATGAACTCCAGCGGCGCGGCGCCGGTGCCGCCTTCCTTGCCATCGACGACGACGAAGTCGGGGTAAATCTGCGTCTCCAGCATCGCCTTGCAGATCGACAGGAACTCCCAAGGGTGGCCGATGCAGAGCTTGAAGCCAACCGGCTTGCCCTCGGATAGACGCCGCAACTCGGCGATGAACTGCATCATTTCGATCGGCGTCGAGAAGGCGCTGTGCTTGGGCGGCGAGATGCAGTCCTCGCCAAGCTCAATGCCGCGGATCGCCGCGATTTCCTTGCTCACCTTCGCCGCCGGCAGCACGCCGCCATGGCCGGGCTTGGCGCCCTGGCTGATCTTGATCTCGATCATCTTGATCTGGTCGAGCGTCGCCAGCGCCACGAACTTCTCCGGATCGAACTTGCCGTCGCGGGTGCGGCAGCTGAAATAACCCGACCCGATTTCCCAGATCAGGTCGCCGCCGATCTCACGGTGATAGGGGCTGACGCCGCCTTCCCCCGTATCGTGGGCGAAATTGCCCTTCTTGGCTCCGCCGTTCAGCGCGCGAATCGCGTTCGCGCTCAGCGAACCGAAGCTCATGGCGGAAATGTTGAACACCGACGCTGAATACGGCTTGGCACAATCGGGGCCGCCGACCGTGATCCGGAATTTCTCGTTGGCGATCGGCTTCGGCACGATCGAGTGGTGTACCCATTCGTAGCCTTCCTGATAGACATTGTACTGGGTGCCGAACGGCCGCTTGTCGAGATCGATCTTGGCGCGCTGATACACCAGCGCACGGGTATCGCGGCTGAACGGCGTGCCGTCCTTCTCGCTTTCGAAGAAATACTGCCGCATCTCCGGGCGAATGCTCTCGAGCAGGAACCGCAAGTGCGCCGCGATCGGATAGTTGCGCAGCACCGCATGCCGCTTCTGGATCAGGTCGCGAATGCCGAGCAGCGTCAGTCCGCCGAAGAGCACCAGCGGGATCACGACGATCTCGAACGCCTTGAAGCTCTCCAAACCGATCAGCAGCAGCACGGCCGTTATCACCACGCACGCGGTGAAGACGAAGTAGCGCGGCGTGAACGGAAGCATCAGAGACTGCATGATGAACCCCGCTGGCGACGACCTGACCTCTGCGCCACCTTCTGGCGCAGGCTGGGCTCAGCGAGAGCCCACGCATGCGACATCTGTAAGACAACATCCGGAAGACAGATGCAAAATCAAGGCAGATGCAAAATCAACGCAGCGTATCACGCTGAATTTTGCCGACCAAGCGTGGCCGACCATCGCCGTTCAGATGGCCCTGCACCCAAGAGCCGATTACCAACCGTCGATCCTGACAATCTGATCCGGCTTCATCCGCGGCGAGCCACGCCCCTCCGTTTCGGCCGTCCGCATCAGATCGAGCAGTCGCTCCGATAGCGTGACGTTCTGATGATATCGCTTGCCCAGCCTGACGATGACGCCCTGCAAATCATCGATCTCCGTGCGCCGCCCGCGCTGCAGATCGTTCCACATCGACGAACGCGCCTGCGGATCGATCTTCAGCATCGAACCGGCGATCGCGCGGAAAAGCGGGTCCGGCAAGCGCAGGACGAACGGCAGCCAGGGCGCAGGCAAGGGCGTCGCCAGCACCGGCTTGATGCCTGCGGTCTTCATCACCCGCAGCGCCTCGGCAATCTGATGGGCCAGCAGCACACGCCATGGCCGTTGGGCGAGCTGCTCCCGCAGCGGCAGACCGGACAGCGCGTTGATGGCGTTGTTCAGATTGAACAGCAGTTTGCCCCACTGCACGTCGGCAATGCGGCCACTGGATGCCATCGCAAGCCCCGGCACCGAAAGTTGTGCCGCGATACCGGCCTCATCCTGCTCGAGCACGATATCGCCCGACGTCGCACGATGCACATGCGCGGCGCCGGCCGACACCACATTGAACGGGACCATGCCGGCAAGCACGCGTCTGTCACCGCCATAAGCTCGCAGCACCTCCGTATTGCCGACGCCGTTCTGCAAGCTGACAATCACGGCGTTTGCGGGCGCATGGTTGGCGATCAGCGTCGCCATCACAGCCGTATCGGGGCTTTTGACGGTGACGAGGATGATCGCGGCCTGCGCCAGGGATGCTGGATCATCCGCCAGTATGAGAGCATCGGCCGGCACATGGCGATCAAGCCCCTCATAGCTCGTCAGGTGCAGACCGTTGGCACGGATGTCATCAATCATGCCACGGCGCGCGAGCAACGTGACCGGATACCCCGCGCTCGCAAGCATGCCGCCGACGAAACAACCGATATTACCCGCGCCCGCGACGGCGATCCGCCCCGTCTGCTGATCGGTCAAAGTCTCCTCCCTGCGACAGCGCGCCGTGCCAAGCACGCATGGTCCGCAGATCGGACCAGGCTCGCCTGATACCATGTCCACGCACCTTATCGGTTGATCGCATTCGCCTTACGGACGATGATAGCGATATCGATGGCCGTCGTGTCATCAAAAACGACGAGACCTGAAAACAGGTCCGCGCATTGAGGAACGTTCCCATGAAAGCCAGGTTGTCGGCTCTCGCCATCGTCGCAGCGCTCGCGGGCTTCGCAACGGCTGCAAGCGCCGAGTATCCCACGAAGCCGATCACCCTGGTCGTACCGTTCGCCGCCGGCGGCTCCAACGACATCGTCGCGCGCGCGATCGGCAAGAAGCTCGGCGAAGCCTGGGGCCAGACCGTGGTGATCGACAACCGCGCCGGCGCAGGCGGCGTGATCGGCGCAGCCTTCGTCGCCAATTCAGCCCCGGATGGCTACACGCTGCTGCTGGTCTCGTCGACCTATACGATCAACCCTGCCGTGAAGTCGGCCATGCCGTTCGATACGGTGAAGGCTTTCGAGCCGGTCGCCTATCTCGCGCAATCACCGTTGCTGATGGGCGCTGCGAACAAACTACCGATCACCTCGGCAAAGGACTTGATCGCACTCGCCAAGAGCAAGCCGGGCTCGATCAATTACGCCTCCGCAGGTCCGGGCAGCATCAACCAGATCGCCTCGGAGCTGTTCGCCTCGCAGGCTGGCATCAAGCTCGTGCATGTTCCCTACAAGGGCGGATCGCTGGCCGTGAACGATCTCATCGGCGGCCATGTCGATCTCTACATTTCCAGCATGCCGCAGATGCTGCAGGTGGCCAGAACGGGACAAGTCAGACCGCTGGCGCTGACCGGGTTGAAGCGGCTGGCGATCCTTCCGGATGTCCCCACCCTCGACGAGATCGGACTTAAAGGTTACGAGGCCTCATCATGGTGGGGTATCGTTGCACCTGCCGGCGTGCCGCAGGAGATCGTCAGCAAGCTGAACGCAGAGATCAACAAGGCGCTCGACAGCGACGAGATGAAACGCTTTCTCGAGGGCGAAGGCGCCGAGGCCGCACCGTTGACGCCGCAGGGGTTCCGCGATCTGATCGCCCGGGAAATGCAGCGCTGGGACAAGGTCGCCAAGGAGGCCAACATCCGAGCGGACTGAATGGGAGGCAGACTGTCGGCCGGCCCCATTTTACCGCATCTTGTAACCGTCATACGCTGGCACTAGGTTGTTCAAAGTCGCGATAGCGTAGGAGGCCGACATGGGTTTGCTCGATATCCTCAACGGCATGCAGAACGGGCCGCGCGGTCCTAGCACGCCATCTGCCGATAAAAGCGAGAGCGGCGGCGGTATGTCGCCGATTATGATGGCGATCCTCGCCTTGCTCGCCTACAAAACCGTTAAACATGTAACGAGTGGCAGCCACCCGCAAAGCGCACCCGCAGGTGGCGGGACAACGGCTGACCGCACTGCCCTCCCAGGCGGCAGCACCGCTGACAGTCCGAGTGGCAGCACCACCAGCGGCCCGGGTGGTCTTGGCGATATCCTCGGCAATGTGCTCGGTGGCGGCGCCAAACCCGGCGCACCAAGCGGCGGAGGCAATGCCGTCGGCAATAGCGCACCTGCCGGTGGCCTTGGCGATATTCTCGGCAGCATTCTTGGTGGCGGCGCGCGGCCGAACACGCCTGGCGGCAGCCCCAATGCCGGCAATGCGACCGCAAGCGGTACGGCGCCAGCCGGCGGATTGAGCGATCTGCTGAAAGGCGGACTCGGCGGTCTGCTGGCGGGCGGCGCGGCAGGCACCGTGCTGAGCGGTGGCCTCAACGATCTGCTCAAGCAACTGCAGGAAGGCGGTCAAAAGGATGCCGCCGACTCATGGGTCGCCAAGGGCGAGAACAAGCAGATCGATCCCAACGATCTCGCCGGCGCGCTCGGCGCCGATCAGATCAGCACGCTGATGGATCAGACCGGTCTCTCGCGCCAGGATCTGCTCGACGGATTGAGCCAATACCTGCCCGGCATCATCGACCATCTCACGCCGGACGGGCGCGTTCCGTCGGAGAACGAACTGCGCCGCCTGCTCTGAGGCGGCCGGCGCGAACGACACGCACACAAAAGAGGGGATCGGGCTATGAGCGGCATCTTGTGGATCATCATTGTCGGCTTCGTTGCAGGCATGATCGCGCGATGGCTCTCGCCCGGCCCCAACAATCCGTCCGGCTTCATCCTGACCTGCGTCTTGGGCATCGCCGGCGCGTTCCTCTCCACCTTCATCGGCCAGGCGATCGGCTGGTATTCACCGAGTCAGGGCGCGGGCTTCATCACCGCGACCATCGGCGCCCTGGTGGTGCTGTTCATCTGGAACAGGCTGGTTGCCAGCGGCCGAATTTCCGATCCGGGAAACAAAGTCTGAAGCCCATCCGTCGCAGACACGAAGAGTCGCGACGCCAATCAGACTGACATCGAACGGCCGCTTCAATGCTGATTGCACAAGTCTCCGACAGCCACATCGAGGCGCCGGGCGTGATCGCGCACGGGCATTACGACGCTCATGCGCGATTTGTCCGCGCACTCCAACAGATCACGGCCGTCCAGCCGAGGCCCGATTTCCTGATCCACACCGGCGACGCCACCCATCACGGCGATCTCGCCGTGCATCGCGAATTGCGCGCGCAGATGGAGGCCACCGGCATTCCCTATGCGGTGATCCCCGGCAACCACGACGAGACCGGCCCACTGCGCGAGGTGTTCGCCGACAAGGCCTGGATGCCGCAGGGGCCGTTCCTGCATTTCGTGATCGAGCTGCCGCCGGTCCGCATCATCTGCCTCGACACGACGATCCCCGGCAAGGTCGAAGGCACGCTCTGCCCGGACCGGCTGGCATGGCTGGAGGAGCGGCTGGCGGAAGCACCGAACGCACCGACGATGATCGCCATGCATCATCCGGCCTTCCGCATCGGCCGCGCGGTCAGCGACGCCCGTCCTTTCGGCAACGCCGCAGCGTTCGCCGCGCTGGTCGCGCGCTTTCCGAATGCCTCGCTGATTACGGCAGGGCATGTGCATTGCACGCTGCAGGCGCACATCGGCAACGCCGTCGCGCTCGCGGTGCCGAGCACCGCCTATCAGTTCGCCGCGGACCGCCGTCCGCGCGCGCCGCTGTCGCTGATCGACGAACCGGCCGGCTTCTACCTGCACGACTGGGATGCGGACGCGGGGTTCACCTCGCAATGCGTCCTGATCGGCGATTACACGGTCACACCGCATCAGCCGGCACCGCGCCCGGCCGCCCAGACGTAAAAGCTCGATCCAGCATTGCTGGACCGGGCTTCATAGCGGTATGTCGCAAGACCGGTTCTTGTTCTTACTCAGGCTCGATCCCGGCGTCCTTCACGGCCTTCGCCCACTTCTCGGTCTCGCTGACGACGAACTTGCCGAGCTCGTCCGGGGTCATCGGCGCAGCTTCGCCGCCGGTCGCAGCGAAGCTCTCCTTCATCGCCGGGCTCTCGACGCCCTTGCGCAGAATGACCGCGAGCTTGTCGATGATCGGCCGCGGCGTACCGGCCGGCGCGAACGCCGCCGTCCACGCCGAGATGGAATAGCCATCGAGGCCGCTCTCCGCCATGGTCGGCACGTCGGGCAGATCGACGTGGCGCTTTTCGAGCGTCACCGCGATCGGGCGCAGCTTGCCGGCCCGGATCAGCGGCAACGCCGGGGTGACATCGGAGATCATGAAATCAACCTGGCGGGCCATCACGTCGGTAATGGCCTGCGGCACGCCCTTGTAGGGAATGTGCAGCATCTGCAGCCCCGCCATGGTGGCGTACATCTCGCTGGCGATACGCGTGGACGAACTGCCGCTCGCGAAAGTCAGCTTGCCCGGCTGCTCCTTCGCCAATTTCGTCAGGTCGGCGAGCGTCTTCACCGGGCTTTCCGACGCGACGACCAGCACCAGGCCGGCGCGCGCGATACGCCCGATCGGCGCGAAATCCTTGATCGGATCGTAGGGCAGTTTCTTGAACAGCGACGCGTTCGCCGCATGCGTCGTGTTGGTCGTGACGAACAGCGTATAGCCGTCCGGCGGCGAGGTCGCCGCCGCCTGGGCCGCGATGAACCCGCTGGCGCCCGGCTTGTTGTCGATCACCACCGGCTGCCCCGTCTCGTCGGTGATGATCTGCGCCACCCGGCGCGCCGACGTATCGGTGCCGCTGCCCGGCGGGAACGGCACGATGATCTTGATCGGTTTATTCGGATACTCGCCGTCGGCAGCGTAGGCTTGCGGCACCACGCCCGCCACCAGCACAAGCGCGAGCAACGCGAGCCACACGGCCCGAACACGCGAGACGCACATACAACAACTCTCCTGGTCGTTTCCTGTTGGTTTGCTGCCGCTCTGTTGTCACCGTCTGCCGGGACAGTCAACCGACCAGGCTTGCCGCCGAATTGGTCCCCCGCGGTGCGAACAGGATGTCGGGCGTGATCTCCTCGACCGTGTTGCAGCCGCAATAGACCATCGTGTTGTCGAGCTCTTTGCGGATTACGCCGATGGCCTTGGCGGCGCCGGCCTGGCCTCCGACCGAGGTGCCATAAAGCGTGGCCCGTCCCGTCAGCACCGCCTTTGCGCCGAGCGCCAGCGCCTTGGCGATATCGGAGCCGCGCCGCACGCCGCTGTCGAGCAGCACCGTCGCTTTCTCGCCGACCGCATCGGCGATCTCCGGCAGGGCATCGATGGAGGCGACCGCGCTATCCATGTTGCGGCCGCCGTGATTGGACACGACGATGCCATCGCAGCCGTGCTCGGCGGCGCGCAGCGCATCGTCCGGCCGGTTGATACCCTTCACCATCAGGATGCCGGGCCACATCTTGCGGAAGATCTTGATGTCTTCCCATGACAGGCTGTCCCGCCGCATCACCGCGTTGACGTTCGGATCGGTGCGGATCGAGTGCTGCAGATGCTTCGGATAGTTCTCGTATTTCGGCAAGCCGCCGCGCATCGCGTAGCGCGCCAGCACCGTTGCCATCCAGCGCGGCCGCGTCAGCATGTCGAGCGTCGCCCGCGTGGTCATGCGGAACGGCTGATGGAAGCCGTTCTTGGCGTTGTATTCGCGGTTCGGCGAGACCGCCGTATCGACCGTGACGATCAGCGCCTCGAACCCGCAATTCTTGGCGCGCTCCACCAGCTCATAGGAAAGCTTGCGATCTTCCCAGACGTAGAGCTGCATCCAGAGTCGGCCCGGCGCCTTCTCGGCGATCTCCTCCATTGGCGTCATCGCGCCGGTCGCCAGCGTGAACGGAATTTTCGCCGCCGCCGCGGCCTTCGCCAGCTCCAGCTCGCCGTGATACCAGCACATCCCCGCCACGCCGGTCGGCGCGATCGCCATCGGCATGCTGACCGGCTTGCCGAACAGCGTCGTCGCCATCGTGCGATGGGTCATGTCGACCAGCGCCCGGTGCTTCAGCTTCAGCCGCTCGAACGCGGCGCGGTTGTTGGCCAGCGCCACCTCGTCCTCGGTGCCGCGGTCAAAGAACTCGAAGACGCCTTTCGGCAGCCGCTTCCTCGCAGCATCGCGGAGATCGAAGATATTGTAGCAGTCGTCCAGGCGGGCCATCGGCGCTTCCTTTTTTCTTTATTGATGACGGCAGCACCGTGCGTGTCAACAGACGACCACGCGTCACGGACGGGCGGAGCATGAATGTTCTACCCGCGACCGCATTTCCTCTCCGTGCCGTTAGCCGGACCGCAGGGGCTCAGGATTACTCGGCGGCGTCGACCTTCAGCGCGCCGAACACCTCATCGTTATGCTCGCCGACCTTCGGCGAGTCGCGATAAGGGTGCGGCCGCTCGCCGTTGAACTGGATCGGCAGGCCGACGATCTTGGCGTTGCTGCCCGGCAGCGTGCGCAGAATGTCCATCGCTTTGAGCTGCTCGGATTGCGACAGTTCCGGGATGCTATTGACGGGGCTGTTCGGCACCCCCGCCTTGGTGAAAGCGGCCAGCCAATGCTCGCGCGGTTTCTCGCGCAGCACCGGCTCGATCAGCGCGATCAGTTCGCTGCGATGCGCGTTGCGGTCCGGCCCGGTCTTGAAGCGTGGATCGCTGCTCCATTCCGGATGCCCCATCACCTTGGCGCACTTCTCGAACAGGCGATTGTTGCCGGCGGCGATGCAGATCGGGTGATCGGCGGTATCGAACGTCTGATAGGGAACGAGGGTCGCGCTGGCGCCGCCGAACCGCACCGGCTCCTTGCCGCTGAGGTGATAGTTGTTGAGCGGCCCCGCCACCCAGTTGACCGCGGACTCGAACAGCGAGGTATCGATCACGCAGCCCTTGCCGGTGCGGTTGCGCTCGGCCAACGCCGCCAGCGCGCCGATGGTGCACCACATGCCGGTGGCGACGTCGTTGATCGCCGGCGCGCAGAACGTCGGCGGATCTTCCGGCCGGCCGGTGAGCGTCATCACCGCACCATAGGCCTGTGCCAGCGGATCGAAGCCCGGCGCATCACGCATCGGCCCCTTGTTGCCGAATGCGCCGATCGAACAGTAGATCAACCGGGGATTCACCGCGAGCATGACATCCGGACCGATACCCATCTCCTGCGCGATGCCGGGGCGGAGATTCTGAATCAGGATGTCCGCGTCGCGCACGAGCAGCTTCAGCTTCTCGACCTCGGCGCTGCTCTTGATATCGACGGTTACCGAACGTTTGTTGCGGTTCGTGGAGTGGAACATCATCGAGGACTCGTCCACGAAGGGAGGTCCCCACATCCGCGCATCGTCGCCGCCGTCCGGCTTCTCGACCTTGATCACGTCGGCGCCCATGTCCGCCATGATCGCGCCGGCCAGCGGCCCTGCGAGCGCTTGGCCCACCTCGATCACCTTGATGCCTGTGAGCGGTCCGGCCATGGTCGCTTGCTCCTGTCAGTGAGGTTTTTGTCGTTGTCTTCGAGACTCGAGCTTGGTCCCGTTTATAAAACCGGCATGCGCCGTGCGGGATCATGCATCTATCGCTAGCCGAATGGGCGAACGCTGTCACGCTGCAACGCCTGCCGGACCGGAATACACCATATGCGCTGCATGCGTCGCAAATGCCGCATGCGCAATGGACTTCTCGCGCAAAGCTTCGGAAACTGCGGTCAGCCAATCAAGCGCTGACCAACAGCGCATCTGGGAGAGGATGCCAATGAACCGCCCCGTGCCGCCCCCCGTCGAGGAAACCGGCTGGCAGAAGGAACTGGACGAACTCGCCGAACGCAAACGCATCGCCCGGCAGATGGGTGGCGAGGAACGCGTCGCCCGCCAGCATGCGGGAGGACGGCTCACCGTCCGCGAGCGCATCGAGAAAACCCTCGATCCCGGCTCGTTCCACGAACTCGGCTCGGTGGCCGGCAAGGCCAAATACGACAAGAATGGCGCGATGGTCGATTTCATGCCCGGCAACGGCGTGTTCGGTCGCGGCCGGGTAAACGGACGTCCGGTCATCATCTTCGGTGACGACTTCACCGTACGCGGCGGCTCCGCCGATGCCTCGATCCGCGCCAAGTACCAAATGCCGGAACAGATGGCCGCGGAATTCCGCATGCCGATCATCCGCATCATCGAGGGCTCCGGCGGCGGCGGCTCGGTGAAGACCATCGAGACCAAGGGCTACGCCAACCTGCCGGGCGGCATCGGCGCGAGCTCCGGCCTGCATCTGTGCGCCCAGAACATGGGGCTCGTCCCGGTCGTCGCGCTCGGCCTCGGCTCGGTCGCGGGTCTCGGCGCGGCGCGCCTGTCAGCGAGCCACTACTCGCTGATGGTGAAGGATACGTCAGCGGTATTCGTCGCGGGCCCGCCGGTGGTTGACCGGCTCGGCGAGAAACGCACCAAGCAGGAACTCGGCGGCCACAAGGTGCAGATCGCCGCCGGCACCGTTGACGACGCCGTCAACACCGAGGAGGAAGCGTTCGAGCGCGCGCGCAAGTTCCTCTCCTATCTGCCGCAGTCGATCTGGGAGCTGCCGCCGCGCGCGGAAAATTGGGACGACCCGGACCGGCGCGAGGAAAGCCTGCTGTCGATCGTACCGCGCGATCGCAAGAAGGCGTACCAGATGCGCAAGATCATCGACTCCGTGGTCGACAAGGGATCGTTCTTCGAGATCGCCAAAGGCTTCGGCCGCGCGATCATCACCGGCTTCGCGCGCTTGGACGGCTGGCCGGTCGGCATCCTGGCCGGCGACCCGTTGCACGACGGTGGCGCCTGGAATGCGGCCGCATCGCGCAAGATCACCAAATTCGTCGACACCTGCCAGACATTCCATCTGCCCGTGGTTCACTTGGTGGATTGCTTCGGCTTCGCGGTCGGCCTGCAGGCCGAATCCACCGGCACCATGCGGTTCGCGGTGCAGGCGGTGAGCGCGATCCATCAAAGCACCGTGCCGTGGTGCTCGATCATCGTCCGCAACGTGTTCGGGGTCGGCGGCGGCGCGCACCTGCCGCATACGCATCCCTCGTTCCGCTATTCGTGGCCGTCCGGAAACTGGGGCTCGCTGCCGTTGGAGGGCGGCGTCGAGGCCGCCTATCGTGCGGAGATCGATGCCGCCGACGATCCAGTCGCCAAGCTCGCGGAGATCGAGCAGAGATTGGAACGATTGCGTTCGCCATTCCGGACTGCGGAAGCCTTCCTGATCGAGGAGATCATCGATCCGCGCGACACCAGGCCGCTGATCTGCGAGTTCGCCAACCTCGCGGCACCGTTGCGCCAGACCGGGCCGTCAGCGTTCACGATGCGGCCGTGAAGCATGATCCGGACCAGATCATGCCGCAACAACTTCGACAATGAATTAAGAAAGAAAGACGATGGCCCCTATTCCCTTCGAGCCCGGCGCGATCCGGATGCTCGCAAAGCTCATGGCTGAAACCGGCCTCACCGAAATCGAGTTGGCCGAGAAGGATCGCCGCATTCGTGTGGTGCGCGGAGCCGTGCAGGCGCCGATGCAGCATGTGATGATCCCAGCCACTCCATCGGCAGCCATCGCCGCCGAACCCCCGGCGCCGGCCGTCGCTGGCGTTGCTGATCCCGACGCGGTGCTGAGTCCGATGGTGGGCGTCGCCTACCTGACGCCGGAGCCGAACGCCCCCTCCTTCATCAGTGTCGGCGCGCGCGTCGAGGCGGGTCAGACGCTGCTGCTGATCGAGGCGATGAAGACGTTCAACCCGATCACCGCACCGAAGGCCGGTACGGTCACCCGGATCCTGGTGGAATCCGGCGACTCGGTCGACCAGGGCCAGCCACTGGTCGTGATTGGACCGTAGGATGAACCCACCGAGAGCCGCCGCTGGATCGGAGAATGTCTCCTCATGGTGGTGAGGAGCCGCGCAAGCATGATCCCCGAAAAGTGCGAAGCGGTTTTCGGACAGGATCATGCTCAAACAAGCGCGGCGCCTCGAACCATGAGGCCAATGATGTGAAGCGACAGGGGCCTCATCCTTCGAGACGCTTGCTTCGCAAGCTCCTCAGGATGCGGACAACTCCAGCCTCGACACAAACTCAGTCGCAGCCAACCTCAACCCCGGCCGAGATGGCTGCCCGCGTCGATGCGGACATGTTCGCCAGTCATATGACCGGACGCGGGGCTCGCCAGGAACGTCACGAGTTGCGCGATGTCCTCCGGCTTCGAGGCCAGCTTCAAGGGCATGCTGGCCTTAACCGACTCGCGCAGCTTGTCGGCGGTGGCCTGACCGCGCCCCTTCGAGAACCACGGCGTGTCGATATAGCCGGGGCAAACCGCGTTGACGCGGATCATCGGCGCCAGCGCGCGCGCCAGCGATTGCGTCATGGTGATCAGCGCGCCCTTGCTCGCCGCATAGGCGACCGATGAACCGCCGCCATTGATGCCCGCGATCGAGGCGATGTTGACGACGGCCGACGCGCGGCCCGACGCCTGCGATCCCGCCTCCAGCAACGTCCGCGCCGCACGCACCATCTGAAACGTGCCGACCACGTTGACGGCATAGATCCGCTGGAAGTCCTCGGCGGACAGCTCATCGAGCAGGCTGTGGTTGGGGACATGCTTGGTCGTGCCGGCATTGTTCACCAACCCGTCCAGACGGCCCCATTGCGCCGCCGCCGCGGCCAGCTTCTTGCAGTCGTCGTCCTTGGAAACATCGCCCTGCACGACCAGCACCTCGACGCCCTCCTTGCGACAGAGGTCGGCGGTCTCCTCGGCTTCGTTCTTGCTCGACGAATAATTCACCATGATGCGGGCACCACCCCGGGCGAGCTGCCGCGCGGTGGCCGCGCCGAGCCCGGACGCAGAGCCGGTGACCATCATGCACAAGCCTTCAAGAGACATCGGTTTCTCCCGTTTTCGTTGATTAAGGCGTCAATGCCGCCGTTGCGAACAGCAAGGCGTTGCGGCGCGGTAACGAGCACAGATGACAGGCTATGCCTTGTGACAATGAGCGCAACGCAGACGCCCCATGACTGCAATGCAGTTGACGCCTAGCCCGTTATTGCGCCTATGGCAAGGTTCTGGGGTTTTCAAACAGTTTCATAACGCTCGATCCAAAGGTGAGGAACTATGAGCCGCTTGTGTGAGGGAAGAGTTGCAATCGTAACCGGTGCAGGCCGCGGCGTCGGCCGTGAACATGCACTGATGCTGGCCGAGCATGGTGCGAAGGTCGTCGTCAACGACCTCGGCGCCAAGGTCGATGGCACGGGCGGCGACGCCGGTCCGGCCAACGAAGTCGTCGCATTGATCAAGAAGAACGGCGGCGAGGCGATCGCCAACGGCGACGACGTCTCGAGCTGGAGCGGCGCGAAGAACCTGATCGACACCGCGATCAAGACCTATGGCACGCTCGACGTGCTGGTGAACAACGCCGGTATCCTTCGCGACCGCATGCTGGCGAATATGACCGAGCAGGAATGGGACGACGTCATCAAGGTGCATCTGAAGGGCACCTTCGCGCCGACCCGTCACGCGGTTGAATACTGGCGTGCAAAGAACAAGGAGACCGGCAAGCCGGTCAACGCCCGCGTGATCAACACCTCGTCGACCTCCGGTCTGTTCGGCAACATGGGCCAGACCAACTACGGCGCGGCCAAGGCCGGCATCGCCGCGTTCTCGATCATCGCCGCGCGCGAGCTGCGCCGCATCGGCGTCACCGTGAACGCGATCTCGCCGAGCGCCGTCACCCGCATGACCGAGGGTCTGCGCGAGCGCACCGAAGAGCAGAAGGCCGCCGGCGACCCGAAGTGGATCGCACCGGTGATCACCTATCTGGCGAGCGAGGAAGCCGAAGACATCACCGCCCGCGTGTTCTACATCGGCAACGGCGTGTTTTCGGTGATGGAAGGTTGGCATCGTGGCCCGCAATGCGATCCGATCGCCGACCCGGTGAAGCTCGGCCCGGTGCTGCGCAAGATGGCCAACGAGGCACGCCGCAATGGCGGCATGGACTCGAAGGACCTCGACTGAGGATCGCGCCGGACGTTTCGTCGCAACAGATTTCAAATAATGGAACGGCCCCGGAAACGGGGCCGTTCGTTTTTGGACCGCGCTGAGCTGTCCTCGTGTCGACCTGGCTCGCATCCAGATGGCATCCGCCCGCACTGCAACGGACGCCGACCTGTCGTCCAACAAAGGCGCTTGCGTTGGGCGCCCCGTTCTGACCATCATCCCATCATCCAAGAGCATGCTCCGGATCGGACATGGCTGCGCCAGCGCAAGCAAGAGCGCCCGCCGCCCTTCGAGCGGATCACGCCTGGCAAGAGATGTGATCGCGATTCATCGAATGGAATCGGGATCCCGAGCAAGATCAGAAGAGGAACGCTGTGGGAGAGAGTAGCAACATCGTCGTCGAAACGGCAGAACGGATTTTCGCGGACCTGTGCGATCCGCAAACCGTCAACAGCGCCAAGGATGATGCTTGGAAGGCCGACCTCTGGAAGGCGCTTGCCGAAAACGGCCTGACGCTCGCCTGGGTTTCGGACGATCACGGCGGCTCGGGCGCGAGCCTTGCCGACGGCTTCGAGCTCCTCAGCGCCGCGGGCCGTTTCGCGGTCCCCGTTCCGCTCGCCGAGACGATGCTGGCAGGCTGGCTGCTGTCCCAAGGTGGAATCGTTTCACCCGAAGGCGCGATGACGGTTGCCCCGGTGCAGCCGAAAGACACGATCACGCTCAATGCCGACGGCACGCTGAGCGGCCGCGCCCGCGGCGTTCCGTTTGCCCGCGAGGCCCAGCACGTCGCCGTGCTCGCCCGGGGACCGAAGGGAGCGACCGTCGCACTCGTCGCCGCCAAGGATTGCCGGCGCGAAGAGGACGAGAACCTCGCCGGCGAGCCGCTCGACAATCTGGTCTTCGACAAGACGGTACCGCTGAAGACCGGCGCCGCGCCGGCGGGCTTCGATCAGACCGCGCTGATGCTGATGGGCTGCACTGTCCGCTCGCTGCAGATCGCGGGCAGTCTGCAATACATGCTGACGCGCAGCGTCAACTACTCGCAGGAGCGCGTCGCCTTCGAGAAGAAGATTTCGAAGTTCCAGGCGGTCCAGCACAACCTCGCCAAGCTCGCGGGCGAGACGGCCGCAGCCGTGGCTGCAGCGGGCTCCGCCGCCGAGACGATCGCGAACGGCACATCCTGGAACGACGAAGCCATGTTCCTCGAAGCCGCCGCCGCCAAGATCCGCTGCGCGGAGGCAGCCGGCACCGGCTCGGCCATCGCCCATCAGGTGCATGGCGCGATCGGGTTCACCAAGGAGTACGTGCTGCACCGGTTCAGCCTGCGCACGCTCGGCTGGCGCGACGACTTCGGCAACGAGAGCTACTGGGCCGTCGAGCTCGGCCACCTGGTCGCCAAGCGTGGCGCCGACGATCTCTGGCCGCTGGTCGCTTCCCGCTGATTTTCCTCCTTCGACTCTAAGGACGACAGACATGTCCTCAAGCCTCACCTTCGACCCCATCCGCCTGCCCGAAGCCTGCCAGGCCTTGCGCCGCGAAGCGCGGGCGTTTCTCGCCGAGGAAATCGCCAAGGGCACCTTCGATCCCTCCAACCCGCGCAAGAGCGAGAGCGCCAGCGGCCGCGAGTTCGCCAAGCGCGTCGCCGAAAAGGGCTGGATCGGCATGACCTGGCCGAAGAAGTACGGCGGCCGCGAGCGCAGCTTCCTCGAACGCTACGTGCTGACGGAAGAATTCCGCGTCGCCAACGCCCCGGTCGGCGTCTACTTCACCGCCGACCGGCAGAGCGGCCCGACCATCATCAAGTACGGCTCGGAGAAGATCAAACAGGATGTCCTGCCGCGCATCGTCCGCGGCGAGGTGCAGTTCTGCATCGGCATGAGCGAGCCGGGCTCCGGCTCCGACCTGTTCGCAGCCAAGACCAAGGCCACCAAGACCGACGGCGGCTACCTGATCAACGGCACCAAGATCTGGACCTCGAACGCGCACTCGTCCGACTACATGATCGGCCTGTTCCGCACCTCGCCGCCGACCAAGGAGAACCGCCGTCACGGCCTCACCTCGTTCCTCGTGCCGATGAAGACGAAGGGCATCAGCTGCAATCAGATCACGCAGATGAGCGGCCAGCGCGAGTTCAACGAGGTCGTGTTCGATAACGCCTTCATTCCCGACGACCATGTGCTCGGCGAGATCGACGGCGCCTGGAAGCAGGCCACCACCGAGCTTGCCTACGAGCGCTCGGGACCGGAGCGCTTCCTCGAAACCTACTATGTGCTGACCGAGCTGGTCCGCGCGCTGGGCAAGGAGCCCGACATACGCTCGGCCGAAGGCGTCGGCCGCCTCGTCGCGCAGCTTCACACGCTACGGCGGATGTCGGTGTCGGTCGCCGGCATGCTCGAAGCCGGCAAGGAGCCGGTGGTCGAGGCCTCGATCGTCAAGGACATGGGCACGCTCTGGGAACAGGATCTGCCGTCGAAGGTGCGTACGCTTGCCGCCTTCATCGAGCAGGAGCCCGGCAACATCGTGCCGCTGAAGAAGCAGCTCTCCTACGCGACCAAGGTCGCCCCCAAGCTGACCATCCAGGGCGGCACCACCGAAGTCCTGCGCGGCATCATCGCGCGCGGCCTCGGGCTGCGCTGATTACATCGAACCGGACAACCAGAGAGGATCGAATGACCACGTACAAGGACATCGGCGTCGACAAGGCCGCGAACTATGTCGGCACCATCGAAATCCGCCGGCCGCCGCACAACTACTTCGACATGTCGCTCATCCAGCAGATCGCGACCGCGATGGAGGAGTTCGACAAGGACGACGGCGTCCGCGCCGTGGTGCTGTGCGCGCAGGGCAAGTCGTTCTGCGCCGGCGCCAACTTCAACGAGCCTGCGCGTGACAATGCCGGCGAGAACGATGTCGGCGGCCAGCCGGTCAACCACCTCTATCAGGAGGCCGTCCGCCTGCTCCGCACCAAGAAGCCGATCGTCGCGGCCGTGCATGGCGCCGCCATCGGCGGCGGCCTCGGTGTCGCCTGCGCGGCGGATTTCCGCGTCACCTGCCCGGAAGCGCGCTTCGCGGCGAACTTCACCAAGCTCGGCTTCCATCCCGGCTTCGGCCTGACGGTGCTTTTGCCCGAACTGATCGGCAAGAACCAGGCGGAGCTGCTGTTCTACACCGGCCGCCGCATCGGCGGCGAGGAAGCAACCCGGATCGGCCTTGCCTCGGTCTGCGTGCCGCAGGATCAGGTGCGCGCGGAAGCGACCAAGCTTGCCGCCGAGATCGCCGAAAGCGCACCGCTCGCGATCATCTCGACCCGCAAGACCATGCGCGGCGATCTTGCCGATCGCGTCAAGGCGGCGACGGATCATGAGTTGAAAGAGCAGACCTGGCTGCGTGGCACCGAGGACTTCAAGGAAGGCGTGAAGGCCACGGCCGAGCGCCGTGTCGCGAATTTCAAGGGCCGCTAAGCGCTAATGACCCGATTGAAACGGGGCCGTGCGATGATCGCGCGGCCCCGTTTGTCTTAAGGCATCTGTTTTGAGATATCGCCGTCCGGCTGGTGAACGTGAGCCCGCTGAAGCATGATCTGGAAAAGGGCAAAGCGGTTTTCCGGATCATGCTTACACAATGAGCTACGCGCGCGGACGATTGATCCCAATCTCATCGCGCTTTAGGCCACCAGGCGGAAGTTCACGCCGCACATGTGAAACGAATGGCCATCGACCTTGTAGCCACGCGCGGCGGCCGCGTCGCAAACCTTGGCGATGTCACGGACCTTGAACACCAGGCCGCCCAGCACCTCCGCCGGTCCTTTCACGAAGCGGATCGTGCAATTGACGAATGTCAGCGCCGGTTCGCCACCTGCAGTCCTCGCCACCGGCACCTCGATGATCTTCGCCCAATGATCCGCAAGATTGTCTGGATCGGGGCTTTCCACCTCAATGCCGACCAGCGCCTGCGTCGTATCCCTGCGGATGAAATCCTGCCAGTTCGGCCCGGCCACCGTATAGGGGCCGAAAACGCCATCACTGTCCTTGGTGCGGTTGAAATCGACGAAGGCCGCACGGCAATCGGCCGGATGCAGTTGAATGCCGTAGAATGTCGGCTTGTCCAGCACATGCGCAACGCGGACGCCAATCGCCTTGGCATGCTCGCGGCGGCGCTCCACGTCATGACAGGTGAAGATCACCATGTAGCCGCCGTGCTGACCGCCGGGACCGGTGATCTTGTTGAGGAAGCGGCCGGCGGCCGTGCCTTCCCTGGTCGGCGCGACCACCTCGAGCAGCGTCGCATCGACGGGATAAAGCACATTCTCGAGACCATACGCGCCGACCGCCGGGTCGCGGTAACAGACGTCGAGCCCCATCACCGCGCCGATATCGCTTGCTGCGGGCTCGATGCTGGGGGCGACAAGACAAATTTGCTTCAGCCGCAGGAATTCCGTCATGCCGTCCCCCATCTCGATATTGCGTCTCCGGCTCAGCGGCCGACGAACACCGGCTTGCGCTTCTGCACGAAAGCGGTCGAGGCTTCCTTGTGATCTGCGGTTTCACCGCAGCGCGAGTGATGGAACGCCTCGCCGTCGAAGCAGGCCTCCAGCGACAGCTTCTCGGCGTTGTTGATGTTCTTCTTGATGTAGCCCAGCGTGATCGACGGCCCCTGGGCGAGTTGCGTCGCAAGCTCGGTCGCGACCTTCACCACGTCGGCGTCCGGCACGACGCGCGTCATCATCCCGGCTGCGTGCGCTTCCTTGCCGCTCAGGATCGGCGACAGCAGGTACAGTTCGCGCGCCTTGGCGCTGCCCAGCATCTTGGTGAGATAGTAGGTGCCGCCGTAGTCACCGGAGAGACCGACCTTGGCAAAGGCGGTGGTGATCTTGGCGTTCTCGCCGACCACGCGCAGATCGCAGGCCAGCGCCAGCGACAGACCCGCACCCGCGGCAGCGCCCTCGACCGCCGCAACCACCGGCTTGTTCATCTCGTGCAGCAGACGCGACGCTTCCATGCGGCTGCGCAAGCTAACCTGACGCTCCTCGAAGCTCGGCGGCTTGCGGTTCGGATCGGCGAAACCGCGCACGTCACCGCCGACGCAGAATGTACCGCCCGCACCTTTCAGCAGAACCGCACGCACGTCCTGATCGTCCCACGCGCGCTGCGCCGCCTGCAGCAGCCCAAATGTGAACTCCGGGCTCATCGCATTCTTCCGCTCGGGGCGGTTCATGGTGATGGTCAGGAGACCGTCTTTCAGATCTTGTAGGATGACGTCCGTCATGGCTTCCTCCGGGATAGGTTGGCGGCAACAATGGCGCGACTGATCCGCCAAGGGCAACAGGAATTCGGCCGCGCATAGGCCGATCTTGCTTTTGCATGAGGCGGCCGCCATTCGCCGCCCGCAGCCCCATATTTTGGATACTCACGCCTTCGGATAGAGAATCATCTGCGTGCAGCGGAACAGCGCAATCACCTTGCCGCTCTCCACATGCTTGGCCTCGGTGTCCCACACCTGAGTCGTCCGGCCGCCATGCACCATTCGCGCTTCGCAGACCAGCGTGCCTTCGCGCGCGGTGCCGAGATGGTTGGATTTCAGCTCGACCGTGGTGAAGCCCGTCGCACCGTCCGGCAGGGCATGAAAGCAGCCGATACCGCAGGTGGAATCCAGCAGCGCCACTACGCTTGCGGCATGCAGGAAGCCGTTCGGGGACATGTGCTGCGGCGTGATGACCATCCGCCCGTTCGCCCGTCCCGGCTCCGGCACCACGATCTCGATGCCGAGCAAATGCGGCAATGTGCCTTCGATCATCCCAACCGCACCAGCGTCCTTGCCTGCCATTCCGGTATCCATCGTTCGGGGTTCGATCCAACCATTGGACCCATTGCAGCATCGTCTCTGCAACCGTTGGAGTTCAAGAATGACTAGCAAACATTCATCGCCGGGTGGAGCGTCGGACTGATCGGCGCCTCGCGCACGAGCCGTCAGTGGGATGGGAATGGCCCTTCCGCCGTTCGGCCGTGTCAACACATGGCTCGCAGCTGCCGCTGGAGCGGATGCCGTTTCCATGCAAGATCGACGACATGACGCCTGCTCCACGCAATGTTGCGCTTCTGCGAGATGGTCTCTTCGGCCTGGCGGCATCCGTGCTCGCGCTTGCCCCGGCGCTCGCCGAAGACATCACCCAGAACATGCCTTGCACGGGCGAACTCGCCACCGGAGGACGGGTTGCCGCAATCATCGACGCCCGGACCATGCGGTTGCAGGACGGACGCGAGATCCGTCTCGCCGGAGTGGAAGCCCATGTCTCCGGCGTAACGGCCGGACCGGCCCAGCAGGCAGCACTGGCCCAGTTGATCGGCGAGCGCGATCTCACGCTGCGCGGATCAACCAAGCCCGACCGCTACGGGCGGCTGTCCGGCTTCGCGTTCGTTTCCGGACGCACGGAACCGGTGCAGGCAGCACTGGTCGAGCAAGGTCATCTGGCTGTCACGGCGCCGGTCGACGATGCCTGCGCAACGACCTTGCTCCGCCGGGAGGCATCGGCGCGGCAGGCGCGACGCGGCATCTGGGCAGAGCCGGCTGCCTTAAAAAACGCGGAAATGCCCGACGATATTTTGCCGCTGATTGGGCAATTTGTGGTGGTGGAGGGTCGGGTTCTCTCGGTCCGAGAAGCGGGGGCAACGCTTTACATCAACTTCGGCCGGCGCTGGACGCAGGACTTCGCGGTGACTATTTCGAGGCGAAATGTCGCTGGCTTTGAGGCTGCCGGTGTTCCGGTTAAGTCTCTTGCCCGCAAAAAGGTTCTCGTTCGGGGCTGGATTGAGAAAAGAGGCGGGCCGCGGCTTCATATCTCGTGGCCAGGGCAGATCGAAGTGCTAGACCGAAGCTAGCGTCGAAATGGGGTGAAGTTGGATCAGGCCGTGACAGGGCGCGCGAAGCGGCAGGGGAGCAGACGAGACCGGAAGCAGATCGCGGCGGCGCCTGCAGCGTTGCTGGCCGCGGCCCTGCTGCTGGGCGCTTGCACCGATTTCAGCCGCTTTCATACGGCCGCGCCCGAGCCTCGCGTGCAGCAGGCCGCGCGGCCCACCCGCACGCCGGTCCAGCAGACCGCCGCGACCGAACGCGAACACGACCGCATTCTGGCCTCTTATGGCGGCGTCTATGAGGACACGAAGCTCGCGGGGCTGATCTCGCGGGCGGTCGACCGGCTGGTGGCCGCGTCCGAGCGGCCCGACCTGTCCTATAAAGTGACGATCCTGAACTCGCCGGCCATCAACGCGTTCGCGTTGCCGACCGGCCAGCTTTACATCACCCGCGGCCTGATCGCGCTCGCCAGCGACACGTCGGAGTTGTCGTCGGTGCTGTCGCACGAGATGGCCCATGTGATCGCCCGCCATGCGGCGATCCGCGAAGACCAGGCGCGCCAGGCTGCGATCGTCAGCCGCGTCGTCACCGACATCGGCTCTGATCCGGACCTGACGGCGCTGGCGCTGGCCCGGTCCAAGCTGACGATGGCAAGCTTTTCCCGCGCACAGGAATTCGAAGCCGACGGCATCGGCGTCGGCATCGCGGCGCGCGCGGGCTTCGACCCCTACGGCGCGGTTCGCTTCCTCACCGCGATGGAGCGCAATGCGGCGCTGAAGGCCGCACGCAACACCGGCGATCCACGCGCGCTCGACTTCCTCTCCTCGCATCCGGCCACGCCGGAGCGCATTCAGAACGCGCAAGCGAACGCTCGACAATTTTCCTCGCCCGGCGCCGGCGAGCGCGATCGCGAGGCCTATCTCGATGCGCTCGACGAGATGATCTATGGCGAAGATCCGAGCGAGGGCTTCGTGCGCGGCCGCCGCTTCATCCACCCCAAGCTCGGCTTCACCTTCACCGCACCGGAAGGCTTTTCGCTCGACAACACCGCCCAGGCCGTGATTGGCGTGCGTGAGGGTGGCCAGCAGGCCATGCGCTTCGACGTCGCCCGCGTATCATCGGAGCAATCGCTCGGTGATTATCTCACCTCCGGTTGGATCGAGGACGTCGATAAGGCCACCGTCGAAGACATCACCGTCAACGGCTTCCCGGCGGCGACGGCGGTGGCGCGCGGCGAGCAATGGCGCTTCCGCATCTATGCGCTGCGGTTCGGCAGCGACGTTTACCGCTTCGTGTTCGCATCCAAGCAGAAGGGCAACGAGAGCGACCGCAGCTTTCGCGAGACGATCAATACCTTCCGCCGCCTGACGCTTGCAGAGATTCAGGCCGCGCGACCGCTGCGGCTGAAGGTGATCACGGTGCAGCCCGGCGACACCGTCGAATCGCTGTCGCATCGCATGGCCGGCGTCGACCGCCAGCTCGAACGCTTCCGGATTCTCAATGGTCTTGACGCAAAAAGCACCGTGAAGCCGCGCGACCGGGTCAAGATCGTCACCGAATAGTGCGCCTGTAGCGCCGGTTAACCGTTGGCAGCGTCTGCACAACGGCACTGCGCGCACACATGGCATGCCTCGTTAAATCTCCGTGAACCCCTATCCGGCGACAGTAGACGCAACGAACCCGCTGCGGATCAAGCCGGACGATGCAGGACGCGCCCCGAGTCGACGACGCCCCCACCAGCCGTCGCTTCAGGCTTTTGGATGACGACCTGATCAAGGCGGCGGCGCAGTGCTGGATCGTCTTGGCGGCGCTCTATTGCGCTTTTGATTTTCCGCGCCAGCTCACGGACGGTTTCACCAACGGTGCGGGCCGGCCGTTCGGCGATGATTACGTCAATTACTGGTCCGCCGCCTATCTGGCTCTGCACGGCCAGGCGAAACTGGTCTACGACTGGACCGGATTTCATGCCTTCCAGCAGAGCGTCGTCGGAGAGGCTCTCGGGAATTACCACTACAGCTATCCGCCAGTGCTGTTGCTGCTGTCAGCTCCGCTCGGCGCATTACCCTATCTGTGGGGCTGGGCGGCCTGGACGTTGGCCGGCTGGTACGCGTTTTACCGGGCGCTTATCGTAGCAAGCACCCGCAAGGTGATTCTGCTGGCGTTGGCAACGCCAGCGATACTGCTCAATACCATCTGCGGTCAAAATGGAACGTGGACGGCCGCGCTGCTCGGCGGCGGCCTCGTCATGATCGATCGCCACCCGCGACTTGCCGGCGTTTTGTTCGGGCTCCTGATCTACAAACCACATTTCGGACTGCTGCTGCCGGTCGCCCTGATCGCCGGCCGCCATTGGCAGACCTTCACGTTCGCAGCCTTGACCACGGTGCTGCTCGTGGGATTGAGCGTGGTTCTCTATGGCGCAGACGTCTGGCAGCTCTATCTCTTCAACCTTGCCCAGCTCCGCACCGTCATCCTCGAGGACGGCACCGGCGTCTGGCACCGGATGATGTCGATCTTTGTCGCCAGCCGGCGGCTTGGTGCCGATGTGCCCCTGAGCTACGCGATTCAATTCGCCTTCGGTCTGGTCGCCGCCATCGTCGTTGCCTGGAGTTGGTGGAGAGACACGGCAACATCGGCTTTGCGCAACGCATTGTTCATCCTCGGCACCTGCCTCACGACACCTTACCTGCAGGATTATGACTTCCCGTTCGCGGCCTTCGTCGCGATCTGGCTGCTCGACGTCGGGCGCGACCATCCGGCCCGGCTGACGTCCATCAAGCTCAGCATCGCCGGCGTCATGATCGGCCCCTTGCTGGCAGCGCCATTGGGCGTTGCCACCGATCTAGCGTTCGGACCGCTGTTCTTCCTTCCGGCTTTCCTGATCGCGTGCGCATGCCTGTGGCAGACGCGGCCTGCGCATCGCAACGCACGGCTAGCCTGAACTCGCGATGAAACTCTGAACCAGTCGCCTCAGGCAGCGTTTGCCGCGCAGCCACCTGCCTTCAGCTTGCGCTTGGTCGATGCGGGATGCTTTGCCAAGCCGCCTGCGGGACCGGCCTCGGGACGGACCGGCCGGCGCACCAGTTCGCCATGGCAGTTCGGGCAACGTCCATGCAGCACGTTGGTTACGCAGTCGTTGCAGAACGTGCATTCGTAGGAGCAGATGAAAGCGTCGCGCGATTGCGGCGGCAGATCGCGATCACAGCATTCGCAGTTCGGGCGCAGTTCCAGCAAGGCCATGGGCACGTTTCCTCATTCGCGTGGGTGAGGCGATTCTAGCATGCACGCCCACAAGCAAAAGCCCGGCTCAGGAGCCGGGCTTCGAAACTGATCGAACGATGGATGCGCGTTACGCCGCCTCGTCTTCGGCGACGGAATCATCGCCATCGGCCTCATCGTCATCCTCCGACTCGCCGTCGGCTTCACCAACCGCATCGGTCTTGGCGCCGCGACGCGGACCCTTGGCGAGCGCCGCTTCGATCTCCTTGATCGCTTCGGTCTCGGTGACGTGCTGCACGGCCGCGATTTCACGCGACAAACGATCAAGCGCAGCTTCATAGAGCTGGCGCTCGCTGTAGGACTGCTCCGGCTGCGATTCGGAGCGATAGAGATCGCGCACGACCTCGGCGATCGCGACGATGTCGCCGGAGTTGATCTTGGCCTCGTACTCCTGCGCCCGGCGCGACCACATCGTCCGCTTGACGCGGGCGCGGCCCTTCAGCGTCTCCAGCGCCTTTTTCACCAGCGCCGGCTCGGACAATTTGCGCATGCCGACATTGATGATCTTCGACGTCGGAACGCGCAACGTCATCTTGTCCTTGATGAAGTTGATCACGAACAGCTCGAGCTTCGCACCGGCGATCTCCTGCTCCTCGATAGCGAGGATCTGGCCAACACCATGGGCCGGGTACACCACGAATTCATTGGTCTTGAAGCCCTGGCGCTGGGTCGCCGGCTTCTTCACCTCCTCCACCTTCGGCGCAGCCGGCTTGGCCACGGCCGCCTTCACAGGCGCGGCCTTGGCAGGCGCAGTAGCGACAGCCTTGACCGGCGGCTTGGCGACGACCGGAGCCTTCGCAACGGGTTTCACAGCGGCCTTGGCAACGGCAGGCTTGGCGGAGGTCTTCGCGGTCTTCGGGGCAGTGTTTTTGGCCATTACGTTCTTTACTGTCTTGGATTTGGCGGCCGCGGGGTTACGAGCCGCCTTGGCTTTGGAAGCGTGGGTTTTCGAGGCGTTGGCTTTGGACGCTCGAGCGGTCGTCCGGGAAGAGCTTCGGCTTGCAGCCGCAGCCTTCTTAGTGGTTGTCTTATTCGCAGCCTTTGCGATACTCTTGGAACGCGTGGTTTTGCTTGACACAACCTGTGCGTGGAACCGCCACGCTCCTGTTCACGGCTTGTCCGGGGAATCCAGTCATCTCCGGCCAATCAAGGGCGGAAACTGATTCCGGTTTCTTGAATGTGCCTAAAATAGCACATTTTCCGCAAAAATCAATGATTTATGACCAAAGTCGGGGATCGGACCCGCTTTAGGGTTAAATGCCTTGTTCTGAAATGGTTGGCGTGCCGACGGTGGGCTTCAGCCCGGCTTAAACATACGCCGGAACCGGAAAGCCGCTCGAATCGGCCGCCGGAACGCCGCCGCGCCGCGGAACCTCAGTCCCCGGTCCCCGGATTGGCGGAGAAATACTTCTCGAACTTGCCCTCTTCGCCGTCGTGCTTCTCGGCGTCGGGATCCTGGTCTTTCTTCTGGGTGATGTTCGGCCACGACTTGGCGTACTCGGCGTTCACCTGCAGCCACTTTTCCAGGTTCGGCTCAGTGTCCGGCTTGATCGCGTCCGCCGGACATTCCGGCTCGCAAACCCCGCAATCGATGCATTCGTCCGGATGGATAACCAGCATGTTCTCGCCTTCGTAGAAGCAATCTACCGGGCAGACTTCCACGCAGTCCGTGTACTTGCACTTGATGCAGTTATCAGTGACGACATAAGTCATCGATAGCTCCGGAACGGGTCAAAACTGGAGGAACTTCCTGCACGTCAACGGCCCGTCACAGCAAGAAATTACCCTATATCCACAGATCGCGTGATCCGGCCTAGAATAGGTCGAAACGCGCGCTGTGGCGTAGCGCAGGATGCCCCGCATCGCAAGAGAAGTGCGGGCGGTCCTGCAATGCAGCCGCCCGGCTATTGTGGCAACTCCACATACAGCATGCGAGCCGCCGTCGCATCCCCGCGTCGCTCTGCGAAATCCGCCACTTTCCAAACGCGGATTCGGCTGTCCAGCGCGATCGTCAGCACATCGCCCTGTTTGACCGCGTGGCCCGGGGCGACAACCCGAGCGCCATTGATGCGGACATGCCCCTTAGCGACGAGCTCGGCGGCGCTCGTCCGCGTCCGGACAATCCGCGCATGCCAGAGCCATTTGTCGATCCGCTGGCGGTCCACGCGTTCAAAACGCTCCCGGTGGTCTCGCCAGCGACATGCCTAGAGCTTTTCCTTGGCGTTCGACTCCAACTGCTCCTTCAGCGCGGCGAGTTTCGCGAACGGCGAATTGGGATCGATCGGCCGATCGCGTTGCGGACGCTGCCCTGCTGAGCGGTCGTGCCTTGCTCCACCGCCATGACGCTGATCAGAATGGCGTTGATCGGAATGACGCTGGTCAGAACGGCCTTTGCCGCCCTTGTTGCCGCCACGGCCCTGGAATTGCCG
Source organism: Afipia sp. P52-10 (assembly GCF_000516555.1). Classification (NCBI taxonomy): domain Bacteria; kingdom Pseudomonadati; phylum Pseudomonadota; class Alphaproteobacteria; order Hyphomicrobiales; family Nitrobacteraceae; genus Afipia; species Afipia sp. P52-10. The sequence continues at coordinate 1,985,727 of NZ_AZSJ01000003.1, read as the reverse complement.
CCGATCGTCGCGCTGCGCTCCAGCCCCGCTCTCGGCTTGCGGCGTCGCGCCTGCGGTCGCCGCCGGCCGTTCACCACCCGCCTCCGGCCTGCGGAAGCGGCTGAAATCCTTGCGATCGCGGCGATGCTGACCCTTATGGCCACGATCACCTTCTGCGGCCGGACCAGACGATGCGCCTTGCCGATCGCGTCGCGGACCGCGCTCATGACGATGTTTGCGATCGTCATGCCGGCCCGCCGGACGCCAGACCTCGACCAACTCCGGCTCCGCAGCCGCCGTGGCCTTGTCAGCCGCCGTGGCACTATCAGAGGACGCATCGTCAGAGGACGCCACATCCGCAGTAGCTACAGCCCCGGTGTCCACCGGTTGCGCCGGCGCCTCGCCGTCGGTTTGAACGACAGAGGCCTCTCCATCCGCTGCTTGCGCGGCGGGTTCGCGGGCGGCCTCGACAACCGCCTCATCGACGTTCGTCTCGGCAGGCGTCGCTTCGACGGCCGCCTCTGCAGCAGTCGGCTCCGTAGCGCCGGTCTCCGTAACCGCCGCGTTTGCAGCCGGCTCCGCCGAGGCGGTCGCATCATCGGCCTCATCATCGGCCTTGGGCACCGAAGCCGCTTCCGTTGCTGGCCCATCCGCGATGGCGCCATCGTCGACTGCGGCCAGCTCGGCAGATGACGCATCGGCGGCCGGCGCGGCGACCACAGGCTCCGCAGCCACAGGCTCCGGTGGCAACGGCGGCCGGCGATCCATGCGATAGCCCAGCGCGCGCAGCACGGAGGCGAAATCCTCGCCCGCTGATCCGGTCAGCGATGTCATCGCCTGGGTCACCGTGAACGCACGGCCATCGAAAGCGCCTGGTGGCTTCGGCAGCGACGTTCCCGGCCGCCACGCAAGCGCAGGGCGGATCAGGTCGGCAAGCCGCTCGAGAATATCGACACGCACCGCGCGCTCGCCCGCCAGCCGATAGCCGAGCGTGCGATAGGCATCCCGGTCGAGCGCTTTGTCGGCTGGGAACGACGTCCGTCCGGTGCCCGCGAGATGTTGCGCGGTCGTCAGTGCCGCGAGATCGGTATTGTCGTGTTTCAGCGACCACAGCAGCGACGCCAGCGAGCGCGCCGCGGGCTTCAGCAGCGCCGGCAGATAAATGTGATAGGCGCCGAAGCGGACGCCGTACTTGCGCAGCATGGCCCGCGAAGGCTGGTCGAGGTCCTTCATTTCGGCCGCAACCTTCTGCCGCTCCATTACGCCAAGCGCTTCGACGAGCTGGAATGCGATGCCGCGGGCAATGCCGGTGACGTCCTGCGCCTGCGAGAGTTCGAACAGCGGCCCGAGCAGCTTGGTAATGTGAGCCTTCAGCCAGAGGTCGAGCCGCGCCTGCACGCTCTCGCGCGGCGCTCCCGACAGCCGCTCATCGGCGATCAGCCGCACACGCGGTTCGAGCACGTTGTCGGCGGCTGTCAGCCGGCCGACCGCATCGCCCAGCCAGCGCACCGTGCCATCCGACGTCAGCACGAACTGATCATCGGAGCCGGCGGCAAGCTTCGCCGCACGCGCGTCGATCTCGCCGGCCAGCGCCTTCTGCGCCGCCGCTTGCAAAGCCTTCGCCTCCGAGCCTGCCTCGGCGGCATCCGGCGCAAACATGAAACCATCGAGCCGGCCGATCGTGTGGCCCTCGACGATCACGTCCCCTGTCTTGCCAATCTCTGTCGTCAAAGTCGCATTTTCCCGCAAACGCCGCATCAATACACTGGTACGGCGGTCAACGAAACGTTCGGTGAGCCGCTGATGCAGCGCATCTGACAATTTATCCTCAATAGCACGCGCTATCCCCTGCCAATGTTCCGGGTCACGAAGCCAATCGGGACGATTCGCCGCAAATGTCCAGGTTCTGATCTGGGCGATCCGCGCGGACAGCGTGTCGATGCCGCCATCGGTTCGGTCCGCCTGATTGACCTGGGCGGCATACCAGTCGTCCGGAATCCTCCCCTGCTGCATCAGAAAACCGAACAGCGTGGTGACCAGTTCCGCATGCGCTGCCGGCGCGATCTTGCGATAATCCGGCAGCTGACAGACATCCCAGAGGCGCTCGACCGCCGCCGGATCCCGCGTCATATCGCGAACATCGCTATCGCGGGCGGCATGATCAAGCACGCGAATGTCTTCCGCAACCGGCGCGCGCGTCAACGCCTCATGCGTCGGCGACAGCGAAAGCGCCGCCTGCAAGGCGCCGAGCGAGGAGAAATCCAGATCCGAATTGCGCCACTGCAACTGCTTGACGCTATCGAACGCATGGTTCTGCAACGCATTGACCAGTTCGGGCTCGAACGGCGCACAGCGGCCGGTGGTGCCGAACGTGCCGTCACGGGTGGCGCGGCCGGCCCGGCCGGCGATCTGCGCGAATTCCGACGGATTCAGCCGCCGATATTGATACCCGTCGTATTTCCGGTCAGCCGCGAACGCGACGTGATCGACATCGAGATTGAGACCCATGCCGATCGCGTCGGTGGCAACGAGGTAGTCGACCTCGCCGGACTGAAACATCGCCACCTGAGCGTTGCGCGTGCGCGGCGACAGCGAGCCCATCACCACGGCTGCACCGCCATGCTGACGGCGGATCAGTTCGGCGATGGCGTAAACCTCGTCGGCGGAAAACGCGACGATCGCCGTCCGTCGCGGCTGGCGCGTGATCTTGCGATCGCCGGCGAATGAAAGCTGCGACAGGCGCGGCCGCGTCACGATGCTGACGCCCGGCAGCAGCCGCTCGACGATGCCGCGCATCGTCGCCGCGCCGAGGATCAGCGTCTCATCGCGGCCGCGCCGATGCAGGATGCGATCGGTGAAGACATGACCGCGCTCGAGATCGGCACCGATCTGGATTTCGTCGACCGCTAGGAACGACACGTCGAGGTCGCGCGGCATCGCCTCGACGGTGGATACCCAGAAGCGCGGATTGCGCGGCTTGATCTTCTCTTCGCCGGTGATCAGCGCGACGCTGTCAGCGCCGGCACGCTCCACCAGACGGTTGTAGACCTCCCGCGCGAGCAGCCGCAGCGGCAAGCCGATCAGCCCGGACGAATGCGCGAGCATCCGCTCGATGGCGAGATGGGTCTTGCCGGTGTTGGTCGGGCCGAGCACGGCCGTCACGCCGGCACCCGGCAGGCGATCATTGCGCGAGGCAAACGGTGGGGACGAAAAGGCCATTAAATTCCGGTGCTTCCGCAGGGCGAACGACCTGCGTCGTGTCTCACAATGCGACGCTTATCGCGTCACGGCTTAAGCTCTGGAACGGTTCCGGAACGAATCGCGCCCGAATCGCTGACTCTCCATCTGGGCGTTTCGTTCCCCGCAATATCTCGCATCCGCCCGCCTCAAAACCACAAGATCGAGCCCGCCGGCAACCGATGCGGGCGCTTTTAGCACAGCCAATCGTTAACGGCGGACGGACTCCGATCGGCTTTTCTGTCAACTGGGATTCCGGCACCCCCATCGCATCGTTCGGCCGGGACAACAGACTATTGAGTCCGTGCGGTGGTGGTCTGCGGCAGCGCAGGCTGAGCCTGAAGGGCATTGATGAACTGGGTCGCTTGCATCGTGCCCGTGCCCAACGGCGTCGGGATCGTCACCTTAAACGGCATCAGCACTCGTGTCCCGAGGATCGGCGCCAGCCAGACCTCCATATTGCGCTGGGCAACCAGATACTTGATCGCCACACGATCCGGCACATAGCCCGAGATCGGCAGGAATTGGATGCTGCACACCACCACGGGTCCCTGATAACCCTTGGCGGCTTTGACCGTTTCCATCCGCTTGTAGGCCAGCTTGAGGTCGTAGCGCATACGGCCGTCGAACACCGCCTGGCCGCTGCTACAAGCTTCCGGGCTCAGCGGATCGCCGCTGCCCGGCACCCGCACCAGCGATCCCGTCATCGGATCGGACACGCCGCGCTTGTGCGCTTCCGTCACCGGAATGCGGCCCGGATGGACCGGCGGCTCTGGCTCGATGCTGAAATCCTTGACGTTGCCGCCGCTCAGCGCAATGCGCAGCACCTCGGTCTTGCGGTTGGTCGTCATCGTCACGGTGTAGGACGAGGGCACCAATTGACCTTTGACGACACGTCCCTGCGACCCGCCATTGCCCTCGCCGGAGGCGAGCATCGCGATCACTCCGGTCGCCTTGCCGCTGCCGAGCGCGGAATAATGATCTTCCGCGATGTCGACAGTCCAGGAGCCCTTTCCGATCGGGACCCCCGCTAGCGTCACCTCGTATTGGGCATCGACGCGTCCCTGTGCCTGGGCGTCATCGGCGAAGCCGCAAAGCAGGAGAAGGCCAGCCGCAAGCGACGGCGACATCCGCCGTCGCGGTTCCGATATCGAGGGAATGAACACGGATATTGACGTCCCGGCCTTTGGTCTGGCGTGCCGAACAAGCGTCTGACATCAAACCCAGATTACGTCGTTAATATGGACCGCGGATGGGGCAAAAACCACCACGGCTGAGCAAATGGCCGGGGATTGCCGTCGGAATCTCGCCTGTTCCGACCGATTTTTCGGGACCGGTGCGGCTTGACGCTGGGCTGGGCGGCCCTTATACGTCCCCCGTTCCTGAAATGGACCGGAATTTTGGACCCGGCGAGCGCCGCATCGGGCGGCTTGCCGGAAGAGCATCGAGGATTTTCGCCATGTCACGGCGTTGCGAACTGACCGCCAAGGGAGTGCAGGTCGGCCACAAGGTCAGCCACTCCAACATCAAGACCAAGCGTCGCTTTCTGCCGAACCTGTGCAATGTGACGATGATTTCCGACGCCCTCGGCCGTGGCGTGCGCTTCCGCGTGTCCGCCAATGCGATCAAGTCGGTGGATCATCGGGGCGGCCTCGACAAGTTCCTGCTGAAGGCGAGCGATGCCGATCTTTCCAAGCACGCGCGCGACATCAAGCGCCAGATCGAGAAGAAGCTCGCTGCCGCCAGCTGATCAGGCGTACTCTGACGATGACGCAACAGCCGGGCCTCGCCCGGCTGTTTTGCTTTGAGCCCGAACAGGCCCTGCCCGGCCTCGCCAGCGAATGCGAAGCAAGACACGGCTTCACATGAAACACGGGTTTTGCGCGAAGAGAGCGCGACCCACAAAAATCCGGAGCCTCCGGCCCCGATCCCGCCAGAAGTGAACCCCCTCGCCGCTACTGATTGCTGCGCTCGAATTGACGCAGCAGGCGATTGCCCCGCTCGACCGCCGCATCCATCGCCGCTTGCGCGGACTTCTTGCCGGCGAACGCCTGCTCCATCTCGTCCTCGATCACGTCACGGACGAGTACGAACGAGCCGAGCCGCAGCCCTTTCGAGTTTTCGTTTGGCATCTTCAGGATCATCTGTTCGACCGAAAGCGCCGAACCGGGATTGCGATCGTAGAAGCCGTGGTTGCGCGTCAGTTCGTAGGCGGCCTTCGTGATCGGCAGGTAACCGGTCGCCTGATGCCATGCCGCCTGCACGTCGGCCTGCGAGAGGAACGTGAAGAACTTGGCGACCCCCTTGTATTCCTCGGCCGGCCGGTCACGCAGAACCCACAGCGTCGCGCCGCCGATGATGGTGTTGCGCGGCGCGCCCTTCACGTCCGGCCAATACGGCATCGCGCCGAAGCCGACCTCGAACTTCGCATTCTTCAGGATGTCGGCGCGCGTCGCCGACGAGCCGATGAAGATGCCGCACTGGCCGTTCTGAAACCGCGGTTCGGCCGTCGTAGCGCGGCCGCTGTAATCAAAGACCTTGGTCTTCTGCCATTCGGCGAGCTGCGCGATGTGGCGCACCACCAGCGGATTGTTGATCACCAGCGCCGTATCCAAGCCGCCAAAGCCATTGGCATTGGTGGCGATCGGAATGTCGTGCAGGGCCGAAAAGTTTTCGATGCTGATCCAGGACGGCCAGTGGGTGGTGAAGCCGCACGGCACGCCGGCGGCCCGCAGCCGTTGCGCGGCCGCTCCCAGCTCCGGCCAGGTTTTGGGCGGCTGGTCGGGATTGAGGCCCGCAATCTTGAACAGGCTCTTGTTATAGTAAAGGATCGGTGTCGAGGCGTTGAACGGAAACGACAGCATGTTGCCGGCGAGATCGGTGTAATAGCCGGTCACCGCGGGCAGATACGTCGAGGGCAGGAACGGCTCCGACTGCTCCCGCATCAGGCTGTAGACCGGATAGATCGCGCCCTTCGCCGCCATCATCGTCGCCGTCGCGATCTCGTTGACCTGGACAATGGCCGGTTGCGACCGTGAGCGGAACGCGAAGATCGCCGCGTTCACCGTCTCGGCGTAGCTGCCCTTGTAGACCGGCACGACGCGATAGTCGGATTGCGACGCATTGAAATCGCTGGCGAGCTTCTCGACCTGCCGGCCCAACTCGCCGGACATCGCGTGCCACCAGACGATGTCTTGCGCGGCGCGCAGCGGCTGCGACGCCAGCAGCAACACGGCAAGCGCAAGGGCTTGCAGGCCGATCCTATGCATCACGCTCCCTGTCATGTTCAGGGCCTGAGAGAGCCCTGCCCGCCGCCCATGCAAGCGCCGCGGCACTTAGAAAGCAACTATTTGAAATTCCAAATCAATTCAAGTTCCGGCAGACATTCCTCGGCGCATGCATGGAATGCGGCACTGCGCCGTCCGGCCACGGCACGATCTGCGAGCGCCGTGATCTGCCGATAGCGTTGCGCGCCGCCATTCGATAGAGTTGCCAAGCCGCAGCGATCCGTGCAGGGCCGCTTCCATCGAACCCATGTCTGCCGGGCATCGTCCGCCGCGACATCGTATGGCGGGCCACCATATCGTCAACACGAGGATGATCTTGCCGCCATCCAGACCGACAGCCGTGTTCTGCCGCTCGATCCTCGCGCTCTGCCTGCTGCTGCTTTCTGTCTCCGTGACGCAGGCCCGCGAGTTCCGCGCCGCCGATAACCAGGTCGAGGATTACCCGACCGTCCAGGCGCTGCAGTTCATGGCCAAGCTGGTCGCCGAGCGCACCAAAGGACGGCACACGATCCGCGTCTTCCATTCGCGTCAGCTCGGCGAGGAGCGCGACACGATCGACGCCACCAAGGCCGGGGCGATCGATCTCAACCGCACCAACATCGTTCCGCTCGGCGTGTCGGCGCCCTCCGTCAACGTGCTGGCGATGCCGTTCCTGTTCCGCTCGGTCGAGCACCTGCACAAAGTGCTCGACAGCAGCATCGGCAGCGAAATCCTTGAATCGCTGCAAACGCATGGATTTGTCGGCCTGACCTTCTACGACTCCGGCGCCCGCTCGATCTACAACAACGTGCGGCCGATCCGCAGCCTCGCCGATCTCAAGGGCCTGAAGATCCGCGTGCAGCAGTCGGAGCTGATGGTCGAGATGCTCAAGGCGCTCGGCGGCGAGCCGATCGAACTCTCCTATGGCCAGGTGCTGACCGGCCTGACCACCAAACTGATCGACGGGGCGGAGAACAACTGGCCGTCCTACGTCACGACGGGTCACTATCGCCACGCCGCCTACTATTCGCTCACCGAACATCTGATGGCGCCCGAAGTGCTCATCATGTCGCAGAAGGCATGGGCCGGCCTGAACGACGAGGATCGCCGGATCTTCCGCGATGCCGCCCGCGAGTCGAACCTGTTCATGCGGGCCCGCTGGCGCTCGCTCGAGGAGGACTCGCGCCGCCAGGCCGAAGCGGCCGGCATCATGGTGGTCGACGGCATCGACCGCAAACCGTTCGAAGCGGCGATGGCCGGCCTCTATGCCAAGGCTGCCCGCGATCCGGCCACGGCCCGCATGATCGAACGTATTCGCCAGATCCAATGACAACACTGTATCACTAACCCAGCGAGCGCCTCTTGACCGCCGCCGAACAGGACAACCAGACCCCACCGGAGCCCGGCGTGACGGTCATGAGCCGGTCCAAGCTCGTCAATCTGGTGCGCGCGATCCCGATCCGCTGGCGCATCCTGTCGATCGCCGCCCTCAACTCGGCGGTCGTGCTGATCCTCGCCGCAATGATCTGGTCCGGCTCGAAGGGCCTGGACAGCGCCTGGGACGAAGTCCGCCAGGTCCGCGAATCCGACAAGATCCTGGCGGTGATGGAAAGCGAGACCAGCCGTCTGCAGAACCTGATCCACCGCTACATCAACCAGCCGAGCCCCGAGCTGTTCGCCGAAATCCTGCTGCTGCGCGAGGCCGTTCTCGGCACGCTGACGACGCGGGCCGCGACCGATCCCATGCTGTCCGGCTCTGTGAAGGAATTGGAGCGGGTGATCGAAAAATTCCTCGACGGCTTCGGCGAGGTGCGCGCGATCCAGGCGACGATCTCCAAGACCTACGAAGAACAGGTGCTGACGCCGGCCCGCGAAATGGCGGGGCTGTACGCCATCATCGACGGCGCGACGGGACGGCGCGATGCGCTGATCGTACCCTCGCTCGGCAAGTCGCGCGAAGCCTTCACGGCCATGCTGGTCGCCGCAAACGCCTACTATCTGTCGCTGACCTCGGAATCCGCCGAGGAAGCGCAGCGGTCCACCGACACGATCGAGAAGACGATCCCGGTGATGCTCGACCTCGCGGAGAATGACCTGCAGCGGATGGCGCTGCAGCGGCTCGGCCAGCGCGCAACGGCGCTGCGCGAGGGCTTGAGCGAGCTCGCCAAGCACTTTTCGACCCGCACCAACCTGCTGCATACGGTGATCGACGCCAACCAGGCGGCTACGATCGCCGCGATCGACGACCTTTCTGTAAAAATGCGCCAGCGAGAACAGGCCGCGCAAACCATGTTCGACCGCATTCTGCGCAGCATATCCACCCGCGTCAGCACGCTCTCGCTGATCTTCATCGCCGTGATCATCGTCGCCAGCGTCATCATCGCCCTCAGCATCCGCCTGCCGTTGCAGCAGATCATGACGGCGATGCGGGCGATCACCTCCGGCAATCTCGAGCGGCGGGTGATCGGCACCAAGGCGACCGACGAGATCGGCGCCATGGCGCGGGCGGTCGATGTCTTCCGCGAGAATGCCATCGCCAAGCGGACGGCGGAGAACGACCTGCGCGCCTCCAAGGAGCGGGCGGAGAATGCGCTGGCCGAACTGCGCGCGACCCAACAGAACCTGATCGATGCCGAACGGCTGGCCGCGCTCGGCGGCCTCGTCGCCGGCGTCGCGCATGAGGTCAACAATCCGGTCGGCATCAGCCTGACGGTCGCCTCCAGCATGGAACGGCGCGCTGCCGCGTTTGAAGCTGACCTCAAGGCGCGCACGCCCTTGCGCCGCTCGCAGCTGGAGGATTTCGTCCAGACCTCAAAGGACGCCTCGCAGCAGCTCGTCTCCAACCTGCAGCGCGCCGCCGAACTGATCCAGTCCTTCAAGCAGGTTGCCGTCGATCGCTCCCATGCGGAACGGCGCGAATTCGACCTGCACGAAGCCTCCGAACAGATCGTCGCCAGCCTGCGGCCGGTCCTGAAGAAGGCCCCGATCACACTGCATATGAATGTGCCGGAGGGGCTGACGCTCAACAGCTATCCGGGATCGTACGGCCAGGTGCTGACCAACCTGTTCCTGAATGCGGTCAACCACGCCTTCGCCGACGGCCGCGCCGGAACGATCCGGTTCGAGGCGAAGGCGCGCAGCTCCGACGATATCGAAATCGTCTTCGCCGATGACGGCGCCGGCATGACCCCCGAGGTCCAGCGGCAGGCCTTCAACCCGTTCTTCACCACCCGCCGCAGCGAGGGCGGCACGGGACTCGGCCTGCACATCGTCTATAATCTCGTCACCCAGCAGCTCGGCGGGCGCATGATGCTCGACTCCAAGCCGGGACAGGGGACCACGTTCCGCATTATCATCCCGCGGGCGGCACGCAGCGCCACCGTGGGCCCTACCGCCGTGTCAAACTCCGGAAGTGAGCAATGGCCGATCAGGACGATGTCCTCCAGCTAATCGAAGACGATGCCCGCCCGGTCGCACCGGCGAATGCGCGCAAATGGAAGATCGCCGTCATCGACGACGATGCGGCCGTGCATGAGGGAACGCGTTTTGCCCTCAGCGACTACGTGCTGAACGGCCAGACGCTGGAAATCCTCTCGGCCTATTCCGGCGCCGAGGGCGAAAGGCTGATGCGCGAGAACCCTGATATCGCCGCGGTGCTGCTCGACGTCATCATGGAGACCGACGCCGCCGGCCTGCAGCTCGTCGAGTACATCCGCAACGAACTGAAAAACGAGACCGTTCGTATCATCCTCCGCACCGGCCAGCCGGGGCAGGCGCCGGAGCGGCGCATCATCGTCGATTACGACATCAACGACTACAAGGCAAAGACCGAGCTCACCGCCGACAAGCTGTTTACCTCGCTCACGGCGGCGTTGCGCAGCTATCAGCAGCTCGAGCGCATGGTGCAGACCCGGCGCGGGCTGGAGATCATCATCGATGCGGCGTCCACGCTGTATGACTTCAAGTCGATGCAGCGGCTGGCGGAAGGCGTCCTGACCCAGATCGCCTCGCTGCTGAACGTCGATTGCGCCGGCATCCTGGTGTTGCGCGACAGCAAGGATGTCGACGATGCGTTTTCCGTGCTCGCCGGCTCGGGCTGCTACCGGCGCCATATTGCCGGAGACAACCACTCGCAACCGCTCGACCCCGACGTGAAGCAGCTCGTCAAAACCGCCTTCGAGCGCCGCAAGCATGAGTTCCTCGACAACCGCTCGGTGCTGTATGTCCGCACCGGCAGCGGCCGCGAGGTGGTGGTGCTGCTGGAGGCTGCCAAGGACCTGTCGGACACCGACCGCGCGCTGGTGGAAATCTTCTCCAGCCGCCTCTCGGTCGCGTTCGACAACGTCATCCTGTACGAGCAGCTGCAGCAGGCCAACGCCCAGCTCGAGGATCGCGTTGCGCAGCGCACCCGCGCGCTGATGTCCGCCAACCGCCGCCTGTCTGCGCAGTGGCTGCGGCTGCAGCGCGCCAATGCGTTCAAGAACGAGGTTCTCGGCACGGTCGCACACGACCTGAAGAATCCGCTCGGCGTGATCCTCGGGCGGACCGAGATGCTGAAGGAACTCATCAGCGGCGCAAGTACGTCGCGGGAACACAGCATCGCCCAGGTGGATCACATTCGCGACGCGACCAAACGGCTGACGACCATGGTCGACCACCTGATCGCTGATGCCATGGCCGACGCCTTCGACATCACCATCCGCCGCGAGCCGGTGGACATCGCAGCGCTCGTCACCGAAATCGCCGAGACCAACCGCCCGTCTGCCGCCAACAAGCAGCAGACCATCAACGTTTCGGCACCGCCGGAACGTATGACGATGTGCGATAGCGACCGGATGCGGGAGGCCATCGACAACCTTCTCAGCAATGCGATTAAATACAGCCCGATCGGCGGCAAGATCGCGTTAACCGTAACCTATGAGGGCGGCAACGCGCTGATCCGCGTGACCGACCAGGGGGCCGGGCTGTCGCCGGAAGACCTCGGCCGCCTGTTCGGCCGGTTCCAGCGGCTTTCAGCCAAGCCGACCGGCGGCGAAAGCTCCACTGGACTCGGGCTGTCGATCGTGAAACGGATTATCGACATGCACGGCGGCAAAGTCACCGCGACCAGCGCAGGCCCCGGCGAAGGATCGACCTTCACCATCCTGCTGCCGATGGCAGCCCCGGAATGACGAAGACGGATTGAAAAGACGCACCACGCATGAGTCAGAGCCAGCACATCATCGTCGTCGATGACGAGGCCCCGGCCCGCGAGATGGTCGGTGACTATCTGAAGATGCACGGCTTCGCCGTGACGCTGTGCGACGGCGGCAAGAGCCTGCGTCAGCAGATCGAAGGCGGCATGCCGGACCTCGTGGTGCTCGATCTCAACATGCCGGAGGAAGACGGGCTGTCGATCGTGCGCGATCTGAAGAGCCGCAGCAACGTTCCGGTGATTATGCTGACCGCAACGGCAAGCCCGATCGATCGCGTCGTCGGCCTCGAACTCGGCGCCGATGATTATCTCGCCAAGCCTTGCGAACTGCGCGAGCTGATGGCGCGCATCCGCTCCGTGCTGCGCCGGAGCACCCCGGCGAAGTTCGCCACTGTGCCGCAGGATGCTGCGCCGGCCAAGGCTGCCCCGGTCCGCTTCGGCACCAAATGGTTCGATGATGAAGCCCAGGTGCTGCGCGACGACGATGGCAACGAGCACCCGTTGACCGCTTCCGAATACGGCCTGCTTAAGGTCTTTGCCGCCAATCCGAAGCGCGTGCTGTCGCGCGAGCGACTGCTTGAACTTGCCAACGCACGGGACGCAGAAGCCTTCGATCGCGCCATCGACCTGCGGATCATGCGGATTCGCCGTAAGATCGAGCCCGATCCGAGCCGCCCGAGCGTCATACGCACGATCCGCGGCGGCGGATATGTGTTCTCGCCAGCCGGAGACAAGGGTTAGGGCCGCGCCGGAGGCTGGCCCTCTAAAGCAATCCCTTTGAAAGCATTGACGTTTTTCTCCGATTGTTTCGTCGCGCCGATGCCGGCGAAACAATTCCCTGGTTCCACGAAACCATTTTCCGCTTTTCACGCAGACATCCTGAAACCGGGCCTGCCTATCACTTCCCGCCAACGACGCGCCGAACGGGCGCCCGGCAGGGAGTACGGGTTATGCAATCGACCTTCGCAATCAGCACCGGATCAGCCGCGCGGAGCATCATCGCTGCGCAGGCGACCTCGGACGAAATGCTGTTGGAGAGCATTGCCGCCGGCGAAAGGGCGGCTATGCATGTGCTTTATGCCCGCCACAACGTTCGCGTCTTCCGTTTCATTCTCAGGATCGTCTCCGACGCGACCGTCGCCGAAGACCTGGTCAGCCAGGTGTTCCTCGATGTGTGGCGCACCGCCGGCCAATTCGAGGGCCGCTCTCAGGTCTCCACCTGGATGCTGGCGATCGCCCGGTTCAAGGCGCTGACGGCGCTGCGCAACCGTCGCCACGAAGATCTCGATCAGGACGAGGTGCAGCAGATCGCGGACAGCGGCGACACGCCGGAAATCTCGATGGACCGCAGCCAGACCAGCGCGACACTGCGCAATGCCATCGCGAAGCTGTCGCCCGCACATCGCGAGATTATCGATCTCGTCTACTATCACGAGAAGTCGGTCGAGGAGGTCGGCAAGATCATCGGCATCCCGCAGGCCACCGTGAAGACCCGCATGTTCTACGCCCGCAAGCATCTGGCGGAGTTGCTCAAGCAAGCGGGCTTCGAGCGCCAGGCGGCCTGATCCACCGGCGCCGACGGCTACGACGAAACCGTTTTACCGGCCGACGAAACCTTTGAAGCAGACGACGACATCATCGCGAAACAGACCGGCGATAGAGTCACGCCATCGATAACGACGCGACAGAGACAGACCGATGCTGAAGCCAAGCCTCCGCCTCTTCATCCTGCCCCTCGGCGCTGTCTGCACGATCGCCGCGCTGGCCAGCCAGAATGCCCCTCAGGCAAGCCAACATCCGGCGATGCAAACGCGGCAGGAGATCGTCTCCTGCAGCACCAAACCGAACGCCGATGTCTGCATCCTCAGCGAGAGCGTCGCGCGCTAGCTTCACGATCTTTCGATTTCCGCGTTCTGCCCCGATCTTCTACCGTACAAGTCCTCTGCCCTACAGGTTCCCCCGCCTGCACGTTGACGACCCCAAGCTCTGACTCAAGCCGCCAAATGGCCCGGACGGATGCCCCCGTCCGGGCCATCGTCCTTTGTCCCCGTCCATTTCGACGCGCCAACGCCAAGCAACAACACCGAGCAGCGATACCGAGTAACAAACAGGCCCCTGCGGGCGAACCTTCGGCGGACAGCACGTCGCTGCCATTCGAACCCACGAGGGAATTCCGTATGATCAAACGCTCGGTCTTCGTGTTGATTGCCGCTTACTCACTAGTGTCGGGCACACCGGCAGCTTTCGCCCAAGGCATGGCCAAGGAGGGGACGACAAAGGACGCCATGTCGAAGGGCGCGATGTCCAAGGACAGCATGTCCGCGGATCCGATGCGCAAGAATAGCATGGAAACGAAAAGCATGAGCAAGGATACAAAAGCGAAGGATACGATGGCGAAATAACGCCCGGCGATCAACAAGACCCGCCTCGCGGCGGACGATCTCTCGGATGCCGCGGGGGAAAACCTTCTCACATCGCGCAAATGGTCTGCGCCGACGCGTGACATCTGGACGACCCGACTCTTTTTGTCCGAACATGTCGTGACGATTGGTCATGGCGTCCTGCAACCGTCGCGGCGAACGGCTCCGGCCTGCAACTCCGTCTCCCAGAACGCTTTGCAGAATTCCGACAAGGCATCCTGTGCACACCAGATCACACGGCGCTGAGGCTTGCGACTTCATGCGGCGTTGTGACTAATACGGTCAAAGCGGTACAGCCGTCCGCACGGACAGCATAAGATCCGGCTGGAGAGACGACATGAGTTCGGCAGAAGCGCTCGACACCACAGAAGGCACAGTGGTCGAAACCACCGTCGGGCGCCTGCGTGGTCTACGACAAGGCGCGATCCACCAGTTCAAGGGTATCCGTTATGGCGCGGCCACCGACGGCAGCGCCCGTTTTCTGCCACCACAACCCGTTGCCGCCTGGACAGGCATTCGCGACGCGATCAGCTACGGTCCATCGGCACCGCAACATCACAATCAGATGCCCGGCAACTACCCCGGCACGCCGCCGCCGATCCATCCTGCTTACAAATGGTACTGGTCCGAGGAGCCGATCAGCGAAGACTGTCTCTCGCTGAACGTGTTTACCCCATCCGTTGACGACGCGGCCAAACGACCGGTCATGGTCTGGCTGCACGGCGGCGGATTCGCCAACGGCGCCGGCACCGCGCGCGGATTCGATGGCACCAACCTGGCTCTCGGCGGCGATGTGGTCGTCGTCACCGTCAATCATCGCCTGAACATCTTCGGTCATCTGTTTCTGCTGCCTTATGGCGATCAGTTTGCCGATGCGGCGAACAACGGCCTGCTCGACCTGATCGCGGCCCTCGAGTGGGTTCGCGACAACATCGAGAGCTTCGGCGGCGATCCCGGCAACGTGACGATCTTCGGCGAATCCGGCGGCGGCGCGAAAGTCGCCTATCTGATGGTGATGCCGAAAGCGAAAGGGTTGTTTCATAAGGCCGTCATTCAGAGCGCGGGCTTCCGCGCCGCCGATCCGACCGGCCCCGAACGGGCTGCCGCGAAGGTGCTGAAAGCGCTCGACATCGACAAGGCCACCCTTCATCGGCTCGCCGACACGCCGATGGAAAAGCTGCTGGCGGTGATGAGCGCGGTCACCGCAAGCGAGAACGGCAACGATTATTTCCGCCCGGCCACCGACAATCTCTCATTGTTCGAGCGCCCGTTCCACGAGACGGCGCCCGAGGTCTCCGCGCATATTCCCTTGCTGATGGGAACATGCGAAGCGGAGGCCACGTTCATGATGACCACCGACATGCGGCTGTTCACGCTGTCGCGCGACCAGCTCGTTGCCGAGACCCGCAAGGCGGCGGGCCTCGATGCGGACGCTGCCGAGCAGCTGTTCGCGGCCTATGAGGCGGCCGACCCTGCAGCGCGGCCGATCGACGTCTTCACCCATATCCGCAGCGATATTCAGTTCCGGATGGGCACGATCCACGCGACGGAATGCAGGGCGAAGCAGGCGGGCGCGCCGCTCTACAGTTACCTGTTCACATGGAAGTCGCCGGCCTTCGATGGCATTCTTGGCGCATCGCACACGCTCGAGATTCCGTTCGTGTTCGGCAATACCGATCGCACGCCGGAAATCGTCGGCAACGCACCCGATCGGTACGAGGTGTCGAAGCAGCTCATGGCCTATTGGGTCAATTTCGCGCGGACCGGCAATCCAAATGGCGGCAGCCTACCACACTGGCCGACCTATACACTCGGCAAACGCGAGACGATGCTGCTCGACCGCACCTGCCGGGCCGTATCCGACCCGCGCAGTGCCGAACGGAAGCTTTCGGCGGCTCTCTACCGATAGGCGCCACATTTCGAGGCGATCACGGTGGCGGGAGCCGATTGAATCCGCACCTGCGAAGGCCCAGATGATGTTTCTCTGGCAACCGCGCAGGCCCGTCATGCTCAAACCGCTTCAACCCCGCGAAAGCAATGCTCATCCGGTCGCCTCCGGCGTACGGATCGGCCATGTGCACCTGAAGGTGTCCGATCTCGATCGCGCCTTGGATTTCTATTGCGGCGTGCTCGGATTCTCGCTGATGCAGAAGATGGGGACGGAAGCCGCGTTCATCTCCGCCGGCGGCTATCATCATCATATCGGCCTGAACACCTGGCAGAGCAAGGGCGGCCAACCGCCAGCGCCTGGCACCACCGGGCTGTTTCACACCGCCATCCTCTATCCGACACGCGCCGATCTGGCCGACGCTTTGCGGCGCCTGATCGCTGCCGACATTCCCTTGGACGGCGCCAGCGACCACGGCGTCAGTGAGGCGCTTTACCTGCGCGATCCGGATCAGAACGGCGTCGAACTCTATTGGGACCGGCCGCGCGAGAGCTGGCCACTCAACGCGCAAGGGGAGATCGCGATGTTCACCCGCAGGCTTAATCTCGACGACCTGCTGCGCGAGCCCGCTCCTTCAGCTGACTGACGACGTTCAAGGCCTCTGTCGAAAGGCTCCCGGCCCGCGATGCCGCCAAGCCTGCGGCATCCGCGGAAACAGGTCGGCGCATCCGCAGGCTCGGATGGCCGCTCACGCAAATCGCTCGACTGAGGGCGAGCGGCGCGACGCCGCTCTTCGCACGGCGCCATCGAACAAGCATCCAGCTACGCCCAGCGCTTTCAGTAGGCGCGCAGCTCCGCAAGTCGATTGGCCTGGTAGTTCGAGTCGCCGAACAGCTCCTGGCAGACGCGCATGCGCTTCATGAACAGGCCGATGTCGAACTGATCGGTCATGCCGATGCCGCCGTGCATCTGCAGCCCCTCCTGCACCGCCAGCGTGCCGATGGTCCCTGCGCGCGCCTTCGCCACCGCGACGATCAGCGCCGCCTTGTCGAAATCCTCATCCAGCATCTGCAACGCCTTCAACACGGCCGCCCGGGTGATCTCCAACTCCACATAGAGATGGGAAATCCGATGCTGCAGCGCCTGGAACTCGCCGATGAACTTGCCGAACTGCTTGCGCTCCTTCAGATACTGCGCGGTGCGGCCGAACACTTCGTCACCCGCGCCGAGCATCTCAGAGGCGACCACCGCACGACCAACATTCAGCACGCCATCGAGCAGAGCCGCGCCCTGATCGAGCTCACCGAGCACGCTGTCGGCGGTCACGTCCGCATCGTTGAAGGTGATTCGGGCCGCATTGTGCGAATCGACCATGATCGTCCGCTCGATCTCGATGCCCTTGGTCTTCGGATCGACCAGGAACAGGGTGATGCCTTTGGCATCGTCGTCGGCCCCCGCCGTGCGCGCGGCGACGACGAGAAGGTCGGCGACGTGACCATCCACCACGAACGTCTTCGCCCCTTTCAGCTTGAAGCCGTTGCCGGAACGCGTCGCCCTTACGGTGATGGTGTGAGGACGATGCTTGGCTCCTTCATCGATCGCCAGCGCGCCGAGAACCGAACCATCGGCGACCTTCGGCAGATATTCGGATTTCTGCGCCTTGCTTCCACCGCGGACCAGCGTCGACGCCGTCAACACCGACGAGGCGAGGAATGGCGACGGCAACAGCGTGTGGCCGATCTCCTCGGCAACGATGCCGGCCTCGACGCAGCCAAGCCCCGAGCCGCCGAACTCTTCCGGCACCAGCAGGCCGGTGAATCCCATCTCGGCGAAGGTCTTCCAGAGGTCGCGCGAAAAGCCATCCTTGTCCTTGTTGTCGCGCAACGCACGGAAATGCGACACCGGTGCTTTGTCGGTGATCAGGCTGCGGGCGCTGTCGCGCAGGAGGGTTTGTTCTTCATTCAGGACGAGGGCCATGGCGGAACCGGCTGCTTTCTTGAGCTACTGCTGACGGGAAACGACGCGACGCGAGAGCCGAGGCTCACGCGCCCGGCAGGTTGAGGATGCGCTTGGCGACGATGCCGAGCATCACTTCGCTGGTGCCGCCTTCGATGGAGTTGGCCTTGGTACGCAGCCAGGTGCGCGCCGTCATGCCGCTCTGCGAGCGCTCGCTCTCCCACTCGAGCGCATCGCTGCCGCCCATCGACATGAAGAGTTCGTGCCGGCGCTTGTTCAGCTCCGAGCCGTAATATTTCATCGCCGATGAAAATGCCGGATGCGCCTGCCCGGTCTTCACCTGGTCGGACGCGCGCTCGGACGCGAACTGGAACGCCACCTCATCGACCTCGAAATTCGCCAGCTGACTGCGCAGCAGCGGATCGGCAAGCCGGCCGTTCTCGTCCGCTCCCACCGAGTTCAGCGCGATCTCGCTCATCGCCCGCTTGGCGCCGCGATCGCCGATGCCGCTGATCGAGTCGCGCTCGAACTGCAGCACGTATTTTGCAACATCCCACCCCTTGTTGACGGTGCCGAGCACGTTCTTCTTCGGCACGCGAACGTTGTCGAAGAAGGTTTCGCAGAACGGCGAATAACCCGAGATCAGCAGGATCGGCTTGGTGGTCACGCCCGGCGACGTCATGTCGAACAGCAGGAACGAGATGCCTTCGTGCTTCTTCGCCGAGAAATCGGTTCGTGTCAGGCAGAAGATCCAGTCAGCCTTATTGGCGTAGGAGGTCCAGATCTTCTGGCCGTTGACCACATAGTGGTCGCCATCGAGGTCGGCGCGGGTCTGCAACGAAGCGAGATCGGAGCCGGAATTCGGTTCGGAATAGCCCTGGCACCAGCGGATGTCGCCGGAGAGGATCTTCGGAATGTGCTCGCGCTTCTGCTCCTCGGTGCCGAATTTCAGCAGCGCCGGTCCGAGCATCATGATGCCAAACGACCGCAGCGGCGGGCGCGCATTGATCGCCGCCATCTCCTCGCGCACGATCTTGGCGCGCGCCGGATCCAGACCGCCGCCGCCGTATTCGGCCGGCCAGTGCGGCACGATCCACTTCTTGTCGCGCATGCGCTCGAACCAGACGCGCTGCGCTTCCGATTGATAGGTCTTGTTGCGACCGCCCCAGAACGTGTCGCTCTCGACCAGCATCGGCCGGCGCATCTCCGGCGGACAATTCTTCTCTAGCCAGTCCCGCGTTTCCCGGCGGAAGCTTTCGAGAGCTGCCGTCGTCTGATCAGCCGCCTTGGACTCTGTCATGGCGCGTTTCCATCTGTGAGCGTTTCTGTCGTCAGCCAGCCATCGTCAGCCAGCCTCATTCTGGCTGCCGACTTTATCCGCCGGCTTCGGAAATTCAACCGGACGGAGGGCATACGCCTATCGCATATTCGCAGCATGAGACCTGGCCGTTACCGTGTTAGCTCGCGATGCGCGGATGCGCCGGAATCGACGACGATCGAAATTGTCAAAAGGAGTGGACCGATGCGGATCAAACGAATTTCGCTAGACGAAATGAACGCGGAGCAGAAGGCGGTTCACGACGCCAATGTGGCGAGCAAGCGCGGCCGCATGCCGGCGCCGGTCTATGCCTGGATTCACAGTCCCGAAATGGCCAAGCATTTGCAGCCCCTCGGCGGCTTCCTGCGCTTCGATTCAGTGCTCGGCGCGCGGTTGTCGGAAATCGCCATCCTCGTCACCGCGCGCCACTGGACCGCGCACTTCGAATGGTATGCGCACAAGAAGCTCGGCCTCGAAGCCGGCCTTGATCCGAAGATCATCGCCGATATTGCCGCACGGCGCGCGCCGGACTTCTCAGGCGATCCGAAGGGGCAGGTCGTACACGATGTCAGCAAGGCGCTGCACGAGGAGCACCGGGTGCCGCAGCCGCTTTACGACAAGGCGATCGCCACGCTCGGCGAAAAGGGGCTCGTCGAACTGATCGGCCTGCTCGGCTACTACTGCCTCGTCTCGATGACCCTGAACACGTTCGAGTTCGATCTGCCCGAAGGCGAGGTGTCTGATCTCGCCTGAGCACGCGATCAGATTTGGATGAATCATCCTCGCGCTTGAGCTCATTGTTAAAGCATGATCTTTCGGAAAACCGCTTCATACGTTTCCGGATCATGCTTTAGGAGCGCCCATCGCACGCGCTCGTTTGATGTGATCCAAAATTATCGGCGGAACGGCAGACTCATCAGCATAGGGGCTATGGATTCCGGGCTCGACGCTGCGCATCGCCCCGGAATGACGCCAGACGCCGCTACGCGGCTCTTCAGGATGAGGCAGAGCGCGCGGCAGGAGCAGCCTTGCGGAACGGGATCAGGATGATCGCCGCCGCAAGGCACTGCATGGCCATGCAGAAGATCCAGGATGCGGTGTAACTGCCGGAGAAATCCCGCAGCCAGCCGACAACACCCGGACCAAACGCGTAGATCACCTGATTGATCGCCACCGACAGTCCGACCAGCATGCCGAACGAGGCGGCGCCGAACTCGCGGAAGATGATCAGCGACGGAAACGTGATCAGGTTGCCGACCGAGAAGCCGAAGATCGCACAGCCGATGAACATCATCGCCGGACTGTCGGTGTTCAGCAGCAGCAGGATCGCAAACGTCTGGCTGATGAACGAAGCCGCGCTCACCATGCGCTGGTTGAGCCGGTCGATCACCGATCCGATCACCAGCCGGCCGAGCACCGCCATGAACGTCGTCACCGCCACGGCGTAGCTCGCGGTCTGCAGACCGATCTTCGGTTGCAGGAACGCAAGCTGATGCACCAGAAAACCGACCTGCGCCGCGATGGCGAAAGCGAACGGCAGCGTCATCGTCCAGAACTGCAGGCTGCGCAAAGCGCGCGCGCGGGTCCAGGCTTCGCCGCCGTGATGGCCGGATGCGGCGCCGGACGCGGATGCGCCGGGCAGCGTCTGCGGCGGCTTGCCGACGCAGAGGCCGACAACCAGCGTCAGCACCACGACGGTCGCTGCCGCCATCATCAGCATGGCGTCGTGGAAGCCCCAGTGCTGCACCGCGGCCACCATCAGCGGCGTCAGGATGATGCCGCCGAAGCTGGCGCCAGTCAGGGTGAGGCTGATCGCAAGTCCGCGCTTTTCGAAGAACCATAGGCCGGCAACGTTGGTGAGCGCCCCAGCGCTTGAAAACATCCAGCCGATCGCCATCACCATGTAGGCGACGAAGAGCTGCCAGGGCTCCGAGATGAACGACAGGCCGACTAGCGCGGCGGAGAAACAGATCGCCCCCATCATCAGCATCAGCCGCGGGCCGAGCCGCTGCAGCATGTCCGAGACATAGATGACGAGCACTGAGCCGCTCAGATAATAGAGGGTCGTCGCGGTCGATATCAGCGACGTCGGCCATCCTTTCGAGCGCTGCAGTTCGGCGAGATAGACGCCGTGCCCGTAGAATCCCAGCCCCCAGGAAAAGGTGGCGACGACGAAGCAGGCGAACACGACGCGCCATCCGTCGTAACGGATGGAACGTTCGGAGACGGGCAGGACAGCGTCAGATGACATCGATGCGCGGAGCCTTGGTCGGCGACGTCTGGTTCGAGGCAGGGTCGAGGATGATCTCCGACACCCTGGCCATTGCAGACCGAGCCGCCGGAGAGACTTCGGAGCAGATCATGCACGAAAACGACGCGATGAGTCTTGCCTTTGAAGCGCTTGCCTTTGAAGCAGGGAAACTGTAGCCGATTCCTGCGGCTTTTGGCTTCGATCCCGGTCGAAGTTTAGTCGTGCGTCAGGCCGGCTGCACCAGACGCTCCGCCCGCGCGGCCATCGCGTCATTGCGGCCGCCAAGAACCCGCGTCACGCGCATCGCCGCATCGAGCACCAGCGCCGACATCCGCCGGACATTCTCGTCGGTGAAGCGCGATTTCGGTCCCGACACCGACAAGGCGCCCACCAGGCGGTTGTCGGCACCGAACACCGGACTGGAGATTCCTGCGCAGTCCGGATCGCGCTCGCCATACGACACCGCCGAGAAGGTCTGGCGGGCCGCCTGATATTTTTCACCGCTTTCATCGCTGTCGAACGCCAGGATGGTGGTTCCACTCGCCCCACGATGCAGCGGCAGCAGCGCACCGGCGCAAACGCGATCGAGCGTGGCGTGCTGCGAATCGACGCGCAGCACGCAGAGCCGAAGCTTCTCGTCATGGCGGATGTGGAACGAGCCGCTCTCGGTGCCGCGCGCGACAAGTTCGCGCAACACCGGCATAACGTGATCGTACAGGCGGTTGCCGCGCTGATACAGCGAGCCAAGCCGGAACGGGGTTGGCCCAAGATGATAGCGGCCATCCGGCAGCTGCACGATGTAGCCGAACGCCTGCAGCGACACCATCAGCCGCAGCATCGTGCTCTTGTAGAGGCCGGTGCGGCGGGCCAGCGCCGCCAGCGTCAACGGCTCGGGATCGTTATCGCCCTCGAAAGCCCGCAGGATTGTCAACGCGCGGTCGACCGCCGCAACACCCTGACTCGTCATAGTCCGCTCCCTGCATTCGTTGGCCGCATCGTACTCGGCCTCCATAGAAGCCATGTCGCTTAGCCGCTATGACCGATCCACGACCTTGGCGATCACCGGCCAGTAGGCGCCACCAAAGCCGGCGTCGATCGCCTTCTGCAGCACCTCGCCCGCAAGCTCGGCACCAGGCACATCGAGATCGATATCCTTTGCCAGATCGAGCGCATAGCTGAGATCCTTCAGCGCGTACTCGGTCGAGAACGCCCGCTCCGGAAACTCGCCGGGGATCACTGCCTTCAGGCCATGGTTGCGCAGCGCGAAGCTGTCGGCGGAGCCTTTCGACAGCGTCTCGAAGAGCAGCTTCGGATCGACACCGCTGCGGCGGGCGATGCCTGCGGCCTCGCAGAGCGCATTGACCGTCTGAAACAACACCATGTTGTTGAGGATCTTCGTCACCTGACCAGCGCCGGTGCCGCCACAGTTGGTCACTTCCGTTGCGAAGTGACGGATCAGCGGTTCGATCTTCGCGAACAGCTCAGGCGTTGCGCCAACCATCACGCTGAGCGTGCCGTTGATGGCGGCCTCGCGCGTTCGCGCGATCGGCGCATCGGCGAAGCTTGCGCCCTTCGCCTCGACCCGCGTCGCGAGCTCGCGCGTCAACCCGACCGGCGAGGTGCCGAGATCGACGATCGTCTGTCCGGCACGCACATGCTCCAGAACGCCGCCATGATCCTCGAACAGGCTGCGCACATGCTTGCCGCTCGGCAGGCAATAGAACACCACATCCGCCTGCTGAATCACCGCAGCGATCGATGGCGCGACGCGTGCGCCATCGTTTTGCATACGCGCCAGCGGCTCTTTCGCCAGATCGAAAGCCACGACCGGCCTGCCGCTCTTCTTCAGGAGATTGCGGCAGATCGGCTCGCCCATCACGCCGAGTCCGATGAAGCCGATCGAGTTCGATGCCGACATGGTGCTGGCTCACTTCCCCTTGGCGTAACCACCGGCCGACGTGCCGGCGATCTTGCCGAATACCGCGCCGGCGCAAAGCCCGGTGCCACCCGGATAGTTGAAGTAGAACAGGCCGCCGACCATCTCGCCCGCCGCGTACAGCCCCGGAATCGGCTTGTCGTCAACCGAGGTGACTTCGCCGTCGGTGGTGATGCGCACGCCGCCGAAGGTGAACGTCACACCGCAGGTCACCGCGAACGCAAGATACGGCCCCTGATCGAGGGTGTTGGCCCAGTTGCTCTTCACCACCTTCAGTCCGCGCGTCGAGCGGCCGTCCTTGACGTTCGGGTTGAACGGGACCTCCTGCATCACCGCGGCGTTCCACTCCTTCACGGTCTTGAGGAAGCCCTCCGGATTGACGTCCTCGAGCTTGGTCGCGAGCTCTTCGAGCGTGTCGGCCTGGACCTTGGTGACCTGGCGGATGCGATACTCGTCGCGCAGCAGGTGGACGACCTTCTGGTCGAAGATCTGCCAGGCGAACTGGCCCGGCTGGTTCAGGATCACGCGGCCGTATTTGGCGTAGGTGTAGTTGCGGAAATCCGCGCCCTCATCGACGAAACGCTCGCCATCGGCGTTGACCATGATGCCGAACGGATAGGAGTGCTTCTGGAAGCCGTCGCCGACCGCGAGGTCGCCGTATTCCGGAGCATTGCGATCCCAACCGACCGCATGACATCCGGACCAATTGCCGCCGGGGCGCGCACCGACCTCGATCGCCATGCGGATGCCGTCACCCATGTTGAAGCGCGAGCCGCGCACCTTGGCGAGATCCCACGACGGACCGAGATAGCGCGTACGCCATTCGACGTTGGCCTGGAAACCGCCGGCAGCCAGAACCACTGCCTTGGCGCGGATTTCCTTGCTCTTGCCCTTCTGCAGCACACGCACGCCATGCACGCCGTCGTCGTCGGCGAGCAGCGACACCGCGCGGGTCTCGTACATGATGTCGATGCCCTCGCGGGCAGCCGCCTTGTGCAGCGCCTCGACCAGGCCTGGGCCCCCGCCGACGGCTTCCACCGTCAGACCGCCCCAGAACTTGAACTTGCCGTCGATCTTGAATGCCTGACGGCCATAGATCGGCGCGAAGCGCACGCCTTTGGTGGTCATCCACTTCAGCGTCGGATGGCTCCGCTTCACCAGCAGTTCGGCCATGTCCGGATTGGTGCGGTTCTGCGTCACCCGCGCCATGTCGTCGAAGAACATGTCTTCGGTGTAGACGCCAAAATCGGTGTTGGCGATTTCGCTCTCCGTCAGATCCGGCATGATGGCGCGCAGATCGTCGACGCCGTTGTAGACCGTGCGGATCGCACCCGCGGTGAAGGTGGAATTGCCGCCGTGATCGCCGAACGCGGCCCATTCCAGCACCGCGACCTTCACCCCATGCTCGCGCGCGGCCAGCGCTGCGCACATGGCCGCGTTTCCGGCGCCGACCACAACAACATCGTACTCACTCATCGAGAAGCCCTCGTCTTGATTCTGATTTTTGTTTCATTCGGCGCGAACACGCCAAATGGCCGCTGGGCGCGGCCCAACCGATGCGCCAGAAAGTTCGTTTCGCGGAATAGAACATCATTCTATTCATAACAAGCAGCGAACGAGCAACCCTGCCCTGAGGATTTGGGGCTCGGCTCTAGCGGCCGGAGAATAACGAAGTCGGCCAAGCCTGTGCGAGCAACCTGCAGCATCCGGCGGCGGAAAAGATGTGAGGCTGTGGACAGATCGCTGCTGGAGTTCCTGAGCACGGAACGAGGCTGGCCGACCACGCGGATGGCATGACCTGCCGGCGAGCGGGCAAACAAAAAGGGCGACCGATTCACGGCCGCCCTTTTGTCGTACTGCCCCCAAAACCTGCCTAGACGGCGGTCTCCTTGCTGGTCAGCGAAGCACGCCCCCTGTCGTAAAGCGATAGTTCAGGCCGACGATCGCCGAGATACCGGTCGTCTTCAGCGAGACTGTGCCGAGACCGGTCGTATAATCGTCCTTGCCGAGATCGAAGTAGTTGGTTTCGCCCTTCACCGTCCAATTCCGGGTCAGCGCGAATTCCGTGCCGAACCCAACCGTCCAGCCAACCTTGGTCTTGGTGGCCGAGACCTCGCCGGTCGCCGGCGAAGCGCCGAGCGGCACATTGCAGTTCGGCAGCGCGACCAGGATCAGCGGCTGCGTGCCAGTGTTGCAGGTGATGCTGCTCTTCACTTCGGCCGCGGCGATACCACCCTTCACGTAGATCAATGAGCGATCCCAGTAGGCATAGCCGAGACGGGCGGTCCCGGTCGCCATCCAGTTGAGTTCGGTGCCGCAGCTATAGAAAAACGCGAGACCGCCGGGGCACCCGCGCGTCCCCTGCGCATTACCCCAGGTGCCGGTCCCTTCGACGCCGATGACCCACTTGCCGAACTGGTAGTCGTAGCCGATCTGACCGCCGGCGAGCACGCCCGCGAACTTCGGCGAGGTGGTGAAGCCCGAACCGAAATCGATCTTGTCGCGGCCATAGACGCCGCCGAACTGACCGCCGATATAGAAGCCGGTCCAGTCGTAGGCGGCCACGGCGAGAACCGGAGCCTTGGTGATCAAACCCTTCGGCGCGAGCGGCGCCGGATCCGGCGAGAACTGATAGCGCAGGCCGCCATTGACGCTGTAACCCTCGATCCGCTCACCCGTGCGATAGTCGCCACGGACGTAGCCGAGCCAGCCGGTGCCGACCAGTTGCGCGGCCACGCCGAGACCGAACTGGCCGTAAGTGCCGACGCCATTGGTGTTGACGACGCCGGTGATGTCGATGCCCGGAACGCCGGCGTTGGCGAAGGTCGACACGATGTTGGTCGAAACCTTGCCCTGGAATTCATGATAGACGCTGGCCGTGAAGAACGGCTGCCAGATCACCTTGTCGGTGACGATCGTGGTGCCGGTGCGCAAGCTCAAGCGGCCGAGCGTGCTCTTGATGTCGTTGATCTGGACCTGCGCCGGCGGCACGAACGCATTCGGCCCCAGCAGGTTGAGATAGACCAGCGTGCCGGCCGTGTTCAGCGGATCGACCTCGACCTTCGACACGACGATGCCGGCCGACGGCTCAAGGAACCAGCCGTTGCCGAGCTGATGGTTGTAACCGATGTTACCGGTGAAGGCGATGCCGCGCGCATCGAGGCGCTGTCCAAGCAGACCCGATCCCTGGAAGTCGTCGAGCTTGTTGCGATAGAAGTCCCAGCGAACCTGACCGTCGATGAAGAAGCCGCCATAGGTCGCCGCCGCATAGATGCCGACGAACGGCACTTCGAGGGAGTTCTCCAGGGTGCCGCCCAACGGATCGATCACGCCCGGCGCCGACTTGTCGCGCGCCTTGCCGCCGATATAGCCGGCCATCGAACCGATATGGGCATTCCAGCCGTTCCAGTTCAGCGTCGCCATGTCGGTACCGACCTGGGTGCCGGCGAACTGCAGGTTGGTCTTGGTGTCGCAGTTGTAGGGCGCGGTGTTGAAGGTGGTGCCGCCCGAGGTGACGCTATAGGTCGCGGTGCTGTTGTTCTTGGTGTCGATCTCGCCGCCGATGCCGCGCACCCAGACGCCGCCGCCTTCCTGGTTCGGCCGCGGATTCGCCGGGCTGCCAACGAACGCGGTGGACTGCGTCAGAAACGCCGTGTTCGCGACGTTGATGCTGGAGATCAAGGTGTTGAGCGCGCCGGCTGCGGAGAAAGCGCCAAGCCCCTGGCCTGTTGCGGTGAACGTTCCGAGCGCGTTGCCGCCGGTGATGTTGAACGGCGTGCCGCCGGTGCAGGCTGCGATCGCGGCCGATGAGGACGAGAAGGCCAGTGCAGCCGCAATTGCACCCAGGACCAGCTTGCGGTTCTTCATAATGCCCCCAAAAAATTCCAGCGCGTCGCAGCGAGACTCGCAATCAATGCTGAATTTCTAAATCGGCGTTTCGCCGCCGGTAAAGAACGCGAGGGTCGTTTCATCTTGATTGCGGGGAGTATTCGACGGCTTGTACCATTTTGGCAACATCATGGCAGAACAGGGCCGGTGCCCCGGTATGGCCATGATTCAGATGCGGCGGAGCAAGGCCCTCAAGCCCTCCAAAATGCGATGCCGAAGACGGCCGCGCGTCGATTCATCCACGCTTCAGTCCATGTGTGATCGACCTCACGGTCGGCCGCTCCGACCGCGGTCAAACTCCGTCTCGAAGGCGTCGAAGCGTAACGCTGACGACCGAAACAGATGGAGACGACAATGGCACCTCGTGCGCACGTTGCGAAAAGCATGGTCCTTGCGCTACTGGCGCTGGGCACTGTGAGCGGAGCCTCGATGGCCCGCGATCTCACCGATCAACAGATCGTCGACAAGCTGAAGACCCCGAAAATAACCCGCAGCCTGAGCAGCACGACGACCGCTGCCCCGGCTCTCAACCAGAACGACGTGGCTTTCATCAACCGCATCCGCAAGACCCGCTCGCTGTCGATCGCCGACCGCCAACAGGTCGCCTCGATGGCCAAGACCCGGCCCGCCGTCGATCTGGAAATCAACTTCGAATACAATTCGGCGGCGATCACGCCGACGGCGGAGCCGCAACTGCACAGCCTCGGCAAGGCCCTCACAAGCCCCGAACTGACCGGCTCGATCTTCCTCCTCGGCGGCCATACCGACGCGAAGGGATCGGACGGCTACAACCAATCCCTGTCCGAACGGCGCGCCGAGACCGTGAAGAAGTTTCTGATGGAAAACTACAAGATTCCGACCGAGAACCTGGTCTCGACCGGCTACGGCAAGAGCGAATTGAAGAACAAGGCCGACCCGAATGCCGCAGAAAACCGCCGCGTGCAGGTCGTCAACATGGCCACGCAAGAAACCGCCAGCAAATAACCTTAACCGCCGCACCGCGCCTGCACTCAGTTGGTTGCGGCCCGAATAACGCTCCGCACGTCCGCCCTTCATGAGGACAATTGATCGGGCGTGCGGAAGACGCTAAATTTCTGGGATGCTTGAGGTTTCATCGAGATGATCCTGCCGGCATGTTCGGCGGCATCTGATCGATTGACCATGGGCGGGCATGCGACGGCTGATCCGTTCGCACCGGTGCCGGAGTGCGATGAAGCGCTTTCTGACGATAGCCGCTGTGATCGGATGGGCGATGCTCGCTCTGACGCCCGGGCAGGCGTTGGCCGAACGGCGCGTGGCGCTCATTGTCGGCAACTCCAACTACTCTGCCGTGCCCCAGCTGCCAAATCCGGCCCGCGACGCCAATGCAATCGCCAAGCTCTTCAAGGACGCCGGCTTCGATACGATCGAGACCCATCTCGACGTCGGCAATCTCGACTTCAAGCGCGCGATCCGCAAGTTTGAAGACACGGCCGTCGATGCCGACATCGCGGTGCTGTTCTATGCCGGTCATGGCATCGAAATCGGCGGCACCAATTATCTGATCCCGATCGATGCCAAGCTCGCCAGCGACCGTGACGCGCCCGACGAGGCGATCCCGCTCGACCGGCTCGTCCTGTCGGCGGATGGCGCCAGAAAGCTGCGGGTGATCATTCTCGATGCCTGCCGGGACAATCCCTATGCCGGCAAGATGCGTCGCGAAAGTCGCGCGGCCTTGCGCGCGGTGTCTTCGGGTCTCAGCAAGGTCGAACCGTCCAGCACCGACACGCTGATCGCTTACGCCGCGAAGGCCGGGTCAACGGCCGAAGACGGCGATCGCGACCACAGCCCGTTCACCGCTGCGCTGCTGAAGCATCTCACGGTGCCGGGCCTCGATCTCCGCCTCGCCTTCGGCCGCGTCAAGGACGAGGTGATGAAGTCCACGTCCGGACGTCAGGAGCCGTTCGTCTATGGTTCGCTCGGCGGCGGCAACTACTCGCTGGTGGCGGCCCTGCCCGAAGGGCAGAGCGCGGTCGCCTCGATCAGCGACGTGAAGACGGACTATCAGCTGGTGGAGAAGGTCGGCACCAAGGGCGCTTGGGAGGTCTTCCTGTCGAACCACAAGACTGGCTTCTACGCCGATCTCGCGCGCGAACAGCTTGCGAAGTTCGCAGCCCTTGAGCCGGCCCCGGTCCCACAGCCGCCCCGCGGCCCCTCTACGCGCGAACTGCTCGCCTGGGAACGGGTGAAGGACACGAGCGACATCGCCGCGCTGAAGACCTTCGTCAAACAATTTCCGGATTCGACGCTGGCGGTGACGGCCCAGCATCGCATCGACATTCTCGAGCAGAACGCGCGCGAACGTGACGCCGCGGCCCGTGCCGCGCGCGAGGAGGCCGAGCGCAAGAAGGCGGAAGCCGCCGCCGCAAAGCGCCGCGAGGACGAGGAACGCCGAGCCGCGGCCGCCGAAGCCGCGCAGAAGGCCAAGGCCGCAGAGGCTGAACGGCGCGCGGAGGAAGCCCGGCGCAAGGCGGAAGAGGCCGCACGCACCAAGGCCGCAGCCGAAGCCGAAAAGCTGCGCCAGGAAAGCGAACGGGTCGCTCGCCAGGCCGAGGCTGAACGCAAGAAGGCCGAAGCTGCGGCGGCTGAAGAAGCCGTCTGCAAGACCGAAGGCGAGCTTTTCGATGCGATCGTCGCCAAGGGCAGCGAGAGCACCAATGTCGAAAGCCTGAAACGCTTCGCGCAGACGGCGACCTGCGCCCGCATCAAGCCGCAGATCACCGCCAAGCTCGAAGCGTGGACCATCAACACGCCGGACCTGATCAAGGCCGCGCAGACCCAGCTCACCCGCATCAACTGCTACACCGGCGAGGCGACCGGCGTGATGACCGACGACACGCGCTCCAGCCTCACCAAGTATCTGTCGCTGAAGAAGCGGGCGAGGGCCGACTCGAAAGTGACCGAGGATCTGGTCGCCGAACTCAGCAAACAGGCCGCATTCACCTGTCCGCTCGTGTGTCCGAGTGGGCACACCGCGCAGGGGGCGACCTGCGTGGCCGTGGCCAAGCCCGTCATCAAACCGGCACCGCAACCGGCCAAGCCGGTCGCGGTTCGCCGTGAACCCGAGCGCAAGCAGCAAGCGCAACGCCGCGAGACGCCAAAACAGCAGCCCAGGCAGCAGCAGCGTCAGCAGGCCTCGAGTTCGGGTGGTGGCGGCGGTCGAGCAGCCACCATGATCGGTGTCGGCTTTTAGGCCTGCGATCTCGACATTGGCGCCTCGACATTGGCGCCCAGGGCAGAAGGTATTTGCAGATGTGGTCAGTCCATCACGCCGATGGTAAACTGCCGTCCGTTGAGCGTGAGCCGCGCGTGACTCTATGTCTTTCACCCGTTCGGCGGATGAAGAAATTTATGACATCTCGATCGGTTTGCCGATCGAGGCACACTCTGTGACCAAGGCATTCATCGCAGAAAGACTCTTCATCGCAGAAAGACTCATGGCAGAAGCCTTCATGACAAGAGCATTCATGACTAAGACGCTCGCATTGAAGACACTCGCATTGAAGGGTACGGCCGCGAATGGCGCGGCTGTGTTCGCGGCAGCGTTTCTTGTCGCCTCGTTGATGCTGCCGACCGGCGCCCTCGCAACGGATGCGGCGTCAGGTCAGCTCGCGACAAGTCCGGTCTCCACAAGTCAGCTCGCCCCAGGTCAGCTCACCCCAGGTCAGCTCGCCACGTCGGCACGCGCCGAATTCGCCGCTTCCAAGCCCAAGCCACGCAAGCCTCGCCAGCATCTCTCGATGCGACAGATTGCATCGACAGAGGCAGCGCGCGCACCGCACTGCTTCCTGTTCTGGTGCAGCCGGCCGACCTCCACGCCATGGCTGGTCCTCGGCGTCGCATACTGAATGGCGCGTCCGTTCAGCACGCCTTGCACGCCGGCTGGTGTCGCTCCCATGACACAGCTGTTGCATCGCGGTTTGATAAAGCCGAATCCCTGGAGTAATGTCGGCGGGCTTTGGCTTTCCTGGAGATGTGCCTGAACCGCGTGGGCATGATGATGCGCCTGGTTATCTTGCTGTTTTTGGCGTTATCGCTCGTTCTTTCCGGACGAGTTCATGCGAACGAAGCCAGATTCGCGCTTGTCATCGGCAATGCAAAGTATCCGGACAGCGACGCTCCTTTAAAGGAGCCGATCAACGACATGCGCGCGGTGGCTGACGAGCTGAAGCGCGCCGGCTTCGAGGTCGCAACCGGCGAGAATCTGTCCGGCGACGCCATGAAGCGGGCGATCAACGCATTCTATGACAAGATCAAGCCCGGCACCGTCGCCATGGTGTTCTTCAGCGGCTACGGCATTCAATCCGGCCGGCAGAGCTTCATGATCCCGGTCGATAGCGCGATCTGGGACGAGAAGGATGTCCGCCGCGATGGCATTAGCCTCGACGCTGTCCTAAGCGAGTTGAACAGCCGCGGCGCGAGCGTGAAGATCGCCGTGCTGGATGCGTCGCGCCGCAATCCGTTCGAGCGGCGCTTCCGTCAGTTCTCGACCGGCCTCGCCCCGGTGACGGCGCCGCGCGGGACGCTGGTGATGTATTCGGCTCCGCCCGGTGCCGTCGTCAACGATTCTAGCGCGGACCGCAGCCTCTTCGTCACCGAACTGCTGAAGGAAATCCGCGTCCCCGATCTCACCGCCGAGGAAGCCTTCAACCGCACGCGGGTCGGTGTCTCACGGGTCTCGAAAGGCGATCAGATTCCCTGGTTCTCGTCGTCCCTGGCCGAGGAGTTCTCGTTCGGGCCGCGGACCCAGGCCAGCCTCGATCCCAAGCCGCCGCTGCCAGAGCCGAAGGAGATTACCCCGCCGCGGGTCCCGACGCTCGAAAAGCTCGACGCACCCGAACCCAAACTGGTCGAACCGCAAGCGGCCCCTCCGCCGGCCGCCGCGCCTGCGACGACGGAGCCGCAACCGGCCGCTCCCGCAAGCCAGTCCGCGTCGACGCCGGAACCTGCCGCGCCGCAACAAAGCGAGGCCGAGAAGCGGCTCGCCGCGATCAACGACGAACCCGCGATCAAGGAACTGACCGGCCTGATTTCGGCCAATCCGAACGACCAGGCGGCCTTCTATAAGCGCGGGCAGCTCTATGCGGTGAAGGGCGCCTATCCGCAGGCGGTGCGGGATTTCGACGACGCCATCCGCCTGAATCCGCGCGACGTCGAGGCATTGAACAACCGTTGCTGGGTGAAGACCATCCTCGGCGAGCTGCAGGCGGCGCTGAAGGATTGCAACGACGCGCTGCAGCTCCGCCCGAATTTCGTCGATGCGCTGGACAGCCGCGGGCTCGTCAACTTGAAGAGCGGCCAGCACACCAACGCGATCTCCGATTTCAGTGCTGCGCTGCAGCTCAATCCCAAGCTCGCCTCCTCGCTCTATGGGCGCGGGCTGGCCCGCCAGCGCAGCGGCGCTGCGGCCGCCGGCAGCCGCGACATCGACGCGGCCAAGGCGATCGATCCGAATATTGTCGGCGAGTTTGCTGGTTACGGTATCCGTTAAAATTGTTTCGAGACCGGTCTTTTTTCGCGTTCCTGGGCCTTGCAGATTTGAACGCAATGACGACGCAGAACGACACATGACAAGCAGAAAGCCGCGCGGAGGCGGGCGGCCATAACGCAGGAGGGTGAGATGTCGACTGTCCTTGGACAATATGGAAAAGCCATCGTCCGTGCGGTTGTCGCAGCCGGCGTTGCCGTGTCATTGACAGCCGGCCTTGCGGTTGCCGCCGACGACGCCACCGAGGATCAGATCCTCAGGGCGTTGACGCCGAAGCGCCTGACCCGCAGCCTGTCCGCGACACCGCCCGCGGATACGGCCAAGGCGGCGGAAGAAGCCAAATTCGTCGATCAGATTCGAAATCGTACGACGCGTTCGCTCTCGATCGGCGAGCGCGAACAGATTGCAGCGATTGCCAAGGACAAGCCGAATATCGATCTCGAGATTACGTTCGATTACAATTCGGCGACGATCAGTCAGAAGGCGCTGCCGTCCGTCACCGCCCTCGGCAAGGCGCTGACCAATCCGGACCTGAAAGGAACGACGTTCGTTCTGGCCGGCCACACCGATGCGACCGGCGGCGAGGCCTACAATCAGGACCTGTCCGAACGCCGCGCCGACTCGCTGAAGAAATACCTGATGGAGAAATTCGCGATTCCCGCGGGCGATCTCGTCACGGTCGGTTACGGCAAAACCAAGCTGAAAAATCCGGCCGATCCGACCGGCGGCGAAAATCGCCGCGTCCAGGTGGTGAACATGGCAAGCAGCAAGGTGGCGGGCAACTGACCGCTTGTGTGATCTGGAGCAGACAATCAGCGCCCTGCGCCGGTAGGGCGCTGATTGCTTATCGCCATGCCGATCCAGACGTGATTTAAACCCGCTCATGCTCAAGATCGTTACAGCAGTCGCGCTCACCGGGGTCTTGCTTTCCTCGCTTCCGTCCGCGGCAACGGCGGCCGCCGAAAAGGAGACTTCGGGTGGCAAGT
The DNA here is from genome assembly GCF_000516555.1 of Afipia sp. P52-10. Taxonomy (NCBI): domain Bacteria; kingdom Pseudomonadati; phylum Pseudomonadota; class Alphaproteobacteria; order Hyphomicrobiales; family Nitrobacteraceae; genus Afipia; species Afipia sp. P52-10. The sequence continues at coordinate 1,951,881 of NZ_AZSJ01000003.1, read as the reverse complement.
CCGGCGGGGCGATCGTCATCGTCGTCAAGGCGACCAACGCCTGCTTCTCCGACATGGTCCGCGTGACCGGCTTTCTCGTCCCGCGTCGCGAGGCTGTCGTCGGCGTCGATCAGGAAGGCTTCCGCGTCAGCGAGGTGCTGGTGCGGGACGGCGACCAGGTCACCGAGAACCAGGAGCTGGTGCGGCTCGGCGGGCCTGCGGCACTCGCACAGGCCGCGCAAAATCCGCAGGCGAGCCGCTCCGGCGTCGTCACGCTCCGCGCGCCCGCCGCAGGGCGCATCATCCAGGCCAACGCCCGCGCCGGCGCTTTTGCCTCGCCGCAGCTCGGCCCGCTTTTCCGGATCGCCATCGACAACGAGATCGAACTCGACGCCGAGGTTCCCAACATCCATGTGCTGAAGCTGAAGCCGGATGCGACCGCGCGCATCAGCATCGACGGCGGCCCCGAAGTCAACGGACGCGTTCGTCTCGTCGCCCCCGAGATCGACCGGCGCACGCAGCTCGGCAAGGCGCGCATCGCCATCGCCCGCAACCCGGCGATCAAGGTCGGCATGTTTGCGCGCGCGACCATCGACGCGAACCGCAGTTGCGGCGTCTCGGTGCCGAAGTCGGCGCTCGACCATTCGACCGTGCAGGTCATCAAGGACAACACGGTCGAGACACGCCGGGTCCAGGTCGGGTTATTCTCCGACACTCACATTGAAATCCGTGAAGGCTTGAAGGAAGGCGACATTATCGTCGCCAATGCCGGAACCTCGCTGCATGACGGCGACAAGATCAAGATGATCTTCGCCGACGACATCGATCGGTCGCGCGGGCGCTAGGTCAGCGTGCCCAGCCAGGCCGGCGCGCCGCCGGGTTTGACGGGATGAGGGGAACAGTACGCCAATGGCTTTGAACATTTCGGCATGGTCGATCCGCAACCCCCTGCCATCGGTGGTGTTCTCGATCATCCTTCTGATCCTGGGCTGGATGAGCTTCACCAAGCTCGCGGTCACCCGCCTGCCCAATGCCGACATTCCGGTGATCTCGGTCGCTGTTGCGCAGTTCGGCGCCGCGCCGGCCGAGCTCGAATCGCAGGTCACGAAGACCATCGAAGACGGTGTCTCCGGCGTCGAGAACGTCCGCCACATCACCTCGTCGATTACCGACGGTTTGTCGGTGACGACGATCCAGTTCAGCCTCGAGACCAACACCGACCGCGCCCTGAACGACATCAAAGACGCGGTGACCCGCGTTCGCAGCAATCTGCCGCAGAACATCAACGAGCCGTTGATCCAGCGTGTCGATGTGGTCGGACTGCCGATCGTCACTTATGCCGCGATCGCTCCCGGCAAGACCCCGGAGCAGCTGTCGTGGTTCGTTGACGACGTGGTCAAACGCGCCCTGCAGGGCGTGCGCGGCGTAGCCCAGGTCGAACGCATCGGCGGCGTCGAACGCGAGATTCTGGTATCGCTCGATCCCGACCGCCTGCAGGCGGTAGGCTTGACCGCGATCGACGTTAGTCGGCGGCTACGCGGTTCCAACGTCGATCTAGCTGGTGGCCGCGCCGAAATCGGCAAAAACGACCAGGCGATCCGCACGCTGGCCGGCGCGCGCACGCTGAATGAGCTCGCCGGCACCATGATCAGCCTGCCGGCCGGCGGCGAGGTCCGCCTCGACGACCTCGGCACCGTGACCGATACCATCGCCGATCGCCGCACGTTCGCTCGCTTCAACGGCGAGCCCGTCGTCGCCCTCGGCATCAAGCGCTCGAAGGGCGCAAGCGACGTGATCGTCGCTAAGGCGGTGCAGAAGCGCATCGACGAATTGAAAACCACCAACCCGGACGTCGATCTGCAGCTCATCGACACGTCGGTCGATTTCACCGAGGGCAACTACGAAGCGGCAATCTCGACCCTGTTCGAAGGCGCCGCGCTCGCCGTCATCATCGTATTCGTCTTCCTGCGCGACCTGCGCGCGACCGTGATCGCCGCCGTCTCGCTGCCGCTGTCGATCTTCCCGGCGTTCTGGGTGATGGACCTGCTCGGCTTCTCGCTCAATCTCGTGAGCTTCCTCGCCATCACGCTGAGCACGGGTATTCTCGTCGATGACGCGATCGTCGAGATCGAAAACATCGTCCGGCACATGCGGATGGGCAAATCGCCCTATCGCGCGGCGCTGGAGGCCGCCGACGAGATCGGCCTCGCGGTGATCGCGATCAGCCTGACGATCATCGCGATCTTTGCGCCTGCAAGCTTCATGTCCGGCATCGCCGGACAGTTCTTCAAGCAGTTCGGCATCACCGTCTCCGTGCAGGTGTTTTTCTCCCTGCTCGCCGCCCGCTTCGTGACGCCGGTGCTTGCCGCCTACTTCCTGAAGGACAATCATCACGACGACCCGCCACCGGGCATGATCCTGCGCGCCTATCACCGCCTGGTGCAATGGTCGACGCGGCACTATGTCCTGACCGTGCTGCTTGGCCTCGGCGTGTTCGCGCTGTCGGTCCTCAGCATCAAGCTGCTGCCGCAAGGCTTCCTTCCGGCTCAGGATACGGCGCGCTCGCTGCTCGCGCTGGAGCTGCCGCCGGGATCGCAGCTCTCCTTCACCGAGAACACCACCGAGGAGATCGTCGCCCGCCTGCGCAAGCGCCCCGAGGTGAAGAGCGTCTTCGTCGACGGCGGCCGCGTGCCGCCCGGCATCAGCGAGGTCCGCCGCGCCGCGCTGATCATCAACTACACCCCGAAAGGCGATCGCAAGATCAGCCAGCGCGAGCTCGAACTCGAGATCGGCAAGGACCTCGAAAACGTACCCGACATCCGCTACTGGTTCCTCGACGAGAACGGCCTGCGCGCGATCTCGCTGATCGTCACCGGTCCCGAGATCGGCATCGTCAGCAACGTCGCCAATGAACTCGCGATCCAGATGAAGCGGATTCCGCTGATCGCCAACGTCAACTCGGAAACGTCGCTCGACCGGCCCGAATTGCGGATCCAGCCGCGCGCCGACCTCGCCGCACGGCTCGGCGTGTCCACCGAAAGTCTGTCCGAAACCATCCGCGTCGCGACGATCGGCGACGTCGGGCCTGCGCTTGCCAAGTTCGATGCCGGCGACCGGCAGATTCCGATCCGCGTGCAGTTCGACGAAAGTGCGCGCAGCGACCTGAAGATCCTCGAGCAGCTGCGCGTGCCGTTTGGCGGCGGCCGCGGCAACGTGCCGCTCTCCGTCGTTGCCGATATCCAGCTCGACCAGGGGCCGACCAGCATCAACCGCTATGACCGCGAACGGCAGGCAACCGTTGCGGCCGATCTCGTTGGCACCGCCGCGCTCGGCGACGCGATGAAGCAGATTTACGAACTTCCGGTGATGAAGAGCCTGCCGAAGGGCGTCAAGGTCGGCCAATCCGGCGACGCGGAGAGCCTGAACGAACTCTCCGACGGCTTCGCGACTGCGATCAGCGCCGGCTTGATGATGGTCTATGCGGTGCTGGTGCTGCTGTTCGGCACGTTCCTGCAGCCGATCACCATCCTGTTCTCGCTGCCGCTCTCGATCGGCGGAGCGATCCTGGCGCTGTTCGTCACCGGCAAACAGCTCACCACCCCGGTATGGATCGGCATTCTCATGCTGATGGGCATCGTGACGAAGAACGCGATCATGCTGGTGGACTTCGCTATCGAGTCGATCAAGTCAGGCATGGAACGCGACCAGGCCATCGTCGATGCCGGCATGAAACGGGCTCGCCCCATCGTCATGACGACGATCGCGATGGCTGCCGGCATGCTGCCGAGCGCCTTGGCGTTCGGCGCCGGCGGTGAATTCCGCTCGCCGATGGCGTTGGCAGTGATCGGCGGCCTCTTGTTCTCGACGGTCCTGTCGCTGATCTTCGTGCCGTCGATGTTCCTGCTGATGGACGACGTCGGCAAGTTCTGCTGGCGGATGGGCCGGAAGTTCATCGTTACCAGCGCGGACGGCCAGGAGCCGCCGCAGACGCACAGCGACGATCAGGGGAAGCCGCCGCCGTCGGGCGCCGCGACCACGTCGGCGGCTGCGTCGCATTGACCACGACCCGACGTGACGCGGTGCTACTTCGAGCGCCCGCTAAAGCGCGATGAGATTCGGACGAATCGTCCTCGCTTTAGCTCATTGTTTAAGCATGATCTTTCCGGAAAACCCGCTTCACACTTTTCCGGATCATGCTTTAGTCGTTGCGGGCTTCCGCCGTGAGCCGCTTGATGTTGAGCAGCTCGATCCGGCCGCGCTTCAGTTCGAGAATGCCGTCGCGCCGCCACTGCTGGAGCTGGCGATTGACGCTCTCCCGGGCGGCGCCGACATAGATGCCAAGCTGCTCCTGCGAAATCCGCACCTCGGAGCCGAAATCCTCCGCGAGCGTGCACAGGCGCCGCGCCATCCGCACCGGCAGCGGTTGCAGCACCGACTCCTCCAACCGTTCGCTGGCCAGGCGAATGCGCTGGCACAACAGCTCGATCAGCTTGATCGCAACCCGGGGCTCGCGCTCCAGATAGCTCATGAAATCGCCACGCCGCAGCACGAACAGCTCGGTCGGCTCGGCGGCAATGGCGTCGGCAGTGCGCGTCTGCCCGTCCAGCACGGCGATCTCGCCAAACACGTCGCCTGAGCCTTGGAAATTCAGCGTCAGCCGCGAACCGTCGCTGGCGCCGGTTTCGATCCGGACCTGACCGCGGCGAATGCCGTACAGGGCGTCTCCGACGTCGCCCTTCTGAAACAGGAGCTCGCCTTCGCCCAACTGCTGCGTGTGGCAGAGCGCCGCGATACGCTGCAGCGCCTCGGCGCCAAGATCGGCGAACAGCGGATTGAGGCTGAGCATGACTGCGAATTCGGACTGCTTGCCGGTCGCGACATTGGTTCTCGACACGTCCATCCCCCAGTTGCTTGATGGCTGGCCGGAGTGTGTCATAAGTCACACAATTTCGCGACCGCAAAGGGCAGGTTTCGGTCGACCATCAATGGGGAATTCTTAATCTGTGCCCGGATTTGCACCCTGCAGCGGCCTCGTCACGCCTGACAAACAAGCCCGCACAAGGGTATGATTTGCCATGAAAGCGCTGAAGATCCTGGCTGCCATCCTCGGTCTGTTTCTCATCGCCATCGGCGTGACGTTGGCGATCGGGATTCCCGGCGGATTCGTCACCGACCTCATCGAGCGGCGGGTCGAAGCTGAGACCGGCTATCAGCTCGACATCGATGGCGGCGCAACGATCCGGCTGTGGCCGCTGACAGTGGTGACGCTGCACGACGTCAGCCTGCACGACCCGAAGGATCGCGACATCCCCGAACGCTTCCGCGCCCAGAGCGTCCGCGCCGAATTGTCGTTGCGCAGTCTCGTCAGCGGCAAGCCGCGTATCCGCGAGCTCACCATCGCACACGCCGTCACCAACCTGCCGATGAGCCGCGAACGGCCGCGTTTCGCCCGTGCACTGACGAAGCGCGCCGAACCGGCAAACACCTCCACGATGGCGCCAGTGACGATCGACCAGGTCACGATGTCGGACGCGACCGTCGTCTTCAAGGACGTCGGCAACCGCATCGAGAGCCGGGTCGAACACATCAATCTCCGGGCAGCGATGACAGCGGACCGCCTGGATATCGAGGCCGATGCTCGCGCCGGCGACCAGCCGATCAAGCTGGAGGCCAAGGCAACCGTGCCGACGCAGCCGGCCGACGGCCTGACGATTCCGGTAGACTTCAAGATCGATGCGACGGGATTGCTGCCGCAAACCTTGGCCGGCAATGCCGACGTCAAGTTGAACGGCAACGTCATCACGATCAACGGCCTGACGGGGATGCTCGGCAACGCGCGCTTCTCCGGCTATGCGTCGATCGAAGCTACGGTCAAGCCGCTGGTCAAGCTGGACCTCGACTTCAAGCAGCTCGATATCGACGCTCCCGCCGCCTTGGCCGGCAAGTCTTCCAGCGAGCGCATCTGGGAAGGCTGGAGCGACGAACCGTTTTCGCTGGAGGGGCTGAACTATGTCGATGCGGATTTCCAGGTCTCTGCCGCGGCGCTGAATGCCGGCAGCCTGCGTCTCGCGCCCGCCAAGATCGAAGGCTCGCTCGCCAGCGGCATCCTGAAGATGACGCTAAATGAACTCGGTCTGTATGAGGGTCGCGCCGCAGCGGGTCTCGCCATCGATGCATCGATCGCTCGTCCGATCTATGCCCTGCGCGCAAACCTGCGCGACGTGCGTGCGCGGCCACTTTTGACCAGCCTCACGGATTTCACCTCGCTCGATGGACGCATGCAGACACAGCTCGATGTGCGCAGCACCGGCCGCAGCCAGCGCGAGCTGCTGAGCAACCTGTCCGGAACGGCGAACCTCGATTTCCAGGACGGCCAGATTCGCGGCATCAATGTCGCGCAGATGATCCGCTCGCTGACCGCGAGCACCCTGTCGGGCTGGCAGGAGAGCGACGCGCTCAGCACCGATCTGACCGAGCTGCACGCCTCCTTCCGCATCGACAAGGGCAAGGCCGAGACCAACGACCTGCGCCTGGCCGGCCCCTTGGTTCGTGTCACCGGCACCGGCTCCGCCGATCTCACGGCCAGGTCGCTTGCATTCCGTCTCGAACCGAAATTGGTGATGACGACGCAGGGCCAAGGCAGCCGCGTCGCCGATCCGGTCGGCCTCGGCATTCCGGTGAAGGTGGAAGGGGCCTGGTCGTCGCCGAAGATCTACCCGGATATGGCCGGCATCCTCGACGATCCTGCTGCCGCATTCGCCAAATTGCGCGAAATGGGCCAGGGCCTGTTCGGCTCCCGCCTACCGGATGGCCAAAGCGGCGACAGCCCCGACAAATCGAGCGACACCGGCGACAGACTGATCGAGGGACTGGGCAACATCATTCAAGGTTTGGGTGGCGGCTCCGCAAGTCAGGACCGGGCGGCAACGACACCAACATCACCGGCATCACCCGCGCCGCAGACCGGGCAAGCCGCCCCGTCCGCGCGCGACACCCAGAAGCAGATCGACAGCATCATCCGACAGTTGTTCGGACGTTGATGCAGATGGAGGATAAAGCCGTTGTTGTTTCGAGTGGCGCAGCGTCTGCGCAAACGCCTGCAGAGATCCGCATGACCGACGACGCCGGCAACACCGCGTTTCGTGGACGCGGTCTGTTCGCCAAATATGTGTTCTCTCTGGTGGGACTCGTGCTGTTCGTCCTTGCGGTCAACAGCGCGATTGAGACTTTTTTCATCTATCGGGAAACGCAATCGTCGCTGATCGGCGCGATGGCGGAGAAGGCCGACGCGACGGCAACGCGCATCGAGAACTTCATGACCGAGACGGAGCGGCAGATCAGCTGGGTCACGCGCGCGAGCTCGACCACCCTGGAGCAGCGGCGCGCCGACTACCTGCTGCTGCTGCGACAGGTGCCGGCGGTCAATCAGATTTTCCAGATCGACGGCAACGGCCGCGAGCAGCTGCGCATGACCCGCACGACGGTTTCGGTCGGCAGCGGCGAGGATTTCTCGCGCGCCACCGGGTTCAGCGAATCCGTCACCAAGGGTCTCTGGTACGGCGAACCGTTCTTCCGCGACACCCAGCCGTTCATGGCGATCGGCGTCGCGCATCCCCGGCGCGAGACCGGCGTATCGGTCGCTGAGATCAGCCTGCGCTTCCTCACCGATTTCGTCACGACCGGACAGGCCAGCAAGATCGGCTCCGCCTATGTGGTGAGCGCGAAAGGCGAACTACTGGCGAGCTCCGATCCGAACCGGAAGCCGGGTGCCGACTATTCGAAGCTGCCGCAAGTGGCATCCATGCTTGGCTCCGCCCCGCAGCGACATGCGACCGGCACGAGCATCGAAGGCCAGTCGGTGCTCGTCGCCGCCAAAACCGTCCCTGACCTGAACTGGCTGGTGTTCTACGAGCAGCCGCTCAGTCAGGCGCTGCTGCCGATCAAGGATCTGTTGATCCGGGCCGCCGGCCTTGTGGCGCTCGGCCTCCTGCTGGCTATGATTGCAGGAACGATCCTGACCCGGCGCATGCTGGTGCCGATCCGCGCGCTGCATGCCGGCGCGCGGCGGCTGGCGACGGGCAACTTCGCACAGCCGATCGAGGTCAAGACCGCGGACGAGCTGGAGGAGCTTGCCGATCAGTTCAACCACATGGCCGACGAGATGCGCGAGTCCTATACCCGGCTCGAGCAAAAAGTCGCGGAGCGCACCGAAGATCTCGCGCAATCGGTGCGCGAATTGAAAGTGCTCGAAGAGGTCGGCCGCGCCGTCTCCTCCTCGCTCGATCTCGAAGCCGTGCTGGCCACCGTGGCAACCCGTGCGGCCGAAATCACCGGCGCCGACGCGGTCGTCATCTACGGTTACGACGCCGCCAGGCACACGTTCGAACTTGCTGAATCGATCGGGATCGACGCGCCGGCCGGCCAGGACCGGCACCGTTTGATCGCGTATGACGGCAGCGTGCTCGGACAGGCCGCGACAACCGGCAAGCCGATCGAGATCGCCGATGTTGCCGAGGCGCCCGAGCATCCACTGAACGCCATCATCTCCGCCGCCGGCTACCGCTCGGTGCTGGTGGTACCGCTGGGCGACCAGCAAGGTACGCTCGGAGCGCTTGTGGTGTTGCGGAAGACGCTCGGCGCCTGGGCGCCGAGCACCATCGGCCTGATGCAGACATTCGCACATCAATCCGTGCTGGCGATGCGCAACGCACGGCTGTTTCACGAGGTCGACCAGAAGGGCCGCGAGCTGGCGCTGGCTCACGACACCGTGCAACAGCAGGCATCCAAGCTGCAGGAGCAGACCGTGCAGCTCAAGGACTGGAACAAATCGCTCGAGGAACGGGTGGCGGCCCAGCTCGATCAGATCGGCCGCATCAGCAAGCTCGAGCGCTTTCTGGCGCCGCAAGTTGCACAGCTGATCGCCTCCTCCGATGGCCACGAAGCCCTGCTCGCCAGCCATCGCGGCGAAGTCACCGTCGTCTTCTGTGACCTGCGCGGCTTCACGGCCTTTACCGAAAGCGCCGAGCCCGAGGAGGTCATGAACGTGCTGCGCGAATACCACGCAGCCCTCGGCGAGCTGATCTTCCGTTACGAGGGAACGTTGGACCGCTACGCCGGCGACGGCGTCATGGTGCTGTTCAACGCGCCGATCCCATTGCCGGATCACGCCAAGCGGGCGATCCACATGGCCGTCGAGATGCGCGATGCGGTCGGCAAGCTGACACAGAAATGGCGCAGCCGCGGCCACTCGCTCGGCTTCGGCATCGGCATCGCCGTTGGCTACGCGACGCTCGGTCAGATCGGCTTCGATCGCCGCCTCGAATATGCCGCCGTCGGCAGCGTCACCAATCTGGCGTCGCGTCTTTGCGACGAAGCCAAGGCCGGACAGATCATCGTTAGTCAGCGCGCCTATGGCATGGTGGAGGACGACGTCGAGGCGGCCCCGATCGCCGACCTCAACCTCAAGGGATTTTCCCGCCCGGTCGCGGCCGTGGAAATTCTTCGTTGGCGCGGCGACGATCACCTTCCCGCCCCGCCCTCATCTGCACGGGCGCTTCCGTGATGCTCCGCCTGTCCACCCAACCTGCTTGGCGCGCGGCCATCGCTTCAATAGAGTCCACCTCCATGAACCCGCTGACATGGCCTCTGACATGACCTCACCAACTTGCCGCCCCGGTCATAGCCGGCGATTGAGTTCTCTGTCCGCGGCAGCATTGGTTGCTGCGGCGCTGCTCGCATCAGCCAGTGCGCGAGCCGCGGGCGAGGACGACGCGCAGAAGGGTGTCACGGTCACGGCCGTCAAGGCGACGAAGTCCTGCTTTGCGGCGACCGCCGAGGTGTTCGGCATCCTGCTGGCGACGGAGGAAGCCACCGTCTCGCCGACGCGCGACGGCTTGCGGATCACGCAAGTTCTCGTCGATCCAGGAGCGACAGTAAATGCGGGGCAGCCGCTGGCCCGGCTTGCCCAATCGGACGGCGGCAGCGAGATTTCGCTGACGGCACCAGTCGCCGGTACGATCAGTGCGATCAACGCTGTCGTCGGAACGACCACATCGATGCGTGCCGACCCGCTGTTCCGCATCATCGCCCGCGGCGAGTTCGAAATGGTTGGCGACGTGCCGGCCAAGGACATGCCCGCGCTTTCCGCCGGCCAGACCGCAACGATCAAGGTGGTCGGCGCGCCGAGCGTCGAGGGGCGCGTGCGCAGCGTCTCGTCGACGATCGATCCCACCACACAGCTTGGACAGGTCCGCATCCAGGTCGTCACGCCGAAGCCGCGCCTGCTCGTTAATGCATCAGGCCGCGCAACGATCAAGACCGGCGAAAGCTGCAACGTGGCCGTCCCGCTCAGCGCCATCCTCTACGGCAACGGCGGCCCGGTGATCCAGGTGGTGCGACGGCAACGCATCGAAACCCGCCGCGTCGAGGTCGGACTGCTGTCGTCGGGACAGGCCGAGATCAAGGAAGGCGTCGCGGAGGGAGACATCATCGTCGCCCGGGCTGGTGCGCTGCTGCGGGAGGGCGATCCCGTTCGTACGATCATGGCCGATACGACAGCGACCAAATAGGGGCTGGCACTTCGCGACTCGTTGCGAGTCACCATGCTCGCGCAAACATGGAGGCATAACCCGCGCCTCGCGTCGCGCCGCTTTGTCTGGATGTCCGTCGCTGACGCGACTGGCGCATCTCTGACGCGACCTCTCCTGGTCGGTCACAGGAAAGCTCAGCTTCCCGCCTTCTCCGCCGTCGCCTTGAGGCGGATGTCCTCGACCAGCGAAGATGACAGCATCGGGACCTGCTGGCCATCGGAGCTGCGCGTGACCGCCAGACGCGTCCGCGTGAAGACCTGCTCCACGCCGAGGCCTTGCGCATTCATGTTCTTGAGCAGCTCGCTGACCAGCGCGCTGTTCTCACCCGTGCTGTCGTCCACCACCTTGCCCGGCGTTGCAGACGACAGGATCAGCGCGTTCTGCGGCGCATCGATCGGCGACAGGCCGTGCGAATAGGTGCGGAAACGGCGCTCGTAGGGATTGCGGCGCGAAGCATCGAGGACCACGAGGCTCGCCCGGGCACCGCGATCCTTCAGCGCGTTGAGCACCGATTCAATGCTCATGCCATGACGGCGAACGTCGGACTCTCTCCAGATCGTCGCATCGACCGGGATCATGTAACTCTGCCGCCCCGCCTGCACACCGTAACCGCCGTAGAACAGCAGGACCACCGAGTCGGGGCGAACCTTTGCCGTCAGCCGATCGACCGCCCGACGCATGTCTTCCTTGTTGGCATCTTCGACGACATCCACATCGAAACCGTCACGGCGCAGCGACGCGGTGAGTGCGCGCGCATCGTTGATCGGCTGTACGAGAGGAGCGTTCGCATCCGGATAACGGCTGTTGCCGATCACCAACGCAAGGCGCGCCGGTTGCGCAGCCGCTGCTCCTGCCGCATCGCCGAGGTTGGACACCGCCTGCTTCGCATCGCTGCTGATCTTGTTCAGCGCGGCATGGGCGCCGAGGCCGAGAGAAATGACTGTCGCAATAGCCGCTGCGGCAATAATGAAGGAGTGTCGGGACCCCTTCGCTTTGTCGAAACTCATATTTGTCTCCTTCCCCGGCTCGCGGCTGCGAGGCGCTGTTCTGCCATAGGGGGCTTAATCAATTTTGCGTTTCGGTGCCGGACAAATGTGCTCAATTTGCGGCGCCGCAGCATTAATAACCCCTTCATACCTTTGGCAAACTTGCCGTGGCAAGGCGTTATTTCGGGAAGACGGCCTTGCACGCCGGGCTGAGCTGGCTCCGGTTCTGACGCATGCAGGCGGTGATCGCCGGAATGTTGGGAATTTCGCCGGAACAAAGGCGGAACGCGTCCGGCGTACAGGCGGAGCGCTGCTCCGCGGTGGCGACCTGGGCGTGCACGATTGAGGGGTCCAGCCCCAGCATCAGGACACCGAAACCGAGAAGGCGAAGGCAACTGGCGAAAGCCTTGATCATGGTTTGCTCCTTGTGCCTGGAACCGGCCATTCCGACCGGGGCAACGATCCGACGATGCCCTGAACCCGTCACCATCTCAGTGATTGCCGTCACACAGGTCCGAGCCGGCCTGTCTGGAAAAGAGCGCAGCGTTTCAAATGCTTGCCTGGCGTGTCATAGTTCATCCGGGAAGGGGCATTCCATGAAGATCTCGCACATGGCCGGCGCCGCTGTTCGCGCGCTGACGGCCAGCAAGGACGGACCGTCGATCTACGACGTCTGCGATCCGGTCCTGTTGAACGGGCATGGCGGTGACGAGCACCTTGCGAAATTCTATAAGACGGCTTTGCGGAATCCGGCCCTGATGGCGCTGTTGCGGCGCGCCGGCCTGCCCGAGCTCCGCGACGAGACCCGCCTGGCGTCCCTTCGCCATGCATTGTCGCTGGCGCGCGACCAGGACAACCCGGATTGGGCGGAGGTGGGCCGTCCATTCGCCGAGCTCCTGGATACCATCAAGCTCGAACACCCCCGCCCGGAGGCCACCACCACCGATTCATCGGCGCCAGCGTCTGCGGAGATCGACGCCATCATCCGCACCTGCGGCAAGCATCTGCTCCGATCGTTCGCGAAGAACGGCTTCATTCCGACCTACGCCGCCTTCAACCTGATCGGTGACCCGGATTTTCGCGGCCGCGAACTGACCGTCGCCCTTACCGGCCTGAATGCGCGCGGCTACAAGAATTCGACGCTGATGTTCAATCTCGCGCGCGTGTTCATCGCGCGCTCGCCCGCTGGCGCGGTGATCAATCCGCCCTGGACAGGGATCGCCGAGCCGATGTGGGAGCCGGTGCAGATTCGTCACCGCTCGGCCTATTACGACGCCTTCTTCATCGAAGCTCTGTTGAGCTTCCTTGAAACCGGCCTTGCCAGCGCCGAAGAGACCGGATCGTCGCGAACTGCAATCGATGCGATGGTCGCGTTCTGTCTCAACACCAGTCGCGAGGAGGTGCAGTCTCTCGATGGCAAACGCTTCAGTGTCGTCACGGCCCTCGCCCCGCCACCGCATCCGCGCTTCAGCCGCTTCTTTGCTCAGATCAAGGAGAAGCTTGGTTTCGGAATCTACGTGCCCGACTGCGACACGACGGCATGCTCGTTCTCGGCGGCCAGACAAGCCGGCTCAGACGACCCGATCCTCGACCAGCCGCTGCTGGACTTCTACGCGAGCTACCAAGTCCGCCCCGGCAGCAACGAACCGCTGGTCACGGTCCCGCTGAACGACAATGTCAACTACGATGGCGCCATCGCCACCTGGATCGACAACCTCGCCGGCGAGCGTCCCTACGGCAACGACCTCGACCCGACCCTCAATCTCGATGTGCTGGAAGTCAGCTTCCGCAACTGCGACCGCTGGAAGGTGATCGAAACACCGTCGCGGCTCGAAACAGTCCAACAGATTCTCCGCTTCCAGCGGCGCCTCGTGGAAAGCGGCGCGTTCGCCGACCCTCGCGCTCACATCTACTATCTGCCGGAGCTCTACTCGGCCTACTTCGGACGCTGCTACGCGACCTTCCGTTCGCTGCCGATCGCCACCCAGCGGATTATCGACCCCACCGATACATTCGGCTTCATCCGCGAGAAGGTTCTCACTTACGTATACGAAGAGATAGTTTCAAAAGTGATGAACCCATTCGATGCAGCGCTTGCGTTGCTCGCATTGGGACATCTGGGCGGCAACCGTGACAGCTTCGCGCCAGCATTGCGGACTATCGCCCAGCACGTCGGCGAAGGCGGATATCGCGCGCCATTCAAGGCCTACGAATGGAACAAGATGAAGACGCCAACGCGTATTCTCGTGGGCGGACCGGAGGTTACATCAGCCTTCGTGTTGATGGGGCTCGCGCTTGCGCGGCAAACCTTCTACGGCGAGGCGCGTTATTCCTGATGCAGTGAGACGGACCGCCTCGCGGTCCTTCTCCGTGACGGCCATGCACAACGGCGTAGCTGGATTGTCATGCAGGAAATCTGTGCGCCGAAAGCGCCGCGATGTTGAAATTACAGTTGTATGAATTCCGCACGTTGGAATAGATTGCCCGCTATCACGTGACACCAGTACGGGCCCCTCTGACAACTCGATCCGAGTTGTGATGTCGGACTGGACGATGAAGCGGCCCGACCTGCGCGCCAGATCAATCGCTGCTTCAAGTGATGCGAACGATACATCCGCGTCGCGACACCGGGTGCACGCGCTCGCGTTGCGCAACAGATTCAGCCAACGGCGGACAAGAAGCCGTCACAGTGGAGGATGGATTTTGGACTTCAACGACACAGCATTCTGGCTTGCGATCGGCCAGATCATCTGGATCAACATTCTGCTTTCAGGCGACAACGCCGTCGTCATCGCGATGGCATGCCGCTCGCTGTCCGACCGCGCTCGCCTCTGGGGCATGATCCTCGGCGCCGGCGTTGCGGTGGTGCTGCGGATCATCTTCACCGGCATCGTGACGACGCTGATGAACGTGCCTTATCTCAAGGCGGCCGGCGCCATCGCGCTGCTCTACATCGCGATCGACCTGATCAAGCCGAAGTCCCACGACGAAGACGATCAGGTCAACGCAGCCGACACGCTGCTGAAGGCGATGATGACGATCGCCATCGCCGACGTGGTGATGAGCCTCGACAACGTCGTCGCCATCGCCGCCGTCGCCAAGGGCAGCTGGGTTCTGCTCGTCATCGGCCTCGGCATCTCGATCCCGATGATCGTTGCCGGAAGCGCGATCATCATGGCGATGCTTGACCGCTTTCCGGTGCTGGTCTGGGCCGGTGCCGCGCTGCTCGGATGGATCGCGGGCGAGCTGTTCGTCAGCGACGTCGGCATCGCCGGCCAGCTGGGCACGGCTACCGCGCACGCTTACGAAAAGCCTGCTGCGATCGCCGGCGCCGTCTTCGTGCTTGCGGTTGGTGCGCTGCTCCGCTTCGTCCGCCGCCGCGAAACACCGGTGACGGATCAGCACCAGAGCCAGAGCTGAGAAAGGCTCGGCAGACATCTTCACGCGGAGCGAACAACGCTTCGCGTGAAAGATTTCGTGTGAAGTCTTCGCATGGAGACAACGCAGCAAATGAGGAGTTGACGTCTCGATTCCGGTTGAATCGAGATCTAAGGCATCCTCACAAGGCCTATGAAGACAAACCGCCCGCTGGGTCGACCAGCGGGCGGTTCATTTTCAACGGGGCGGCCGGTTTGCGAGCGACCGGCGCGGCTTACACCAGTGCAGCGAGCTGCGGCGCGACGCGACTGACATGCTCCATCGATTCCGCAAGCATCAGCTCGATCTTCTGATCGAGCACCACGCGGAACGCGCAAAGCGCAAGCAGCGAACGCGCGACCAGGGACGGATGCCGGCGCGGCTTCAGCATCGCCGATGCCGCTTCGGTCACGTCGGCCAGATGCACGCTCTCGGCGACCACCGAACCCTCGCCATCCTCCAGCACGTAGAGGCGGCCGATCCGCGTCAAGCACAGGACGCAGTCGAGCTCCGGCCTGCGGCCGACGATATAGAACTGCGGATCGCCGAGATCGGTCTTGCCGGTGTCCCACGCCGAGAATTTTCTGCGCGAAGCATGCGCCGAATAGAGCGCAACCATCTCCTGCAACTCATCCTGAGACCAGCAATGCGGCCGCTCGAGTGGGTGAAACGCGATGACGTTCTGCGCTTTCATGTCTTGTCCTCGAAGAGGAGCCGGTGAAGCTCCGGATCATAAAACTCGAGCAGCTTGCGGGCGAATGACGACGGGGTTTCTCCCAACGCGCGAGCCCAGCCTTCCATCGCCTCGGTGGGAACACGACCGAAGCCGTTTTCCACCTGCGAGATGAATGTGTAGTACTTAAGACCCAACCGGTCCGCGAGTTCGACCTGCGACAATCCGGCCCGGTTCCTCAAGCCTTTCAGCCAAGCCCCAGCCTGCTTCCGCAGCAGCTTCGCTTCAGGCTCCGCCTTCGCAAAATGCACTGGCCCCTCCCGACTTCAAAAACTCTTGATCGTTCCGAAGTTTCAAGTGTACTAAACTATCCAAAAATGAATGCGCTCGCGCGAATTGAGACTTAGCACAATTCGGCTCTGTCTTAAACCCAGCAACGAACGCGGACTTCGTCAACCCGACAACGATGTGACGGCTACGGGAGGTATTGGTGCCTATCAAACTCCATTCTCCGAACCCGCCGGTTCGAAGCAACGAATGGAAGGGTCCGAGGTTGCTGGCGGCCGCCGTGGCGGTCGTCGGAACTCTTGCGACCGGCACCATTGCCTGGACCGCACCGTCGCCGCTCGTGCTGCCGATCATCAGCGTGATGGCGGTCATCGCCGCGGCAACCGCGGCGGCGATCGCCTGGCTGACGGCGCAGCGTTTGATCGCGGCCGGCGTGACCTACTGGGACATCGCCGGCGCGCTCACGTTCATCGGCATCTTCGCGGCGCTGCTGAGCGACGCCGGGCAGGTGCTTCCTCTTCTTGAATCCAAACCATCAGAGTAGCGAGCTGGAACGACATTATGGCTGAACTTTTCACCGCCCAAGCGCTGACGGCGCTCCTGCAGGTCATCATGATCGATCTGGTGCTCGCAGGCGACAACGCGATCGTCATCGGCCTTGCAGCCGCCGGCTTGCCCGCTGAACAACGCAAGCGCGCGATCCTGATCGGCATTGTTGCCGCCACGGTTCTCCGCATCGGCTTTGCCGCGGCGACGGCGCAACTGCTGCAGATCGTCGGCCTGCTGCTCGCGGGCGGACTGTTGCTGCTGTGGGTGTGCTGGAAGATGTGGCGCGAGTTGCGCAGCCAGCATGCCGAAGAAACCGCCGAGTCGTTCGACATCGACGTCAACCCCGATGGCACCGCATCGGTTCGCGGCCCGCGCAAGACCTTGGCACAGGCGACCTGGCAGATCATCATCGCCGACGTATCGATGTCGCTCGACAACGTGCTCGCCGTCGCCGGCGCGGCGCGCGAGCATCCATACGTGCTGGTGTTCGGCCTTGCGCTGTCGATCGCGCTGATGGGCATCGCGGCGACGTTTATCGCCAAGCTGCTGCAGAAGCATCGCTGGATCGCCTATGTCGGCCTCGCGGTCATCCTCTATGTGGCGGTTGAGATGATCTATCGCGGCACACAGGAGGTGTTGCCGCTCGTCACCGCGCTGGCGATGTTCAACTAGAGCATGATCCGGAAAAGTGTGTAGCGGTTTTCCGAAAAGACCATGCTCAAACAACAAGCTAGAGCGCGAAGACGATTCGTCCAAATCTCATCGCGCTCTAGCGATTAGCGATCCGTCAGTTTGACGCATAAAGAGGGGGCGCGGCATCGTCGATGCTGCGCCCCTTTATTTTGCCGGTCTTTGACAAACGCTTTGACGCTTCGCCCGCCGCTACGTCTCCGCCGTGCGACGCCGATCCTCGATCGTCAGCGCGATCACCGCGGCGACAATGCACAGCGCGCCGGCGGCGAAGAAGGCCGGCAGATACGTCGCCAGCATCGTCCGCGAGAACCCGGCCGCGAAGGCCGCCAATGCTGCACCGATTTGATGGCCCGCGAAGATCCAGCCAAACACAAGATTGGCGCGCTCGGGACCGAACTTCGCGGCCGTCAGCTTGACCGTCGGCGGCACGGTCGCGATCCAGTCGAGCCCGTAGAACACGGCGAACAGCGACAGGCCGAAGAAGGTAAAGTCCGTGAAGGGCAGGAACACGAGCGACAGGCCGCGCAAGCCGTAGTACCAGAACAGCAGCCAGCGATTGTTGTACCGGTCCGACAGCCAGCCCGAGATGATCGTTCCGAAGAAGTCGAACACACCGATCGCAGCGAGCAACCCTGCCGCACTGGTTTGCGTCAGGCCGTAATCGACGCACATCGGGATGAAGTGGGTCTGGATCAAGCCGTTGGTGCTGGCGCCGCAAATGAAGAAGGTGCCGAACAGAATCCAGAATGCCCGCGTGCGTGAGGCGTCGCGCAAGGCGCCGAAGGCAGCGGCCGTCACCGAGGCCGGTGCCGGCGGCGCAGCCGGCGGTGGTCCCTCGTGACCATAGGGCAGCAGGCCGACATCCGACGGGCGATCCCGCATCAGCAACAGCATCACCAACGCCGCACCGCCGACGGCCACGCACACCACCATCAAGGCGATGCGCCAGCCATAGGCAACCGACAGCGAGGTGAGGATCGGCAGGAAGATCAGCTGTCCCGTCGCGACGCTGGCGGTCAGAATGCCGACCACGAGCCCTCGTCGTGCCGTGAACCAGCGTGTCGCCACGGTCGCGCCGAGCACCAATGCCGTCATTCCCGTTCCGATGCCGACGCCGATGCCCCAGAGCAGCATCAGTTGCCACAGGCTGGTCATTCCCAGCGACAGCAGCAGGCTGCCGGCGACGATGCTCTGCGCGGTCAGGACAACACGGCGCACGCCATACCGGTTCATCAGCGCGGCCGCGAACGGCGCGATGATGCCGAACAGGAAGAAGCGGATCGCGAGTGCGGCGGAAATATCCGAGGTGGACCAGCCGAACTCCTGCTGCAGCGGAATAATGAAGATTCCCGGCGCTCCGACCGCGCCGGCCATGATCAATCCGGACAGGAACGTCGCGGCGGCAACGACCCAGGCGTAGTGAATGCGGGACTGGGCAGGCGTGCCCGCGGATAGCGTGGAATTCATGAGAAGCGCCCCTTCGCGCAGGAATAGCCGACGGTTTCTATGACTATCATCATATAAGCGTGTCGACCATCGCCCGACGCACGATGGCAGGAATGCAGGCGGCGCGACAGGGGTACGCACTCCCGCGCCCGGCCCACCTGCCGTTGGGGTCAATGGCCTTCGCTTGACGTATCTTTCCGGGATCAAGCGCCGCTGCAGCCGCAGCCGGTCACCACATCGTCTGCCGAGCCCGCTCCGGCCAAGCCCGATCATACTCCTCGCCGCCGACCCGATTGGCGCTCATGCTGGCCAGGATCTGGCCCGGACTCGGCAGATCCTTCGCGTCGACATGCTTGGCGGGATTCCAGAGATCGGAGCGGACGATGGCTCGCGCGCACTGGAAATAGACCTCATCGACATCCATGACGATCACCGAACGCGGCGCCTTGCCTTCCATCAGGAATGACTGGCACAGCGCAGGATCGGTCGCGATATGCGCGCGGCCGTTGATCCGCAACGTGCTTCCGACGCCGGGGATCAGAAACAACAGCGCCACCCGCGGATCACGCACGATGTTGCGCAAGGAGTCGATCCGGTTGTTGCCGCGCCGGTCCGGCATCATCAGCGTCTTGTCGTCATGGATACGGACGAAGCCGGCGGCGTCGCCGCGCGGCGAGCAATCGAGCCCTTCAGGACCGCTGGTTGCCAGCGCGGCAAACGGCGAGACCTCGATCAGCTTGCGGTATTCGGCCGTCACCCGGTCGGCGACTTTGACCGTCGAAGCGTCATTAGGCTTTCCGTAGATCGCCTCGAGCTCTTCAACAGACGACACAATCGACATCGGGAAGCTCCGGCTGCGATGGGATGCCGGCCTTTTAGCCCAGCGGATGGCGCACCAGCAAGGGACTTGCAAATGGTTGGCGGTGCGCTTGGGGCATCAAGCGCACCGCCGAAGGTCTCTTAAGATGAAGATGGATCTTAAGAGCAGCGCGCCGGGCCATCGGCACCGGCGCAGTGCCTCACTTCGCCTTCAGGAAGTCCGCGGCTTCGAGCAGGACGAATTCGTTATCGTCTGCCTTGTTCGGATCCCGGCTGGTGGAGAACGGCAGATTATTGTCATTGCCGACAATAATATGGCGATCGTCGACCCGATCGACATTTTCGATCGTGAAGAACGGGAACGTCAGGACACCATCGTTCAGCGCCTTGCGTGCCTTCTTCTCCGGATCCTTGATCTTCATCAGATCAATATAGGCGACCTTGCGCACCGGCTTGCCGGCGTTGGCATCGGACAATTCGACCTTGTACACCCGCTTGAACTTGGCGAGATCGGCGAAACAGCTCTCGCCGCGCTGGCCCTGCGGACAGGCCTTGTCCGGCGTGCCTTCGCCATTGTCACGCTCGATCACCAAGCCGGACGTTGCGTCCAGCATGTTGAAGTCGCCGATGGCGTTGCCGTTCGCCTCGAACACGTAATACCAGAAGCGGCCGGTGAACGTCTCCGCCACGACATCGAATTCAAGGATGCGCGCGGCTTCCTTGCCATCGACCTTCTCGATGTCCTTCTTCTCCGGATCCCACAGCGCGCCTTCGAGCAGCGGATAGAGGAATTTGCCGTCCTTGGAGCTGGCAAAGCCTTCGTAACCCTTGGAGCGGCGCAGATTGACGGTCGTATAGGTTGCGCCCGGCGCGCCCGGAGACTGCACCGACCAATGATCCGGCGAGCGCACCGGCTTGCCGTCCGCCATTGACTCGAACACCGCCAGCACCTTGCCGCTCTTGTCCGCCTTGATGATGTAGGGGCCGAATTCTTCGCCGATCCAGAAGGTATCGCCGATGATCTGGAAGCCTTCAGTGTCAAAATCGGCGCCGGTGAGATAGCGTTTGGCCGTATCCTCATGGACGATACGGAACGGCACCTTCCGATCCGGGTCATGCAGGAATACCGTCTCCTGGCGCTCGACCTTGCCGGTCGTCCAATCGATCTTGTGACGGTTGAGGTACAGCATCGAATCCGCGGAATTGTAACGCGAGCCCATGCCATTGTCGGTCAGCACCCAGAATGTGCCGTCGGGCATCACCTTGATGCCCGAGTGCCCCTGCAACGGCTGCCCCTTGAACGGGACGGAGACGCCGGTCGGCCGCTCGTAGGATTTGCCCATGACGCTGCCCAGCGCCTCGACCCGGCGGCCAGTGGTATACTTGCCCGATGTCTTCAGGTCGGCCGGAGCATCCGCCGGGGCCTCGATAAAGGTTTCTGCCGGGAGAACCGCATGACCGGCGAGCGTTGCCGGAAATTCGGCGCTGGCCAGCGCTCCCGTCGACAACATGAAACTCAGTGCAACGGAGCACAGAAACGAATGGCGCATGGCAAGTCTCCTCAGTGAGCCCGCGCACCTTCTGAAGAATGGACATTGCGCCCCTTTGACAAATCCATGACCCGCAGATGACACGCGTCATCCTCTCCAGGAATGACACAAACCATTGATCTGGCGTCTGATTTCGCACCTTCAGCCAAGCTGCGGGCGAGGGTCCCGTCCGCTCCCGGCCACGAGGGCACCATGGCGCTGGCGCGACCGGCAGAATGCGGGCCAGCCATGCAACGATAGACAACCGCGCCCGGAAGCAGGTAGCTGAGTGATGAGTTTCTGATCCAGAAACGACACGAGAATCATGAATTTGCTAGTGTCCTGCCCGAATCCGACGTTCGCTCTGAGCGTCCTGCAAAGGACAGCGGACGTCGGATTCGGGACACTAGGGCATCGATAAAGAAGCGGAGCTGGGATCGCCATGGCGGACATCGTCGCCGGGTCGGAGCGGAGCGAGACGCAGTCGGAACTGCGCAGCCTGACCGTCATTTCGGTCGCGCACTGGCTCAGCCACTATTACATCCTGGTGCTGCCGATGCTGTACCCGTTCCTGAAGGACAGGCTCGGCGTCGGCTTCATCGAGCTTGGCCTGTCGATGACCGTGTTCGGCGTGGTATCCGGGCTGACCCAGGCGCCACTGGGCTACGTCGTCGACCGCTTCGGCGCGCGCAAGCTGCTGATCCTGGGTGTTTGCCTCGGCAGCATCGCCTTCATCATCCTGGGCTTCAGCCTGAACTACGCGACCCTGATCGGCTGCGCCGCCCTGCTCGGGCTCGCCAACAGCGTCTATCATCCCTCCGACTACGCGCTGTTGGCGGCCAATATCGACGGCCGGCGCATCGGCAGGGCCTTCTCGATCCACACCTTCGCCGGCTTCTTCGGCGGCGCCGTTGCGCCCGCGCTGGTCGCGGCCCTCGTGGCGCTGACCAGCGGCACCGGCGCGCTGATCGCAACCGGCGTGATCGGCTTTGCCGTGGCGCTGCTGCTGGTGCTCTTCCCGATTCCCGAAGCCAGTGCCGCGACCGCCGCGAACACCAATGCCAGCGCGGATCCGAACGCACCGACCAGTGTCCTCACCCCGGCAATCATCTCGCTGACGATCTTCTTCATGCTGCTCGGCCTGTCCAACAGCGGCATCAGCACCTTCGGCGTGGTCTCGCTGATGAGCGGCTACGGCCTCGTGTTCTCGACCGCCAATATCGCCCTGACCGCCTATCTCGGCGCCAGCGCGGTGGGCGTGCTCGCGGGCGGTTTTCTCGCCGATCGTACCCACCGCCACGGCGACGTCGCCGCCGCATGCTTTGCCGCGAACGTCGTCCTCGTCATCCTGATCGCGATGTTCACGCCGCATCCAGCGTTGATGATCGCGATGATGACGCTGGCGGGCTTCCTCGGCGGCGTGATCGCGCCGTCCCGCGACATGATGGTGCGCAAGGCAGCGCCGCCCGGCGCTGCCGGACGTGCCTTCGGCATCGTTTCAACCGGCTTCAACATGAGCGGCATCGTCAGCCCGATCCTGTTCGGCTGGGTCATGGATCAATCCATGCCGCGCGGCGTGTTCTGGCTGGCCGCCTTCTTCATGGCGCTGACGGTTCTGCTGGCGTTCGTGACGGAGCGGCGCAAGCCGAGCCCGGCCGAGGCGACCTGAAGCGCGATCAGGTTTGGATCAATCGCCCCCGCGCTTTGGTTCCTTGTTTGGGTATGATCGTTTCGGACCATCGCGCCCGAGTTTTCCGGGTCGCAACCTAACCACACCAAACCATCCGAGAGCATCACCGCATGGCTCGCCTTCCCTATCTCGATCTGGCCGACATAGCTGCCGAGCACCACGACCTGCTGGCGCGCAAGATCAACCTCAACAAGATCCTGGTGCATAGCCCCGCTGCCGCCCGCGCCTTCGGCAAGCTCGGGGGGCACATCCGGTTCAAGAGCAAGCTCGATCCGCGTCTGCGCGAACTGGCGATCCTGCAGGTCGGCTATCTCACCCGCTCCGCATACGAGTACTCGCACCACATCAAGATCGGCCGCGAATTCGGTGTGTCCGATGACGACATCCGTGGGCTGATCGACGAGAACAGCGGCAAGCCCTCGAATCTCGACCCGCTGACGAAGGCGGTGCTGCAGGCCGCGCGCGAGATGACCCATAAGATCGCGCTTTCGGACGAAACCTTCGCCGCGCTGAACCGGCACATGGATGCCGAGACGATCGTCGAACTGATCGTTGCCATCGCGTTCTACAACGGCGTGGTGCGGCTGCTCGCAGCGTTGCAGATCGATGTCGAGGATGACTACAAGACGTATCTCGACGCCTTCCCGCTTCCCAAATGAACCGAGGCCAGGCGGCTCAGAGCCGCCGGTTTCTCTATGACGCCGCCGGTTTCCGATCGCGAAGATACGCGGTCGCGAACAACACATACCAATCGAGACAACCCGGGTTTGCCATCGCATCCTTGTTGATGACCCGTTCGACCGGTTGGCCCAGCATTAGCTTCTTGACCGGCAGCTCCTGCTTCTTGCCGGACAAGGTGCGCGGAATCTCCGCGACCTGAAATACGTCGTTCGGCACGAAGCGCGGCGATAGCGCCGTGCGGATCGCTCCATTGATGGCCGCCTTCAGCCGATCATCGAGCGTGAGCCCCTCGCGCAAGACGACAAACAGCGGCATGTAGCTCTCGCGGCCGAGATACTCGAGGTCGACCACCATCGAGTCCATCACCTCAGGCAGCCCTTCGACCGCGCTATAGAGCTCGCTGGTACCCATCCGCAGGCCGTGACGGTTGATCGTCGCGTCGCTGCGGCCATAAATGATGCAGCCGCCATGCGGCATGATCTTCAGCCAGTCGCCATGACGCCAGACTGGCCCGCGGCCGGAGCCGTCGAAATTCGCAGGATATGTATCGAAGTAGCTGGCGATGTAGCGCTTGTTGCCGTCGTCGCCCCAGAAATAGAGCGGCATCGACGGCAGCGGCTCGGTGCAGACCAGTTCGCCGACATCGCCGACGACAGGCTTGCCCTCCTCAGTGAACGCTTCGACCGCACAGCCGAGCAGCCTGCATTGCATCTCGCCCGGCACGGTCGGCAACTGGCGATTGCCGCCGATGAAGGCGCCAGCGAAGTCGGTGCCGCCGGACATGTTGCACCACCAGATGTCTTTCTGCGCCGCATTGCAGTTCGTCGCCGCGAGCTTGGCGAACTGCGCGGTGCCCCAGCGCTGCACGTCTTCGCTCAGCGGCGAACCGGTCGTCCCGAGCGCGCGCACCTTCGACAGATCGCCACACGCCGACAGGTCCACGCCCGCCTTCATGCAGTTGGCGAAGAACGCCGCGCCCGCACCGAAGAACGTCACGCCGAGATCGGCAGCGAAGCGCCACAGCGTCGTCCAGTCCGGACTGTCCTTCGCGCCGCCCGGATTGCCGTCGAAAATGCAGCAGGTCGTGCCGCCGAGCAGCCCATTGACCTGGCAATTCCACATCACCCATCCGGTCGAGCTGTACCAATGGAAGCGCTCGCCAAGCGAGTTCGGCGCATAGCTGCTGCCGACGTCGTTATGGATCACGTTCAGCGTCAGCGACATCAGCAGGATGCCGCCATGGCCGTGTACGATCGGCTTCGGCAAACCGGTCGTGCCGCTCGAATACACGATCCAGAGCGGATGATCGAACGGCAGCCACACCGGTTCGAACGCCCTTACCGCAGCATCATCGCGCGCGATCGTCGCGGCGAATGAAACCGTATCCTCGACCCCGCCGGTGGTGCCGAGATTGGTATGCAGGATGAGATGCTGCACGCTCGGCAGCGCGGCTCGCAACTCGCGCACCACCTGGGTCCGGTCGTGGTCCTTGCCGGCATAGCTGACGCCGTCGCATGCGATCAGCACCTTCGGCTCGATCTGCTTGAAGCGGTCGAGCACCGCGGCCGTGCCCATGTCCGGCGCGCACAGGCTCCAGACGCCGCCGATGCTGGCCACCGCCAGGAACGCGACGATCGTCTCGATGATATTCGGCAGATAGGCCGCAACCCGATCACCCGACTGCACGCCCTGGTCCCGCAGATGCAGCGCCAACGATGCCGCCTGCCGCTGCAACTCGGGCCAGGACAGCGCCTGGCGCGCGCCCTTCTCGTTGTTGCTCATGACCGCGGGTTGATCTGCACGGTGCGCAGCCTCGACATGGCGGAACACCTGCCGCGCATAGTTGACTTGAGCGCCGGCGAACCAGACCGCGTTCGGCATATCGCGCCGTGCCAGCACCGCGCTGTGCGGGGTTGGCGACTGGAGATCGAAATAATCCCAGATGCACTGCCAGAAGCCGTCGAGATCGGTCACCGACCAGCGCCACACGGCATCGTAGGATGCAAAGGTGAGGCCGCGCTTGTCCTTCAACCAATCTTGAAAGAGGGCGATCTGGGGAACATAGGGCGCGTTCATGGGATGCGTCGCAGGCCTTTCCATGGCTCGTTGCTTGTTTGATCGGAACCTACGGATTTGAGGCTCACAAGTCGATAGCACCGCCGCGAAAATCGGCTAGTCTCCGGGCGCAGCGAAAGGCTCTCCCCATGCTCCCCTTCGACAACGCCTCGTTTTGGTCATTCCCTTACGTTTCGCAGCGGATGCCGCTGCTGGCGGAAAACGTGGTTTCGACCTCACAGCCTTTGGCCTCGGCCGCCGGCCTTGCGATGTACCTGCGCGGCGGCAACGCCGTGGATGCTGCGCTTGCAACCGCGATTGCCCTGACGGTGGTCGAACCCTGCCAGAACGGCATTGGCGGCGACACCTTCGCGCTGATCTGGGCTGACGGCAAGCTGCATGGATTGAATGCATCCGGACGCGCCCCGCGGCGGATGACGCCGACGCATTTCAAGGACCGTGAGACCATGCCGATGCGAGGCTGGGACTCGGTGACGGTTCCGGGCACCGTTTCCGCCTGGCGCACGGTGTCGGACAAGTTCGGCAAGCTGCCGTTCGCGGACCTGTTCGAGCCGGCGATCCGCTACGCCACCGACGGCTACCTCGTCTCGCCCACGGTGCAGCGCCATTGGCAGGCGCAGGTCGCCGAGCTGAGCGTGCAGCCGGGCTATCGCGAAGCCTTCGCGCCGAAGGGCCGCGCGCCACTCCCCGGCGAGCGGTTCATCTGCCCCGGACAGGCGCGCACACTGGCGCGCATCGCCGAAACCAAGGGCGAAGCCTTCTATCATGGCGAGTTGGCCGCAGCGATCGCGGCCCACGCGCGCAACACCGGCGGCCTGATCGAAGAAGCCGATCTCGCCGCGCATAAGGCCGATTGGGTCGAGCCTATCGCGATGACCTACCGCGACCTGACGCTGCATGAGATCGGCCCGAACGGCCAGGGCATCGGCGCACTGATCGCGCTCGGCATCCTCGACAACTTCAACATCGCGGCGGATGAGCCGGACACGGCGCTGACGCAGCACATCAAGATCGAGGCGATCAAGCTCGCCATTGCCGACATGAGCGAGTATGTCGGCGATCCCGACACCATGCGCAATATCACCGCCGCGCATCTGCTCGATAAGACGTATCTGCATAAGCGCGCGACGTTGATTGATCTCGATCGCGCGGCGACCTGTCTGCCGGGAATGCCACTGAACGGCGGCACGGTGTATCTCACCGCAGCCGACAAGAACGGCATGATGGTGTCGTTCATCCAATCGAACTTCAAAGGGTTCGGCTCCGGCGTGGTCGTGCCCAACACCGGCATCGCACTGCAGAACCGCGCCTTCGGCTTCAGCCTGAAGCCAGGGCATCCGAACCAGGTCGGTCCCGGCAAGCGCCCCTTCCACACCATCATTCCCGGATTCCTGACCCGCAACGGCCAGCCGCTGATGAGCTTCGGCGTGATGGGTGGATCGATGCAGGCGCAAGGCCATGTGCAGGTGACATCGCGCATTGCCGACCACGGCCAGAACCCGCAGGCCGCGAGCGATGCGCCGCGCTGGCGCGTGCAGGATGACAATGCCACCGTCGCCGTGGAATGGAATTTCTCCAAGGACGCGATCGAAGGCTTGCGCGAACGCGGCCACAAAGTGGTGGTCGCAGACCGCTTCGACACCGAGTTCGGCTGCGCGCAGCTCGCCATGAAGGTCGATGGTGGCTACATTGCAGCCTCCGATCATCGCAAGGACGGCTATCCGGTCGGGATCTGAGCCATGTGGGTGAGACGTCGGCGCGCCGGACGATGAGCCCAGTGGCGTGAGCGTTCGGCTCCGATTCAATCAGCCGGCACGAGGCGCTAACCAGCCGCAGCGAGCGCCGCGGCGACACGCCGCGATCCCGGACACGGAATCTCGTTTACGGCGGAACCGAGTTTCTTCTCGAAGCGCGACAGCCGCCAGTCGTCCGGCGCGTGCTTGAGTGAGAAGCCGGCTTTGCGCGCCAGCGCGATCATCGCTTCGTTAGTCCGCAGCGCCTCCCCGAACAGATTGACGGCGCCAGACGCGGCCGCCCGGCACTCCAGGTTGGCGATCAGAGCCGACCCCATGCCGCGCCGCCGCCACGCCTCGCCGATCGACATGCCGAACTCGACCTGTCGCCATGTTGGATCGAACGCATAGCGCGCTTCGCCCACAATGAGCGGCCGCCCATCAACCTGAAGCTCGGCGATTACCGCGAAACGACGCTCCTCGCCGATCCGCACTATGCGATCGAGCTCCTTGCCCGAGAGCGCCCGCACTGCGCCGAGGAAGCGATTGTAGTGGGATGGGCGCGACAGCGCATGCAAGTAGGCTTGCAGGGATTCGACATCTTCCGGCTCGACGAAGCGCACAATGAGCTTCTGCCCCGACGGCAGACGGATGACGTCGGCAAACGACCGTAACGCGCTGGCTCGGATGTCAAACATCGCCATCTCCCGCGGACCGTTTGCGGCCGTACGTCGAAGGATTGTGCACCGAAGGCCCCGGCACGTCGCGGCCCTCCCGCGTGCTGATCGATCAGGCGCGCCAGAACGGCTTGTTGATCTCATCGGCCACGCTTGCCGCCGAGACGCCGATGTCGTGCAGCTCCCGCTCGGACCACTGCGCGAGCTCGTGCCGGCTGCGGGCGCGCTCACGCCAAACCTCTAGCGTCTGCGCAATACGGGAAAGACCATCGAGAACATGAAAATTTGTCACAAAGCGAGATGTCAGAGCAGACATCGCCATCTCCATAGGAAGCCATTTGTTGGGGTCAATATCTTGCTGCGGCGCAGCTTTGACAAACGACACTTTGTCGGCTTATATATGAGGATATCTCATGTATGAGATCAGCTCATGTCCAGGCTGCCCTCGCTGAACGGATTACGCGCCTTCGAAGCCGCCGCCCGGCATATGAGTTTCACGAAGGCCGCGGCGGAATTGAACGTCACGCAGACGGCGATCAGCCATCAGATCAAACGTCTGGAAGACGAACTGGGTCTCCGCCTCTTCGTCCGGCAGAACCGGACATTGGTCCTGACCACCGAGGCCCGCGAGTACCTGCCGGGCATCCGCGCCGCTTTCCAGGATCTTCGGCTCGCCACCGAGCGACTGAAGCAGCGGGAAAACGCGAATGTGCTGATCGTCAGCACGCTGGCCTCGCTCGCGGCGAAATGGCTGGTGCCGCGCCTGTCGAAATTCCAGGACCTACATCCCACGATCGATGTGCGGGTGACGACGTCCACCGCGCTGATCGATTTCGAACGCGAAGGTGTCGATGCGGGAATCCGGTATGGCCTCGGCCACTGGCCGGGGCTGCGGTCCGACTGGCTGATGGCGGACGAGATGTTTCCGGTTTGCAGCCCGGCGCTGCTGAAGGGCCGTCACCCGCTGCGCAACGTCGATGACCTCGCCAACTTCACGCTGCTCCACACCAGCGATGCCTATGAGGACGACTGGCGTGTGTGGCTGACCGCAGCGGGCAAATCCGCCAATCCCTCGCAGCATCCCGGACTGACCTTTGACCTGATCTTCATGACGGTGCAGGCGGCGATCGATGGGCTTGGAATCGCCATGGGCCGCACCGCCTATGTGGAGGCGGATATCGCCCAGGGCCGCCTCGTCGTACCGTTCGATCTGGTGATCCCGTCGGCGGCCGGATTCTATCTCGTTTGCCCGGAAGCGACCGCCGATCAGCCGAAGATCGCAGCCTTTCGCGATTGGCTGAAAGCATCAGCCAGTCGCGACAAGGGGACGCTCGCGCCGCCGCTGCATCTCGCGGCCCGCCGGTAGTGCGCGGCGGTACAGGCGCGCCGCGCTACATCTTCTTATAGGCGTCCACCAGAGCCTTGCCATCGGCGCCCGCCTTCTTCAGCCAGTCGTCGGTCAGCTGCTCGCCGATCTTCTTGAAATCGTCCTTCAGCGTCGCGCTCGGCGGCTGCACCTTCATGCCCTTCGCCTTGAGCTGCTCGACATACCAGCTCGTCTTGTCCTCCCAGGCCTTCCAGCCGCGGGTTTCCGCCGTGGCCGCCGCCTTCAGAATCGCCTCCTGGGTCGGCTTGTCGAGCGCATCGAACGCCGCCTTGTTGACGAAGGTGACGTTCTTCGGAATCCAGGCCTGCACGTCGTAGAAGTGCGTCAGCGACTCCCAGACCTTGGTGTCGTATCCCGTGCCGCCCGACGACATGAAGGAATCGACGATGCCTGTCGCCAACGCCTGCGGCAGCTCGGCCGCCTGGATCGTCACCGGCTGTGCGCCGACCAGTTCGCCGATCCGGCTCGTTCCGACATTGTAGGCGCGCCACTTCAGCCCCTTCATATCGGCCGCGGAGTTGAGATCCTTCTTCGTGTAGACGCCCTGCGGCGCCCACGGCACCGCAAACAGCAACATCAACCCTTGTGAGGCGAGCTTCTTCTCGATCGCAGGCTTCGATGCCTGATAGAGCTTCATCGCCTCGGGGAAGCTGGTTGCCAGAAACGGCACGACATCGAGACCGAACACCGGATCCTCGTTCTCGTGGATCGACAGCAGCACCTCGCCCATCTGCGCCTGCCCGGTCGCCACCGCGCGCTTGATGTCGGGAGCCTTGAACAAAGAGGCATTGGCATGCACGTTGACCTTCAGCTTGCCACCAGTTGCAGCCTCCACGTCCTTGGCGAAGGCGACGAGATTTTCCGTGTGCGGATTGTCGGCCGGATAGGCGGCCGGCAGATTCCAGGTCGTCTGCGCGCTTGCGTGATTGACGCCGCTACCGAGACCGATGGCGAAACAAGCGACAGTCGCGAAGATGGTTCTACGATTGATCATTCGAACGCTCCCTCGATTGGCCCGATCCTAGCCTCGCCGGCTATCCGGGAAAGACATACTTTGGCAGCCAGGTGACGATAGACGGGAATGCCGTGATGATGGCCACGGCCACCACCAGCAGAAAAAAGAACGGCAGCGCGGCGATCGCCACCGTGTTGGAATCCTTGCCGCTCATGGTCTGCAGCACGAACAGGTTGAACCCGACCGGCGGCGAGACCTCGGCCATCTCCACGATCAGCACCACGAAGATGCCGAACCAAACCAGATCGAAGCCGGCCTTCTGCACCATCGGCAGCACCACCGCCGTCGTCAGTACGATCATCGAAATGCCGTCGAGAGCGGTTCCAAGCACGATGTACATGACCGTCAGCGCGGCGATCAGCGCATAGGGACTGAGTTGCAGGCTGTCGACCCAGGCCGCGAGCGCAAGCGGGATCCCCGTGTAGCCCATCGACTGTTTCATGAACGAGGCCCCGGCAAGGATCAGCATGATCATGCAGGTCGTCCGCGTGGTGCCCATCACGCTTTGCCAAAACGAGGCTCTTGTCAGCGAGCCGCCCCACCAGGCGATCAGCAGCGATCCAAGCACGCCCCATGCTGCACATTCAGTCGCCGACGCCCAGCCGGTGATCAGCACTGCGAACACCAGCAGGATCAGCAGCGTCAGCGGAATGAGGTTGGCCGACTCCCGGATTTTTTCGGCGAAGCTCATCTGCGGTTCGGACGGCGGCATCTTGTTCGCATGCGCTACCGACCAGCCCGCGATGTAGCCGGAATACAGCGCCATCACCAGAAAGCCCGGCAGGAAGCCGGCAAGGAAGAGCTGCACGATCGAGACGTTGGCAGCCACCGCATACACGACCATGGTGATCGACGGTGGAATCAGAATGCCAAGCGTGCCCGCGCCGGCGAGCGAGCCGAGGCTCAGCGTCTCGTCGTAACCGCGGCGCTTCAGTTCCGGCAGCGCGATCTTCGCCACCGTCGCGCAGGTCGCGGCCGACGACCCGGAGACCGAGCCGAACAGCCCCGACGCGATGACGTTGACATGCATCAGCCGGCCGGGAAGCCAGCCGAGCCACGGCGCCAAGCCGCGAAACATCTCCTCGGACAACCGCGTGCGGAACAGGATTTCGCCCATCCAGATGAACAGCGGCAACGCCGCCAAATCCCAACTGGCACTGTTGCTCCACACCGTGGTCGCGAGCACCGACCCTGCGGGAATGCCTCCGACGAACAGCATGCCGAGCCAGCCGACCGCCAGCAGGCTGATGGCGATCCAGACTCCGCCGGCGAGCAGACCGGCCAACACGGCAAATAGCAGCGCAGCGATTTCCAGAAGCTGGGCGCCCGCCATCAAGCCCTCATACCGCGCTCGCGACCGCGCGCTCGACGGCTTCTTCGGCCGTCTTTGGTGGCTCCTTCTCGTAACGCGGCCTATGGCCGGCGAGCACGTAGACCAGTTCGTCCACCATGGCGAGGGTCAGGATCGCAAGCCCACCCGAGAAGGCGGTCTGCGGAATCCAGATCTTCAGCGGTACGACGCCGGTGGCGACCTCATTTGTCAGCCATGAATAATAAGTGAAGTTGATCGCGTGCCAGGTGAAGTAACCGGCGAAACCGATGCCGATCAGCAGCGCGACGATTTCAATCGTCTGCCGCGTGCGGCCGGTAAAACGATCGATCAGCAGGCCGACGCGGATCATCTCCCCCGACTTGAACGTGTGCGCGAGCCCGAGGAAGGCCATCGCCGCCATCGACCAGGCGGCGAAATCATCGCCCGCCGGAATGTTGATGCCGAACTTCCGTCCGGCGGACAACGCCATCATCAGAAGGAAGATGACGATCAGAAACACGCCTGCGAGCCAGCCGGCGCCGAGGTAGAGACCGTCGAGCAGTTTGCGCAGCAGCCGTCCCAGCATCCGCAGTCGCCCCTCCACCTGAGGCAGGCATCCTAAGACAGGATTTCGCAAGCTGGGAAGTGGGTTTTCCGGATCGCTCGCTTATCTTTTAGGGTGAGCGTGACCGTTTTGCAGACCTGTTGCCCGGTTTGCATTCACGGCTGTCCTTCACCGGCAAAGGCGCCAGAGTTTCTCCGGCGTGGCCGGCATGTCGACATGATGCACGCCGTAAGGTTTCAGCGCATCGACGATCGCGTTCATCACCGCGGGTGCCGCCCCCATCGTTCCGCACTCACCCGCCCCCTTCACGCCGAGGCTGTTGTTGCGCGTTGCCGTTTCGATGAACACCGCATCGACCGCCGGAAGATCGGCTGCCCGCGGCAATGCATAATCCATCAGCGATGCGGTCAGCAGTTGGCCCGATTCCGGCTCGTAACGGATGTGCTCCCACAGCGCCTGACCCAATCCTTGCACCATGCCCCCGACCAGTTGGCCTTTCGCCGACGCGGGATGGATCACCCGGCCGAGATCATCGACCGACAGATGATTGAGGAGGATCACCGACCCGGTTTCGGGATCGATCTCCACCTCCGCAACTTGGCAGCCATAGGGATAACTCGCATTGCTCTCGGCGAATGTCGCCGTGCCTTCGATCGCTCCCGTTGTCGCGGCGAGATCGAACAGGTCGAGCCTGACATCCGTACCCCTTACGATGAACGTGCCATCGCGATACTCCACATCGCCCGCAGCAACTTCGAGATGCTGTGCGGCGAGCTCCGTCGCCCGCGCGATCATCGCCTCGCCTGCGGCGATCATCGCGACGCCGGCGATGATCAACGACGACGAGCCGCCGGTGCCGCCGCCGCGCAGCGCGGTCGTGCTGTCGCCCTGCCGGATTTCGATCTGCT
The DNA here is from genome assembly GCF_000516555.1 of Afipia sp. P52-10. Lineage (NCBI taxonomy): Bacteria > Pseudomonadati > Pseudomonadota > Alphaproteobacteria > Hyphomicrobiales > Nitrobacteraceae > Afipia > Afipia sp. P52-10. Next base: position 1,918,869 of record NZ_AZSJ01000003.1, on the reverse strand, counting down.
GCAGCGGAACGCCGAACCGATCGGCAAGCAACTGCGCATAGACCGTGCGATGGCCTTGGCCCGAATCCTGCCGGCTGGTGGTGGCAGTGAGGCGGCCGGCGGGTTCGGCGACAACGCGGCTGGTCTCGTTGGGATCGCCGCCGGTCCCGTGAATGTAGAAGGCCATGCCCCATCCGCGCAGGCGCCGCAGCCTTGCTGCCTGCTTGCGGCGCTTCTCGAAGGTCTCGCGCTGCCCAAGGACCAGCGCGCGATCCAGCGCCTGCGCAAAATCTCCTGCATCATAGGTCTGCCCGGCCGCCGTCTTGTAAGGCAGCATGCGCGGCGTAATCAGGTTGCGACGCCGCAACACGACTGGATCGAGACGAAGCTGGGGCGCGGCGCGATCGATCAGCCGCTCCAACACGAACAGCGCCTCCGGCTTTCCGGCGCCGCGATAAGCATCCGTCGGCGCCGTGTTGGTGAAGACGCCACGCACATGGATATGCATCGCCGGGATATGATAGACGCTCGGCGCCATCTTCGCGTAGCCGAGGGTGGGCACGGTCGGCGACACCGCCGATGGATATGCGCCCAGGTTGGCGATCACATCGTGCCTGAGCGCGAGAAAGCGCCCCTTCGCATCCAGCGCCAGCGACGCGCGCGTGACGTGATCGCGGGCGTGAGTATCCGACAGGAACGATTCCGTGCGCTCCGATATCCAGACCACCGGGCGGCTCGCAACCTTCGCGGCCCATAACAGACACGCATATTCCGGATAAGGCGATATCTTCATGCCAAACGCGCCGCCGACGTCTTCGGTGATGACGTCGAGCCGTTCCGGGGCGATCTTCAGCACATCGTTCGCCAGGCAATCGCGAAGGAAGAAGACGCCCTGGCTCGGCACATGCAGACGGTAATGCTGCGGCTTCGGATCGAAGCTCGCCCATGCGCAGCGGGTTTCGAGCGGCACCACCGCAACGCGGTTGTTGACGATGTCGAGACTGACAACGTGGTCGGCCGCAGCGAAGGCGGCTTCGACTGCGGCCGCATTGCCCGCCGACCAGTCGCAACAGACATTGCCGGGCGCCTGCGGCCAGAGCGGCTCGCCGCCGATCGCGCCGTCTGTGCGGGTGACGGATGGCAGCGGCTGATAATCGACGACGACCCGTTCGGCAGCATCGATCGCGTGGGCCAGCGTGTCCGCGACCACGCACGCGACCGCCTCGCCGACGAAGCGGGCCCGCTCCCGGGCGAGGATCGGCCGGCCTGGATCGACGATCGCATGCCCGGGCAGCGTCGCCGGACAGCGCAGCCATCCAAGCCCGGCGGCTTCCGCATCGGCTGCGGTCAGCACCGCGAGAACACCCGGCGCGGTTCGCGCAGCAGCGACATCGACCTCGACGATCCGCGCATGGGCATGCGGCGAGCGGACGAACACCGCATGCGCGGCGGCTACAGGCGCGGTATCCGCCGTGAACCGGCCGCTCCCGCTCAGCAGCCTGGCGTCTTCAACACGCGCAATGGATTGACCGATGATCGCCAAGGGACGCGCGGCTCCTCACGCAGCATGAGCAGCCTTTAGACCACCANCCGCCCGCCACGGCAAACCAGCGGGCAGAGAAGACCCGCTTTCCGGAAACGCCAATCGCTCCGGCTCCGATCGGACCAGAGCCGGAGGCGCTTCGTCTCCTGCGTGAAGCGCGCTCCTAAAGCGAACCTGTGCCGGCTTCGGCTCGAAGCAGACTAGGACAGCATCTTGCGCTCGCCGCCCTCGAACAGCGATCGCAATGCACCCACCTCCTGTTCGGAGATGCGGTGGACCGTCATCATCAGTTCCAGGCGTGCCATCGCGACCAGTTGCGCGGAAAAATCCAGCCCGCCGCTTCTCAGCTCGGCCATGATCGCATCCAGGCGCGCCACGATATCGAGCAGCGCTTCCGCGTCGCTAGAGCCGTTGTTCATATCGCGCGGGCCTGTCGATTGCCGTGGACGCGATCCAGGAGTGCGTTGAACAGACATCGCCGTACAGTTCCACTATTCTAGAGATGACACCGTGAACTTCGAAAGCGTCAAACTCCCCAAGCCCATGACTTGCCGACGCATCCTCGAGGAACGTGATACGCTGTCCTCGATGGAACGCATCGATCGCCGTCGCGAGACATGCGGCCTCACCCGCAAACCCCGCGAGCACGATATGATTGCCTGCGTAGGCCATCATGTCGGCGAACATTCCGCTCGCATAACAGGATGGCCTGCTGCGCTCGAACACCGCATCGTCGCGGGTCGGTTCGAATCCTTCGATCCAGCCGGAAAAAGGGGTAGCCGGATTGAAGAACGGCGAGATTCCTTGCCAGCGCACGAACACCACTGGAATCCTGGCGCTTCGAGCATGCGCCAATGCGAGCCGGCAGTTGGCGAGCGCCTGTTCCGTATCGGTGAGGGCGAGCGCCCGCGCGTTTGCGACGTATTCCTTCTGCATGTCCACCAGGACAAGCGTTGGGATATGGGTCGGGTCGGTGATGGCCCGAAGCGGGATGATCCTGGTCACGCGCTGGTCCTGCGGGCTGTATCAACATCGACCGATGGACGGGTCACGGCGCGGCCGCTCGATCGCTCGAGAATGCCGGGATGATGCCAGCGTCCCTCGGGCCTGATGACGATGTAGGGATCCTGACCGATAGCAATGGCTGCCGGATCTCGTTCGGTCTCCATCACCATCTCGACGTAGTCGAAATCGGAGAACACCAGCTCACGCCCGCCGGCGAGCACTTCGAAGCCGAACCGCCCCCAGAACTTGACCAAGCGTTTCTGCGCATGGCCGTACAGGCGCTGATAGCCCTTGGCGCGGCACAAATCGATCGCGGCGCGCACGAGATGGAACGACAGCCGCGTGTTGCGGAACTCCTTGCGCACCGCCAGCCGTTCGATCTTGGCAAAATCGGCGAAGTAACGAATTCGGATGCAGCCTGCCGGCTCATTGCCGACGTACCCGAGCAGATTGGTGCCGGTGAAATCGTTTCCGTCGAACTCCTCGTCGTAGGGACACTCCTGCTCGCCGATGTAGACGGCGCTGCGCATCGCTACGACCCGCATCATATCCTCGATCGTCCGGGCAACGGTCACCGCGATCGCCTTCTCCGGCGCGGCGCCGTGATAGCCGTCATAAAGCGGCGATGCCTTCTGCTCGGCCGCCGCCGCGCGACGACGGAACATATGCATGTGACCGTTTTCGACACCGCCATAGCGGGCGCCCCGTTCGAAACCGAGGGAATCGAGAAACCGGTAGCCTTCTACCGTGACGCCGCGCGAATAGAGATCGGCGTCAAGGTAGTTCGGCGTGGAGATCTTCTCGAACACCAGCGGCACGCCGCCGACCAGCACCCGCGGCGCGAACACCGCCCACACATAGATCCCGGCAGGCTTCTCGTTCTGGGCGGCGATCAGCGACAGGTCGGGATTTGTCGCGTCCAGTTCGCCCGCCATGAGCTGTCGCATGCCGGCCTCGTTCAGCATCAGGAACGCGACGAAGCCTTCGCCCCTGGGGTTCGTCGAATCGAAATGCCGCTTGCGGGCGATCGCCCAGAGTGAATCCGGATTATGCGAGACCACCCGGTGCACCACCGCGGCCGACGCGAGACCGGGCAACGCGATCCGCGCGCGCGCGACCATCGCATCGATTTCCCGGCCCCCAGGTGTGAAAACCACCAGCCGCTTGGCGAGCTTCTCGGCCTCTATGCCGTTCAGCGAGTGGCCGGGCGCCTTGACCGGCTCGCTCAGCCGGGCTGCCATGCGGCTCATTGCGGGATCATGCGCAGTCATCGTCTCTCTTTCCTGTTGTCAGCCCCGATAGAACTTGCAAAGCTCGACGAAGCTCATGAAAGCGCTGAATGGAGAATAGATTGAGCAGCGGCAGGCGTCTGTACCGCGTCGCAGAAAGGGGTGTTTCGCCAGAAGAACACCCCCCAATCCAGCTCGGTCCCGGACGAACGCCGGACTGGGAAGGCATTCGCTTGTTCCTCGAGATCGCCCGCCGCGGCAGCTTCCGCTCCGCCTCAGAGTCGCTGGGGATGTCGATCAACGTCCTCCGTCGCAAGATCGACGAGCTCGAACGCGGCCTCGGCCTCAAGCTCTTGACCCGGCATGTCGATGGCGTGCGCGTCACGATCGAAGCGGAGCAGATTTTCCGGACCGCCGAGCAGATGGAACAAGCCGCGTTCGGCCTGCTGCGCGCCCGCGATCAGGCGGCCCCCATGCTCGCGGGAGAGGTCCGCATCGCCATCACCGAAGGCCTCGGAACCTTTTGGCTGACACCGCGCCTGATCGAGTTCCAGCGCGCGTATCCGCATCTGCAGCTCAACCTGGCCTGCACCATGCGCTCCGCCGACCTGCTGCGGCTCGAAGCCGACCTCGCGGTGCAGTTGGCGATGCCGACATCTCCGGACCTCAGAGTCATCAAGCTCGGCCGCCTGCATCTGGTGCCGTTCGCCGGGCGCTCCTATGCCGACACCTTCGGCATCCCGAAGACCAAGGAGGATTTCGTCAAGCACCGGATCGTCATCCAGTCGGCGGATCAGGCCCTGGCGCAAGAGTTCTACAACAAGTGGTTCTCGCACATCCCCCAGGCCGGCTTTGTGACGATGCTGAATAATGTCAGCAGCGCTCACTACTGGGCGATCGCCAAGGGGGCTGGCATCGGCTGGCTGCCGACCTACGCGACTGCGATCGGCGCGCGGGTCATTCCCATCGACGTCGATTACCGTCACGCCCTCGACATCGTGCTCGCCTTCCATCCGGACGCGAACAAGATTCCGCGCATCCGCCGCATGATCGACTGGATCGTCGATGCGTTCTCGCCGATGCACTTCCCCTGGTTCAGGGATGAGTTCATTCACCCGAACGAGCTGCAGCGTGCCTATACCGGCGGGCCGCTCGTCAACATGTTCGAAGGCTTCGCCGGATTCGGCATGCAGCCGGAACGCTGAAGCACGTCCGGGCAGAAGCCGGTCCTGGATTCGATCCAGGGTGAAGACCGGCTCGCATGAAGAACCGCATCAGAACCTCGCCACCGCATGAATCGCAACGCCGGCGCGCGGCCGCCGCCACGGCCGCCATCAGTGCAGGCGGGGCGTCCGCAGAAAGCGCAGACGGTCGGCAGATTTCAGCACGACGTCGAAGGTATCGCCCTCACGCTGCAACGTGAGAGGGATATCGACGCCCGCAGGGCCGGTCGCCCAGAGCTTGCGATAAAAATCCAGCAGACCTGCGATGCGCTCGCTGTTGACCGCGAGAATGACATCCCCGGTCTTGATCTCGGCCCGTGCCGCAGGCCCCTTCGGAGAAATCCCGACAACGACGATCTTGTCGTCGATTTCCGTCGCATACATCCCAAGCCACGGACGCGTCGGCTTGTTGACGCGGCCGAACTTGCGCAAGTCACTCAAGATCGGCTTCAACAGATCGATCGGCACGATCATGTTGAGATACTCGTTGCGGCCTTCATGCACGCGTTCGATTTGCAGCGAACCGATGCCCAACAGCTCGCCGCGCGTCGAAATCAATCCTGCGCCGCCCCAATTGGGATGCGCAGGGTAGGTGAAGATCGCTTCGTCGATCGCATACTCCCAATAGCCCGCGAACTCCTGCTTCGCGGCGATCCGGCCTGCCAGCGACCGCGTACGGCCACCGACACCGCCGACCACGATCCGATCGCCGATCTGCGCCGCGCTGGAATCGCCAAGCCGAAGCGGCTCGATCCCAAGATCGCTGAACGCCTGTACCAGACCGAAGCCGGTTTCCTGGTCGATGCCAAGCACATGCCCCTCGGCAACGCGCCCGTCGGACAAATGCAGCCAGACGGTTTCTGCCTCGGTGATCAGATAGCCGATCGTCAGCACCAGTCCGTGATCGATCAACACACCGTTGCCGACACGTTCCGTTCCAAGCGTGTTGGCTGTGAAGGCATCGCTCGGGATGATGGAATGCAGCCCGACCACCGCGGAGAGGGCGCGTTCGAGATCGAATTGATAGTCTTCCGCACGCGGCTGGGCTGCCGCTGGCACCTTCCATTCAGTCACCGAAGCCATTCAGGCCTCCTGTCCGCTGTCGAGTCTGGCCGGCCGCATCACGATCTGCGGCCTCCCGTCATATCGGTTGGACACTGTTTGATCGCAACCTCATCGACCGACGATGATCGGGCCGGCAGCGCTCCGATTACCGCCTCTAACGACTGCCGGACATTATCACGGACGCCTCACCGGCGCACATTCGCAAGCAGCAGGCTTGGCGCCTGCCGCTTGGAAAAGACCTAAACTGCGCGCCAGCGCCGCCTTTAGCGGTACGACGGCATCAGCTTCTGATCCATCGGTTGGCCGATGACGACCGCGCGGGATTTCGCCAGCGCCTCGATCCGCTCGTTGGACAGTCCGGCGCTGTTCAACGCTTCGACCGTATGTTCGCCGATCCCCGCCACGCGCATCGGACCCGAACGCTGCGTCCGGCTGAAGGTCGCATAACGGCCCGGCGCGACGAAGAACGTGCCGTCCGATGCTGCGCGGATGTGCACGAAATCGTCCTTTGCCAGAACCGGATCGCGCAAAACCTCGGAGACGCGCCGCGCCCGGGCCGCGGCAACACCCGCGGACGCCAGACGGCTGATCGCCTCATCGCTGGACAATGGCGCGAGCACCTCGGCGAGCGCCGCCACCTTGTCGTTGGTTCCGTTCAGCTTGATCCCGGCGTTGCCGAGCGTCTCCTTGGAGACGGCTTCGGGCTTGGTTGCCTGTACGCGAATCCAGCCGTCCTTGGTCTGATAGAAACGGTCGAGCCAGCCGGGACCGCGATGGTTCTCGCTGCCCTTCACCAGCGCCGGACGGCCGGTATAGCGCACCAGCTCTTCCGACTGCAGATAAGTCGCCGTGGCGGCGAGCGAATCCCAGATGCGCTGCCCCTCCCCCGTCCGCTGGCGGTGATACAGACCGAGCACGCAGCAGAGGACGCTCATCGCCGCCGTCGTCACATCGATGATGGCAATGGTGTTAGCCACCGGCTCGTCGGTGCCGCCCTGGGTGGTCATCATGCCGCTCATCGCCTGCAGCACCATATCGACGCCGGGCAATTGCGACAGCGGCCCGCCCTCGCCATAGGCCGACAGCGAGATGGTGATGACGCCGCTCTTGAGCGAATTCAGCTTCTCGAAATCGATCCCGAGCTTGCGGGTGACGCCGGGACGCAGAGAGTCGATCACCACGTCGCTGACCTTGACCATCTCATAGAACGCGTCGCGCCCGTCCGGATTCTGCAAATCCATGGCAAGGCTGCGCATGCCGCGGTTGTAGGTGAAGCCGGTGGCGCGGAACGGATCGCCGGTCAGCGGCTCGACCTTCAGAACGTCGGCGCCGAGCTCGGACAGCAGCAACCCGCAATAGGGACCGGCGACGAACGTTCCCATGTCGAGGATACGGAAGCCATTGAGCGGTCCTGGACGCAGCGGCGGCATCTTGTCCGGCTGCGGCGGCGCCGGGCGAACCGCAACCTTGCCCGTGTCCGCCCCAAGCTTCGGCGCCGGTCCATGCACCCTGCCCGGCGTCTTCGTCAGGTTGATCGGCACGCCCGGCATCGTGACGGCGCCGCGCTCCGGATCCTGCACCTCGGCGCGCATATTGATCGCCTTGACCTGCGGATGGTCGAGCCATTCCTCGGTCGGCCCAAGCGAGCCGCAGGGAATGCCAAGTCCGCTGATCATCTCCAGCAGCTCGTCGCAGTTGCGTTTCAGGAACTCACTTGCAACCTTCTCCTTGGCCCAATCGACGTTGGCGGCGAGCACCAGATTTTCGATCTTGCCGTCCATGCGCGGGTCCTTCAGCATATCGCCGAGGCCGAGCGCATGGATCAGCTTGGTCTCGAACTTGCCGCCCAGCGCGCCGCAAGCAACCCAGCGGTCATCCTTGGTCCGATAGCGCGTGTAGGTCGGATGACGGCCGCCGGTCCCGACAGCCGTGCTCGGATCGGGATTGTCGGGATTGACCGTGAACGAGCCGACCGCAGCCTCCATCACCGCATTGATGCCGGAAACCGTGACGCTCTGGCCGAATCCCGAGCGTTCCCGCTCGATCAGCGCCGCCACCGTGCAGACCGTGGCCCACACGCCCTGGACATAGAGCAGATGCGGAAAGACGGAATCGATCGGACCGCCGTCGGTCGATGACTGCCGCCAAGCGATCCCACCCGCTGCCGCCAGCAGCGCCTGGGATTCATGCTCGCTGCTCCACGGCGTCTCGCGCCCATAGGGCGGCATCTCTACGATGATCAGCCGAGCATTCCGCTTGGACAGCTCGTCGGCGGCGAGGTTGAAGCGCCGCAGCGTATCAGCGCCCCGGACGATGCAGACATCCGCGCCGGCGATCAGAGTCCCGAGCCAGCGGCATTGCTCCGCATTGCCCGGATCGACCACGACGCTCTTCTTGCCGCGATTCCACATCGCGAAGCCGGGCGCATCCCGCCCCGGATCGCCGCCCGGAGGCTCGATCTTGATCACCTCCGCCCCGAAGTCCGACATGAACATGCCGACGATCGGTCCCGCGATCCCATCCGTTAAATCGACGACCTGCAGTGTGCCCAGCGCTTCCATTTGTGTTCTTCTCGTTTGAGAATTGTGCCAGATTGCCTATAGCAAATTGTGCGGGCAGATAATCACTGCACGATCGCCTAAGTTCGAATAGCAGCTTGCGTCCTCTGCATGAGCCTAGCGTTTTCGCTCAGTTGCGTTGCGATGCAATGTGGCGGTAACGCCTGATTGAAGGCCCTTTTTGGCGCATGATGCACGCAGACGAAGCCGCGCAAGGCATTCAGACGAGCTTGGCATTCAGGCGAGCTTGGCATTCAGGTGAGGAAGCAGGACTATGAAACTGGATTCATCGATTTCAGCGGTTATTACGGGCGGCGCCTCGGGGCTCGGTGCTGCAACGGCGCGGCTGCTCGCGTCGCACGGGGTCAAGGTCGCCCTGTTCGACCTGAACGAAGAGCTCGGCGAAAAGCTCGCCAAGGAACTCGGCGGCGTGTTCTGCAAGGTCAACGTCACCTCCTCGCCGGAGGTTGATGCTGCATTTGCGAAATCGCGGGCGGCGATCGGCCAGGAGCGCATTCTCGTAAACTGCGCCGGCGTCGGCGGTTCAGTGAAGACCGTCTCCCGCGACAAACAGACGCGCGAGATCAAGGAGTATCCGCTCGATAATTTCGAGCGGATCATCCAGGTCAACCTGATCGGCACGTTCCGCTGCATCACCAAGAGCGCAGCCGGCATGCTGTCGCTGGAGCCGCTGCCGGATGGCGATCGCGGTGCGATCGTCAACACCGCGTCGGTCGCCGCCGAGGACGGCCAGATCGGCCAGGCCGCCTATACCGCCTCGAAGGCGGGCATCGTCGGCATGACCCTGACCGTGGCTCGCGATCTGTCCAGCGAAGCCATCCGCGTCAACACGATCCTGCCGGGCATCTTCGACACGCCGCTGCTGGCCCGCGCGCCGGAGAACGTGAAAGCCGCGCTCGGCGCGCAGGTTCCATTCCCGCGTCGTCTCGGCCGCCCCGAGGAATACGCGCAACTCGCCTACACCATGATCACCAACGGCTACTTCAACGGCGAGGATGTCCGTCTGGACGGCGCCATCCGCATGGCGCCGCGCTAACCCCGCGGCTCCGCAAACAGAACCCATTCGGAGAACGACGTCGGAGAACGACCATGGCAGAAGCACTGATCATCGATGCATGCCGAACGCCCCGCGGCATCGGCAAGGCCGGCAAAGGCGCACTGTCGGACATTCACCCGCAGCAGCTCGGCGCCACCGTTCTGCGCGCGATCGCGGACCGCAACAACCTCAACACCGGTGATGTCGACGACATCATCTGGGGCACCAGCGCTCAGGTCGGCCAGCAGAGCCGTGACCTTGGCCGCATGTCCGCGCTCGATGCGGGCTACGACGTTCGCGCCAGCGGCGTGACGCTCGACCGCTTCTGCGGCTCGGGCATCACCTCGGTCAGCCTGGCGGCGGCGCAGATCATGTCGGGCCAGGAGGATCTGGTGATCGCCGGCGGCACCGAGAAGATGTCGATGGAGCGCCGCGCCGGCGGCGACAACATGATGGACGCGGGAAACCTGCGCCTGCGCGCGCGGCATCCGCAGTCGCATCAAGGGGTCTGCGCGGATGCGGTGGCGACGCTGGAAGGCATCACCCGCGAAGACACCGACCGGCTCGCGCTCAGCAGCCAGCAGCGTGCCGCGAAGGCCATCGAGGGCGGCCATTTCAACAAGAGCCTGGTGCCGGTCTATCGTGAGGACGGCTCGCTGGCGCTCGACCGCGAGGAATATCCGCGGCCGCAGACGACGCTGGAAGGACTGGCCAGCCTGAAGCCCGCCTTCCCCGCGCTCGCCGACTTCGACCTCGACGAGAAAGGCACCACCTACCGCAAGATGATCCTCGAGAAGTATCCGGATCTGGCGATCAACCACATCCATCACGCGGGCAACTCGTCCGGCGTGGTCGATGGTTCGGCGGCGGTGCTGTTGGCTTCGCCCAAATACGCCAAGGAACACGGCTTGAAGCCGCGCGCCCGCGTGGTCGCAACCGCCAACATCGGCGACTCGCCGACGCTGATGCTGAATGCGCCGGTTCCAGCCGCGCGCAAGGTGCTGGCGCGGGCCGGCCTCGAGGTCGACGACATCGACCTGTGGGAGATCAACGAGGCTTTCGCCGTCGTCGCCGAGAAGTTCATCCGTGACCTCAAGCTGGATCGCGAGAAGGTCAACGTCAATGGCGGCTCGATCGCCCTCGGCCATCCGATCGGCGCGACCGGTTCGATCCTGATCGGCACCGTGCTGGACGAGCTGGAGCGTCGTAATCTCCGCCGCGGCCTCGTCACCATGTGTGCTGCGGGCGGCATGGCCCCGGCCATCATCATCGAGCGCGTCTGACCCGCGTTCCGTCACCTGATGCACAAAGCCCATTCCGGACATGTCCGGAGTGGGCTTTATTTCTTGGAGGCACGACCTAGACTTTTGCAAACTCCGATCAAACGGAGAAGACCAGCTCGACCGGGGAGGACGCCACATGCTTGCCGTCACCGAAGACCCCAAAGCCGCGACCGAAGCCTGGCTGGCGGCGTTCGAACAGGCGCTCGCCAAACCCGAAGATCGCGCCTTCGCCGCCCTGTTCCAATCCGACAGCCACTGGCGCGACATCCTCGCCTTCCGCTGGGACTATCACACGCTCAGCGGCCGCGATTCGATCCGCGACGCGCTCAAGACCTATGCGCCGCAAACCGGCGCAGCCCGCTTCTCCATCCCCGCCTCGCGCGCAGCACCGCGCATCGTCACCCGCGCCGGCACCCGCACCATCGAAGCGATCTTTCAGTTCCAGACGACGATCGGCCGCGGCAGCGGCGTCGTCCGCCTCACGCCCGATCCGCAGGATCACAACACGCTCATGGCGTGGACGCTGCTGACGACCCTGGACGAGTTGAAAGGCTTCGAAGAAAAGCTGGGCTCCGCCAGGCCCGCCGGGCAATCCTACTCGCGCGACTTCCGCGGCCCCAACTGGCTGGACCTGAGACGGACTGCGGCCGCCTATGACGACCGCGATCCGGCCGTGCTGGTGGTCGGCGGCGGCCAGTCCGGCCTCGCCATCGCCGCCCGGCTGAAGCAGCTCAATGTCGATACGCTGATCGTCGATCGCGAACGGCGCATCGGTGACATGTGGCGCAATCGCTATCACGCACTGACGCTGCACAACCAGGTGCACGTCAATCACCTGCCCTACATGCTCTTCCCGCCGAACTGGCCGCGCTACGTCCCGAAGGACAAGCTGGCCGGCTGGTTCGAGGCTTATGTCGAGAGCATGGAGCTGAATTACTGGACCGCCACCGAGTTCGAAGGCGGGCGTTACGACGAGCATGAACGCCGTTGGGTGGTGACGCTGCGCCGCGCCGACGGGACACGACGCACGATGCGGCCGCGGCACGTCGTCATGGCCACAGGCGTCAGCGGCATTCCGAGTCTGCCCGACATTCCGTCGCTGAAAACATTCACCGGCACGACCCTGCATTCGAGCCAATACACCGACGGCGAGGATTGGAAGGACAAGCGCGCCATCGTCATCGGCACCGGCAACAGTGGTCATGATATCGCGCAGGATCTCCATTCAAGCGGCGCGCGCGTGACGCTGGTACAGCGCTCGCCGACCCTGGTCATCAACATCGAGCCGAGCGCGCAGCTCGTCTACACGTTGTATGACGAGGGGCCGTCGCTGGAGGACTGCGATCTGATCGCGACGGGAACGCCGCTGCAGGTCGGCCGCAAAAGCCATGCGCATATGACCGATCACGCAAGGCAACTGGATCAAGCCCTGCTCGACGGTCTCACGGCCAAGGGCTTCAAGCTCGACTATGGCGACAACAACACGGGATGGCAGTTCAAATACCTGACCCGAGGCGGCGGCTATTACTTCAATGTCGGCTGCTCCGACTTGATCGTCGAAGGCAAGATCGATCTCGCGCAGTTCGCTGATATCGAGACCTTCACTGCCGGCGGCGCGATCTTGAAGGACGGCAAAGCGATTGACGCAGATTTAATCGTGCTCGCCACCGGCTACAAGGGACAGGAGCATCTGGTCCGCAAGCTGTTCGGCGACGGCGTTGCCGCACGCATCGGCCCGATCTGGGGATTCGGCGAGAAGCAGGAACTGCGCAACATGTATACGCGCACGGCGCAGCCGGGCCTTTGGTTCATCGCCGGCGGTCTTGCCCAATGCCGCATCAATTCAAAATATCTCGCCCTGCAGATCAAGGCTTGCGAGGAAGGCATGCTCTGACCGCGAGAGGCTCTCGCCTGGCCAGCCGTCATCTCCCTTCCATCAAGACCGCGTGCATATACCGCGTGCAAATGACGACGGCCGCGCGCCTCCATTGCCGGACGCGCCCTCGCCGCGCGCTTGATTGTCACAAATTGGAGCAACTGCTTTTCCCGCTTTGCGGAAAAATCCGACGTGCTACCCTGTCGTTCTGACCGCGGCCAAGGAGAGGCAGACATGCGTCTTACCGGGTTCGGCTTTGCAGGATGCGTGCTCCGTCCCGGAGCGATGGCGCTCCTCTTGTTGAGTGGCGCGGCTCATGCCCAGCCGGCCCCTGCGGGCCCGCCTGCAGTCGGCGTGCTGCAACCGACGCGGCGACCTGTCACCGAGTCCAGCGAATTCCTCGGACGCGTCGAAGCCGTCAACCGCGTCAACGTCGTGGCGCGCGTCACCGCATTCATCGACAAACGCCTGTTCGAGGAAGGCGCCGAGGTCAAGGTCGGCGATCCGCTCTACCGTCTCGAACAGGGCCCGTTCCAGGCCGATCTCGCCACCAAGCAGGCGCAGGTCGCGCAACTGCAAGCCTCGCTCGACCTTGCGAAGCTCACCACCGAACGGCAGCGCATCCTGCTGCGCGGACCTGCCGGACAGCAATCGAACTACGACACGGCGCTCGCCAACGAGCGCAGCCTGGCGGCGCAGGTCCAGGCTGCCGAAGCTCAGGTCAAACTGTCCCAGATCAATCTCGACTATACTGATATCCGCTCGCCGATCGACGGCCGGATCAGCCGCACCGCCGTCACCGACGGCAACGTAGTCAGCCCGAGCTCGGGCGTCCTCACCACCATCGTCAGCCAAGACCCGATGTACGTGACCTTTCCGGTCTCCGTTCGCGAGGCGCTGGATCTGCGTGATCGCTATGCCACCGCCGGCGGCTTCAATGCCGTCGTGATCCGGCTCAGGCGACCGAACGGCAAGCTCTACGAGCAGACCGGACACCTCAACTTCGTCGAGAACACGATCGCCAGCAACACCGACACCATCCTGCTGCGAGGCACGATCCCCAATCCGAAGCTCTATGAGGCCGCCGATGTCAACGGCAGCGTCCGCGAACTCGTGGACGGCGAATTCGTCACCGTGATGCTGGAGGGGGTCCAGCCGGTTCAGGTCCTCGCCGTTCCGCGCTCGGCCGTGCTGTCGGACCAGCAGGGCGACTACGTGTTCGTGGTCGGCGCCGACAACAAGGCCGAGCGACGCGGCATTCAGCTCGGACAATCGACCTCCACTGTCGCCGCCGTGATGAGCGGCCTGTCCGAGACCGACAAGGTCATCGTCGAGGGATTGCAGCGGGTGCGCCCGGGCCAGCCGGTCGCGCCCGGGCAGCCCAGTGCACAGTTCGAAGCGTCGGTGAACAACGCTGCGGGAGATGCCAGCCAGCCGAAGCCGCCGGCATCCGGAAGCGCGCCCGGCAACAGCGGCAATGCGCCGGCGGGTAACAGCAAATGATCTCCTCAGTCTTTGTCGATCGCCCGCGTCTTGCCATCGTCATCGCGCTCGTGATGACGATCGCCGGCGCGCTCGCGCTCACGCGCATTCCGGTGGCGCAATTCCCCGATATCGTTCCGCCGCAAGTCACCGTATCCGGCGTCTTCCCCGGCGCTTCGGCGGAGGTGGTCGAAAGCAGCGTCGCCCAGCCGCTCGAGGCGCGGATCGTCGGCGTCGACAAGATGCTGTACATGAAGTCCACCAGCGGCAATGACGGCAGCTACAGCCTCACCGTATCGTTCGCGCTCGGCACCGATCCCGATATCAACACCGTCAACGTCAACAACCGCGTGCAGACCGCGCTGTCGCAACTGCCCTCGGAGGTGCAGCTGCAGGGCCTGACCGTGGCCAAGCAGTCCTCGGCGGTGCTGCAATTCATCGCGCTGTACAGCGAGAACGGCGAGCAGGACCCGCTGTTCATCACCAATTACGCGATCATCAACGTGCTGGATGCGATCTCGCGCACGCCCGGCGTCGGCCAGGCCAACCTGTTCGCGAAGATGAACTACTCGATGCGAATCTGGTTCGATTCGCAGCGGCTGACCAGTCTCAACCTCGCCCCTTCCGATGTCATCAATGCCATCAGGGCGCAGAGCGTGCAGGCCCCGGTCGGGCGCATCGGCGCCCGGCCGATCAGCGACCAGCAGCAGTTCCAGTTCAACGTGCAGACCCAGGGCCGGCTCGCTGACCCGGCGCAGTTCGGCAACATCGTGCTGCGCGCCAATCCGGACGGCTCGATCCTGCGCATCCGCGATGTGGCCCGTGTCGAGATCGGTGCGCAGAACCTCGACAACGAATCGCGGATCGACGGCAAGCCTGCGGTTCCTATCGGCATCTATCTTGCGCCGGGTGCGAACGCCGTGAAGACGGCAGCGGCGGTTCAGAAGACATTGCAGCAACTGTCAGAGCGCTTCCCGCCTGGGCTCAAATCCATGGTGATGTACGACTCCACCGATTTCGTGCGCGACACGGTGACCGAGGTGATGAAAACCCTCGCGGAAGCGTTCGTGCTCGTCGTCATCGTTGTGTTTCTGTTCCTCGGCAACCTCCGTGCTACCATCATTCCCGCCGTCGCCGTGCCGGTCAGCCTGATCGGCACGTTCGTCGTGCTGCTGATCTTCGGCTATTCGGCGAACACGGTATCTTTGCTGGCGATGGTCCTCGCGATCGGCATCGTCGTGGATGATGCCATCGTGGTGGTCGAGAACGTCGAGCGGGTGATGGAGGAGGAGCCGGAACTCTCTCCCGCCGACGCGACCAAGAAGGCGATGACGCAGATCACCGCGCCGGTGATCGCGATCACGCTGGTCCTGCTGTCCGTGTTCGTTCCGATCGCGTTCATTCCGGGCATCTCCGGCGAACTATTCCGGCAGTTCGCGGTCACGATCTCCGCGGCGATGGTGATCTCGGCCATCAACGCGTTGACGCTTTCGCCGGCGCTCTGCGCGCTGTTCCTGCGCCATGGCGGACCGCGGCGCGGCATCATGGGGCGCGTCGGCAACGGCATCGATTGGGTCCGCGACCGCTATGCCGGCGGCGTGCGGCGCCTGGTGCGCATGGCCGCGATGTCACTCGTAGCGCTTCTGATCTTCGCCGGCGCCACCTTCGGCATTTCGCTGCTGACACCGACCGGCTTCCTGCCCGAGGAAGACCAAGGCGCCTTCTTCGTCATGGTGCAGCTGCCGGACGGCGCCTCGGTGTCGCGGACCAGCAATGTGACCGAACAGGTCGAAAATCTGATCAAACCGATGCCGGGCGTTCAAAACGTCCTGTCGATCATCGGCTTCTCGTTGCTGGACGGCGCCTCGGAACCGAACGTCGCCTTGATGGTGGTGCGGCTGAAGCCGTTTGCGGACCGCGCGACCGCCGCCGAGACCGCGCAGGCGCTGATCGGGCGCACCTTCGGTGCCGGATCGCAAATCCGCCAGGCCAACGTGCTGCCGTTCAACCTGCCGCCGATCATCGGACTGTCCACCAGCGGCGGGTTCGAGTACCAGCTCGAAGCGCTGGAGGGCCAGGCGCCGGAAGCGATGAGCAGCGCGATGGGCGGGCTTGTCGCCGCGGCCAACCGCGATCCGCGCCTCTCCCGCGTCTTCTCGACCTTCACCGCGACCAATCCGTCGATCTATCTCGACATCGACCGCGCCAAGGCGCAGGCGCTCGGGTTGAGCATGAGCGACGTCTTCACCGCGCTGCAGGCGACCCTCGGCGGCATCTACGTCAACAACTTCAACCTGTACGGCCGGACATGGCAGGTCAACGTGCAGGGCGAGGCCACCGACCGCGGCGACATTCCCGCCATCTGGCAGATCTATGTGCGCAACAGCAGCGGCCAGATGGTGCCGATGCGCTCGATCGCCAGCCTCAAGATCGTGCAGGGACCGCAGGTGATTGCCCGCTACAACAACTACCGCTCGGTCACGATCAACGGCAGCCCGGCGCCGGGCGTCTCGTCGGGCGCGGCGATGGCGGCGATGGCCGACATCTCGCGCACCACCCTGCCCCCGGGCTATGCCTTCGAATGGACCGGAACGGCCTATCAGGAACAGCAGGCCTCCGGTCAGACCGGCGTCATCCTGGCGCTGGCGGTGCTGTTCGCGTACCTGTTCCTGGTCGCGCTGTACGAGAGCTGGACGATCCCGATCCCGGTGCTGCTGTCGGTGGTCGTCGGCGTGTTCGGCTCGTTCGTCGGCATCAAACTCGCCGGACTGAGCCTCGACCTCTACGCGCAGATCGGCCTCGTGGTGCTGATCGCGCTTGCCGCCAAGAACGGCATTCTGATCGTCGAGTTCGCGAAGGAGCAGCGCGAGGCCGGCATGGCTATCGATGAAGCGGCGATCCTCGGCGCGAAGATGCGTTTCCGCGCCGTGATGATGACGTCGATCGCCTTCATCCTCGGCCTGCTGCCGCTGGTGATCGCCACCGGCGCCGCTCAGATCAGCCGGCGCGGCGTCGGGACCGCTGTGTTCAGCGGCATGCTGATCGCAAGCTCGATCGGCATCTTCCTGATCCCGATGCTGTACACGACGTTCCAGAGCATGCGCGAGCGCGTCAAGCGGCGGTTCGCGGCACGGCCCGCGCAAGCGCATCCCACCGGGCCCTCCGCAGGCGCGCATTGACGACAGGTCGCGCCGACAAAGGGACGATGGTGCCTCAAAGATCGAGCGTCACGCTGACCCGCGCACGCGACACGCACAGCATGAGCCGATCCTGCCGTTTCGCGGTCGGCAGCGCCTTGTCGCGGTGAAGCACCGCCCCGTCGCGGTAGCCGCACTCGCAGGAGCCGCACAGCCCCATCTCGCACGATGCCGGCATGATGAAGCCATTCTCGCGCAGGACATCGAGCAACGATCGGTCCGCAGGGACGAGAAAGCTCTGACCGGTTGAGGCGATCTTGGCCTCGAACGGCTCGGGCTTGAAGTTCTCGTCCAGCGTCGTCTGGAAGACTTCGCCGTGCACCTGCTCCTCCGGCCAGTCGCCGAGAAACGCCTGGACGGCATCCAGAAGCCGCTGCGGGCCGCAGACATAGACATGGGTGTTCGGGTGATACGCACCGATCATGGTCGGATCGAAACGTGCTCCGCTGCTCGAAAACCAGCATTGCAGGCGATCGCCGCAGACCTCGGCAAGCTCCGCCAGCAACGGCGCCTGGGCTTCCGACCGCGCGCAGTCATGCACGATGAAGTCCTTGCCCCAGCGCTTCAGCGTGCGGGCCATCGGCAGCAGCGGCGTGATGCCGATGCCGCCGGCGACGAGAACGTACCGCTCTCCCGTCTCCTGCAGCGGCAGGTTGTTGCGCGGCGCTGAGATGTGCGCCTCGCACCCTTCGCGCAGGTTGTCGTGGATCCATGTCGACCCTCCACGGCTCACCGCCTCGCGCTTGACGGCGATCTCATAACGGGAGGTGTCGGCAGGGTCGCCGCACAAGGAATATTGCCGGACCCGGCCATCCGGCATCCGCAGATCGACATGCGCCCCGGCCGTCCATGCCGGCAGCGTCGGCCGATTGGGATGGACGAGCTGCAGACGCAGAACGTCGGGCGTGCTCAAGTGCGCCTGTTCGACGCGCAGCTTCATGATCAAACGTGCCGTCATTGGTCCAACAGCTCTATCGCATCGCCCGGACGGATGATGCCGCCACGCTCGATGCCGCAGTTCAGTCCCGATCGATTGTACAGGGGCAGGAAGACCGGACGATCCAGCAGCTCCTCCAGATACTTGCAGGGGAAATTCAAACGCCCGCCGCGCAGAACGACATCGCCCACCCGGAAGCGCCGGCCGACCAGGTGGTTGAGCGGCACGCCGATGACGGTGAGATTGCGTCGATGATCCCGCGGCTCGATCATGATCGGGCCGCTCTGCAGCGGCGGATCGTTCCGCGACAGCGCGTCGAGCGCCTCCTGCTCGATCAACGTCACCTCGCGGACGTCAGGCTTCGGCGAATAGGTGCCGGTGCCTGTGTAGTACCGGTCGCCGACGATGCCGCGACCCGCGACGCACACCGCTTCCTGCAGCTCTTCCATTTCGTAGCTCGCGCTCGGCGCGACATGAATATGAAGCAGCTTGCCCCGCCATTGCGCGGCTCCGCCGGGAACCTTTGTCGCCACCGAACCGGCAGGGTGCTCGAACGCCTCGACCATCTTCGGCGGCGGCCGATCCGACGCTTGAACGCTCATGGTTTCATCCCTCCGTCCGCAGCGCGATCGCCTCGATTTCGACCAGTGCATCCTTCGGCAATCGCGCCACCTCGATGGTCGAGCGCGCGGGCGGCGCTTCGCCGAAGAAGTCGGCATAGATGGCATTCATGCTCGCGAAATCATTCATGTCCTTGAGGAACACCGTGGTCTTCAAGACACTGGCGAAGGACGCGCCGCCGGCGGCAAGAACCGCCGACAGGTTTGCCAGCGACTGCCGCGTCTGCTGCTCGATGCCTTCCGGAATCTGCCCCGAAGCCGGGTCGATCGGCAGTTGCCCCGAGGCGAAGACGAGTTGCTCTGTTCGCGTGGCTTGAGAATAAGGCCCCGCGGCCGGCGCCGCCTTCTCCGTGCTGACGAGTGATTTGGTGGTCATGGGATCTCCGATTGATGGGCCGGTCCTAGCCGGCGAGGAAGGCTTCGCTATTCATGTTGGCGCTGCGGGCGCGCTGATACTCGAGGACGCGTGCGGTTTCGCTGGCCACCGCACCGCCGAGCATCGTCTCCAGGATATGCAGGGTCGTATCGATGCAAAGCGAAACGCCCCCGCCGGTCACGACGGCTCCGGTGTCGACCAGCGCCGCCTCACGAACCTCGATCGCGGGATACAGGTCACGCATTTGCTTCAGCGGCGAAATCTCCGGCGGAACGACGGCGCGCTTCGTCGTTGCCACCTTGTTGTCGAGGATGCCGCTCGCGGCCAGGATCATCGCTCCCGTGCACACGGACGCCACCTTGCCCGATGCGTGCAGGCGGCGGATGTAATCAAGCGTCACGCGGGAGCGGGATTGCGCGCCCCACCCCGGACCGCCCGTGACGATGACGACGTCGCAGGCCGGCGCATCATCGATGCCGAACTGCGCGACGACATCGAGCCCGTTCGAGAGATGCACGAGACCGGCCTTCGGCGCGATCGTGCATATGCGGATCTGCGGGGCCACTCGGCGTGCCATGGACAGCACGCCGAACGTTGCGAGATCGATCGGCTCGACGCCGTCATAGATGAAGATTCCAAACAGCATGTCGGCTAGTCCAGAACTTCATCCTTCGTCTCGCGTGCCGCGAGCGCCGCCCACAGGGTGATCAGCGCGATCCCGATCATCATGATCGATACGCCTGTCGTCCCGCCGAAGTAGCCGGCCAGCGCGGTTGCGATGATCGGCGCGAACCCGCCGCCGATCGCCGCCGCCACCTGGAAACCGAACGACGCCCCGCTGTAGCGGACGCGCGCACCGAACAATTCGGGGAAGTAGGTGGATTCGAGCCCGAACATCATTCCATGACCGAAGTTCATGGCAATGATGATCGCCATCGTGACCATGGCGACGCTCTTCGTTTCCAGCATCCAGAACAGCGGGAATGCGAAGGCGATCGTGAAGATCGCGCCGAGAATGAAGAGCGGCCGTCGGCCGATCTTGTCCGACAGCCAGCCGAACAGCGGCAGCGTGATGAGTTCGAACAGCGCCGCATACATCACCGCATCCAGCAGCAGCTGTTTCGGCAAGGCGAGCTGCGTCGTCGCGTACACCACGACGAAGACCGTCAGCATGTAGACCCAGGACACCTCCGACAGCTTCAATCCGACCGCGATCAGGAACGTCTTGAAGTTCTTGCTGACCGCCTCGCCCACCGGGTTGGTCGAGAACGATTCCGTCGCTTTCATCTTCTCGAAGACCGGCGTCTCCGGGATCCGCGAGCGGATGAACGTGCCGAGTCCGAGCAGGACGATGCTGACCAGGAAGGGAATCCGCCAGCCCCACGCCTGGAAGTCCGCTTCGGGAAGCTTGGTCGCGAGCGCGAACACCAGCGTCGCCAGCACGAGCCCGATCGGGAAGCCGATCTGAACGAACGCGCCGTAGAAGCCGCGTTTGTCGGCCGGGGAATGCTCGATCACCATCAGCGAGGCGCCGCCCCATTCGCCGCCGAGACCGATGCCCTGAATCACCCGCAGGACAATCAGCAGAATGGGCGCAAGCACGCCGATCGTTTCATAGCTCGGCAGCAGGCCGATGCAGAAGGTGCTGAGGCCCATGATGAACATGGTCGCGACCAGCATCGACTTGCGCCCGAGGCGATCACCGAAATGTCCGAACAAGGCGCCGCCGAGGGGGCGGGCGATGAAGCCGACCGCATAGGTGCCGAGCGCGGCGATGGTTCCTGCAAGGGGATCGATCGAGGGAAAGAAGGCCTTGTTGAACACGAGCGCCGCGGCGGTCGCGTAAATCAGGAAGTCGTACCATTCGATGATCGTGCCGACGCTGCTCGCAAATACGATGGAGCGCATTTTCGAGCTCGCGGATCGAGGCTCAGACAGTGTCGCAGCTAAGCTCATCTCCCACTCCTGGGGTAAGAAGCCAGGGGACCCATTCCCCTGAAGGAAACATCTTTCCAAGATTGTGGAATGCAAGGCGCGTGCCGGAATTTTCCGGCCCGGAATCAACAGGGCTCGTGGGAGCGCACGGCGTGATGGTCAGATTTGCAGCGATGGACGCTCAAGAAGCCGGCATTGGCCTGCACCGGCCGCGCGCGTGGCGCGCCTGCAGCCCTCGCATCTGCGGGCAACCCGATGACGCGCGGGCGCCCGGCCTCGCCCCGTCGAACGATGGCGATCGTTTCCTATTCAGGAAATGTGTCCACTAATGATGGACTTAGCGACGGACCTTGGACGTGTCGATCACAAGAAAATATTCACACGGGGTCTTGCCGAGGTTCAAGAACGCGTGGTCGGCATCTGCCTGGAAATAGAGCGAATCCCCCTCGCTCAGCACGACCTGATCGGTGCCGATCGTCACGCGCACACGACCACGCAGGACATAGATGTATTCCTCGACACCGCGGCGATGCGCGACGAAGTTGCCTGTTTCAGCGCCAGGCGGCAGCGTATTGAGCACCCAGTCGATGCCGCGCCCCGGCAGCACTGGCGAGATGCAGCGTCGCAGAAAGCCGGAGTCCGCGTCCCGCAGGATCGGCTGCCGCGCGGCTGGAATATGCACGATCTCGCGCTCGACCGCCGGCGCCATCAGCTGCGAGAACGTCACCCCCAGCGCTTCCGCGAGCTTGGAGAGGATGACGGTCGACGGAACCGTCTCGCAGCGCTCGATCTTGGAGATCATCGACCGGCTGACCCCGGACGCCTCGGCGAGCATTTCCAGCGAGAAGTTGTTCTCCTTGCGGAAGTGGCGGAGCTCTTCAGCCAGAACCGCCAGTTGCGGATTATGGATCGTTTGTTCGGCGCCCAAATGAGCAAATCCCTTGGTGTTCCGGCGCTTCTTTTAATGGATTCTGAAGTGCATGGGCAATCCGCCACAGGCTCGGAATATCGCTGCGGATCAACGAGATCGTGTCGCGCAGCCCGGCCTGGCGCCTTTGCGCCGTCCGCGCGTGGCGGACACATGCCCTCAGATGGCCGCCCGATGTTCGCGGAAGGCTGCCGCCAGCGTGCGCAGCGCTTCACGCGATTTGCGGTCGGTGAGTGTCGAGTGCAGCACGATTTCCGACGATGGCAACTGCGGCAGACCGAAACGTTCGCTGACCTCCACGGTGCCGGGAGGCGCAAGCCGGCAGGAGAACGCTCCGATCGCGAGGCCGGCCGAGACTGCGGCTGCGACCACCGACGATCCGCCGCCGAGGAACACCTCGGTCCAGGGAATGCCGATGGCGTCGAGCGCGCGGGTGGCGATATCACGCACGCCGCAGGAGGGAGCGAGCGCTGCGAGCCGTACCGGCTCGCCCTGACGATGCTCGAACTGAGGCGCCGCGAACCAACCGAAATGCTCCGGCCCCAGCACCTCACCATCGCGGCGATCGTCCTCGCGACGGATGATCGCCGCATCGAGTTCGCCGCGATCGAAGGCATCGAGGACACTGCGGGAATTGTCTAGCCGCACCTCGATCGTCAAACCGGGATCATGGGCGTTCAGCCGCGCGAGCAGCGTCGTCAATTCCGGCCCTGCGACATGCGCGGCGATGCCAAGCGCAAAACGGCGGCGGCAATCGGACAGTCCAACGACGGCGCGTTCATGAGCGGCCAGGAAATTGCGCGCGCTGTCGAGGAACACTGCGCCCTGTGCCGACAGCCGGACCGAGCGCGGAGTCCGCTCGATCAGTCGCTGACCGATCCGGTCCTCCAGCCGCTTCAGCTTCACGCTGATTGCCCCTTGGGTCGTCCCGAGCGCTTCCGCCGCGCGGGTGAAGCTCTGGAAATCGGCGATGGCGACGAACGCTTGAACCGACTCGACGTCCAGCGTGACCATGGTAATGATCCGATTTTGTTGTCTCTGAAATACATATTGATCCAGTTTTGATGTAGTCAAGGCCCGGTTATGGTCCCGCCGCAACGCAACAGGCGGACCGCGCGCCCTCCGCATCCCGTCGGATTTCGCCGTTGCCGTTTCCAACGTCGAAAGGCCGAAGCATGACCGTTGCCGTTTCCCTGTCGCCCACGAGCCGGAGCAGCGTCGCGCTCGCCGCGGTCTGCCTCTCCTCGCTGATGTTCGGCCTGGAGATTTCCAGCGTGCCGGCGATCCTGCCGACGCTGGAGCAGGTGCTGCATGCGGACTTCAAGCAGCTGCAGTGGATCATGAACGCCTACACGATCGCTGTGACCACCGTGCTCATGGCCACCGGAACGCTGGCCGATCGCTATGGCCGCAAGCGCGTGTTCCTGATCGGGATCGGCGCGTTCAGCCTTGCCTCGCTCGTCTGCGGGCTGACACAGAGCGCATCCGTTCTGATCGTCGCCCGCTTCCTTCAAGGCATGAGCGGCGGCGCGATGCTGATCTGCCAGGTTGCGATTCTCTCGCATCAGTTCAGAGAAGGTCGTGAACGCAGCATCGCATTCGGCTGGTGGGGCATCATCTTCGGCATCGGACTTGGCTTCGGGCCGATCATCGGCGGCATGATCGTCGCCGTATCGAGCTGGGAATGGGTTTTCCTCGTCCACGTCGTGCTCGGGGTCTGGACCTTGTTCCTCGCGCTCCATGGTGTGCAGGAATCCCGCGATCCCGATGCCACGCATCTGGACGTCGCCGGCATCCTCACGCTGTCGCTGTCGGTGTTCTGCCTCGCCTTCTTCATCACGCAGGGACCGGAGCTCGGCTTTGCGAGCGCCGCTGCGCTCGCGATCCTCGGCATCGCCGGCGCAAGCTTCGTCGCCTTTCTGATCGTCGAAACGCGCAGCCGGAGGCCGATGTTCGACTTTTCCGTGTTTCGTATCCGCGCTTTTTCCGGGGCGATCATCGGTTCGGCCGCGATGAACATCAGCTTCTGGCCGTTCATGATCTACCTGCCGATCTGGTTTCAGGCCGGCCTCGGCTATGACAGCCAAGCCGCCGGCCTGGCGCTGCTCGCCTACACATTGCCGGCGCTCGTGGTGCCGCCGCTCGCAGAGCGCCTGTCGCTGCGCTACCGCCCGGGGCTGGTTATCCCGGCCGGCTTATTCATCATCGGGCTCGGCTTTGTGCTGATGAAGCTTGGCAGCGCGGCCGCGCATGCGAGCTGGTTGACGATGCTGCCTGGCTGCCTGCTGGCCGGAATCGGCCTCGGCTTCACCAACACGCCGGTCACCAATACGACCACGGGATCGGTGCCCACCGAACGCGCGGGCATGGCGTCGGGCATCGACATGAGTGCGAGAATGATTTCGCTCGCCATCAACATCGCGCTGATGGGCTTCGTTCTGGTCGAGGGTGTTCGATCTTCGCTGAGCGCGGCGCTGCCAGATCTGCCGGATGCGGCCACGCTGCGATCCCTGGCCGAGCGGATCGCCGCTGGCGCCAGCGTTTCGCCGGATCAGGGCGCGTCTGCTGCCACTGTCCACCAGGCGCTCACCGACGGCTTCGGCTGGGTCATGCTCTATGGCGGCATCGGCGTCTGGCTGCTCGCGGCGTTCAGCCTCTTCGTCTTCGGTCGCAAAGAACCGGACGGCCCTCGCACATGACCTGTGCGTCAGAACCGGACGAGGTGCAATCCGCAGCTCGCCGAGAGGCAATGAAGCGGACAACGATATCTCCGCCATAGCCCTATGCCCCTCCTAAACCGGGTTGCGAGCCATTGCGGCGAGGAGCAGAACAACAGCTTTCATGCATTGGCGAGCGGCGGCCGCCGTTCTCCAATCATGCTAGTCGATGATATCGGCACCCTCCGCCTTCAAGCGGGCGAGGCCGTCCTTCATCTGCTGTACCTGTTCGGGCGAGTGCCCTTGCCACCGTGTCCCTTCGGCAATGACCCGTAGCGGATCGCGGGAGCGATAGGACAGCGTCGGGTTACCGGGGAATTTCTTATCCGTCAGGTTGGGATCGTCCATGATCGGCCCAGTCGGCTCCACGACATAAATCCGTTCTTGCCCACTGCCGGCGGCCAGCTCGGCGCCCCAGATCGCAGCATCCAGCGTGCCGGCAAAATAGACCCAGGATAGCGGTTTGGCCTCGGTAAAGTTGGATTGGTGGCCGACGGCGATCAGGTCTCCGGGCTTCAGATCGGCCTTGGTGCCGTGGAAGAACGATCGTGAGAATACGCTGGCGATCGCTGACATCGGCGTGCCGCTCTCCTGTTCGCTCGGCGGTTCGCTATCCTGCCCAGTAGGACAGGCCATCAACGGCTGGCGGAGAGAGCGGTAACGAACTCCTGTCCCGTACCTTGCCTTTGATTTATCTAAGAATTTAGGCCCGCTTGCACCAAAATGTGTACGTCTCAGTGTTCAGTTGTCAACCTATTTGGGTATGCACGATCGGCGTCCACTCGCCTGATTGCGGCGGATTCCTGAGCGGCTCATTTGGCCGTCGAACGGATATCCGCTCGCAACCTCTGCACATCCGGAATGTGGATTGGTGCAGCCGTCCTCGCGCCGGTCCATGACTTCACCACCGGTAACGCACAGTGCCCTTGCCCGCGTAACTCTCGACATTGCGCGAGAACTCGCCCTCGAACGTACCCGCGAGCGCGAAGCCGTTGCGCCAGGCGATCTCCGCGCCGGCGGACACCAGCGCCGCGTCGCGCGCAGGCAGCGCGCCGTTGACGGTGAAGCCGGAGACCGGCAGCGCCTAGACGTTTGCACTGGTGCTGCGGCTCGTATCGAAATTGTGCGCCCAAGCGGCGCGACCGCGCAGGATGATCAGTGCATCGTTGAACGCGAACGACGTGTCCGCACGCAGGCCCAACTCACTGCGTGAGGATGTGACATCCTTCGACGCGTAGTTCAACGCGAACAAATTTCCGCCTGCCACCACCTCCTCCGCATAGCCCGGCAAGAACAGCGTCGTGAACTGACCCGCCGCATACGTCGTTACACCCATGCTCTGCCCATTCATGCTCTGCCACGCAAAGCGATAACCGCTTTCAAGCCGACCCGACAACGCATTCGCATCGAAGCGCGCACGCAAGCGGTCGACGCCGAATACGGTGCGATCGGTGGTGACGTCCTGCCAACCATAGGCCAGCGCGCCAGCAACATAAGCCGCGCCGAACTGATGGCGACCGTAGACGCCCGCCTGGAACACCTCCGACGTGCCTTTGCCGAGGCCGTTCGCGAGATTGTAGCTGGTGCCCGCGCCACCGACCGCGAAGCCGACCAGCGTGTCCGGCGAGAACCGATAGTCCGCGCCCGCCGCCATGCCGTAGATGCGCGTGGTGGTGTCGGCCGAGCCGACAATCGCGTTGCCACCAGTCGCCTGCGTGCCGCCAAAGCCGGATGCCCACACGCTCCAGCGGTTGGACGCATCGGCGATGCGCCGCGGCGCCTTGTACAACATCGCCACATACGCCTCGCGCTCCTTTGCGCCGCCCTTGCGAGCCGACGCATACGCCAGCGCTTCATCTGCGTAGGGCATCGCGACGCCCTGCCTGCTCTCGCCATCACGTCCTGCCGCGAACGGATCGAGCATCGCACCCAGGAACTGCGACATCACATTAAACGTCGCCTGCTGCGTGCCGGCGGCGACTTCGCCCGGGACCTGCGTCAGTCCCTGCGGCGTCAGCGCGCCGAACGCCAGCGGAATCCCGCCCGCGGTGTTGAACGAATGGACCAACGCGGCGGCGACATTGCTCTGGTTCACGTTCAACCCGCCGCCGAAGTTCGGTCCCACCGGCAGCTCCGGATCCGGCGGCACGAAGTTCAGCGTCAGGTTGAGATAAGCATTGTTGGCGTCGTAAGAGAGCGACGGTGTGAAGTTCGTGGGCAGGTTGGTGTTGACCAGCGATGCGAACGTGCCGTTCACGCCGCCCGCCGCATTGAGAATCGCGTACTGCCGCGTCACATAACTGCCCGGCGCGTAGATCGCTGCCACGGTCGCGCCGCCGAGCGTCGCCGTGCCGGTGACATTGGTGCGATCCGCATTCGCCGGATCGACCTCGACCCGATAGGTCGAGGCAGCAGTGAAGCTGAGATTGCCCTGCACGGTGAGCATGCCGACCGAGTTGCCCGGCGACAGCGTGCCACCATCGATCGCCGTGGTGCCGACGATGCCATCGCCGCCGAGCGTGCCACCGGCGTTCACCGTGGTCGTTCCCAGCGATGATCCGTTGCTGACGAAGCGGCCCCCATTCACCGTGACATCGGAGGCGATGCTGCCGCCGGCCGCGACCTCCAGCACGCCGGCAGTCACCACCGTATCGCCTGCGTAGGTATGCGTTCCGTTCAACACCAGCGCGCCCGCGCCCAGCTTCTCCAATCTGCCGCCGCCACTGAAGGTCTGGTTCAGCGTGAACCTGTTGGCTGCGTCGGTGATATCGAAACCGCCGCCGTCCGCGCCCCAGGTGATCGCCCGCGCGGTGGATGTAAAGCCCGTGCCGGTGACCTGCAGAATGCCGCCGTTGAAGTTCAGACCGCTCGCCGCCGCGCCGAGATTAGTGTCCGCACCGGCGCTCAGCGTGCCGCCGCCCAACAAATTGCCACCGGAGTAAGTGTTGACGCCGGTCATCACCGTCACGCCATCGGTCACGTTCACGCTCGCAGCGCCGCCGAGCGTATCGATCGCACCGCCGCTCGACGTCACGGCTCCGGTCAACGATCCGTTGCGGAGCGTGCCGCCGTTCTGCAACGCCACCTCGGCCTGGGTCTGCGCGGTGCCACCGAGATCGAGGATCGCGGTGGCGCCGTTGACCGTGGTGGCGTTCACCACATTGCCGAGGGTGCCGCTGCCAGCCAGCGCCAGCACGCCAGCGTTGATAGTGGTGCCGCCGCTATAGGTGCTAGCGCCGGACAGCGTGAAGGTTCCCGCGCCCTGCTTGATTAAACCGCCGCTGCCATTGATCACGCCCGAGAAGTTCGTCGAGCTGTCATCGCCGCCTGCGATCAGCGTGCCGGCGCCGAGATTGACATTGCCCGTCCCCGCCAGCGAGCCGATCGTCTGCGCGTGACCGCCCAGATCGAGCACAGCGCCCGCGGCCACCACATGCGCGCTGTTGGCGGAGAAGGCGTTGGCCACGAGGCCCCATAGCCTGCCGGCATTGATGCTGGTCGTGCCAGAGTAAGTGTTGGCGCCGCCGAACCTTTGCGTGAAACTTCCGTCCTTGACGATTCCACCGGTGCCGGATATCGCGCCGCCAAAGCTTGTGGCGACAAGAATGGGATCGCCTGCCAGCGTCAGGGTGCCGCTCCCAAGCGTCACACTCCCCGAACCGCCCAGGCCGACAATAGTCTGGTCGAAGTTGTTCAGGTCAAGCACCGCACCGGCCCAAAGGAGGTGTAGGCTATTGGCGGAGAGTGTATTGGTTGCACCGGCTTGCAACGTGCCGCCTGCGATTTCGGTCATGCCGGAATAGGTGTTCGCTCCTGAAAGGATGAGCGTGCCGGTGCCCTGCTTGTTGAAAGCAGTATCCACCAAAAGGCTCGAACCCGACATGTTGCCGGAGAATATGGTCGATGAATTGTCGCCGCCCGCGGTCAGTGTGCCGGTGCCGAGCGTAACGTTGCCTGCGCCGGCCAGCGAGCCGATCGTCTGCGCGTGATCGCCCAGGTTAAGCACAGCGCCCGCGGCCACCACATGCGCGCTGTTGGCGGAGAAGGTGTTGACTGCGCCGGCTTGCAGCGTGCCGGCATCGATGCGGGTCGTGCCAGAGTACGTGTTGGCGCCGGAGAGGGCGAGTGTGCCGGCGCCGAGCTTCTGTAAGCTGCCGGCGCCGGTGAGCGCCTGGCTCACACTAAAGATATTGGCGGCGTCGGCGATGTCGAAGCTGCCGCCGTCCGCACCCCAGTTGATCGTCCGCGCCGTGGAGGTGAAGCCCGTGCCGGTCACTTGCAGAATACCACCATTGAAGGTGAGCGCGCCGGAGGCATCGCCGAGATTGTTGTCCGCGCCAACACTGACAACGCCAGCGCTGAGCGTCGTGCCGCCCGTATAGGTGTTGGCGCCGGACAGGATCAGCGTTCCAGCGCCGCTCTTCTCCAGTGCCCAGCTTCCCGCGCCGGAATAGCCGGCACAGCCGGCGCCCACCGTGCAAACCGGACCGCCGGTGGCGTAGGTCCCTGAGCCACCCGAGCCGGTCTGATCGGCAATGACATCGGCGATGGTCTGGGTGTGGCCTGCGCCCGGCTGTAGCTGAAGCGTGCCGTTGCCCTGCAAGAACAGGCCGGAGCCGAATGCGGAACCGGCTGTCGCGCTTCCCCCACCACCGGCGCCCCCGGCGACGCTACCGCCACCGAGTGACAGATTGCCTTCGAGGATCAGGCTGCCGCCCTCGACAACGAAGATCGCTCCCCCATTCCCGCGCCGCCGCCGCCACCACCGAAACCATGACCGCCGCCAAAACCGCCGTCAGCACCAACAACGCCGCCGCCACCACCGCCGCCGCCGAAGCCGCCATAGCCGGCACTGCCACCGCCGCCGCCAAAGCCGCCATGCCCTAGTGTAGCGCGCGCTCCACCACCGCCACCAAAGCCACCTGGAGCTCCTTGTCCTCCGGAGGCATTGCTACCGCCAACGCCGCCGCCGCCGCCATTGGCGCTTCCGCCACCGCCACCGCCGTTGGCCGCGCCGGGTTGAGCACCGCCTGCACCGCTACCGCCGGATGCCGCGCCAGTCACGATGCCAGCGCCAGGCAATACTCCTAACGTGCCGCCGTTGGCATCCATGCCGAGGCCACCGCCGCCGCCAAAGTGGCCGCCGCCGCCATCACCCCCATGGCCACCCATACCGCCGCCGCCACCAGACTGTCCTACGCCGGTAATATCTCCAAAGCCGCCGCCATTGCCGCCGCGCGCGGCGTTGGCGTCCAGGTTCACATTGGCGACCGTCACCGTCGCACCAGCATTGACGAACAGCGCCCCACCCAGCCCGGCGCCACCGCCGCCGCCAAGAGCAGAGCCGCTGCCGCCATTGCCGCCCTGCGCCACCGCGTTCTGAATTGTCAGGTCCTGCACCCGCGCGGAGCCCGCATAGACGAACAGCCCGCGATAGGCGCCGGCGCCATCGATCGCGAACTGCTGCCCGCTCTCGCTGCGTATCGTCGTGTTGGTGCCTTGCAGCGCCGGCAGGTCCGCCGACAGCGTGATGCCGGCCGTCAGCACGATCTCGGTGCCCGGCGTGGTGCGTGCGGTCTCGATCGCCGCCCGCAGGTCCGCCTCGGTGGACACCAAAATCGGATTGGCCAATGCGGGCTGCGCGATCAGCAGCGCCGCCACGGCCACGCCTGCAAGCAGCCATCGCCTGCGCGCGCGCGGGTTTCTCTGCTCGCGTCCGACGTAACGTGCCTGCTCGCACGGATCGGCGGGCGCATCTCCATCGAGTGCCACACAGACGTCCTCACGCCCAATGCACAGCCGCCCACCGATGCTGGATGCACCCATCACTGTCCCCACCACTGCCCATGATCGGGTATCGACCGCCGCCCATTCGATCGATGCCCGCCTCTGATCCCAATGGTCACCGTAACCGCTTTCAGAAATTCCGGTTTATCCGCCATTGCGATTGGGAAGATTTGTCGCAGCCGTTTCGGCAGCAACGTGCGGGACGCATTGCCGCACGTTCGCGTCGTTGCTGCTTGGGCGCGCTCAGTAATCGAGGTCCGACAGGAACGTCGTATCGACGACCTCGAACTCCGCCGCCTTCCAGGCGCCGAGCATGCGAGTCTTTGTCAGCCGGTGCTGGCTAATCCCTTGCATCGGGCACAGCGCGCCGAAGTGATCGATGCCGGATATCTCCAGCAGCTCCGCAAAGCTCGCGCTGCGATCCTCGCGGCCTTCGATCGCGGCATAATAAACCGTGTCGTCATAGCGGCCGAAAGCCCAGCAGAACTGCGCTTGAGCGGGCTCCGCCTGCACCGGTGACGTCCGCGCGATGCCAACGGCCATCACGGCCAGAACGCCGATCACCATTCCCGCCTGCCATCGTGAAGCTTGCCGATCCCGCCTCGCGTTTCGACAGGCAGGGACGTCCCGCTCGGTCATCGAACGCATTCCCAAGTCTTCCCCAAGTCAAGTCTTCCCAAGCGCCGACATCGGCTGAACTGCCATCCAGCTGATCTCACTAACGGTCACAGTAGCTGCTTCAATTCGTCCGTCTTATCCGCCATTGCGGAACGGGGAGAAAAATCGCACTGTTCGCAAAGAAAATTGCGCGCGCGAAACCAAGCAATCGAACACAGCAGCGAGAAGGGCGTCCCATGAACAAGCTCGCCGTTCTGCCCAGAAGCCAGCAGGCCATTCGTCCGATCGAGAATCTCGTTCAGCCGAAGGACAAGCGGATCGTGCGGTCGCTGCGCCTGCTCGAACAGCACATCAGCGAACCGCCTGATTATCGCGCGATCGCAGCGGCGCTCGATCTGTCGCTGCATCACTTCCATCATCTCTTCGCCGAAGCAATGCAGGAGACACCAGGCGATTACCTGCGCCGCGCGCGTCTCACCGCCGCCGCCAATCGCCTGCGCTGGACGCGCGATACGGTCGGCCAGATCGCAAGCAGCGTCGGCTATGCGAGCCAACCGTCGTTCACCCGGGCTTTCGTCAAACGTTACGGCATGACGCCGGTTCGCTTCCGGCACGATCGCGAGCAGTGGCCAAACGAGCCGACTACCGAGATGACCGAGACGTGCGTGAAGCTGGTCGAAAGTGACAGCCTGCACTGTCTCGCCAAGCGCTACTATGGGCCGCCGTGCAACGTGCCCGGCCACTGGGCCGATTTCCTCGCCTCGTTGCCTGAAGAACT
Organism: Afipia sp. P52-10; assembly: GCF_000516555.1. Lineage (NCBI taxonomy): Bacteria > Pseudomonadati > Pseudomonadota > Alphaproteobacteria > Hyphomicrobiales > Nitrobacteraceae > Afipia > Afipia sp. P52-10. Next base: position 1,886,676 of record NZ_AZSJ01000003.1, on the reverse strand, counting down.
CAGCCGGCCCGGTCAGCGCCTGTTCATCGGCCTGCTCTATGACGATATCCGCTTCACCCAATCGGAACTGGTGCGTTACGACTGCTGCGTGACAGTGAACGAAGCCTTCGACGAGCAGGACGCCTCCACGGCATGGCCAGGCCTGCACCGCATCGATACACGCCCCGGCTTGCATGCGAGCATCCGCCACCACGGCTATTATGCAGCCTCCACAGATCCCGAGCGGCGCCGCAGCGTGGCGAGCACCTACAGCATGCTGCTCGACGACTGGCTCGCCAAAAGCCGTTATGCCATCGCCGGCAAATACGTCGTTGAGATTTATCCAATCCCGCAGCCGCGACTCGATCCGGCGGACCTCGAATGCACCATCCTGGTGCCGATCGGGTGAGGTGACGTCTGTCGCCTCATCACCGGCAACACAGCACAACAGCGACTTAGGTAACGGCGCCTATCGCTTAGTTCGAGCAAATATCATCAAACAGTTTGCTTAAGTCCACAATCTGAATGCGCAAATACCGATCGACGCAAAGCGCGTGCACTTGTCTGGCGCACCGTAAAGACATCTGCGCAAGCAGGTGGCGTTTCACTGATCCACAAAGCGCTTCTAACGAACGGCCTCCAACAGCTCGCAATAAGGCAGTACGCCTGTCCCTGGCTGACAGTTGACGTATTCGAACGACGACGCCTCCGGCATCACGAAGCACTCATGCCACGTCACGACCTCGCGCTTCTCCTTGAACTTTCGGTTCATCGCTATGGCATGGCGATAGATCTCAAGATGAGTCTCGTGTGACTTCGCCCAGTCTTCCAGTCCCTCAAGCGAGATAAAATAAGCCAGAACCGACGTTTCGGCGCGCGGATTTCCGGTCTCGTCGAGGTTTGTCATCACCCTGAGGGACAGCGTGCCCGTCTGCTCCTTGCTTTGGAGCAAATACTCCATACCGCGCATCAGCTTTGGCTGAAGATTGTCGAGATAATCTGTCAGCTGCTCCTCACCCGCTCCAACCCAGAACTGACCAGAACGCAATGCCGTCATATTAAGGGGGGTTGCCGCACGAAGGCGGCGGCCGAGCGAATTCACCTCCCGCCGCCGGGGTGGATTATCCTTGTACGGGCTCTCAAGCGGATCGACCGCAGAAAGCGGAATACGATCGCGCGCGGCGCCGAAATAGCCATTCACGGTCATTGGAACGATTCGACTGCCAGGCGTGCGCGCAAGACCGATCCGATAGTGCGGCGCCGAATAAATTGTCTCGTGCCGATCGTAGGGGACAACCAAAGTCTCGCGCCAATAGCCCAGAGACTCTCCGAGTCGATCAGAAGAGCCGAACCAGGCCAGGTACGGTGAACGAGCAGCCCAGCGTGCATGGCGCGTGGGATCGGTCCAGTAGGCGACAACCACGGCGTTTGTAAAGCCCGCCTCATCGACGAACTGCATCGTCTCGTGCGCCCCCGGCCCCTCCTCGCCCGCGAAACTGGCAGTCACACGATCAAAAAATTCCTTGCGCACGGCAGGATCGAGATCGAGCGCCTGGATCGCGAAATAATCGCTGATCATCGTCGGAACAGGTTCATCCCATCGCAACGTATATCGTGGTGCGGCCGGCTGATGCCCTTCCGGTCGTCGAGGCGGAATTGTGCGTGGATACTCAACATGAAAAACCATCTGTGTCCTCCGGCTGCGTGATTCTATTCTGCGGCAAGATGCACAACGGGCTGCATCGGCTGCTCATTCACAACGAGCTTGAAAACATCCGGCCGCGCATAATGCCCTACAGCGTCGAAATCGAATTTCCCGCGCGGGATGTCATCCGTATCCAACTCCGCGGTCAGAATCGTCTCGCCCGAAAAATCCGGTCCAGCCACGATGCGGCCCAGCGCATCGACAATCAGACTGCCTCCGCGCATCAAAACTTGATCCGCATCATCGGTCATCTTGTTCTGCAGGTCGGTTGGAAACTCGGCTCGCGTCAGGTATTGGCACGCCGAAAGAACAAAACAACGTCCCTCGAGCGCAATATGCTGCATGGTCGAGGCCCACGTATCGCGATCATCGGCGGTCGGCGCGCAGTAAATCGCGATGTCCTTGCTGTACATAGCCATGCGCAGCATCGGCATATAGTTTTCCCAACAGATCACCGAACCCATCGCGCCATAGGGTGTCTCGACCGTGGTGAGCGTGGAGCCGTCACCGAAGCCCCAACACAACCGTTCCAGTGCCGTCGGCATCAACTTGCGGTGCTTGCCGAGCAAGCGACCATCTTCGCCGAAGAACAACGCGGAACAGTAGAGCGTACCTCCCTCGCGCTCGATGACGCCGATCGTCAGGAACAGACCTGCTTCCTTCACCGCCTTGCCGATCTGATCAGTTTCAGGCCCTGGAACGCCGATCGCCGCCGCATGGTAGGCGGCGTACTCCTGCCGCCCTTCCGGCGTGCGTGCTCCGAGATAAATGTGAAAGTCGGCCCCCTTCGGATACCCACCGACAAAGGCCTCGGGGAAAACCGCAACCTTCGCGCCACGCCGTCCAACTTCAGCGATCAACGCGACCGCCTTACGCACGGTTGCCGGGGTATCGCCCGCCACCGTCGCGGCCTGTACTACCGCTGCCTTAAATTTCGCCATCACCAGATTCCTTCTCAGATTCCCAGATAGGTGCGCCGCACCTCATCATTGTCTTGGAGCTCAGCGCTCGTTCCTGACATCGCCAATCGCCCGCTTTCCAGCACATAGCCACGATCAACAATCTTCAGCGCCGAACCGACATTCTGCTCGACAAGCAGAACGCTCACGCCACTCGCATTGATCTTGCCAATCGCCCGGTGAACCTCCTCGACCATCAACGGCGCGAGGCCGTGGCTGGGTTCATCGAGCAGCAGAAGCTTCGGCTTTGCCAATAACGCACGACAGATCGCGACCATTTGCTGTTCGCCACCCGAAAGAGTGCCTGCAAGCTGCCGCCGACGCTCGCCAAGCCGCGGAAACAACTCAATGCAAGCCTCAAGCTCGGACTCCTCGAAATCATATCTGCGATGAAACGCGCCCATCACCAGATTCTCTGTCACAGTCATATCTTTAAAGACGTGACGCCCTTCCGGAACACAGGCAATCCCCCGACCGATCCGCCGATGACTCGGCAATGCGGTGATATCTTCATCTTCAAAACGGATCGTTCCGCTAGCTCGAGGCACGGTGCCGGTGATCGCACGGATCACGGTCGTCTTGCCGGCGGTGTTTGCACCAAGCAGCGCGACGGTTTCTCCCGCCGTCACCTTTAGCTCGATATCCGACAGCACGGGACGAGGACCATAGCCCGCTGAAAGTCCCTCAATGTGCAGCATTGGCGCTCCCCAGATACGCGGTGATGACACTCGGGTCTGCGGAGACCTGCTCTGGTGTCCCATTCGCGATCAGCTTCCCGAAATTCAGCACGAGAATGCGCTCGGACAACTCCATGATCGCCCGCATATGGTGCTCAACGATCATGAACGTGATGCCGTCGCGATCGCGCAGCGCGCGCAACGATCTCATAATCGTTGTCATCTCCGATGGCGTCAGGGCTGCCATCACCTCGTCAAGCAGAACAAGCCTGGGTCGGGTCGCCAGTGCTCTCGCCACCTCCCCCAACGCCTTTTGCGGGAAGGTGAGATTGTCCACGCCGACATCTGCATCTTTCAACAGGCCGACCTTATCGAGACATTCATCGGCAAACTCCTTTGCCTCCGCTAAACTCGCACGCGCAAGGGCGCCGATCACCACGTTGTCCCGTAGCGACATTCCGGGAAATAACGCCGTGTTCTGAAAGGTTTTGGTCATGCCCCGGCGCGCGATGAGGTGCGGCCGCAACCCGTTGACCGGCTCGCGGTCGAACACGATTGCGCCTTCGCTCAGGCGCGTCAGACCAACAAGAGAACTGAACAGTGTCGTCTTGCCAGCACCGTTCGGCCCGATCAATCCGACGATCTCCCCTGGACTGATTTGAAAGGTCACGTCCGATAGCGCCGTCAGACCGCCGAAACGTACCGTTACACCAGTGGCATCGAGCAAAGGCATCATGACAAGGCCCTTTTCCTCGAGAACGAGATCGCGCTCAACCCTGCCGGCTTCCACAGCACAATGGCGATCAAAAGCCCACCGAAGATCAAAGGCGCGACGCCCGCCGCCTGATTGGACAAGTACGCTGACAGCACCTCTTCCATGGTTACGATGGCGATGGCGCCAAAGATCGGTCCAGTCAGTATGCCGACACCGCCGACGATTGTGATCAGGGCAGCGCGGATCGAGACGCTCGTCGGATTGAACACGATGTCCGGGTCAATGAAAAAATTGAACTGCACGAACATCGTCCCGACCACGGCTGTCAACGCCGCGGAGATGGTGCTGCCTGCAAGCTTGACGCCGAGCGTATTCACACCCGCGACCTCTGCTGCGTCCTCGCTCTCGCGCGTGGCCCGGAGAAGATAGCCAAGCTTTCCGTTCGACAGGACGACAAATATGACGCTGATCAGAATGAAAAGACCGACGAGGATCGGAACGTAAGGGCCTGCGCCACGAAACTGCATCATGGCCCAGGAATTTCCCACGAACGGCACAGAAATGCCCTGCGGACCGCCTGTTAAACCAGCTGCGGCCGTCGCGAAGATGCGGCAGGCTTCGCCGAACGCCAGCGTGGCGAGTGCAAAGTACGATCCTTTGAGACGCATCGTCGGAATCGAGATGAGAAATCCGACCAGCCCGGCGATCGCTGCCCCCAGAAACAATCCGATCCAGGGCGAGATTCCGTAACGGATCTGAAGGATGGTCGTGGTGTATGCGCCGATCCCGAAGAATGCCGCATGCCCCAGCGATATCTGGTTGGCCAACCCGCCGACAATATTCCAGCATTGACCGAGCGATGCTGCCAGCAGCATGAGGCAGACCACGCGCACGATGTAACCACGCGGATCAAGCACGGCGCCCGCGACTAACGCAGCCGCCGCAAAGATCGAGATAACGAGTAGCGAGCGGATCATCGTGACGCGCCTCCCAGCAGACCTTGCGGACGGAAAGTGAGCAGCGCGATGAAAATCACGAAAAGCGCGAGGTTCTGGACCTGGATCGGCATTACCAACGTTGATAACGACTGGATGATACCGACCGCGATGCCGCCGATCAGAGCGCCGAGCACACTGCCGAGACCACCGAGCACGACGACGGTAAACATCAGAACGACGTATTGTGCGCCAGATGTTGGACTTACCGATGAGTACGAAAGGATGATCCCGCCGCCGAATGCGGTGAGGCCTGTCCCGAGCCCGAACGCGATCATGTAGACGCGCTTTGCGTCGACTCCAAAAATTTCGGCCGCCATTGCGTTCTGGGCTGTCGCACGAATGGCGCGGCCGATCCATGTCCGCGCCATGACCAGCCACAGCGCGACCGAGACGACAAGCGCGTTACAGAAAGCCGCGAGATATGGAACAGAAATGAAAAATGGTCCCATTTGCAGCGACTGCGTTTGATACGGCGTTTGCACTGTCCGAAAATCTGCTCCGAACAGCAGCAGCGCCGCATTCTCGAGAACGATCAAGAGGCCGACAGTCAGGAAGATTTGTGAAACATGCGGTGCATTCATCACGCGCTGGATGAGGAATCGCTGCGCAAGCGCACCGATTCCAAAACCCACCGCGAATGAAATGGCCGCTCCAATGAGCGGATCGAGGCCGAGATAACGCCAAGCAAACCAAGCGGCGTACATGCCCAACATCATGAACTCCGCTTGCGCGAAGTTCACAATACCAAGAACTCCGAACACCAGCGACAGACCGACAGCGATAATGCCATAAACGCCGCCGACCAGAGTGCCGTCGATCAGAGCTTGAAGAAACGCAGTCATCCCCGGCTGCCCTTACTTCACTTCTCTGCCGTACCATACCGGCAATGCCTTGGCGGCTTCCGGCGGATAGACCGTTGCGATGTCATCGCCTCTCCACTGCACGAAAATCGGAGACGCCACCGACGTCAGGCCGTTGGCGTCAAATGCCGTGCAGCCACCGGAAAGCCCCGCCGAGAAGCCGTCGCACTTTTTCAACTTGGCGATCGCATCACGGATCTTTTCTGGATCGCGAGACTTCGCCTCGTCGATCGCCTTCACCATGTGCTGGAACGCGGCGCCATACATCAAGGCTTCATGGGCCATGAAAACGCCGTGCTTGGCCTTGTAGCGCGCTGCGATTTCGGGAGCATTGTCATAGTTTGCGGGAGCAATCGAGAATACGCCCTCAGCGAATTCGCCGAGCCCCTTCTTAAAGTCCGGGATAATGTAACCGGCCGCGCCGCCGACGGTCGGGATATCCAGCTTCTGTTGCCGCATGGTGCGGATGATCATCAATGCGTCGTTGAAATACGACACAGGGAAGACGAGATCGGCACCGGATGCACGGATCTTGTTAACCAGCGGCGAAGCGTCGGTGACATTCAACGGATAGCTCTCGTCAAGCGTCACCGGGATTTTTGCGGCAGCGGCCGCCTCACGAAGTCCCTTGGCCTGTGCTGTGCCATAGGCGGTGTCCTCATAGAGGATAGCGGCCTTTGTGACCGGCTTGCCCGAGCGCTTGGCAATCTCAACAGCGTAATCGAACTGTTTCTGGCCGATGGTTGAGGCCTTGTTCGATACCTGGAAGATGTATTTGTAACCGCGACCCGTGATCTGGTCGGCGAACGAGTGCGTGATCATCGGCACACCCAGGCGTTCTGTCACCTCGGAGGCCGCCAGCGTAGTCGAGCTGACGAACGCGCCGACAATGCCGACAACCTTGTCTTGACTCACCAGGCGCTGCACAGCCGCCGCGGCCGCATTCGGAGCCGGCACGTCCGCATAGACGAGTTCGACATCTGCGCCCAACGACTTGATGCCGCCGGTTGCCTTGATGTCCTCCAGCGCCAACTCGACGCCATTGCGGATATTGATCCCGAATTGTGAGGTCGGGCCACTGAGCGGCACCAGAACTCCAACCTTCACGGGCTCCACAGCCCAAGCCTGCGTCCCCGCCATCACTCCAACCACCGCCGCCAGCATCAATGTCCTGCGCATCGGAAAATCCCCCTTCTATGTCATGATATCTCGACATTACTCTTCTTTTTTGTCCCGCGTATGCCGATTTATTAGCCAAGTAAAGGAGTTTTTAGTCGCACATACTGTGTCGAATTACATCGACACAGCGACCTGGGCGGCGGACGACGCAATCAAGTCGCGGACGTCCCGTCCTTCACGCGTTCGGACCAGGCCGCAAAGCTTTCGCGCATCAACTGAAAACGGTCATGAGTGCGCGTGTACTCAAAACCAGTCAGACGTCCGACTGGGCTGTAGCGCGCATATTCGGTGCGAAGGGTCTGGGGATCGATCACACCTTCGCGCGCCTGGATTACGAGCACCTCGCCAACCAGAAGATCACGACCCACACCAAAATTCATCATCGTCACCTTCCGACACTCGAGCGCGACTGGACTGCGCACCAGGCGCGGCACAGCAACTTGATGGCTCTGGGCGAGCGACAATTGCAGGCTGCTCGGCTCGCCTCGTTCAGGCGGAAAGTCGATAGCGCAATCGTTCATCGCGACAGCGAGATCTTCATCCACCATGTTCACGACAAACTCACCGGAACTGCGCACGTTGCGCGCGGTGTCCTTGAGCGACAGATCATCCTTCGACTGCAGGCCCACAACGACGATGGGCGGATCTTCGGAGAACACGTTGAAGAAAGAATAAGGCGCAGCATTCACCACGCCCGCGTCGGACACGGTCGTTATCAACGCAATCGGGCGCGGCACAACAAGCCCGGCGAGCAACTTATAACGGAGCGCGGGTGTCAGCCCGGCCAGTTCGAACGTATCCATGGAAATCCTCGCTGTCAGAGTTAGGCGTGCGCATGCGGAAACATCCCAAGCGTCACGACCTGCTGTCATATCAGATCGACATTTTTCTCAGACAGATCTTTTAATGAGCCATTGGCATGATTAATGTGCCGAAATCTGTGTCGAAATACATCGACAGGAGGCTCTATGGATCCCCGGCTTCTTGCGTTAGGTCTGGACGAAAAGGAACAGCGCTTTTACCTCGCCGCGCTCGAACTCGGAACAGCGTCCGTCACGGCTGTCTCGGCGCGCGCCGACGTTTCGCGCACGAACGGCTACGATCTTTTGCAACGTCTTCAGAAACGCGGCCTGCTCAGCCAGATTGAGGGCGACGGCGGAGTCAAGCAGATCGTCGCGGAAGATCCTGGCGTGCTGCTCCGGGAATGGGATCGCACACGATCCATGCTCGACGACCTCATTCCGGAGCTTCGCTCGCTGCTCGGGGGACCTAAGATCCGTCCGCGCATTCGTTTCTATGAAGGCATCGAGGGCATCCGCCGCGCGATGTGGGAAACGCTGGACTGCAGGTCCAAGATCTTGCGTGGGATTCTGTCGATGCACGAGCTTCTTGAGGCGCCGGGCGCGGAATGGATGGATGGCTTCATTGCCGAGCGGCTTCGCCGCGGCATCCAGCTCCAAGTCATACGCTCGCCTTCCCGCGAGAGCGAGCACATCTGGCCATCGTCGCAGGATGAATTGCGCGAGCTACGGTATGCGCCAACCTCCATGGATCTCGGCATGACAATGTATCTCTATGATGAAAGGGTGCTCTACGTTTCATCAAGGAAAGAGAACTTTGCTCTTGTCATCGAAAGTCCCGAACTATCCGCTCTGAACGGCGCAATGTTCGATGGGCTCTGGATTACGCTCGGATCATCCCCCGCTCGCCGGACGCGATGATGTTACTGACGACGACACCGATATGCTTCGTAGACTTTCCAAATAATCAGCCGTTGGACATCCTCGCTGTCCGAACCATCACGAGACGTCCATTGCTGAATATCCTCAACCGATTGATCGTCTCCACGACGGCTCGTCGAAATCGAGAGCACGCTTACCACGACGCTCGCGGATTGGCTTTGTGAGGCTTGCCCCACTCGTCATAGAGCACAACATCGTCTCGGCCGCCAAATTCACCGTGCGCGTCATCAACAAAACTGATGGCGGAGCCTGAGGCCGTGCTGCAAGCTGCAGTACATGGGAGAGACCGCCAAACCCCAATTCGGGATTCCGCGCAAGGCGCATTCTCGCGATTTCTCCAGCCTTGATGAACTTCACTGCCTGCTGTTTACGAGCCGCGAGTGTCGCGCTCTGCTCGCTGCGCTCCTGCGCGAACTTCGCTTGCTGAGTAACTAGGGCGTGTTTCGCGCTTGCGAATGCTGCTCGAGCTGACCTGACCCTTGCTAACATTGCTTCAGGTTTTTCTTTGAAGCTGCTCTTTCTCTGCTCCGCGCGACGACCCGACTGGGTGATTCCAGATGGTTGGCGCCGGCGGACTATCGATTGACTGGCGGGGTTTGGCGATCGACGCTCAAACTCGCGAAGCTGCTCTGTGGCTTTGTCGACAGAGCGCCGAGCCGCTAGAAAAGCCGACGGTTCCGGCAGGTCATCGGATTACAAGCTGCAAAGAACCGGTTGAGCTGGGAAGAATCGAGACTGAACCTGATTGTCGACGAGCGCGCATCCTTCGGTATGAACGTATGACCATAGTCAACGGATATTGGACCCGATAGTTCGCACAGAGCCACCGAATGCAAGTTTTGATCTTGCCGACATAGCCAATCTTGATGGTCGTGAATGAGAGCGACCTGGCGCGGCTGCTAGGTGGGCGCGAGCGATTTTCCTGAAGTGCAGCGACGAGAGTTTTCCCTCTCCAACGAGGGTCCACAGTGTGCCGTTCTGGCAAGAACCGCAGTTCTCCTGCGAAATAAGTCAGATCGCCTTCAGTGTATTCAGCGATACGCTTGTCACCCACGATTTCAAGGAACGTCCGGATGTGATGATTAAAATAGGCGATCTCTCCTTCTGGTAGTTGCGTCTTCGCAATCAGAAACTCTCCCATAGCTTCGCTTTGCAATGGCCCTGATAAAGAAACCTCTCAGATATGGCCGCGCTGTCTTTCATTGCTTGACCTGCATCAAGACATTCGAATTCGCCTCATGAGCAAGCTGGCTCTCAGCCTCAAATTGCTTCGCCTTCGCCGTTATCGTTTGTAATTGCGATCTCCACTCAATGCCGTCGTATTTGTAGCTTTCTGACAGATTGTCGAGTTCTTCAAAGAGGCGATGGCTACTCTCTTTGGCCCACTGCATGCCAGCAAAGACCGTATCAAAATCGGCGATGACTTCGGTTGCGAAGAAATTCCAACCCTTCATCGAGCTTCGAACAGTGCCTTCTGCTCGTCGTCGATGATCTTTGCGTCAGCCTTGGTAGAATTTTTCCGCACTTTTTCCAGAGAAAGGAATTCATCCGAAAGTTTGGTGAGCTGTTCAACCTCGGCGACAAGTGTGTTGACGAATTTACGTCGGACTTCGGCCTGTTGTGATTTCACGTCCTCGGCAGAAAGCGGCTCTTCCCCACATTGCTGCTGCGCATGGCAGCAACACGCATCTTCGCAAAGCCCCGATACCGCATCATCATCATCAGCCATCGCTCAGCCACACCGGCGAGATGACGGGCGAAACGGGACGCCTCTCGACGGGTCTGGCACGGCAGCCGAATTCTGAAAGGCGCCGCACCGAGGGCCGATTGCAGATCCGAGGGCGGTCGCAGCTGAAAGAACCAAGTCGCGCCGCGTTGCCAGAGGCACGACGCCATGTGTACGCCACCGTGTATTCTAGGGTGGCGAGACAAAATTTCGTCAACAATTCAACGGTTTGGTGCTGGCGGAGAGAGCGGGATTCGAACCCGCGATACGGTTTCCCGTATACACACTTTCCAGGCGTGCGCCTTCAACCACTCGGCCACCTCTCCTCAGAAACCTGCTACCCATGGCGGCAGTCCGGACTGAGCCCGACTGCGGGTGAGCAGTTTCGCGCAGCACCTCTTGACCGCGGCAGCGCGGATTTGCAAGCGGCAAGCGCATGGCTCGCGCACTTTTCCGCAAACGATTGAAAAGATAAGGGTTTCAACAGGGAATCGACGGCGTTGGACGCAGCACAGAGCAAGGTTTTCGGCATCATTCTGGCCGGCGGCCGGGCCGAACGGCTCGGTGGGCGCGGCAAGGCCGATCTTTCGATCGGCGACGAGACGCTGGTCGCCCGCGCGATCCGCCGCCTGCGGCCGCAGTGCGCCGGCCTGGTGCTCAATTCCAACGAGCCGGCGCAGCACCCGGCCCTGCCGATCGCGCCCGATCCCGTCGCCGAGCGACTTGGTCCGCTCAGCGGCGTTCTCGCAGGCCTCGACTGGATCGCCGTCCATGCCCCGGACGTGGCCCTGGCCGTGACCGTTCCCGTCGATGGTCCGTTTCTGCCCGCCAATCTGGTTGCACGGCTGAGCCAGGCCCGCGATGACGCGCGGGCGGAGATTGCCTGCGCCGCATCGAACGGCCGACGCCATGGCGTCTATGCGCTATGGCCGGTTTCGCTCCGCTCCGCCTTGCGGGACGCGCTGCTGACGCAACACCTTCGCAAGGTCGATCATTTCCTCGCCCGCTATCAGATCGCCGTCAGCCCGTGGGACACCACGCCCGCCGATCCGTTCTTCAACATCAACACACCGGCCGACCTCGACCATGCACGCGCGCTCATTGTGCAGTTTCCCGATTTCTGAGGTAAGACGCAGGCACGGCGCCCCTACGCCATGTCCGCCAGACGTGAGCCCATGACACCCGCTTCCGAACTGCCCGAGATCCTGCTGCAACTGCGCGGCCTGAAGTGCCCCCTGCCTGCCCTGCGGACACGGAAAGCGCTCGCACAGGCGTTGCCGGGCAGCGTGATCGTCGTCGAATGCACCGATCCGCTCGCCGCGATCGATATCCCGAACCTGATCGCGCAGACCGGCGACACATTGGAATCGCAAACCCGCGAAGAGACCGTGCTGACATTTCGCATCCGGAAATGTTAGCGGCCGCCGTCCGGGCACCAAGGACGTCACGATGAGACCATCAATCCCGGCGCTTGCCATCGGCCTCCTGACCGCGTTGGCGATGAGCGTCTCCTGCGCCCTCGCCCAGGCCTGCAAGCGCGAGGGAAGCACCGTCACCTGTGAGGACGGCCGCCGCGGCATCCTCGCCGATACCGCGATCATCTGGAGCGACGGCACCCGTTCGCACTCCGCGACGCCACATCCGAGCGTAATCCTCGGCAACACATCGTCGGTGCATGTCGGCCCGGGCGTCTTCGTCGGTTCGGGCTCGGGCGTCATCCCGCTCGATGATCCCAATGCGCCGAACAAGACGCGCTGCGCCATCGTCGATGGCGTATCCTATTGTTGAGCAGGCCGACCGCGAAGGTTTGCGGCACACGAACAGGCCCACGACGCGGATCATGAGCCTCGTCGTCATCTACGCGAAGGACAAGCACTTTCCGCCTCGTCCTGCGCAGCGCTCCAGCAGAGTGCGCTTAATGCAACTGGCGGGCTCGACCCTGGCTGGCGGCGAGCTGCAGCACGGATCCGCGATCGGCCTCCGGCGCCAACTGCCGGGGCACATTGTCCAGCTCCGCCAAGAAGTCCGAGAACCAGCGATGGATGGTGCGGGCGCGCAGCCGCGCCATCAGCACCGACCATCGTTCCCGGCGCTCACCGGGCGACATCGACACCGCGCGCGCCAGTCCGCGCGCCACGTCGTCGATGTCGTTCGGATTGACCAGCAGCGCGGCATCCATCTCCTTCGCGGCCCCCGCGAACTTCGACAGCACCAGCACACCCGGATCATCCGGATCCTGCGCCGCGACATACTCCTTGGCGACCAAATTCATGCCGTCGTGCAACGGGGTGACCACGCCAACCTTGGCCGCACGGTAGAACCCGGAGAGCACCTGCTGGCCATAGCCCTTGTTCAGGTAGCGGATCGGCGTCCAGTCAGGCTCGCCGTGCCGGCCATTCACTGTCGACACGAGGCCCGCCAACTCGGTCTGCAGACGGTTATAGGCTTCGATCGCATCGCGCGACGGCGTCGCGATCTGCAACAGCGACAGCGTACGCTTCAACGACGGCTGCATCTCGAACAGCCGATCGAACGCATTGATCCGGTTGACCAGCCCTTTCGAATAGTCCAGGCGATCGACACCGATCGCCAGCTTCTCGCCGCGCAGCGACATGCGCAGGCGCGAGACTTCCGGATGCGTCGCCGCTTTCGCCGCCTGCGCGGCAAACCCATCGACATCGATCCCGATCGGGAAGGCAGCCAGCCGCGATACGCCATAGCGCGAGATGACGGCGCCGTCCTCAACCGTCAGGCCAAGTTCGTTCTGCACATAGTCGCTGAAGCGCGCGCAATCGTCCTCGGTCTGAAATCCGATCACATCATACGCCAGCATCGCTTCGATCAGCTCGCGATGATGCGGCACGCCAATCACCACCGAACGCGCCGGCCACGGGGTATGCAGGAAGAAGCCGACCGGCTGCATCACGCCACGCCGACGCAACTCCTCGCCGAGCGCGAGGAAGTGATAGTCCTGGACCCAGAATGCAGTGTCGCTCTTCTTGAAACGCATCAGCGCATTGGCGACGAACGCATTGATGCGCCGATAAGCCCAGTAGTCGTCGTCGGACACACGGATGAGATCGCTGCGGGAATGCAGCGCCGGCCAGAGCGCGGAGTTCGCAAAGCCTTCGTAATAGCCGCCATAGTCCTCGGCCGGCATGTCGAGCAGAGCCAGCACGCCCGCGCCGAGCGCCTGAACCTCGACTTGTGCCGGGCCGTGCGAACGCGGACTCAACTGGCCGCTCGAACCAACCCAGACTGCGCCGGATTTTTCAACGACTGGAAGCAAGGCAGCCGCAAGCCCGCCGGTCATCGGCTCGTTCGCCGTGGCGCGCGCGACGCGGTTTGAAACAACAACCAGATTCACAGCAGTATCCCCACCAATTCGGCTGAGAGATAAACGGCTGTTCATCATTATGGTTCCTCGTCAAATTTCATCGGCGAATTAAATCGTGAGACAGGCGATGGATGTAGGAACAGCCTCAAATCGCGCATCGTTTGCGCATGATCTTTCGGAAAACCGCGCATGCTTTTCAGAATCATGCTCGGGAACCAGGTTCCATCGGAACCTCGATCATCGCAGAGTCGAAACCATCATGCGCGCTGATTTGTGCAGCACGCGGCGAATTATCGCAGCATCAGCGACGCGTCGGCTGCTCCTTGATCATGCGCGCGATCCAGGCGCGCACATCGCTCGGCGAATCGAAATGGCCCGCGGTTCCTTGGACGACACGTCCAACCGAATAACCCGCGCCATGGATATCCGGCATGATACCGAACACTGATTCATCGGTGACGTCATCGCCGAGAAAGATCGGGTAGCGGCCGGCAAACGGCGGCTGCGCCATCAAGGTTCGCACAGCCGTCGCCTTCGAAAATCCCTCGTGCTTGATTTCGACGACGAATTTTCCGGCGAGAACTTCGATCGGGGCTTCCGGCAGATCGGCGCGGATCGCAGCGACAGAATCATAGATGTATCGCTCCGCCTCCGGCGCAAGCCGATAGTGAAGCGCCATCGAATATCCCTTGTCTTCGACCAGGATACCGGGCTTCGCTTGCGCAATCGCGGCAAACCGCCGTTTCAAATGCGGGTCCATCGGCAGCACGTCCGCCGCCTGCACGCCGCGGTCCAGCTGCAGTCGCATTTCCGCGCCGTGACCTCCGACAGCCGGAAGCTTGACCGGCTTGGTGATCTGGTCAATGTCGCTGATGGTACGGCCGCTGACCAACGCCAACGCGCCGGACGTGCGGCGCCAAAGCTCCTCCAGCAGAGATGGCAGTTCCGGAGGAATGACGATCGCAGACGGCGTGGACGCGAGATCGATCAACGTACCGTCGACATCGAACAGCAGCGCGCATTCATCGAGGTGCGGAACAATGGCGCCCGGGACGGGGACGGCGCCCTTCTTGTTCCGCTCCAGTGGTTCCGTTTCGACTTCCATTCGTGCACCTATCCTCACTCTATCACAGCCAGCGGGCGTGCCACATCCTCGAGCGGTCGTCGCTCGCAGGCGATGCAGAGCCGCCATGCCAGCACCGCGGCAGCCAGCATCATGATGGCGCCCAAAAGATACCCACCGAACACGCTGACGCGCGAGCCGGTGTCGATCAGCACGCCGAACAGCGCAGGCCCGGCAACGCCGCCGACCGCCGTGCCCAGCGCATAGAACATCGCAATCGCCAGCGCGCGAATTTCCAGCGGGAACGTTTCGCTGACCGTCAGATACGCGGCACTCGCGGCGGGCGATGCGAAGAAGAAGATGACCATCCAGGCGATCGTCTGCGTTTGCGCGGTGAGCACACCGATCGAGAACAGGTAACCCGAAACGGCGAGCAGCACGCCGGAGACGCCATAGGTCAGCGTAATCATCGTTCGGCGGCCGACCGTATCGAACAGACGGCCGAGCAGCAGCGGCCCGAGGAAATTGCCCGCCGCGAACGGCAGCAGATACCAGCCGACATGATCCGCGGCGATGCCGTAGAAATCCGTCAGGATCAGCGCATAGGTGAAGAAGATGGCGTTGTAGAAGAACGCCTGCGCCGCCATCAGCCCGAAGCCGAGCACCGTCCGGTTCGGATAGGCGCGGATCAGCGTTCGCGCGACCTCCCGCAGCGGAGTATGGCTGCGCATCCTCAGCCGGATCGTCAGCAGCGTGCCAGCGCCGCTGTCCGGCGCGACCGTGGAGCGGCGCTCGATATCGGCGACGATCGCCTGCGCCCGCTCGGGCTGGCCATGGATCATCAGCCAGCGTGGGCTTTCCGGAATCCAGAACCGCATCAGGAACACCACGAGACCAAGCGTCGCCCCCGCCAGGAATGCCACGCGCCAGCCGACATCCGGATCGATCACCGCCGGATTGAGCAGCACGATGCCGAGCACCGCACCGATCGCTGCACCGATCCAGAAACTTCCGTTGATGACGAGATCGGTCCATCCCCGATAACGCGCCGGGACCAGCTCCTGGATCGTCGAATTGATCGCCGTGTATTCACCGCCGATGCCGGCGCCGGTCAGAAACCGGAACAACGCAAAGCTATACAGATTCCATGACAGCGCCGTTGCAGCGGTTGCGGCGAGATAGACGGCCAGCGTCACGAAGAACAGCTTCTTCCGGCCGATCCGGTCGGTCAGCCAGCCGAAGAACAACGCACCAAGCACTGCGCCTGCGAGATAGGCGCTGCTGGCGATGCCGATATCCGCATTGCTGAACTGAAGCGTCGGGCTCGCTTTCAGGGCTCCGGACAGCGCACCCGCAAGCGTGACCTCCAGGCCGTCGAGAATCCATGTGACGCCGAGCGCGACGACGACGAGGGTATGAAACCGGCCCCACGACAGCCGATCAAGGCGCGCGGGAATGTCGGTTTCGACGATCCGACTGGAATCGGATGCTGACGCTCCTGCCGGATCGGCCGTTTCGGTTTGTTGCAGATGCGTTGATGGTGATGATGTCATCCGGCCTTCCGCAAGCATTGAGGCCGCAGACAATCTTTTCCATGACGCCGCAACCGTTCCTTCGCCGAACCTGCAAAGGGAAGACGCCCCAGAAGAGACCTCCCGGAGCCTTGGAGGCGATACTCACCTCCATCCGTAACCAACACTGATCCATGAAAAAAGTTCCCCGGCGCAAAACGCCGGGGAACTCGATGCCATCTGACGATCGATTTGAGGATCGATCAGGCTGCGCGCACGTTCGCCATGAAGCGGTCGAGTTCCTGCCGCAGGCGCGTGCTCTCCGTCGACAGCGTTTGCGCGGAGCTCAGCACGTCTCCCGACGCGGTCCCGGTTTCGGTAGCGCCGCGATTGACCTGAACGATGTTCCCCGCGACGTCCTGCGTGCCGGCGGCAACGCTCTGAACGTTCTGGGCGATCTCCTGCGTAGCCGAACTCTGCTGCTCGACGGAGGCGGCAATGCGCGTGGCGATCTGCGACACCTGAGCGATGGTCTCGCCGATCTCCTTGATCGCCACCACTGATTCCTGCGTCGCCTGTTGCATGCCGAGGATGTGCGAGGAGATCTCGTCGGTCGCCTTCGCCGTCTGGCTGGCGAGCGACTTCACCTCGGACGCCACCACGGCGAAGCCACGGCCGGCCTCGCCCGCGCGCGCCGCCTCGATGGTGGCGTTCAGCGCGAGAAGGTTGGTCTGTTCGGCGATCGCATTGATCAGCTTCACCACATCGCCGATCTGCTGCGCCGCGCGCGACAGCTTGCCGATCCTCTGATCGGTCTCCTGCGCCTGGATCACCGCGCCTTCGGCGATCCGGCTGGATTCACGCACCTGGCGGCCGATCTCCTCGATCGAAGCCGAGAGCTCCTCGGTGGCGCTGGCCACCGACTGCACGTTCGACGACGCCTCTTCGGAAGCGCTGGCGACCGTCGCGGACAGATTCTGCGTCGTATCCGCGGTGCGGGTCAGGATATCCGCCGCAGCTTCGAGCTGAGTCGCCGAGGTGGCGACGTTGGCAACGATCGCGCCGACGGCATTCTCGAAATCGTCGGCGAAGCGGATCAGTTCCGCGCGACGCGCACTCGCGGTCGTGCGATTCTTCTCCTCCTGCTCGGCCGCATCGCGTTCCGCTTTGGCGATCGCCTGGGTCTTGAACTCCTCGACTGCGCTGGCCATCTGGCCGATCTCGTCCTTGCGGCCCAGTCCCGGCAGCACCGCGTCGAAGTGCCCGGAGGCCAGTTCACGCATCGATGCGCAGAGCGCCACGATCGGGCCCGAGATGCCCCGGCCGATCAACAGCGCCATCAAGGCACCCAGGATGGTCACGCCGATCGTCAGCATCAGCACGAAGCTCTGCGTCGTGCTGACCAGCGATTCCGTTTCGCCCTGGATACGCTTTTCGTCGGCCATCGCGCTGATCTTGATCGCCTCGGCATCCTTGGCGATCGCTTCCGCCGCCGCGGTCATTTCGGTGACCAGCCCATCGATCGTCTTGGCGTTGGCCACGATCGCCGAGAACGCCTTGCGATAGCTCGTCAGCAGTTCGATGATGCCGCTGATCTTCCGCTTGATCTGCTGATCGTCCGTATGCAGCGAGGTCAGCGTCGTCTCGATCATCTTCAGCCGGCTTTCCGCGCCGTTCGCCGTGAGATTGTCATGGCGGGTCACGAACATGTTGACGTTGGCCGCGGCCGCCACAAACTGCGTGCCCGCTTCCTTGGCGCCCACGTTCAGGCTGCTCATATCGGCGAGCGTCGCGGAATCGGCGAGGTCTTCCATGCGCTGGCGCAGCATGCTGCCGCCGCGCTGCAGCTCGTTCGCCGCATAACGGAAATTGTCACGCTTCAGCTCGAGGATCTGGGCAAAGACTTTCGAGAACTTCTCGAACCGGTGCGACAGCTCGGCGGTCGCGTTGCGGCGTGCGCCGTCCCGCATGTCGCGGGACGCCTTCTCGATCGCCTCGCGCAAGTCTCCTTCGGCGGCCAGCGCGTTGGTCGCATCGGATTCGTCGCCGGTCACCACGTAATAGCGGGCCGCCAGCTGATAGGCCATCGCTTCACGATCGATGGTTCTGGCCATCACGCCGTCGCCGACGCTGGTGCGATACGAGGAGAACCCAGCCGACACCTTGTCGTAGCCGAGATAGGCGACGGTGACGCCGACCGCGGACAACACCAAGACCAGCATGAAGCCGAGCATGATCTTGGTTCGGATCGCCAGGTTGGTCAGCAGATTGAATGTGGGAAGCCGGATGCGCTTGGACGGAGACATTCTGATTCCTGTTCCAAAAAATCTGTCGGCCAACGCGACGCGGCTGTTCAGGCCGTGCCCCGCACGCATCGTTGACCGATGCTATCGATTCACGAGTTGGTAAGAAGTGAGACGAACCGCGTGCGAATGCCCAAAATTAAGACGAAATGAATAACGGGCAGTAAACCAATACCCTTGGCGCTTCATCAGCGCATGCTGCACCGCGATGTGCCAGGCCGCCATCCAAGCGATGGTTCGACATTCAACGCGCGGGATCGTGATCGCGGCACTCTTTATTAGCCGGGGACCGGTGGTTTGCGTGGGCCATCCGTCACCGCTCCGTCACGGGAGCGGCGGGCGGTTGGAATCGGCGAACGATTCCAGCGCCCTGCGGCAGGTGGCGCTGGATCGAAACGTCGCACCGGAGCTTCGTGCTCCGCCTCGCCCACGAAAACTCCGCGGCTCGTCGGTTCAACGAAATAACGATTGAAATGACACCGCGCGCAGGGCCTACTTGGAACAATAATAATTCCAGTCATTGGGGAGGTTCGGTATGCCCGCGGTCAAACTGACGGTGAACGGCAAGGCGGTCTCTGGCGATGTTGAAGACCGCACCCTGCTGGTTCATTTCCTTCGCGATCACCTGAGGCTGACCGGCACCCATGTCGGTTGCGATACCAGCCAGTGTGGCGCCTGCGTCGTCCACATCGACGGGCGGGCCGTCAAATCCTGCACCGTCCTCATTGGCCAGGCCGACGGCGCCAACGTGACCACCATCGAAGGCATCGCCAAAGGCGACGACCTGCATCCGATGCAGGCGGCCTTTCGCGACAATCACGGCCTGCAGTGCGGCTATTGCACACCGGGGATGATCATGTCGGCGATCGATATCGTCAACCGGCACGGCGCGGCGCTCGATGAGGCGACCGTCCGGCAGGAGCTGGAAGGCAACATCTGCCGCTGCACCGGCTACCACAACATCGTCAAGTCCGTGCTCGATGCCGCGGGCCGCATGAAGGTTTCGCAAGCGGCCGAATAGACCGCGGCGCGTGTTGCTTCGCAGCTTTTCGCAAAATCGCTGCTCTCCGCGCCCTCGTCACGACGCGATGCGAGCAGCCTCAAGGAGGAGATCCCATGGGCATTGAAGGCATTGGCGCCCGCGTCGCACGCAAGGAAGACAAGCGCTTCATCACCGGCAAGGGCCGTTACACCGACGATATCCGCCTGCACGGCATGACCTATGCCCACTTCGTCCGCTCGCCGCATGCCCATGCGACGGTCAAGAGCATCGACGCGTCCGAGGCGCTGAAGCTGCCCGGCGTCGTCGCCGTGCTGACCGGCAAGGAGCTGGTCGATGACAAGATCGGCAACCTGATCTGCGGCTGGATGGTCTACTCGAAGGACGGTTCACCGATGAAGATGGGCGCTTGGCCGGCAATGGCGCCGGAGACCGTGCGTTTCGTCGGACAGGCCGTGGCGGTGGTGCTGGCGGAAAGCAAGAATCTCGCCCGCGACGCGGCGGAGAAGGTCGACGTGACCTATGAGGAATTGCCTGCCGTGCCGGACATCCGCGCGGCGATCGTTCCGGGCGCGCCGCAGCTCCATCCCGAGGCGCCGGGCAATATCGTTTACAACTGGTCGCTGGGCGACGAGGCGGCGTGCAATGCGGCGTTCGCCAAGGCCGCGAACGTGGTCTCGCTCGAACTGACCAACAACCGGCTGGTTCCGAATGCGATGGAGCCACGCTCGGCGATCGCCGACTACAACAGCGCCGAGGATCACTTCACGCTCTACACCACGTCGCAGAACCCGCATGTGGCACGGCTGGTGCTGTCGGCGTTCTACAACATCGCGCCCGAGAACAAGCTGCGTGTGATCGCGCCGGATGTCGGCGGCGGCTTCGGCTCGAAGATCTTCATCTATCCCGAGGAGATGGTGGCGCTCTGGGCCTCGAAAAAGATCGAGCGGCCGGTGAAGTGGACCGCCGACCGTACCGAGGCGTTTCTCACCGACGCGCATGGCCGCGATCACATCTCGAAAGCGGATATGGCCTTCGACAAGGATCACAAGATGATCGGCCTGCGGGTGAAAACCCACGCCAACTTCGGCGCCTACATGTCGCTGTTCTCGTCCTCGGTGCCGACCTATCTCTACGCGACACTGCTCTCCGGCCAGTACAATATCCCGAACATCTACTGCGAGGTGATCGGCGTCTACACCAACACCACGCCAGTCGACGCCTATCGCGGCGCCGGGCGACCCGAGGCCAGCTTCCTGCTGGAGCGGCTGGTGGAAACCGCCGCCCGCCAGCTCAAGGTCGATCCGGCCGAATTGCGCAAGAGGAATTTCATCACCAGCTTCCCGCACCAGACGCCGGTGATCATGGCCTATGACACCGGCGACTTTCATGCCTCGCTCGACGCGGCGCTGAAGGCCATCGACTACGCCGGGTTCAGCGCCCGCAAGGAGAAGGCCAAGAAGGAGGGCAAGCTGCGCGGCATCGGCTTCTCCTGCTACATCGAAGCCTGCGGTATTGCGCCATCGAAAGCGGTCGGCAGCCTTGGCGCCGGCGTCGGCCTGTGGGAATCTGCCGAAGTCCGCGTCAATCCGGTCGGCACCATCGAGATCCTCACCGGCTCGCACAGCCACGGTCAGGGCCACGAGACGACCTTCGCGCAGGTGGTTGCGGATCGGCTCGGCATTCCGATCAGCCAGGTCTCGATCGTCCATGGCGACACCGACAAGGTGCAGTTCGGGATGGGCACCTACGGCTCGCGCTCGGCCGCAGTCGGCATCTCGGCGATCGTCAAGGCGCTGGAGAAGGTCGAGGCGAAGGCGAAGAAGATCGTCTCGCATCAGCTCGAAGCCTCCGAGGACGACATTATCATCGAGGACGGGAACTTCAAGGTCGCGGGCACCGACAAGGCGATGCCGTTCGCCAATGTCGCGCTGGCCGCCTACACCGCGCACAATCTGCCGCCAGGCATGGAGCCCGGCTTGAAGGAGGGCGCATTCTACGATCCGACCAACTTCACGTTCCCGGCCGGCGCCTATATCTGCGAGATAGAGGTCGAGGAAAAGACCGGCAAGACATCGTTCGTGAATTTCGTCGCCGTCGATGACTTCGGCCGGCTGATCAACCCGATGATCGTCGAAGGCCAGGTGCATGGCGGGCTGGCGCAAGGCATCGGCCAGGCGCTGCTGGAAGGCACGGTCTACGACAGGAGCGGACAACTCGTGACCGCATCCTTCATGGACTATGCCATGCCGCGCGCGGACGACCTGCCGTCGTTCAACCTGCAGCACACGACGACGCTTTGCCCCGGCAATCCGCTCGGCGTGAAGGGATGCGGCGAGGCGGGCGCGATCGGCGCTTCGGCTGCGGTGATCAACGCGATTACCGACGCGATCGGCAACAATGACCTCGCGATGCCGGCGACGCCGGATCGCGTCTGGGCCGCGATCCACGGTAACGCCTGACTGGGAGCACGATCATGTATCAGACCACCTATCACCGCCCGTCGAGCGTTGACGAGGCCGTCGCCCTGTTCGCGAAGGGCGCCGACGCAAAATATCTCGCCGGTGGCCACACGCTGATCCCGGTGATGAAGCAGCGCCTGGCGGCTCCCTCCGACGTCATCGATCTGGCAAAGATCCCGGCCCTGGTCGGCATCGACGTGTCCGCTGACGCGGTGACGATCAAGGCCGCCACCACCTATTACGATATCCTGCAGAACCCGCAGGTGCGGCGGGCGATTCCGGCGCTCGTGCATTTGACCTCCGTGCTGGGCGATCCGGCGGTTCGTTATCGCGGCACCATCGGCGGATCGCTCGCCAACAACGATCCGGCAGCCGATTATCCCGCCGCCGTGCTAGCGCTGGGCGCAACCGTGCAGACCAACAAACGCACGATCGCAGCCGACGACTTCTTCCAGGGCCTGTTCACCACCGCTCTCGATGACGGTGAAATCATCACCGCCGTCTCGTTTCCGATTCCTGCCAAAGCCGCCTACGCGAAATTCCGCCATCCGGCCTCGCGATTTGCACTGACCGGCGTGTTCGTGGCCAAGACCAAGGCCGGCGACGTCCGCGTCGCAGCAACCGGCGCGGCCCAGGATGGCGTGATGCGGGTCGAGGCTATCGAACAAGCACTGAAGGCCAACTGGTCGGCGGCCGCGCTGGAGCCCATCCGCATTCCAACCGAGGGGATGATGGCGGACATTCACGGCTCGGCGGCTTATCGCGCCAATCTGATCAAGGTGATGGCGCAGCAGGCGGTGGCGGCCGCGGGCTGATCGCCGCGAGCGGCTGGAATGGCAAGGCTGCCGGTCATGCGGCAGCCTTGATCGTTGCTGGACTGATGGGCATCATCGCCACCTATGCCGACGACAAAAACGCCGCGAGCAAGCGCGCGCGAAAAGGGAGAGATGAATGTCCTTCACCGAAATCGACTACCGGATCGACGGCCGCACCGCGATCGTCACGCTGAACCGCCCAGAGAGCCTCAACGCCTGGACGGCAACCATGGGCAACGAAGTCCGGCAGGCGATGCGGCAGGCCACCGATGACAGCACCGTGCGCGTCATCGTGCTCACCGGTGCCGGCCGCGGCTTCTGCGCCGGCGCCGACATGAAACGGCTCTCCAACATTTCCAGCGCCGGCCGGATCGACGAGAAGCCGCCGGCGCCGTTCGATCCGAATTCGCGCAAGGACTTCCAGCGCGCCAACNCCTATTTTCCCGCCGTGCCGAAGCCGATCATCGCCGCGATCAACGGTCCGTGCGCCGGCCTCGGGCTCTGCTACGCCCTGTTCTGCGACATGCGCTTCGCGGCGGAAGAAGCCTCCTTCACCACGGCGTTCGCGCGCCGCGGCCTGATCGCCGAACACGGCATGAGCTGGACGCTGCCGCGGCTGGTCGGCCACTCCGCAGCAGCCGATCTGCTGCTCTCCGCGCGCAAGGTGATGGCGCCCGAGGCGCTGAAGCTCGGCATGGTCGATCGCCTCTATCCGGCGAGTGAGCTGATGCCGGCGACGCTCGCCTATGCCAAGGAACTCGGCGAACTGTCGTCGCCGCGCTCGCTCGGCGTGATCAAGCGGCAGCTCTGGGCTGCGCATATGCAGCCGCTCAACGATGCGATGGACCTCGCCGATCACGAGATGGCGCTGAGCCTCGCCAGCGAGGATTTCAAGGAAGGCGTGCGGCACTTCGTCGAGAAGCGCGCGCCTGCATTCACCGGACGCTAAAGCATGGTCCGGAAACGTGCGTAGCGGTTTTCCGAAAAGATCATGCTCAAACTGAGCTAGCGCATCGGCCCGAAAAGTGTGGGCGGCTTTCGAACAAGCCGATGCGCAGAGGTAAGAGATAGAGCTCTTTCAAGCAAAAGCGGGCACCAGTGCCCGCGCCCCGTGATTCGCACAGCAACCGATCAGGGACGGAAACGACCCTGATTTTGTCTCACAGGCCGAGCATCTGCTTGGCGACGATCTCGTGCTGGATCTCCGATGTGCCGCCGAAGATCGTATGCGCGCGCCCGTCGAGATGCGCCGGCAGCACCGCCAGTTCGTCGTCCGGCAGCACCGCGGCCTCGTTCAGGCTGTAGAGCGGCCGCCGCGGCTCCCACACCAGCGCATTGGTGCCGATGATATCGACGCCGATCCGTGTGAGCGTCTGAAAGATTTCCGTGCCGCGCAATTTCAGCACCGACGACACCGGACCCGGATTGCGCCCGGCCTGCACATCCGACAGAAGCTTGAGCTCGATCATTTCGAGCGCATCGACATCGATCTCGGCTTCGGCGATCCGCGTCGCTATACTCGCATCGCCGCCTGCGCCGTTGCCGGTCTTGGCGTTCAGCCGCTTCAGCTCGCCGAGCTGACGGCGGAAGCGGGCGGCACGGAAGCTCGCTCCGCGCTCGAACTCGAGCAGATACTTCGCATAGGTCCAGCCTTTGTTCTCCTCGCCGATCCGGTTTTCGACCGGCACGCGCACATCGTCGAAGAACACCTGATTGACCTCGTGATCGCCGCCGATGGTGATGATCGGCCGGGTCGAGATGCCCTTGGTGGTCATGTCGATCAAAAGGAAGCTGATGCCTTCCTGCCGCTTCGGCGTATCCGCCGTCCGCACCAGCGCGAACATCCGGTTGGCGAAGTGCGCGTGGGTGGTCCAGATCTTGGTGCCGTTGACGACGTAATGATCGCCGTCGCGCACCGCGCGGGTCTTCAGCGAGGCGAGGTCCGAGCCTGAGCCCGGCTCGGAATAGCCCTGGCACCAGTAGTCCTCACCCGAGACGATGCGCGGCAGGTAGAAGGCCTTCTGCTGCTCCGACCCGAACTTGATGATGACCGGCCCCACCATGTGCACGCCGAACGGCAGCAGGCTCGGTGTTCCGGCCTTGCCGCATTCGGTCTCGAAGATATAGCGCTGCGCCGGCGTCCAGCCCGTGCCGCCATGCTGCTTCGGCCAGTACGGCGACACCCAACCTTTCTTGGACAGCGCCGCGTGCCAGCTCGCGAACACGGGCTTTTCCGACAAGGCGCTCGGCGTCAGCCGCTGCATGCGCTTGACGTCCTCGGTCAGATTCTTGGCAATGAACTCCCGTACCTCGTCGCGGAATGCGAGCTCTTCCTTCGAGAATGACAGATCCATGGCTGCCTCCTAAGCCGCGCTGGCCGGCTGCGGCGCGAGCCGCATGTACCGCTGCAAATGGAAGTCCGGACTACCGAAGATGATCTCGATCGCCATCAGCCGCTTGAAGTAGGCGCCGACGTTCAGCTCCTCGGTGACGCCCATGCCGCCGTGCAACTGTACCGCCTGCTCCGCCACGAACCGGCCGGCCCTGCCGACCTTGACCTTGGCGCCGGACGCAGCCCTTGCCCGCGTCACCGGATCGGCATCGGCCATCAGCGCCGCGTTGAGGGCACTGCCGCGCGCCTCCTCCAGCTTCACCGCCATCGCCGCCATGCGATGCTGCAGCACCTGATTGGCCGCCAGCGGCTTGCCGAACTGAATGCGCGTCTTGGTGTAGGCGATGGTGGTGTCGAGCAGCACCTGCATGCAACCGAGCGCCTCCGACGCCATCGCAGCGATCGCCCGGTCGATCGCTGCCTCGATCGAGGGCAAGGCGTCTTCGCTGCCGCCGAGCAGCGCGTCAGCCGGCACGGCCACGTTCTCCAACACGATGTTGCTCGCGCGGGCGCCATCCACCGTCTGATAGGCCCGCGCCGTCAGCCTCGCACTCTTCGCCGGCACCAGGAACAGGCCGATGCCGGAACGATCGCGCTGGCCGCCGGAGATGCGCGCCGACACCAGCAGCATATCGGCCCACGGCGCGCCGAGGACCACGTCCTTGCGGCCTGATAGGGTCCAGCCGCTGCCATTGCGCATGGCGGTCGTCGCCACATCATCGAGGACGTAACGCGCCTGCGGCTCGCCATGCGCGAGCACGCCGATCGAGCGCCCCTCCGCGATCGGCGGCAGCAGCGCCTGCTTCTGCTCCTGCGTGCCGAGCCCGCTGATCAGGTTTGCGGCAACTACCGCCGTTTGCAGATAGGGTTCAACCACCAGCGCGCGGCCGAACGCCTCCATCACGACGCCGGTTTCGATCGCGCCCGTACCGAGACCGCCGAAGTCTTCCGGAATGTTCAATCCCAGCCAACCGAGATCGGCGAACTCGCGCCAGATGTCGCGGCTGAACCCGTCCGCCGATTGCAGAATGGCGCGACGCGCCTCGAACGAATAACGACCCGCGGCAAAACGCCCTGCCGCATCGCCGAGCAATCGCTGCTCTTCGGAAAGCGAAAGATCCATAGGTCCTCCCATGCGGCCGCTTTTCGGGCCGTCACTGTCGTTGGCTTAACTCTACACATCCGACGATGACGCGCCAGAGCTTCCATTCCGGCAGCGATCAGCCCTGCGTTTTTCGCGTCCGCCATGGCGGCGAGCGCGGTCGCGGCCGTACATGCCGATATTGCAATGGCGGCGAGAATTTCGCAGAAATTGCCGCATCAATGACAGGGAGAAATGCCGATGTTTGGAGTCGTCGCCACGATCAAGGTCAAGGACGGCCAGGGGGCGGAATTCGAAAAGGTCGCGACCGAGCTCGTGAAGAAGGTCAACGAGAACGAGAAGGGTTGCCTGCTGTATCAGCTCTACCATGGCGACGAGCCGAATACGTACGTGTTTCTGGAGCGCTATGCTGACCAGGCGGCCGTGGACGCGCATCGCGCCAGCGACCACTTCAAGACGCTTGGCCGCGCGATGGGTGCCTTCATGGATGGTCCGCCGGCCGTCAAGCGCTTCAAGCAGGTCGGCGCGTAACGCACGTGCTCGCTACAAGGGCGCGAAGGTGATCGCGCCCTTGTCATCGACCGTGCGCGTCAGCTTGCCCATCGAGGCCAGCATGTTGAGGTGCGCGAGCGACTCGCCGAAAGCCTGCCGCGGATTTTCGAGCAGCACCCGCGGAAACACCTCCTGCGCGACGGCGAACGCGCTCGTCGGGCCGGTCACCAGCGAGGCCATGTCCTCCAGCCGGGCCTGATGGTGCTCGCGAAGCTGGGCGAGCCGCGTGTGCAGCCCGTGAAACGGCAAGCCATGCGAGGGCAGCACCAGCGTATCCGCCGGCAGTTCCTCGAACCGTGCCAATGAATCCAGATATTCCTTCATCGGATTGGCATCGGGCTGCGCCGACGGCACGATCACCGAAGGGGTGATGTGCGACAGCACCTGGTCACCGGCAATCAGGATCTTGTCCGTCTCGCAGAAGAACGATGCATGCTCGGGTGAGTGCCCGCCGGCGGTGATGACACGCCATTCGCGCTTGCCCATCGAGACCCTATCGCCGTCCTTGATACGCGAGAATTCGCGCGGCGGTTTCAGTCCCAGATACTTCGACGGCCGCTGCGCCCCCATGATCGCAGCCGCCTCGTCGGCGGAGGCGCCATTGCGCCGCATGTAATCGGCGAATTGCTCCGTCAGCCCCTCGTCGCGCTCGTGCCACATCATCCAGCCGTTCAGCCATTCCGCGAACGGCAGCCGCACGGCGCACTTCATCTCCTTCACCAGATAGCCGGCGAAGCCGATGTGATCGATATGCGCGTGCGTCAGGGTGAGATTCTGGAGCGGGCGGCTGCGCAGCAGCCCGCGCCAAAGCTTATCCCAGATCTCGAAGATATCGTCGGTGTTCATGCCGCAATCGACGAGGGTCCAGCCCGGACCATCGTCGAGCAGCCAGCAGTTGACGTGGTTGAGGCGCAGCGGCACCGGCAGGCGCACCCAGTACAGTCCTGGCAGCACGTCCGTCAGCTCTCCATAAGCTGGCGGACGCTGCACGGTGAAGCTGAGATCTCCGTCGGCCGATGCCTGCAGTGACACGATCAACCCCTCCCCTTGTTCGCCGCGCGGATCGATCGCCTGCCGCTCAAGGCAGGTTCAAGACCCGCTTGGCGATGATGTTGCGCTGGATGTCGTTGGTCCCCGACGCGATCATCGAGCCGAAGTGCGTGAAGAACGGTCCGAGCAGGTTGATGTCTTCGCCATCGACCGTCTCGAAACCCTGGTTGGCGCCGGCACCGCCTGCGGTTTCCATCAACAGCTCGGTCACATGCTGGGATGCCGAGGCAACGATGATCTTGAGCTGCGACAGCTCCGGTCCCGGATTGTCGCCGAGGCTCATCAAATCGGCGAAACGCTGGTAGGCTGACGACAGATCGGCGATGTCGAGGAAGACCTTCACGTACTTGGCCTGGAATTCCGCATCGCCCCAAGCCCCGTTTGAACGGGCGAGCTTCTCGACTTCCAATAGCGCGGCATTGGCATGGCGCGGGCTGCCGGAGTTCAGTCGCTCGAAGCCGAGCAGGCTCTTGGCGACCGTCCAGCCCTTGTTGACCTCGCCGATGACGTTTTCCTTCGGAATGCGGACGTTCTCGAAGTACTCCTGCGCGAACTCGGCGTGGCCGCTGAGATTGTCGATCGGGCGCACGGTGAGGCCCGGCGTTTTCATGTCGAGCACGAAGAAGGTGATGCCCTCCTGCTTCTTCGCATCCTTGTCGGTGCGCGCCAGCAGGAACATGTGATCGGCCCAGTGTCCCGACGTCGTCCAGATCTTCGAGCCGTTGATCACATAATGGTCGCCGTCGAGCACCGCCGTCGTCTGCAGGCTCGCCAAGTCGGAGCCCGCGTTCGGCTCCGAGTAGCCCTGACACCAGATGTCGTCGTTGGCGATGATGCGCGGCAGATACTTCTGCTTCTGCTCTTCCGTACCCCACCGCATCAGCGTCGGTCCGAACATGACGATGCCCATGTCCGGGTTGCGCATCACGCCGACCCGCTCGCGCTCTTCGATGTAGATGATCTGCTTGGCGGGCGAGAGGCCCATGCCGCCCCACTTCACCGGCCACGCCGGCGCGATCCAGCCCTTGCGCGAGATCGTCTTCATCCAGTCGTTCATCTCGGCGGCGCTGCCGCGGCGGCCGGTGTGACGCATGTGCTTCGGATAGTTCTTGTCGAACCAGGCGAACACGCCGGCGCGGAACTCGTCGTCACTGAACGAATTCCAGTCCACGTCCGCCTTGTCGTCCTGCAGGAACACCGCGGAGAACGGCACGCTCTCCCGCTTCTCGTCGGCAGCGCCGCCGGTCTTCTCCAGCAGCTTGCCGAATCGGCGGCGGTGATCGGCGGGATTGCCCAGCCAGGCATTGAGCGCCATCGCCCGGCGCAAAAACAGACCGACATCGTACTCGTCGGTGAAGCCGATCGCGCCATGCAGCTTCACGGCCTCGCGGCCGATGGTGTGGGCCGCGTCGCCACAGCGCGACTTCGCGCGGCTCGCGGCCATGCTGACCTGATCGGCGCTGGCGTTCGGATCGTTCAAGGTGCGGATGGCGTCCGCAAGCGCGCCGATCGACAGCTCCTTCTGAATCCAGAGATCGACGGCACGGTGCTGCAGCGCCTGGAAGCTGCCGATCGGCTTGCCGAACTGCACCCGGGTCCGCATGTATTCGAGCGTGATGTCGAGCGCCTGATTCATGCAGGCGAACAGCTCGGCGCAGGTCATGATCGTCGCCGCATCGGTCGCGCGGCGGATCGCCGCTTCCGCCTGATCGCCCTTGGCGACGAGCGCCGCCTGATCGAGCTTCACGTCCTTGAAGGTCAGCGTCCCGGCGAATGTTCCGTCGGCGCGCAATTCCTCCCCGATCGACAAGCCCGCCGCATCGGCCTTGACGTGATATAGCGCGATGCCGTCGGCCGTCTTGGCGGCAACGATGAAATCCGTCGCGCTGAACGCCGGGTATACATGCCGCACCGTACCATTCAGCACCGCGCTCTTGCTGGAGGTCTTCGCCTGGACCGTCGAGCCCGCCGCGGTCAGGCCGGGAACGTTTCCAGCCAAGGCCGCACCGATGATGCTTTCCCCTGCGGCAAGCTTCGGCAGCAGCGCCTTCTGCAGGGCCTCGTTGCCGCTGGCGATCAGCAGGCTGGCCGTGAGCACAGAGGAGGCCACCACCGGCTCGGGGCTCAGCATCCGCGCGAGTTCTTCGGCGACCACCGCCATCTCGGTGAAGCCGAGCGCCTGTCCGCCATGTTGCTCCGGAATGATGATGCCGAGCCAGCCTTGTTCCGCCATCTGCGCCCACGCCGCCGGGTCGATGCCCGGCTTGGTGCCGCGGAGCGCGCGGCTGCGCGGCAGACCGCCACGCTTGGCAAAGGAGGAAACCGCATCCCTGAGCAGGCGCAGAAGGTCGCCATCGTCCGACGATTGATCATGCGCGACTGCAACTGACATAGATTTCTCCTTAGATACTGGCAGGTGTTGAACGAGGCCGTTGCGCCTTCGCCGCTGCCGCTTTCTTAGCTTGATATCCACCGGCCGAGAAAGGCGAATGCCGCACGATCGCATTCAAAATGCGCATTTGTGCAGTGCATGAAAATGGACCTGGCTTGAAACGCTGCAATCCGCGACGCTCGCGATCGTTAATCACGGCCTGAAACGCAACGCGCTGTTATCCAGGTCCGGGGCCGTGCCGCGGTCCAGCCATCAGTTACGACCGACTGTCGTGCATAGGCTCCGTCCGGAAACGCAATGCAACGGTCCACCAGTTCATTAAGCTGTGAGTGGTTCTTCGATTCCAGCATCTGCAAAGATCGTTGCCGCGATGGGATGCAAATGTTGGAATCGCACCGGCTCAAAATGAACAAACGAGAGGGGAATATGGCGGGCATCGTCGAAGGCAAGGTCGCGATCGTTACGGGTGGAGGTGGCGCAATCGGCAGCGCGATTGCGCGGCTGCTTGCAAAGGAAGGCGCCAAGGTCGTCGTCAACGACGTCGGCGGCTCCGTGTTCGGCACCGACCAGAATGACCTTGGCCCCGCCCAGAAGACCGTCGCCGACATCAAGGCCGCCGGCGGCGAGGCGATCGCCAATGGCGACAGCGTGTCATCCTGGGAGTCGGCGCAGAAGATCGTGCAGGCCGCGCGCGACACCTATGGCAAGATCGATCTCGTGGTGAACAACGCCGGCATCATCCGGATGGCGAGCTTCCACAAGATGATGCCGAAGGACTGGGAAGACGTTATCAACGTCCACCTGCACGGCAGCTTCTATGTGGCGCGCGCCGCCGCTCCGCACATGCGCGAACAGAAGAGCGGCGCCTTCGTGCACATGGCCTCCACGGCGGGCCTGGTCGGCACCCTCGGCATGGCCAATTATGCCGCGGCCAAGATCGGCATCTGCGGCCTGTCACGCAGCATCGCGATCGACATGGGCCACTTCGGCATCCGTTCGAACGCGATCGCGCCCGCGGCGCACAGCCGGATGATCGATGCGACCCCCAATCAAACCCCGGAAATGGCCGCGCGGATCGAGCGACGCCAGCGCGTCCAAAAGCCGGAGCATATCGCCAACCTGGCGGTGTTCCTGCTGAGCGATGCCGCCAAGACGATCAACGGCCAGATCTTCGGCGCGCGCGGACCCGAAATCTACCTGTACAACCAGCCGCGGCCAATCCGCACCCTCTTCCGCTCTGGCGGTTGGGAGCCCAAGGTGCTGGCGGAACAGTTGCCGCAGATGCTGAAGACATCGCTGACGCCGTTGGAGCGGACGGGCGACGTGTTCAGCTGGGATGTCGACGAGTAAGCATCGACGAGTAAGCATCCCAGCAGCGAAAGCATGATCCGGAAAAGTGCGAAGCGGTTCTCCGAAAAGATCATGCTTATGAGCTAAAGCGCGAGGATGATTGATCCCAATCGCATCGCGCTTTATGCAAAACACCTGATGATGCAAAACGCCTGATGCCAGAGAAGCCCGGTTCGAGACGATCGACCGGGCCTCTCTACTTATGTCATGCCTCCCGCGCCGGGAACACCAGCTCATCCACCCCGCGCGGCACGAAATACGCCTCGACCATCTCCGTCGTGACCTCGTCCAGTGTCGCGGGAGACCATTTCGGCGACCGATCCTTGTCGATCACGGCCGCCCGGATTCCTTCGGGGAAATCGCGATTGATGAAGATCTCGAGTGCGGCGCCATACTCGCGCACGAGGCACTCCCGCAGCGATGTCGAGGCCTTCGCCTCGCGCAGCAGCCGCAGCGTCACTTTGAGGCTGGTCGGCGACTTGGTCTGCAGCAGCTTGGCCGTGGCCTGCGCGAACTCGGAAGCATCACGCTCCAGGGCGGCGATGATGTCGGCGGCGCTGTCGTGGGCCATCGCGGCGTCGATCAGCGGCTTGTGCGCTTCGATCGGCGCCGGCGGACGCGGGATCGAGAAATGCGCCAGCACACCGCGGACCATGCCGTTGGTCGCCTGCGGTCCGAGCCGGATCAGCGCGTCCCGCAGCTCTTTCAGTTTCTCGGACGGAACGAGGGTATCGGCAAAGCCGCAGCGGATCGCCTCCGATCCGTTCATCGATTGGCCGCTCAGCCCGTAATAGGTTCCGAGTTGCCCCGGCGCCCGCGACAGCAACCAGGTTCCGCCGACATCCGGGAAAAAGCCGATCCCGGTTTCCGGCATCGCCAGCGTCGTTCTCTCGGTCACGACCCGATGGCGCCCATGCGCGGACAGGCCGACGCCGCCCCCCATGACGATTCCGTCCATGAACGCGACATAGGGCTTTCGCAGCGAAGCCAGCCGCGCATTCAGAATGTATTCCTCGCGCCAGAACACCTTGCCGAGATCGCCGCCGGCGCGGATGCTCTCGTAAAGGCCACGAATGTCGCCGCCCGCGCACAGACCGCGTTCGCCGGCGCCTTCGAGCAGGATCAGGCCGACGGCCGGATCGGCCTCGAACCGATCGAGCGCCGCGCTCATGAAACGCACCATGTCCAGCGTGATGGCATTGAGCGCCTTCGGACGATTCAATCGGATCACCCCGACCGAACCCTCGGTTTCCGTGATGATCTCTTGATCCTTCTCAAGCACGCTTGTCGTTTCCGTCATCGTCCGGTCTCAATTATTTGCGCGCCACGATCAGCCGCGTGATTTCGTTTGCCCTTCGAGAATCCGGTGCCCCCGCAGGTCACAGCCGCCTCGATCCCATCGCCGACAGATAGCCGTAGCGCCGGTGCCGTTGCAACGCCTGATTGGCGAGTGCAAAGCCGATACCGGCGATGGCGCGCCTGCCCTCGCGGACCGCGGGCCGCATCCGCGCCGTCCGGCCATCAGCGGTGAACGCCGTGCGAAGAACAGACGTTCGGCCTCACGCTCGCTCACGCGCGGGCGATAGAATTGCATGCCAAGAAATCATGCCGAGGAATAAAGGAAAGCGGCCGGCGAGCCCGCGACGACGGATCAAGCCTTCTAAGTCTTGGGGACGGAAATCCCAGCGATGACGAACTCCGTCATCTGCTCCAGCGTCGGCAACGGCTTGTTGGCGCATTGCGCGATCATCTGCGGATGGAAGAAGCGCAGCATCGAGGCACAGACGCACAGCGCGGTCGGCAACGGATCGCAGGGCTTGAACTCGCCGCGCTCGACGCCCTCCGCGATCACCCGAGCGATCGTCTCGCACTCCCGCTGGATATGCGCCTCGCAGATCTGCCAGCTCTCCTCCATGGCGATGGCGACCATCTCGTGCAGCTTGGAATCGCCGACGTAACGCTCTGCATTCATATGATGGATAGCCGCGAACATTTCGCGCAGGCGATCGGTCGCAGACAGCCTCCGGTCATCGGCGATCGCAGTCACCGCGGTCTCGACCTCGCTCATCAGACGGACGGCCACGCCCTCATGAATCGCCTTCTTCGAATCGAAGAAGCGATAGACGTTGGCCGGGCTCATCTTCAGGGTTTTGGCGATATCCGCCACGGTGGTCTTCTGATAGCCGATCTCGCGGAACAGCCGCTCCGCGGTGAGCAGGACCCGCGTGCGGGTGTCGGTTTCGGTATGGTCAAGCGTGATCGACATTATCGCTTCTGTCATGAGCCCGTGTCAGTCATGAGCTCTGTCATTCGGCTGCCAGCGGCAGCATCGGTTGAGCCTCCTCATGAGCCTTCGCCGCATCGCCAGCGTCGGCCTTTGCGATGCTGTCGTCAAGGCTCTTGCGGAACCAAAGCGCGTACAGCCCCGGCAGATAGAGGAGCGTGAGGAAGGTCGCGACGAACAGGCCGCCCATGATGGTGATCGCCATCGGCGCCCAGAAC
This sequence comes from Afipia sp. P52-10, assembly GCF_000516555.1. Classification (NCBI taxonomy): domain Bacteria; kingdom Pseudomonadati; phylum Pseudomonadota; class Alphaproteobacteria; order Hyphomicrobiales; family Nitrobacteraceae; genus Afipia; species Afipia sp. P52-10. The sequence goes on along the minus strand of NZ_AZSJ01000003.1, from coordinate 1,852,305 downwards.
GCGGAGCGCGAAAGCGGGATCATCGCCAGGATCGCCGCAAGCGCCGTCAGGATCACCGGCCGCGCGCGACGGACCGCCGCTTCGACGATCGCATTGCGGCGGGTCATGCCGTGCTGCATGTCGGTGTCGATCTGATCGACCAGAATCACCGAGTTGCGCATGATCATACCGGCAAGCGCGATCAGGCCGAGCAGCGCCACGAAGCCGAACGGCTGGCCGGTCACGTTCAGCGCCAGCGACGTGCCGATAATGCCGAGCGGCGCGGTCAGGAACACCAGAAACATCTTCGAGAAGCTCTGGAGCTGGACCATCAGCAGCGTCAGCATCACGAAGAACATCAGCGGAAACAGCGCCGCCAGCGACGAGTTGCCTTTCTCGGACTCCTCGATCGCCCCGCCCATTTCCAGCCGGTAACCCGGCTCCAACTTGTCGCTGATCGTCTTCAGCTTCGGCCAGAGGGCACTGGAAACCGCCGGCGCCTGCGCTCCGTCCACCACGTCGGAGCGAACGGTGATCGCCATGTCGCGGTTGCGCCGCCAAAGGATCGATTCCTCGTGGCTGTATTCGATCTTGGCGATCTGCGAGAGCGGAACGGCGAGACCGTTGCGCGAGAAGATCGTGAGGTCGCCGACCTTGCCGAGGTCCAGCCGCTCCGAGGCGATCGCCCGCGCCACGACGCCGACCTTCTCCACGCCGTCGCGCACGGTGGTCACCGAGGCGCCGGTGATCAGCAGGCTGAGCGCCTGCGACACATCCTGAGGCGTCAGCCCCATGGCCCGGGCCCGGTCCTGGTCCACCACCAGCTTGAGGTAAGGCGTCTGCTCGTTCCAATCGAGCTGCGGCTCGATCAGCCGCTTCTCCGTACGCATCACCTCACGCACCTGATAGGCGATCTCGCGCACCTTGTCGGTGTCCGGGCCGACCACGCGGAACTGCACCGGGAAACCGACCGGCGGGCCGAAGTTGAAGCGATCGACGCGCACGCGCGCTTCCGGCAGGGCGCCGTCGGCCACGGCCTTCTCGATCCGCGCCTTGATGCGTTCGCGCGCTTCGACGTCCTTGGAGGCGATAACGATCTCGGCGAAGGATTCGTTCGGAAGCTGCGGGTTGAGGCCGAGCCAGAACCGCGGCGATCCCTGACCGATATAGGTCGTGTAGGTGGTGATGTCCTTGTCGTCCTTGAGCAGCTCCTCGGCCTTCTTCGCCGTCTCGGAGGTCACGTTGAACGCGGTGCCTTCCGGCATGCGCAGCTGCAGGAACAGTTCGGGCCGCTCGGACAGCGGGAAAAATTGCTGCTGCACCCGACCGAAGGCGACGATCGACAGCGCGAACAATAGGACAGTCGCTACAACCACCTTGATCCGGTTGTCGACGCACCACTGAATGACACGGCGCAGGCGGTTGTAGAGGGGGGTCTCGTAAATCGCATGGGGATTGTGGTTCAGCGGATCATGCAACGCGAAGGTGGGCAACAGCTTCACCCCGAGATAGGGCGTGAAGATCACCGCGACGAACCAGGATGCGACCAGGGCGATGCTGACGATCCAGAAGATGCCGCCGGCATATTCGCCGGTGCTCGACGGCGCGAGCCCGATCGGCAGGAACCCCGCCGCCGTGATCAGCGTGCCGGTCAGCATCGGAAAGGCCGTCGAGTCCCAGGCGAACGAGGCGGCCTTCAGCCGCTCCACGCCCTGCTCCATCTTCACGACCATCATCTCGACGGCGATGATCGCGTCGTCGACCAACAGGCCGAGCGCGATGATCAGCGCACCGAGCGTGATGCGATGCAGATCGAGCCCCATCACGCTCATCACGGTGAAGACGATCGCCAGCACCAGTGGCACCGACAACGCCACGACGATGCCGGTACGCCAGCCGAGCGACAGGAAACTGACCGCCAGCACGATCGCCAGCGCCTCGATGAACGCGCGTACGAATTCCTTGATGGCGTGATCGACGACGTGCGGCTGATCGGCGATCTGCTCGATCTCGAAACCGACCGGCACCGCGGCCATGAACTCGTCGGTGGCCTTCTTCACGTCCTCGCCAAGCTCGAGGATGTTGCCGCCCTTGGCCATCACCACGCCGACGCCGAGCGCCGCCTTGCCGCGCTGGCGCACCATGTAATCCGACGGGTCCTCGAAGCCGCGCGTGACGGTAGCGATATCGCCCAGCCGGAACACGCGTCCGTTCGACTCCACCGGAATTTCCGCGACGGCCTGGGCGCCGTCCAGCGCGCCCGTCACCCGTAGCGACACCCGCTGCGATGAGGTTTCAACGACGCCAGCGGGCGTCACCGCGTTCTGCTTGGCGATCGAATCGAACAGCGCCTGCGGGGTGATGCCGAGCGTCGCCAGCTTCGCATGCGAGAACTCGACGTAGATCTTTTCGTCCTGCACGCCGTAGAGGTTGACCTTGACGACGTTCGTCACCTTGAGGAGGCGCTGACGCAATCCCTCGGCGACCTTCTTCAGCTGCGCATAGTCCGCGCCTTCACCGGTCAGCATGTAGAGGATCGAATCGACGTCGCCGTATTCGTCGTTGACCATCGGGCCGATCACGCCCGCCGGCAGATCGGCGCGGAGATCGTTCAGCTTCTTGCGCGTCAGATAGAAGAGGTTCGGAACCTCCTTCGGCGGCGTCGTATCCTTGAAGATGACCTGCATCGCCGAGAAGCCCGGCTTGCTGTAGGTCTGCACCTTGTCGAAATAGGGCAGCTCCTGCAGCTTCTTCTCGATCGGATCGGCCACCTGGCTCTGCATTTCCAGCGCCGTGGCACCGGGCCAGATCACCGAGACGACGGCCAGCTTGATGGTGAAGGACGGGTCTTCACCGCGCCCGAGCCGCTGATACGACAGCAGCCCCGCCAGCGAGAGGGCGATGATCAGGAACAGCACGAGCGGCTGGTGGTGAACGGCCCAGTCCGACAGATTGAAGCGACGCATGATCCGCCCCGTGGAATTCGTGCTGTGCTAGCTAGAATGACAGGCTGGAAACGACCCGCACCTTCTGGGCGGTGTCGAGCTTATGTACGCCGAGCGCGACAATGTTTTCGCCGTCCTTGACGCCGTCGGCGATCACCGCATCGCGGGTTTCGTAGGACTTGACCGTAACCGGCCGCAACTCGACCTTGCCGGTTGCCGCGTCGGCAACGAACACCGACGGTCCGTGCCCTTGATTGAACACCGCCGACAGCGGCACCCGCGCGACGCGCTCGCTCGCCGGCTCGGCGAGGGTCAGCGTCGCGGTCATCCCGAGCTTCACCGCATCGTCGGCCGCAGGAATCGAGAACTTCGCCAGATAGGTCCGGGTGGCGGCGTCGGCGACCGGCGCGAACTCGCGCAACTTGGCGGCATAGGTCTTGCCCGGCTCGGACCACAGCGAAACGTGCGCCTCGCCGCCCTGGGCGCGCGCGACCAGGGTTTCCGGCACGGCGACGACGGCTTCCTTTTCCGCGACGCGGGCGATCCGCACGACGCCCTGGCCGGACGCCACCACCTGCCCCGGTTCGGCGGCGGTTGCCATGACCACGCCGCGCGCGTCAGCGCGCAAGGTGGCATAGGAGAGATTGTTCTTGGTGAGCTCGACCGAACGTTCCGCGCGGATCACACGGCCGCGCGCCTCGGCCGCAGCCGCCTTGGCCTGGTCCATCTGCGCGTCGGTGCTCCAACCCTTCCGCCGCAGCTCCGCGGCGCGATTCTCCGCCGCCTGCGCTTGGGCCAGCACACCGTTCGCCGCGCGTAATTCCGCATCGGCCTGCTCCGCCTGCAGCTTCAGGTCGGCATCGTCGAGCAGCGCCAGTGGCTGACCGACATCGACGACCTGACCGACCTCAACCAGCCGCTTGGCGACCTTGCCCGGCACGCGAAAGCCGACATCGGTTTCGATTCGGGGACGGATCGTCCCGACGAAGCTGCGATCGGGGGTCTGCGGGGCGTAATGCACCTTGATGGTCAGCACCGGACGCTCGGGCTTGGCCTCTTCCTGGGCCTGGCCGTCGCACCCGGCGAGGGCGAGCGAGAGAATGGCAAGAACTGCGAAGGCAATGAAAGGGGTTGGGACGCGGCTGCTGGACAATCGGGGCAGGTCGCTCATGGCGAGACTCCAAGAAGAATTGGCCGGAGAATCCATTGACGAGTGACGAATGTCAATATTCGTCACCAATCACAATTTTGCGATGCGCCAAAAATGTAACGATCTTTAACATCGCCGGATGTGCGGCGAATGCGCCAGCCTCTTGAAATTTCTCGCTCATTCTGGTCCGGCTGGGGGCCTGAGATTTCCTCGCCGGCCGCGACCGCTCATGGTCCGCACCCCACCCGAAGCAACCAGCTCAAGGACATCCTGCATGGCCACCCCCACCGACCACGCCCGTATCGACGTCGATTCCCCCGGCGTGGCGCGGCTGACCATCTGCAACGCCGGTTCGATGACCATCCTCAATTCGAAGGTGATCGACAGCCTGCGTCAGGCGATCGAAACCTTGGGCCAGCGCAAGGGCATCCGCGCCCTCGTCATTCAGGGTGAGACCGAGAAGGCCTTCATCGGCGGCGCCGATATCAAGGAGATGGCGACCCTGCAGCAGGGCAGCGCCGAGGCCTTCATCACCCGCCTGCGCGACCTTTGCGAGGCCGCGCGCATGTTCCCGGCGCCGGTGATCGCCCGCATTCCCGGCTGGTGTCTCGGCGGCGGACTGGAATTCGCCCTCTGCTGCGATTTCCGCATTGCCTCGAACCAGGCGAAGTTTGCCATGCCGGAGGTGAAAGTCGGCATTCCTTCGGTGATCCACGCGGCGATGCTGCCACGGGTGATGGGCACCTCGCGGGCGCGCTGGCTGGTGATGACCGGCGCGACGATCGGTGCCGACACGGCGCTGCAATGGAGCCTGGTCGATACGGTCGCGGCGCCGGACAAGCTCGATGCAGAGGTCGAAACGCTGCTGACCGAATTGCTCGAATGCGGCGCGGAGGCTCTTGCCGCGCAGAAGGTGCTGATCCGGAAGTGGGACGAACTGCCGCTGACGGAGGCGGTCAATGCCAGCATCCCGATCTTCGGCCGCTCGTTCCTCACCGACGAGCCGCACAAGCATATGCAGGCCTTCATCAACCGTCCGCGGCCGGCCAAGGCGTAACACGCCTCCACTGGAACAGGCGTCACCCCGCTGAAAAGGCGTGACCACGCCGACACTGAAGCGGATGTGATCGCAGCCGGCGGGGCAATGGCTGGATTCCCACTGCCCTGCCTCCTAAGTTCGAGCAGCGCTTTCCCGCATCACGTCATCCCACGGTCAGCGTCTTGCGTCTGTCTCGAATGCTGTTGGCCTTTGCCGTTCTCGTCATCGCCGCACCCATCGCTGCGTCGGCTGCGCGTTATGCGTTCAGCGCGCGCGCAACGAACTGGCAGGTCGCCGACCGCTCCAGCGCCGGCCTGCTGCCGGTCGCATCGGCCAACCATGACGCTGCCGTGCGCATCTTCGCGGCGCGGACGGTGCGCTGGCGCGGCATCTTCGCCGTGCACTGCTGGATCGTCTTCAAGGACAGGAACGCGCCCAGCTACACGCGCTACGACTACACCGCCTGGGGCACGCCCATTCGCGTCAACGGCTTTGCCGCGGACGGCCGCTGGTTCGGCGAGACGCCGGAGATCGTGTTCGCCGCCGACGGTGCCGACGCTGAACTGCTGATTCCGAAGATCAAGAGCGCCATCGCCTCTTACGCCTACCGCAACGACGGAGACTATCGCGCCTGGCCCGGCCCGAACTCCAACACCTTCATCGCCGCGATCCTTGATGCCGTGCCGGAGATCAACGCCGTCCTGCCGCCGACCGCGATCGGCAAGGACTTCCCGTATAACCAAAGCTGGTTGTCTTCGACGGCATCCGGCACAGGTATGCGCGCGACGCTGGGTGGCTATCTGACATTGACGATCGGCTGGATCGAAGGTGTCGAACTCAGTCTGTTCGGCGGCGTGATCGGTCTTGATATCCGCAGACCGGCCATCAAGTTGCCGGGCCTCGGCCGGATCGGCATGAGCGCCGTGTCCGCCTGACGAAACGTCGCAAGCGCATCGCACCACGGCCCGGCGTTTTCGCCAGTCTATCGTCGCGGATTTTTCTTCGCTAACGTTCCAGTCACCGTCGGCAAGCAAGACCGGCATCAAAATAAGGAGACGTGCGCGATGGCCAACGCCCCCGACAACAATCCGGAACATCGCATCCCCGTCATCGTCGGCATCGGCGAGATCACCGACAAGCCGGCCAAACCCGTGGATGGTCTCGAGCCGCTGGCGCTGATGGCCGAAGCGTTGAAGCGCGCCGAACAGGATGCCGGCGCGAAGCTGATCGCTCAGATCGATTCCCTCGACGTCATTGCCATGGTCAGCTGGTCCTACGAGGATCCGCCGCGCCAGCTTTGCGAGCGTCTCGGCATCGCCCCGAAGCGCAAGACCTATGGTCCAATTCATGGCGAGTCGCCGATCCGCTTTCTGCACGAGGCGGCGCTGCGCATCCAACGCGGCGAAAGCACGGTCAGCGCGATCTGCGGCGCGGAAGCGCAGAACTCCGTCGCCAAGGCGCAGAAGGCCGAGGTGAAGCTGCCGTGGACGCCGTTCGCGGAGAACGGTCCGCCGATCGTGCGCGGCGCGTCCTATCAGAAACCGCTGGCGGTGGCGCTGGGCGTGTTCCAGCCGATCACCGTCTATCCCTTCTACGATGCCGCCACCGCCCATCACTGGGGGCAGACGCCGCGCGAAACCTTGCGCGAATCGAGCGAGCTTTGGTCCACCTACTCCTCAGTCGCCGCGCAGAACCCGTACGCCTGGCTGAAACGTCCGCTTGATGCGGACACGATCATGACGCCGACGGCGGAGAACCGCCTGATCGCCTGGCCGTACAACAAGTTCATGGTCGCCAATCCGATGGTAAACCAGGGCGCGGCGCTGATCGTCACCAGCCTTGCCCATGCCAAGGCCGCCGGCATTGCCGAAAGCAAGATGGTGTTCTTCCTCGGCGGCGCCTCGGCGGAAGAACCGCGCGACTATCTCGAACGCGATCAGTACGTCGAGAGCCACGCCCAGAATGCGGTGCTGAAGTCGGTGATCGATCTCGCCGGCGGCGACGGCACCAAGTTCGATGCGATGGAGCTCTATAGCTGCTTCCCCTGCGTGCCGAAGATGGCGCGGCGCACGCTGGGCTTCGACGCCAACGTGCAGCCGACCGTCACCGGCGGGCTGACGTTCTTCGGCGGCCCGCTCGGCAACTACATGACCCATGCCGCCTGCGCGATGGTGCGCCGCGTCCGCGATGGCGCCAAGCTCGGTCTGCTCTATGGCCAGGGTGGCTACGTCACCAAGCATCACGCACTGGTGCTGACCCCGCAGAAGTCGACCGACGTTCTGCCGGAGGATGTGAGCGTGCAGGCGATCGCAGATGCCAAGCGGGGACCAGTGCCGGCGTTCACAGCCGACGCCAGCGGCAAGGGCACGGTGGAAAGCTTCACCGTGATCTATGACCGCGACGGCGAGGTGAAGCACGGCGTCGTCATCCTGCGCACCGAGGCGAATGCGCGAACGCTGGCCCGTGTCCCGGCCAGCGACAAGCCGACGCTCGCACGTCTGCTCGATCTCGACCGCTCGCCGATCGGCAGCACCGGCGCGATCAGCAAGGCGGACGACGGCATGCCGGAGTGGAAAGCCGCCTGACCGACGGCCCTCGGAGAGGCGCATGACCGACCAGACCATCACCGACGCGGAAAAAGCCTTCGCTCCGATCAGGGCTTATATCGATGCTCTGAACAGCGGCGATGTGGACGGCGTCCGCGCCGCCTATCATTTCCCGCATGTGTTGTTCAATCGCGGTCGGGTGGTGCATTACCCGACTGCCGACAGCTTCTCGCTGGGCGACTTCCTCAACCGGGTCGGGCCGGATGGCTGGGTTCGCAGTTCGATCGATAGCCATCGCGTGGTGCTGTCCGGACCGCAGAAGGTTCACTTCGACGTCCGCTTCACACGCTGGCGCGCCGACGGCTCGGCCATCGGCGTGCATCACTCGCTCTATATCGTCACCGAAATCGACGGCCGCTGGGGCCTGCAGTCGCGCTCCAGCTACGGCTGATGATCACCAAGCAACACATCAAGCATCGGGAGAGAACACCATGAGCAGCGACGCCGTTCTGACCAAGAAGGTGGCCGACCACGTCATGCTTGTCACCATCAACCGGCCGGACGCCCGCAACGCCGTCAACGGCGACGTGGCCCAGGGTATCGAGCGGGCGGTGCTCGACAGCGAGAAGGACCCGGATATCTGGGTGGTGATCCTGACCGGCACCGGCGACAAGGCGTTCTGCGCGGGCGCCGACCTCAAGGCAGTCTCGGCGGGAACGGCCGGCGGATTGAGCACGCCGGGCGGCGGCTTCGCGGGGTTCGTGCATCAGCCGCGAACCAAGCCCTGGATCGCAGCCGTCAACGGCTTCGCGCTCGCCGGGGGAACCGAAATCGCGCTCGCCTGCGACCTGATCGTCGCCATCGAGGAAGCGGCCTTCGGCTTGCCGGAGGTGAAGCGCGGTCTCGTCGCCGCCGCCGGTGGCCTCTATCGCCTGCCGCGCGCCCTGCCGAAAGCGATCGCGCTGGAGCTGATCATGACCGGCGCCCACTTCGACGCCAAGCGCGCGTTCCACTATGGCCTGATCAACCGCCTGGTTCCACGCGACAAGCTGATGCCGGAAGCGCTGAAGCTCGCGGCCGACATCTGCGAGAATGCACCGATCGCGGTGCGCGAGAGCCTCGGCATCGCCCGTCAGGCGCTCGACCTGGACGATGCCGCCCTGCGCGAGGCATCCGGCGTCGCTGCGCGCAGAAATGCCGCGACCGAAGACTATAAGGAAGGCCCGCGCGCCTTCATCGAGAAGCGTGCGCCGCGCTGGGCCGGACGCTGATCCAGCGGCCACTGCTCCGCTCGCGGTTCGATTCCAACATTTGCATCCCGCTGCGGCACGCTTCCTGCAAATGTTGGAATCAAAGAACCACGAGCAACATAAAAGCTTCGTGGAGCTTGGGATTCGACATTCGCATGGCGCACCCCGCGGCGAGGTGGGATGCGAATGTCAAATCCCGCTCCGCTCGTGGTTCGATTCCAACATTTGCATCCCGCTGCGGCAACGCTTCCTGCAAATGTTGGAATCAAAGAACCACGAGCAACATAAAAGCTTCGTGGAGCTTGGGATTCGACATTCGCATGGCGCACCCCACGGCGAGGTGGGATGCGAATGTCAAATCCCGCTCCGCTCGTGGTTCGATTCCAACATTTGCATCCCACTGTGGCAACGCTCCCTGCAAATGTTGGGATCAAAGAACCACGAGCAAACATAAAAGCTTCGTGGAGCCTGGGATTCGACATTCGCATGGCGCACCCCGCGGCGAGGTGGGATGCGAATGTCAAATCCCGCTCCACGAGTCGGGCGGCACCGTCGTTCCGTCGCCCGGCCCGGGCACCACGCCCGATTTGACCTCGCGCGGTCCCTCGCTGAGCGCTCGCCGCATCGGCGCGCACTGTGCACGAAAGGGAGCCTGCTTGACGCTGCACGACTGCCCTGTCCGCGCATTGCTTGACAGTTCTGTTGAAATTCATAGCGTAGATTATCCTCCGATAAGGCAGTATCGGAGATGAATCATAACGTCAGATGGAAGCTATCTGAAAGATTCGTCTCTAAGCGGCGCCGGAGCGGCTTGTAGGACCGATTTCGCTCCCGCAAGGAATGACATAAATAAAGTTTCCGCGGCGCGGCCTCCGCACGCACCGCGCAGCCTGGAGAAAACGCCATGATCGATAATCTCGACGAGCAGCTCGGTTTCGCTCCGGATTACGATTCCCCCGTGCCCTACATGAAGCGCACGCGCGACTACTACACCGCCATCGGCTACACGACGCCGTATCGCTGGGCCCACTATCTCGAAGCGCCGTTTCAGCCGCTGAAGAAACCGCTGGCGCAGTCGCGGGTAACGATCATCACCACTGCCGCGCCTTATGATCCCGCGAAAGGCGATCAGGGCCCGGGCGCGAAGTACAATGGCGGCGCCAAGTTCTATCAGGTCTACGATGGCGACACGACCAAGCAGCACGACCTGCGCATCTCGCACATCGGCTACGACCGCATCCACACCACCGCAGAAGACTCCGGCACCTGGTTTCCGCTGCCGCAACTGATCAAGGCGAAGGACAAGGGTCGGATCGGCGAGGTGGCGCCGCGCTTCTTCGGCGCGCCGACCAACCGCAGCCACCGTGTCACGGTCGAGACTGACGCGCCGGAGATCCTCAAGCGCTGCCGCGAGGACAAGGTCGATGTCGCGGTGCTGGTGCCGAATTGCCCGGTTTGCCACCAGACCACCGCCCTGGTTGCCCGGCACCTGGAAGCCAACGGCATCCCGACCGTCATCATGGGATGCGCCAAGGATATCATCGAGCACGCCGCCGCGCCGCGCTTCCTGTTCAGCGACTTCCCGCTCGGCAACTCGGCCGGCAAGCCCCACGATGTCGAATCCCAGGCCCTGACCCTCGAGCTCGCGCTGCGCGTGCTGGAGTCGGCGCCGGGTCCGCGCACCACCATGCAGTCGCCGCTGCGCTGGAACGCCGATGGCAAGTGGAAGCTCGACTACAACAACATCGAGACCATGAGCGCCGAAGAGCTCGAGAAGCGCCGCCGCGAGTTCGATAAGCAGAAGGAAATCGCGCGCGGTCTGCGCGTCGCCTGATCGCGAAACGAAAGCCCTCCCTTTCGGACCGGATCGAGTTGTAAAGACAGATTGAACAACAAAACGGATCGTGCCGTCGTCACGGTCCCACCACTGCAGATAAGAAACGAACAAGGACCATTGGCGTGACCAGACCTTTCGAAGGCGTGCGGATTCTTGACTTCACGCAAGTACTTGCCGGCCCCTATGCGAGCTATCAGCTCGGGCTGCTCGGCGCCGACGTCATCAAGGTGGAACGGCGCGAAGGCGAGGACATGCGTCAGACCCCGCTCAGCAAGGAGTGGGCGGACCGCGGCCTCGCGCCGGGCTGGCAGGCGATCAACGGCGGCAAGCGCAGCCTGACGCTCGACCTGCGCAAGCCGGAAGCGATCGAGATCGTCAAGCGACTCGCCAAGAAGGCCGACGTGGTGATGGAGAATTTCCGTCCCGGCGTGATGGACAAGCTCGGCATCGGCTACAAGGCGCTCTCCGAGATCAATCCGCGGCTGATCTACTGCGCCATCAGCGCGTTCGGGCAGACGGGCCCGGAACGGCTCGGCGCCGGCTACGACGGCAAGATCCAGGCGATGTCCGGCATCATGTCGATCACCGGCCACGAGGCCACGGGCCCGACGCGCGCGGGCTTCGCCGTCTGCGACGTGCTCTCCGGTGCGACCGCCGCCTTCGGCGTGTCCAGCGCGCTGTTCCAACGCACCCATACCGGCAAGGGCCAGCTCGTCGACGTGTCGATGCTGGAAGCGACGCTGGCGTTCCTCTCCGGTCCCGTTGCGGACTTCACGGTCGCCGGCCACAAGCAGTATCTGTCCGGCAACCAGGCGGTGAGCCGCAAGCCGACCGCGAACCTGTTCAAGGCCGGCGAAGGCTACATCCTGCTCGCCGTCAACAACGACAAGCAGTACGAGGCCTTGATGAAGGCGATCGGTCGCGAGGATGCGCTCAGCGACCCGCGCTTCGCCGACTGGTTCCTGCGCGTCGAGAACGAACCGGCGCTGCGCAAGGTCATCGAGGATGCGCTCGCAACCAAGAGCCCGAAGGAATGGGAGAAGATCCTCGACGCCGCAGGCGCGCCTTGCGCCAACATCTGGCGGATCGAGGAGATCATCGACCATCCGCAGATCGCCTTCCGCAAGGCGATGCAGCAGGTGGATACGCCGTTCGGCCCGTTGCGCTTCATGGGCACGGGCTTCCAGCTCGCGCATGGCGGCGGCCGGCTCGACCGGATGGCGCCCGCCCTCAGCCAGAACACCGACGAGGTGCTGGCGGAAGCCGGCTATAGCGCCGACGAGGTGGCGGCGCTGCACAAGGCCGAAGTGGTCTAGCACCACGAGCCTTTCGAATCCGGTGCTTGCCTCGATTCACGAGGCACGAGACAATCGCCGGATGGAAGGCTTTGTTTACGTCCTCGGCTGCGCCCATAAGGGCCGCTACCTGACCTATGTCGGCTGGACCACCGACGTCGTCCGCCGCCTGGCCCAGCACAACGCGGGCAAGGGCGCGCGCACGACGCGGGGCCGCGCCTGGGTGCTGCTGCATTCGGAAGGATTTGCGACGCGCGCGGAAGCGATGCGGCGCGAGTGGTATCTGAAGCGCGACCGCAAGTTCCGCAAAGCCCTCGCAGACAAGACTCTCTCAGACCAGGCCCGATGACACGCAACGGCACCATCGATCCTCATGAGAACCGTGCCGGCGGCACCTCGATCCGCTATCAGGCGGCGGGACTTGCAGCCCCTGCTGCCATTCGCGTTGACCGCTGGGGCGTGCCGCACATCAAGGCCGCCTCGCGCAGCGACGCCTTTTTCGTCCAGGGCTTCAATGCCGCCCGCGACCGGCTCTGGCAGATCGACATCTGGCGCAAACGCGGCCTCGGCCTGCTGGCGGCGGACTTCGGCCCCGGCTACCTCGCGCAGGATCGCGCGGCGCGGCTGTTCCTCTACCGCGGCGACATGCAAACCGAGTGGGCCTCCTATGGCGTCAGCGACGCCAGGGAAACGGTCGAGCGGTTCGCAGCCGGCGTCAACGCCTTCATCGACCTGACCGAGCGCGATCCGCACCTGCTGCCGCAGGAGTTCACCCTGACCGGGACGCGGCCGGCGCGCTGGCAGGCCGCCGACATTGTGCGCATCCGCAGCCACGCGATGGTGCGCAATCTCGAATTCGAGTTCGGCCGCGCCCGCGTGCTCGGGCACGGCACGCTGGCCGACGACAAGGCGCGGCGCTGGGTCGATCTCGGCCACACGCCGTTCATCCCGGATGGCGTCAATTTCGCCGAGATCGGCGAGGACGTGCTGGAGACCTTCTTTCTGGCCACCGCCCCCGTCACCTTCAGCAAGGAGCGCCTCGCCGCCACGCTGGACGATGCCGATCGCTGGGCCTTCACCGACGAGCTTGGCGAAATCATCGCCGCGACGCGCGCGGAAGGCTCCAACAATTGGGCGATCGCCGCATCGCGCTCGGAGACCGGCAGGCCGATCCTCGCCAGCGACCCGCACCGCGCGTACCTGCTGCCGGCGCTGCGCTATGTGGCTCACCTTCGCGCACCGGGACTGGACGTGATCGGCGCAGGCGAACCCGCCCTGCCCGGCATCTCGATCGGCCACAACGACAAGGCGGCGTTCGGCCTGACGATCTTCCCGATCGATCAGGAGGACCTCTATGTCTACGAGACCAAGCCTGACGATCCGCACCTCTATCGCTACGGCGACGGCTTCGAGCGCATGCGCGTCATCGAGGAGCGCGTCGCGGTGAAAGGTTTCCCCGAGCAGACCCTGACGCTGAAATTCACCCGCCATGGGCCGGTGATCTACGAAGATCGCAGGCGCAACAAGGCATATGCGGTGCGCACGGTCTGGCTCGAACCCGGCAGCGCGCCCTATCTGTCCAGCCTCGGCTATCAGGCGGTCTCCACCGTCGAGGCATTCGAGCAGGCGCTGCAGAGCTGGTCGGTACCCTCCGTCAATCAGGTCTACGCTGACACCGCCGGCCACATCGCCTGGATGCCGGCCTCGAAATCGCCGATCCGGCCGAACTGGGACGGCATGGTGCCGGTTCCCGGCGACGGCCGCTATGAATGGAACGGCTTCCGCTCGCGCAAGGATTTTCCGAAAGAGGTCGATCCGCCGCGCGGCTATGTCGCCAGCGCCAACGAGATGAACCTGCCGCCGGGGCCATCGCAACAGCTCAACATCGGCTACGAGTTCACCGAGCCGTTCCGCGCCCAACGCGTCCGCGAAGTCCTCGACGCCAAGCCAATCCACGGCCTCGACGAACAGCGCGCCCTGCAGTGCGACGACCTGTCGATTCCCGCCCGCCGCATCTGCAGGCATCTGACCGGGCTGCGCGCATCGGATGCGGACACGGCGCTTGGCCTCGCGCTATTGCAGGACTGGGACTGGCATCTCGCCTACGACAGCGCGCCGGCGCTGCTGTTCGAGGTCTGGTGGATGCGTTTCCTCAAGCCCGCGCTGCTCGATCTGGTCACCCCAGATCCGAAAGTCCGGCCGCTGCTTGCGCCCGGCGATCATGTCACGCTGCTGAATTGGCTCGATGAGCCGCCGGCGCTCTTCGGCGCCGATCCGATCGCCAAGCGCAACGAGCGCCTGCTGGCGACCCTCGGCCCTGCGGTGAGAGAATGCCGCAAGCGGTGCGGTGACGACCACGGCCGATGGAGATGGTCCGGCTGGCATCACGGCTATTTCCAGCATCCGCTCGCCAACGTCTATCCCGAAATGCTGCGCGATGTCGGCCCGCTCGCCCAGGGCGGTTCGGCCATGACGGTGATGAGCAACGGCTATCGCATGAGCGACGGGCGCGCCATCACCGGCGCATCGTTTCGCATGGTCGTGGATGTCGGCGCCTGGGACAACAGCGTGTTCGTCAACGCGCCTGGGCAATCGGGCGACGGCCGCTCGCCGCACTACGACGATCACGGGACACTCTGGTCGGAGCGCGACTACGTGCCGCTGATCTATTCGGAAGAAGCGATTGCGCGGGAAACGCGCCTGCACATCATGCTGGAGCCGGACGCACCAAAGGAACCGCCGAAGAATCCGCCAAAGGATCGCCCGGCATAGCGCAAACAACCGCGCCAACGCGAAAGAGGAAACGACCGATGGATGTCACCAAACTGCCGTTCGATACGGACGCGATGCTCGCCGGTCTGCGCCCCTGGGTCGAGTGCGAGAGCCCGACCTGGGATGCCGCGCGCGTCGGCGCGATGATGGACGTCGCCGCCCGCGATCTCGCCCTGCTCGGCGCGCGGATCGAGCGCATCGGCGGCCGCATGGGCTTCGGCGACTGCGTGCGCGCAAGCTTCGCGACCGGCAAAGCCTCCGGGCCTGGCATCCTGATCATGGGCCATCTCGACACCGTGCACCCGGTCGGCACGTTAGCCAAGCTGCCGTGGCGGCGCGAGGGCGACAAGTGCTACGGCCCCGGCATTTTCGACATGAAGGCCGGCAACTACATCGCGCTCGAAGCGGTCCGGCAGCTTCTGCGCCTCAACGCGACGATCCACCTGCCGATCACGTTCCTGCTGACCTCGGACGAAGAGGTTGGCAGCCCGAGCACCCGCGACCTGATCGAGGCGGAGGCCGCGCGGCACAAATACGTGCTGGTGCCGGAGCCCGCGCGCCCGAACGGCGGCGTCGTCACCGGCCGCTACGCGATCGCCCGCTTCAATCTCGAGGCGATCGGCCGGCCGAGCCACGCCGGCGCGCGGCTGGCGGAAGGCCGCTCGGCGATCCGCATCATGGCCGACATGATCCCGCAAATCGAATCGATGACCACATCCGACTGCACTTTCAGCGTCGGCGTGGTGCATGGCGGCCAATGGGTCAACTGCGTGTCCAGCTCCTGCACCGGCGAAGCGCTGTCGATGGCGAAGAAACAGGAGGACCTCGACCGCGGCGTCGAGCGCATGCTGGCGCTCTCGAAGGACAACCGTAACGACGGCCAGTTCATCGTCACGCGCGGCGTCACGCGTCCGGTCTGGGAGGCCAATGCGAAGACCATGGCGCTGTACGAGACCGCCAAAGGTATCGCCAAGCAGCTCGGCCTTGACCTCCCGCATCAAAGCTCTGGCGGCGGCTCCGACGGCAACTTCACCGGGCCGATGGATCTGGCAACCCTCGACGGCCTCGGGGTGCGCGGCAACGGCGCGCATACGCTCGACGAGCACATCATGGTCGACAGCCTCGCGGAACGAGCCCGGCTGATGGCCGGCATCCTGCTGTCGGTTCAGTGATATAGTGGTGATATGAAGGCGCAGGGGGCCGTTCAAAACGGCCGCTCGTGCATCCAACACCGATGCATCCAACACTGACGCATCTAAGACAGACACGTTGCATCCAGATACGTCGCATCCTGACACACCGAACCCTGAGAGCCTGCCGTGATCACCGGCCTCGATCATATCGTCCTGCTCGCCCGCGACTATCCGGACGCGGTGCGCCGCCACGAAGCCTTGCTCGGCTGCAAGCCGGCCTGGCGCACGGAGGGCGACGGCGCCGCCACAGTGCTGTTCACCCTGGCGAACATGTCGATCGAGATCATGGCGCCCTCCGGCAAGGGCGCGACCGGCGATCGCGTGCGCGCGCGGCTTGACGAGCAAGGCGAAGGGCTCGCCAGCCTCTGCTTCCGTGTCGATGGAATCGACAGCTTTCATCGCCGGCTGCGGCGGCTGTCGATGAACCCCGAAGATGTCGCCGCGTCCGGCAGCACCAATGCCGACGACGGCGCGACCCTGACATGGAATCGAACCCGCACGCCGGTCGAAGCCGCGCATGGCGTGCGGCTGTTCTTCCTCGAGCTGGACAGCGAGCGTCCAAGGTCACCGGCTGTGGCCGAAGCGCCGATTCATGGGCTCGACCATGTGGTGATCGCAACCGACCGGCCCGAGCGCGCCGCCGCCCTGTATGGCGCACGGCTCGGCCTCGACATGCGGCTCGATCTCACGCGGCCGGACTGGAATGCGCGACTGATGTTCTTTCGCTGCGGCGATCTCGTGGTCGAGATCGTGCACCGTCTGAACGAAGCGACCCGCGGCGAGCACGACCGGCTGTGGGGATTGAGCTGGCGCGCAACCGACATCGCCGCATCGCATGCGCGGCTCGCATCCGCCGGCTTCGATGTCTCCGACATCAAGACCGGCCGCCGTCCGGGCACCCATGTCTTCACCGTGCGCAACGCCCCGCTCGGCGTGCCGACGCTGATCATCCAGCCGGAGGCGCCGCGCGACCATTGAAGCGTGTTCGCGCGAAAGCCTGTCCTCGGACGTGATCCGGGATCGCTATCGCTTCGCTTGAACAGAACGTGTCAAACACAAGGCCCGGTCTTGATTCCTACAGAACCGAAAGGGCTTTAGTGCCGGTCCATTTCCAGCAGGTCTGACACCACCCGCTCGAGCTGCCGCACCGTGCCGCACTGGCGGGAGAAGGTACAATACGGCTCATAGCGCGGCATTTCCGAATCGCCCGTTCCCCACGCATAGCGCGGCTCCGGGTTCAGCCAGATCACGCGCCGGGCCCGTTCCGAGATGCGCCGCAGAATGTCGGTGCGCGGATCGAGGTTGTTGTTGCGGCCGTCGCCGAGAATGATGACGGTGGTGCTGTTGGTCACCCCGCCCATAAACTCGTCCTCGAAATCCTCCAGCGATTTGCCGTAATCCGACGAGCCATAACCCACCGTCTTCATCACCTCCTGCATCGCCTTGTCGATGGCGTGCCCGTCGAGGATGTCGCTGACGTCCACCAAGCGGCTGGAGAAGGCATAGGTATGGATGTCCGAGAGCGCTTCGTTCAGGCTGTAGAGGAACAGCAGCAGGAATTCCGCCACCCGCGCGACAGAGCCCGAGACGTCGCACAAGGCGACGATCTTCGGCTTCTCGATCCGCTTCTGCTTCCACACGGTGATGAACGGAACGCCGCCCCAGCTCGCGTTCCGACGAATGGTGCGGCGGGTGTCGAGCTGACCGCGATTCTTCTTGCGGCGCGGCTTGTTGTAACGGTCGCGCAGCCGGCGCGCCATTTCGGCCACCAGTTTGCGCGTGCGCTCGATGTCCTGGCGCTCGAGTCGGGCGAGCGGCGCGTTGCGCAGGACCTCGTTGCGCAAAGCCTCGGTGCCTTCGCGCGTGTAGAGCGTGATCGCATCATTGACCATGTCGCGCACGGCTTCGCGCAGACCGTCGCGAGCGTTGATCAGCCGCTGCGGATTATTGCCCGCCGCCTGCTGCGCCTCGATGTCCTCCTCCAGGCGCGCCATGCCCATCATGTCGAGGATGCGGCTGGAATAGAGCCCGCGCTGGGTGAAGTAGCGAATCTCCGACAGGTTCGCCCGGTCCGCCGCAGCCGCCATTGCCGTGGCCACCGCCGAGCGGTCGCCTGCCATCAGCATCTGCGCGAGTTGACCGAACTGCCCGGTGTCGGTTTCCGTCTCGTCGCCGCCCGCACCCTGATCGTTGTCCTGTGTCTCGGACTGGTCTGCGGATTCAGCCGACGGCTCCTGGTCCTTCGGCTCCGGATTCTTGAAGAACAGCTCGAAGACGTCGCCGAGCGCCTGCTTCTCCTCCTGCGTCTTGGCGATCGTCAGCAGCAGCGCATCGCGCAGGCGCGCCTTGTCGTCGTAGCCGACTGCAGCGACCGCGCTCATCGCATCCATGCTCTCCGGCGGCGAGATGCGACAGCCGACGCCGCGCGCGGCCCGGAAGAAACGGAGCAGCAGGTCGTCTGCCGTGCGCTCAGCCTGGGATGAATGCACGCTCGGCCTTGTCGATCAGTTCGGAGACCTGCGGCATCACCGTCTCCATATCGACCTCGTACTTGATCAGCACGTTCAGCGTGTCGCGGATGAGGTCCGGATCGAGCGACGACGCGTGCAGCAGCAGCATCACGCGAGCCCAGTCGATGGTCTCGCTCACCGACGGCAGCTTCTTCAGATCGAGCGTGCGGACCTCGTGCACGAAGCTGACGATCTTCTTGCGCAGGTCGGCGGCGACGCCCGGCACGCGGGTTTCGATGATCCGCGCTTCCAGCCGCGGCTCCGGGAAGCCGATATGCAGGTGGATGCAGCGGCGCTTCAGCGCGTCGCCGAGATCGCGGTTCGCGTTCGATGTGAGGATCACGACCGGGCGCGTCACCGCGGCGATGCGGCCGATTTCCGGAATGGTGATCTGATAGTCGGACAGGATTTCCAGCAGGAACGCCTCGAATTCCGCGTCCGCCTTGTCGATCTCGTCGATCAGCAGCACGCAGCCGTCCTTCTGCTCCAGCGCCTGCAGCAGCGGGCGCGGCTCGACGAACTGCTTGGAGAAGAAGATATCGCCGAAGTCGTGCAGCTTCGCCAGCGCCGCTGTCAGCGTGTCGGCCTGGCCGATCACCTCGCCGAGCTTGTCCTTGAGGATCTGCGTGTAGAGCAGTTGCTTGGCGTACTTCCACTCATACAGCGCCTTGGCCTCGTCGAGCCCTTCGTAGCACTGCATGCGGATCAGGTTGATGTTCTGCCAGGCGGCGATCGACTTGGCGAGTTCGGTCTTGCCGACGCCGGCCGGCCCTTCGACCAGGATCGGCTTGTCGAGGCGCTGCGCGAGAAACACGGCCGTCGAAATCTGGCGGCTGGCGATGTATCCGGCTTCGGCGAGCCCACGCTCGACCGCTTCGATGGCAGTGGCCGGATCAAGACGACTATCCATGTTCCCTCAAATGCTCCGGCGGTGTCGCCGTTCCTCGTTGCCGTTCCTTGGCGGACTGTCCTTGCGAGACCGTGCGGCGCACAGCCTGATATTTGCATGATGGATAGAAGAATTTCGCCGCCCGCGATAGGGCGGATCGGCATTTGGAGCGCCTCCGGCGCATGCATTTTACGATAAAGCCCATGCGCGGAACGACGGCCCTGGAATCGCTAGGTGCGCATCGACAGGCGCGTTTCGATGACCTAACGTTCCGGAACTATCTCTTGAGGGAGGAACAACGTGCCAAAGATTACTTTTCCCGTCGAAGCGACGCACATCATGATGTTCGCGCGCGCGATCGGAGACACCAATCCCGTTTACCACGACGCCGAAGCGGCCAAGAAAACCGAGGCCAAGGGCGTCATCGCTCCGCCGACATTCGTGCAGGCGGTCGCCCAGTTCGACCCGGACTATCACCTACGCCCGAAGCCCGGCCAGCCGTGGTTCGGCTCCGCGAAGGGCCCGAGCGGCATTGAAGGCAAGCCTGCATCCAGCGGCGGCCTGCATGCGGAGCAGGAATACACCTATCATCGGCCGCTGCGCGCCGGCGAAGTGCTGACGTCCGAGACCAAGCCGGGCAAGACCTGGGAGAAGGAAAGCAAGCGCGCCGGCAAGCTGATCTTCCGCGAGCGCATCACCGAGCACCGCGATGCCAACGGCGAACTCGTCGTCACGGCGCGAAGCGTCGGCGTCACCACCGAGCGTCCCGTCGACGCATCGTAAGGAGAACAAACCAATGGCTTTGAAAGCATCACAACTGAAAGTCGGCGACACCCACTCCGAGCGCGTCGTCGAGAACCTGTCGCGCACCCAGATCGTGCAGTATGCGGGCGCCTCGGGCGACTACAATCCGCTGCACTCGGACGAGGTCTACACGGTGCAGGCCGCCGGCTATAAGAGCGTGTTCGCGCACGGCATGCTGTCGATGGGCCTGACCGGCAAGATGCTGACCAACTGGGTCGGCGATGCACGGCTGAAGAAGTTCGGCGTTCGCTTCACCAACCAGGTCTGGCCGGGCGACACCCTCGACGCCAAGGCGACCGTTGCGGCGATCCGTCAGGAGAACGGCGAGCACCTCGTCGATCTGACGATCACCACCACCAACCAGGATGGCAAGGAGGTCGTTTCCGGCCACGCCATCGTCCGCGCCGATCCCTGATCGGCGGCATCGGTTCAAACCGAACGGGCGCCTCATTGGGCGCCCGTTTTGTTTTTTGTTCCGGTCCCGTTCAGATCGCGCGATACAGCACGCGGTACTGCGGCGGCGTCGGACTGACCAGCGTCTGGCCCGGCAGCGGGATCACCGAAACGATGCGATCGGCCGAAATGCCGCGATCGGCCAGCACCGTGTTGAGCGCATCGAGCTTTGCCTCGACGATAACCTCGTCCAGCACCTTCGCACGGTTGGATTGCGGGATCGTTTGAGCAAGGGCCATGACTGTCTCCTTCAATTGCTGTCTGTTGATGTTGCAGGAACGCTGCGGCCGCAGCGTCATTCCGCCGCCTGGGCCGCCGGCAGATCGCTGGCGCTGAGACCCATGCGGGTCGCGACGCCGATGCCGTAGTCCGGATCGGCACGATAGAAGTGAGCCACCTGCCGCTTGACGATCTCGACCGGCACGCCATCCATCGCAGCGGCGATGTTGGCGAACAGCTGCTCCTTCTGATTTGGGCTCATCAGGCGGAACAGATCGCCCGCCTGGCGATAGTCGTCATTGCCGTCGCGATGGTTGTAGCGATCGGCCGCGCCCGACAGTGCCAGCGGCGGCTCGCGCAGCGTCTCGTCCTGTGCCGGCCCGCTGAACGAATTCGGCTCGTAGTAGTGGTTCGGGTCGGCGTTGCCGCCGAGCCGCATCGAACCGTCCGCATGATAGTGGTGCACCGGACAGCGCGGCTTGTTTACCGGCAGTTGCTCGGCATTGACGCCGACCCGGTAGCGATGCGCATCCGCGTAGGAGAAGATGCGCGCCTGCAGCATCTTGTCCGGCGAATGGCCGACGCCGGGCACGATGTTTGCCGGCGTCAGCGCCGCCTGCTCGACCTCCGCGAAGTAGTTCTCCGGGTTGCGATTCAATTCAAGGATGCCGACCTCGATCAGCGGATAGTCCTTGTGCGGCCAGACCTTGGTGAGGTCGAACGGGTTGTACCAGTGCTTGCCCGCATCGGCCTCCGGCATCACCTGCACGAAGAATGTCCACTTCGGGAAGTCGCCCCTCTCGATCGCCTCGAACAGATCGCGCTGATGGGTCTCGCGATCCTCGGCGATCTTCTGGCCTGCCTCCGCATTGGTCCAGGTCTTGATGCCCTGCATCGTCTTGAAGTGGAATTTCACCCAGAACCGCTCGTTCTTCGCGTTGATGAACGCGTAGGTGTGCGAACCGAAGCCGTCGATGTGGCGATAGCTCTGCGGCAGGCCGCGATCCGACATCAGGATCGTCACCTGATGCAGGCTCTCCGGCGACAGCGACCAGAAGTCCCACATCGCCGTCGGCCAGCGCAGGTTGGTCTTCGGATGCCGCTTCTGCGTGTGGATGAAGTCCGGGAATTTCAGCGGATCGCGGATGAAGAACACCGGCGTATTGTTGCCGACGATGTCCCAGTTGCCCTCCTCGGTATAGAAGCGCAGCGCGAACCCGCGCACGTCGCGCTCGGCGTCCGCCGCGCCGCGCTCACCGGCCACGGTCGAGAAGCGCAGGAACGCTTCGGTCTTCTTGCCGACCTGTGAGAGCGCCGCGGCCTTGGTATATTTCGAGATATCGCCCGTGACGGTCAGCGTGCCATAGGCGGCCGAGCCCTTCGCATGCACCGTGCGCTCGGGGATGCGCTCCCGGTTCTGATGCGCGAGCTTCTCGAGCAGATGGAAGTCCTGCATCAGCACCGGCCCGCGCGGCCCCGCGGTCAGACTGTTCTGGTTGTCGGCCACCGGCGCCCCGGAGGATGTGGTCAATCGGGTCTTATCGGTCATCAGATACCTCCAATCGTGCTCATTTGAAGCGTATTGACCGTTTTCAATCAGGTCCAATCGTATTAAAACGCATTCTAGATAAGGATTTCTGATGAAATGATTTCCCTCAAACAGCTCAGATACTTCGATGCGGTCGCTCGCACCGGCCACTTCGGCAAGGCCGCCGAGCAGTGCGCGGTGACGCAACCGGCGTTGTCGATGCAGATCCAGGAGCTCGAACGCGTGCTCGGGCTGCAGCTGATGGAGCGCGACCGGCGCGGCGTGATGCTCACCGATGGCGGCCGCGAGATCGCTGATCGCGCGGCGCGTATCCTCGCCGACACCCGCGACCTGGTCGATTTCGCCCGGCGTCAGGGCGGCGTGTTGTCCGGACCGCTGCATCTCGGCGCGATCCCCTCGGTCGCGCCTTAT
Organism: Afipia sp. P52-10; assembly: GCF_000516555.1. Taxonomy (NCBI): domain Bacteria; kingdom Pseudomonadati; phylum Pseudomonadota; class Alphaproteobacteria; order Hyphomicrobiales; family Nitrobacteraceae; genus Afipia; species Afipia sp. P52-10. The sequence continues at coordinate 1,829,464 of NZ_AZSJ01000003.1, read as the reverse complement.
GTGTTGCCGCAACTGCTGCCGCGCATCCGCGAGACCTATCCCGACCTCGACCTGTTCATCCGCGAGACGCAGACCCAGCATCTCGTGCGTGAACTGCTCGACGGCCATCTCGACCTGCTGGTGCTGGCGCTGCCGGTCGAGCATCCGCAGATCGAAACCATCCGCCTGTTCGACGACCGCTTCCTGCTCGCGGTGCCGCGATCGCGCAGCTATCCCGAGCGCATCCTCGCGACGCCCGACATGCTGCAACAGGGCCGGCTGCTGCTGCTGGAAGAAGGGCACTGTCTGCGCGATCAGGCGCTCGCCTTCTGCAATCTGCGCCGGGTGGAGAACATCGACACGTCAGGCGCCTCTAACCTCTCGACCATCGTCCAGCTCGTCGCCAACGGCATGGGCATGACGCTCTTGCCGGAGCTGAGCCTCGATGTCGAAGCCCAGCGCGAGCCTGTGCGGCTGATGCGCTTCGCCGATCCGGAACCACAGCGGACCATTGGACTGGCCTGGCGCCGCTCCTCACCGCGCAAGCGGCATTTCGTCGAACTCGGCCGGATGATAGCGTCGGTGGTGGAGAGCCGCGCGCAGGCCGGCCATCACGGCGGCGATGGTGGCGAACATCGAGCTGTACGGGGACATGGATCCTGAGACCGGGCGTTTGCGATTCAAGCCGCACGTCCTGTATCGCAAGGCGCGGATGCCCGTATTATAAGGGCCCTGGCCTTCCGGTTGGACGGCCATCGCCACGTTACGTCATCAGTCAGGTTTAAGTCCCAGGTCAGCCTCATGTCCGATACGCCTCCCGATCGCCTCTCCACCGACCCGTCGAGCCCCTACTACGATGCCGAGGTGCTCGCGCGCGATGTCGGCGTTCGCTTCAAGGGCGTCGACCGCACCAACATCGAGGAATATTGCGTCAGCGAAGGCTGGGTGCGCATGACCGCCGGCAATGCGAAAGACCGTTTTGGCAATGCGATGACCATCAAGGTCTCCGGACCGGTGGAGCCGTATTTCCGCAGCAAGGGCGAATGACCCTTGGACATCTTCGACCGGCTGCGCACCGAAGCTGCAAAGGACTGGTCGAGCTACGTCGATCATGCCTTCGTCCGGCAACTCGGTGATGCGACGCTGCCGCAGGCGGCGTTCCGCACCTACCTGGTGCAGGACTATCTATTCCTGATTCAGTTCGCCCGCGCCTATGCGCTGGCGATCTACAAGAGCCGCACGCTCGCCGACATGCGCTCGGCCCAGGCCGGCGTCGCCGCCATTCTCGATGTCGAGATGGACCTGCATGTCCGCCTGTGCGGACGTTGGGGCCTGACGCCGCAGCAGCTGGAACAGGCACCCGAACTGCAGGCGACCGTCGCCTACACCCGCTTCGTGCTCGACTGCGGCATGTCCGGCGACCTGCTCGACCTGCACGTGGCACTGACGCCGTGCGTGATCGGCTACGCGGAAATCGCGCGCAAGCTCGCGTCCGCTATCGGACCGCGTCTCGCCGACCATCCCTACCGGGAGTGGATCGGCGAGTACGCTGGTGAGGCCTATCAGACCGTAGCGCAGAACGCGCGCGGCCAGCTCGCACGGCTCGCCGCGCGATCGATGACCGCCGAGCGCTTCCCCGAGCTGTGCGGCCTGTTCGCCAAGGCGTCACGGCTGGAGGCGGATTTCTGGCAGATGGCGCTCGTGGAGCGGCTCTGACGGTCGCACCCACCTGAGTCGCCGACGCCGGACCTGCTAGCCCCTTGTTTCCACTGCACTCTTTGCGTTATCATGACGCCCGGCTGGAAAGCGGCCAGGGGCGCACCATGAAATTCTGGTTCTCAAGGAAGAGCGGCAAAGCTCCCTACGACGCCACCGTCGAACAAACCTTGCTGTTCGCGCAGGAAGTCAATGCCACATCCGAGGACGCAAACGAGGCGCTCCTCGATCTCGCAACCGCCCTGCGCCAGCCCGAGCATGCGGCGCCGGCACCGCAAGCCGTGCAGCGTGCGAAGCCCGTTCCGGCGCCGCTTCGCCGCGCGGCCGGATCAAGCGCGATGCGCGAGGAGCTGCAGCGCCGCTCCGCCGACTATCGTGCCTTCCAGTTGAAACTGAACGAAGCGCGCGAAGAGCGCATCCGCAAGACCATGGCCGATGTCCGCGCGAGCCTCAAAGCCGCCGCGCAAGCCACCCGTCCCCTGCACTGATCCAGCCGGACCGCCGCCGGACGGGTTTCGCATCCCGCCTGCTTTCGACAGATCTACACACCATCATCGCCCTGAAGCATGATGCGGACCGGAACGGCCGCGTCAGCGAAAGTGTGAAGCGGCTTTCCGACGAGATCATGCTTAAACAACGAGCTGAAGCGCGAGACTGATTTATCCAATCTCATCGCGCTTCAGTCAGAGCAATCGTGGAGCAACAATGGCCGAAGTGATCGATTTCAAGCCGGGCGATTTCTCGTTTCTCGCGGCACCGGGCGGACCGTTCTCTGGCGGCGTACGCGCCAATCCGGGTTTCGCCCTGCACCGCGCGCGCTTCGCACGGCCGGTGCCGATGGCGGACGGGTTCGCGCGCATCAAGCAGCACCTCGACGGGCTCGGCCGGCCGATCACGGCGCTGGCCGCCTGCGAGCTGCGGTCACCACGGCCGATGACCGTCGCCGAATTTCAGCTCTTCAATGCCGAGTATCTCAAGCCGCTGCATGCGTGGGGCTGTCGCTCCGGCGAGCTCAACACCCCGGCGCGCAGCAACATCGCGCCGATCACGGAAGCTCCGAGCGAATCGACGTTCTTCGCCTTCACCTACACGGTGCCGGAAGCGAACGCGTCCGGCGACTTTCTGATTTCCGGTCTGCCGGAAATCGTGCCGGGCGCGCCCGCGGGCCAGCGCACGTTCGGCGGCCGCGATGTCTCGCTGAAGGGCCTCGCGGCGAAGGCGCAGCATGTGATGACCTTGCTGCGCCAACGGGTCGACGCGCTGCAATGCGACTGGGGCGGCGTCACCGGATCGCAGGTCTACACCGTTCACGACCTGCGGCCGATCCTGGAGAACCTGTTCGCCGAGATCGGCATCAGCCAGATCGGCGTCGCCTGGTACCCCGGCTGGCCCCCGGTCAGCGACATGGAATTCGAGGTCGATGTGCGGCGCATCCGCACCGAACTGGTGATCTGATCGCCGGGCCTGCCCGCACGCGCGCTCAGCTCGCGTGCGGAATCTGTGGCAGGTAGCCGCGTCCGGTCAGCCAGCGGAATCGCAGGATCAGCAGCGTCGCGAATACGACGAGGCCGCATGAAAAGCCGACCCAGACGCCGACCGCTCCAAGGCCAAGCGGGAACGCCAGCCCATAGGATGCGGCGAACCCGATCAGCCAGAAGCTGATCGCGGCGAACACCAGCGGCACGCGCGTATCGTTCAGCCCGCGCAACGCGCCTGCGGCCACGGTCTGCACGCCGTCGGCGATGAAGAACGTCGTGCCGACGATCAACAGCGTCGCGACGATCGTCACCGTCGCGCTGGTTTCCGATACGTTGCTGCCGAGGAAGAAACGCGCGATCTCATAGCGCGCGGCGATGACCGCGATCGTCATCACCGCCATGAAGATCATCGCCAGCACGATGGCGACGAAACCGGCCCGGCGCGTGCCGCGGGCGTCGCCGCGGCCTGCGGCATGGCCGACGCGCACGGTGGCCGCCATGCTGATCCCGAACGGAACCATGAACAGGATCGCCGCGGTCTGGAGTGCGATCTGATGCGCGGCGAGCTCGGCGGTGCCGATCCATCCCATCAGCAGCGCCGCGGCGGCGAACAGGCCATATTCCAGCAGGAACGAGCCGGAGATCGGCGCGCCGACCATGACGAGCTGTTTCATCAGCGGCCAGTCGGCGCGCCAGACATTGCCCAGCGGCTGATATTTGCGGAACGGGCGGCGCCTCTGCACGAACCAGAACCCGGCGATGCACATGCCGATGCCGACGATCGTGGTCGCGAGCCCGGCGCCGAGCAGATCGAATTTCGGAAAGCCGAATTCGCCATAGATCAGCACGTAACCAAGCAGCGCGTTGGCCGGAATCGCGACCAGGGTGATCCACAAGCCGGGCTCCGGCCGGTTCACCGCACCCATGAAGCCGCGGATGGCGATGAACCACCAGCCAGGCAGCAGGCTCCAGGTCAGGCCCTGCAGATAACGGGAGGCCAGCTTGGCGGCCTCCGGCGCCTGCCCCAGCGCGACCAGGATCGCTTCTCCCTTCGACAGCACGAGGGTCAACGGCACGGCGAGGATCACCGCGAGCCAGAGGCCGACGCGGAACGAGCGGCGGATCGTGCGCGGATCGCGCGCACCGAACGCCTGCGCCACCAGCGGCGCGACCGCCGACATCGCCCCCATGCCGAGCACGAATGTTCCGAAAAAGATCGTGTGCGCCAGCGACGCCGCCGCCAGCGATTCATCGCCGAGGCGGCCGATCAGGGCCAGGTCGGTGGTCATCATCGCGATCTGCCCGAGCTGCGTCAGCGCAATCGGCATCGCGAGCCGAACTGTTTCGATCAGCTCGGTGCGAACGGGATTCGCGGCCGGGACGGAAGGCGTCGCGGCGCCGGAGACAGCATCGGGGGAGGACATGCGCGCCGAAAATACCGTTCTATGTGACCAAAAAATGCCCTTGCTGCGGAAAGCGCAGACCATATCTCCTGAAGTGAAGGGGAAGATCGCGTCTGGAGGCCGTGATGCCCGCCAAGGGTATGTTGCGTATGTTGCCAGTGACTTTAATTGCTGCCCTCTGCATTGCAAATGCTCCCGCATGGGCAGAGCAGCAGCGTGCGCCCGGCACCTTCTTCGGCGGCTTCGATCTGAAGAGCGCGGTGCTGTCGCCTGTGCCGTTAGGTCCGCCTTCGCAGTTCGAACCGCAGCAGACCGTCGCGCCGCAAGCCGCGCAGCCGGACACGCCGCCCGCACAGGCCGAGGCTCCGCCGCCACCAGCTCCGGTTCGCTCAGCCGGCAAGCCTGCACCAAAACCCAGCGCGAAGCCCCGGCCGAAGATCGCAGCACCGGCCAAACGGCCGCGCACCAACCCGCTCAATGCCTATGCGCGCGACACCCGCCCGCGCGCCGCGCCGCGGCAGGTCTGGCCCTGCGTCGGTACCGGCATCTGCACCTGGACCCAGCCGCGCTGACGAGCCGAAGCCCTGGATCGTGACTGCTCGGATTGAAGCAGCGCTCTTACGCCCGTGAGGGAGAGGCCGAGAGCACTTCGGCCAGATGGTTCGATGTCGCGCGACCCTACTTAAATATCCAGCTCGCGGGATACGGCGATGCTGGTTCCATCGCGCGAGCCGTTGCAGCGAATGTCGAGCTTGCGATAGCGCGTGACGATGTTCTTGCCACGGAAGAAGCCGATGCGGTTGGCGCAGCGGGTTGCGCCGCGCAGAGCATCGTTCTTCGGAATGGTGAACACCAGCGCCGCTGCGCTGGCGACGAAATCGAAGAACTCCTTCGCCGGCTTGCGGCTTCCAGTCGAGGCGAAGATCTCGTTGCTCTTGTTGCGCGCCGAGCAACCGAGCGAAGCCTGCTTCACCGCCGGATGCGACAGATAGATGATGCCGGCGCTCGTTCGGCCGATTGTCACCCCGTCGATCTGGCGCGCAAGCTGCGCTGCCAGTTCATCGCAGCGGTCAGCGTGGGCCGGCGACGCGCCCCAAGCGAAAAGCTGACATCCCATGGCGAGCAGGAAAGCTGTGGGCTTGATCAGGCGGGCAATCACAACAACCTCTTGGAGACCAGGGACAGGACGGATAACGCGCACCAGACTTGGCGCAAAGACTTGGTGCGAGAACTCGGCGGAAAGACTTGGCGGAAAGACTTGGCGTATCGAACACGACCAAGGGTCATGCCGGTCACCGGAACGTGACCACCATGACGCCGCTGTGAGCGTACCCGCTCGCATAGGAACCACTCAACCCCTAAACCGTTGCCCGAAAGCACTCCCAGTACGGAGAATTGTATGAAAGCCCCGGCTCTGAAAGCTCTGGCCCTCGTCGCCGCTGCGGCGCTGGTCACGACACCGGCCCTCGCCGGCAAAGCGAAGCAGAAGCATCATCGCCAGCACGGCGCCTACCACCATCGGGTTGCCCCAGGCGATTGGCGTCACAGCCAGAACCGTTACGACCCCTATGCGGTCTACTCCTACGACGGACGTCTGATTGGGCGCGACCCCGACCCCAACATCCGTCAAAGCCTCCGCGACGAGGACTGGTACTTCCGCTACAGGGACTGACGCGAGAAGACCGAGAAGGACGGGAGGCTGAGCCGTCGCGACGAAACCCTTGGCAACTTAGCCCTTGATGCTGGATTGCCAGGTCGAAGGCTTGCCGCCGAAACCGGCCGACGCCCGCTTTTCGAGCCAATAGCCATAGGCCGACGGCACGGTCCCGAATGCATTCGGCACGCCGAGTTTTTCCGCCGCATCCACCGGCCAGTTCGGATTCTGCAGAAACTCGCGGCCGATCGCGACCAGATCGGCGCTGCCCTCGCGCAGGATCTGCTCGGCCTGATCCGCATGGATGATGTGGCCAACCGCCATGGTCTTGACGCCGCTGAGCTTGCGGATGCCTGCCGCATACGGCACCTGATAGCCATAGCTCGGCGGCTTCTCCGGATCGACGATCGAACGGCCGGTCATGCCGCCCGACGAACAGTCGATCACATCGACGCCTTTCTTTTCGAGCTCGCGTGCAAGCCCGGCGCTGTCTTCCACGCTCCATCCGGCCTCGTCCACCGCGGAGACCCGATAGAACAGCGGCTTGTCGTCCGGCCAGTGGCGGCGGACTTCCTCGGCGATCTCCAGCGCAAAGCGCATGCGCTTCTCCGGCGTGCCGCCATAGGCATCGTCGCGCTGGTTCGAGGCCGGGGACAGGAACTGATGCAGCAGATAGCCGTGCGCGCCATGAATCTCCAGCGCATCGAAGCCGGCCCGATGCGCCCGCCCCGCCGCCTTGCCATAGGCCGCGATCAACTGCTCGATATCCGGCACCGTCAGCGCGCGCGGCATGAAGTAGCCGTTGCCCTGCGCGATCGCGCTCGGGCCGATCAGTTCCCAGTCCTCACCATGGTCGACGCCCGGGTGGCTCGCCAGCGGCTTGCGCCCCTGCCAAGGCAGTGCGTTGCGCGCCTTGCGCCCCGAGTGGCCGAGCTGGATGCCGATCGCGGCGCCGTGTCCCTTGGCGAACTCGGCGATCCGCTGGAGCTGCGGGACGAACTCGTCCTTCCACAGACCGAGATCGTTCGGCGTGGTGCAGCCGCGCGGATCGGCTTTGGTGGATTCGACGAAGATCAGCCCGGCGCCGCCGGTGGCGAAGCGGCCGTAATGGACATAGTGCCAGTCACCCGCATAGCCCTGCTTGGCCGAGTAGGTCAGCATCGGCGACACCACGATGCGGTTGCGGAGACGGACGCCGCGCAAATTCATCGGCGTAAACAGCAGGCTTTCCATGCAATCCTCTTTTGCCTCTTCTTGTTGTTCTGCAGGCTCGGGCCAAACGGCTCATGAGCGTTTTGGCACAGCGGCAGGCCGGTGCGCCAGCCCGCCGCGCCTCATGTCACGCCATTCACGCGTCATGTCCTTCACTGTGAGGTCGCCATCAGCGCCATCAGCTCGGCGACGTTGGTCACCGCAGCAAGGTTTGCGGTGGCGTCCGCAACCTGTTTCGCCCGCGCTGCGCCGATCGCGGGCTCCGCCAGCCCCATGAACTTCAGCGTCAGGCTCTGTCCCTGCGCGACAAGGTCCGTCATCGGGATGCCGACGTCGAACTCCTTGCGCAGCACGCGGCCGTCAGCGAGATGGACGGCGACCTCGCTCAAGGTGTGCGATGTCTTCTTCCAGGTCGCCACCTCGACCTTGCTGCAGAGATCGACCACCTCGCCACGCTTCGCGGTGGCGTCGCTGTAGGTGGCATCGCTCGCCGTGTTCTCGCCGAGCAGCGCCAGCGCGTTGGTCGCGCGCAGCGAGAATTTCACCTCCAGCCCGGTGCGCGGCGTTTCGATGTTGCAGACCCGCAAATGCCCCTCATCGACACTGAGCGTCACCTTGCGGATCGCATCGGCCTGCAGCGCGAACTCCCGCCGCAGCATGTTGCTCGCCTCGATGGAGGAATGGGTCAGGTAGCAGGCGGCGTGATACTTGAAGAGCGTCTTCGGCAGATAGAAGCCGCCCGGCGGATCGTCGAGGGCTGCCGCCGGATTCGGGCTCTCCGACTGGGTGGCGACGAATCCCTGCTCCACATCGAGGATGGCTGGATTGCTGGTGAAGCCGCGCGCAGCCAGCCGCGCCGCTTGCAGGCCGATCGCCGCCGCCCGACCCGGATGCAGCGGCTTGCACATGGTGCCGAACACGCTTTTCAGCCCGGCAGCCTGGGTTGCCGCGATGCCGAGCGCGTGCGCCGTCGTGTCGGCATCGAGCCGCAGCATGTTGCTGACGGCGGCCGCGGCACCCATGGTGCCGAGCGTCGCCGTCGCGTGCCAGCCGCGCTGGTAATGCGTGCGGCCGACCAGCCGGCCGATCCGGCACTCGGTCTCGAAGCCTGCGGCAAACGCTTCCACCAGCCGCTTGCCGTCGAGTCCTTTCTGTTCGGCGAGCGCCAGCACCGCCGGCGCGATCGGCACCGTCGGATGGCCGTTCATGGCGAAGTTCACGTCGTCGAAATCAAGCGCATGCGACATCGCGCCGTTCAACAGCGCCGCCTGCTCGATGTTGGCGCGCGTGTTGCGGCCGATCACGGTCGCCTGCGGCGCGCCGCCATCCTCGGCGATCTGTTCGGCGAGGATGTTGGCGAGCGGTTCATGGCGGCCGGCGAGCGTGACGCCGAAGAAATCCATTAGGCAGTGGCCGGCCACCGTGCGGGCTTCCGGCGAGAGATCGTCATAGCGGAGGGAGGCGGCCTTCTGCGCCAGCGCCTTGGTGACGAGCACGGGCTCGGCAGTATCGGAACTTTCACGCGTCAGCGGCGTCGCGGTCATGGCGTCCTCCGTCTTGTTGAATCTTGTTGGCCTCTTCAGGGCTGTTTGTTCCCGACACTATAGCGCTTTCGCGCGGCGTGGAAACCGGTTCGCATCGGAGAAGCGGGCTCATCCTTCCACCCACCAGAACGGACAACGATCAAGGAATATTGTCCTTTGCATCCAGCGCCACTGCAATATAGGAAATTAATCTAAATTGTTCTTGCTCTGGAGATTTCGTGACCCGCAGATTTATCGCTCAACCGGCCGACACATCTTCTTCCTCCCTCGCCAGAGAGTCTTTGCTTCACAGAGCCGATCTGGCGCTCCTGCGACTTGACCTCGCCCGCGCCCGCCACGAATAGCGCCTGCGATGGCATTGTATCTGTTGATCGACGTCTGCGCCGAGACCGCGATCACATCGCTCCTATCCCCGAGCAAACGATGCGTCTGGTCGTTTCGCACCTGGGGGCCACGACATCCGGCGACACGACGGTCGCCTTCATGCCCCGCGATTCAAAAATCCCACCCGGAAAAGCACCCGGATTCCTGTTCATCCGTGGACTGCATGACGTGCCGGTTCGCTGGACCAGCGACAACTCGGTCGAGATCATCCTCCCAAAGAGAAAGAGCTGAAGGAAGAAGACATTCAAAGACGCCAGCAAAACACGTACGGAATCGCTACCGATTACCGCTAGGCGCTCGCTCGCCGCCCTGCGGCCGATCCAACCCCGCACCCGCCGGTTCCCCGCGCATCCGCGGCTTGCTCTCGCGGCCGATCGCCCGGCATACTGGCGGCCGACAAAGGAAGTGCACACGACGATCCGCCGTAACGGCGGCGCGCCCTTGCGCGACGAGGCCCCAGCGCAACGAAGCTCGCGCGGCGAGGCCCAGTGCGACGAAACCCCAGTGCAACGAACCCATGGAGCCGTTCGTCATGGCGCCCAGCACGAAAGACCGGCAGCGCGGATACGGCTGGGTCATCGTCGCGGTCGGCGCGCTCATGACATGCGTCGGCATGGGAGCCACCTTTTCGCTCGCTGTGTTCTTGCAGCCGATCGCCGAGGACACCGGCTGGACCCGCGCCGGCATTTCGAGCGCGATGACGCTCGGTTTCCTCAGTCTGGGCGTCGGCGGCTTCGTCTGGGGCGCGCTGAGCGATCGCTTCGGCACGCGGATTGTCGTCGTGGCGGGCGCAACGCTGCTGGGGCTCGGCCTGATGCTGGCGAGCCGCGCCACCAGCCTGCTCCAGTTCCAGTTGACCTATGGCATCGTCGTCGGCCTCGCCGCCGGCAGCTTCTTCACGCCGATGATCGCCAATGTCAGCTCCTGGTTCGAGACCAACCGCAGCCTGGCCGTTTCGCTCGTGTCCGCCGGCATGGGCGTCGCGCCGATGACTGTCTCGCCATTCGCGAGCTGGCTGATTTCCATGCAAGGCTGGCGGCCCGCGCAGATGACGATCGGTATCGCCGCCCTCTGCCTGCTGGTGCCCGCGGCGTTGCTGGTGCGGCAGCCGCCGGCGCTGGCTGACGACGGCACGCCAGCGCCAGCCGCAGCAGCGGAACGAACAAGCCTGACCGTGACGCAGGCGCTGCGCTCGCCGCAGTTCATCGTGCTTGCGGCGACTTTCTTCGCCTGCTGCGCCGCGCATTCGGGACCGATCTTCCACACGGTCAGCTACGCGATGATCTGCGGGCTGCCGCCGCTCGCGGCCGTCACCATCTACAGCGTCGAGGGCCTTGCGGGTCTCGGCGGCCGGTTGCTGCTCGGCGTGCTGGCAGACCGTCTCGGCGTGAAGCCGGTGCTGGTGGCCGGCCTGCTGGTGCAGGCCTTCGCCGCGGGCAGTTACCTGTTCGTGCGTAATCTCGACGGCTTCTACGCGGTCGCCGTCGTCTTCGGCCTCGCCTATGGCGGCGTGATGCCGCTCTATGCAGTGCTGGCGCGCGAATACTTCGGGCCGCAGATCATGGGCACCGTGTTCGGTGCCGCGACGCTGGTGTCGAGCCTCGGGATGGCGCTCGGGCCGCTGGTGGGCGGCTGGATCTTCGACAGCTACGGCAGCTACTTGTGGCTTTACATTTCATCGTTCGCGATCGGCCTCGGCGCCGCAGCCATCGCTCTCGCCTTCCCGCCGCTGCCATCCGCGCAAGCGCGGCGTCTTGAGCCGGCCTAAGGGGCGCGGCTCGAACCGGTCCCTCACCCGGCGGCGAGTTCGTCGGCGATCCAGCCGATGAAGGCTTGCGCAGCCACTGATGCGACGCGCTCGGATGCCGGCACGATCGCCAGGCCATCCGCGAACGGCACGAACCCGACCGGCGCCAATAGCCGGCCGGCGCGGAGGTCGTCGCCGACCATGCGCTGCTCGACCAATGCCACGCCAAGCCCCGACAATGCTGCCTCGATGCACAGATGCGTGTGCGGAAAGGTCAGCTCGCTCTTGTGCGTCACGCGCAAGCCGCTTTCCTCCTGCCACAAGGTCCAGGCGCGCGAGGTGTATTCGTGGGCGATACGCGCCGCAAACGACATGCGATGGCCCTTGACGGCGATCGGATAGCGCGGCGCGCAGACCGGGCCGAATGCGACATCGGCAACGCGGATGGCGCGCGCCTGGTCGCGCTCGGGATAGGACGCGCGATCCCACGCCACCAGCAGGTCGGCTCCCTGATGACGGATCTCTCTTGCCGAGGTCATCGACAGCCGCACCCGCATGCCGGGATGACGGCGGTAGAAGCTCGCAAGATGCGGCACCAACCAGCGCATCGCGAAGGTCGCACTGCATGCAACGTGGACGCTCGGCGCCCGCGCGTCGTCCAGCACGCGCAGCCAGCCCTGCTCGAGTTGGTCGAGCGCCTGCGTCACCATCGGCAGCAGCGCCTCACCATGTGCATTCAATCGCAAGCCCGTGCCCGCCTTGTCGAACAGGGCGAGCCCGGCATGATCCTGCAGGGCGCGAAGCTGGCGGCTGACCGCGCCGTGGGTGCGGCCGAGCTCATCGGCCGCGCGCGTGACCGAGCCGAGACGCGCGGTGGCCTCGAACGCCTTGAGGGCAAACAGCGGCGGCAACCGGCGCACCATGGGCGGTCCTTCAGCGAAACACTCATTCTGTGAAAAATCCTCACGAATATGCCAGCCGAATTCGATGGTCGCAAGACGCCGGTTCGAATAGATCAACCCATATCAGACGGCATCAATCAGCCTGCCGCAAGGCCAAGCGCGGTCCGCGGCCGACCGGCTTATTGTGCATGTCGATCACACCAAGCGAGCGCGAAAGCAAGGCCATGACAACGATTGCGACCATTACCGGCGCCGAAATCCTCGACAGCCGCGGCAACCCGACCGTCGCCGTTGATGTCATCCTTGCGGATGGCGCGCGCGGCAGTGCCGCCGTCCCCTCCGGCGCATCCACTGGCCTGCATGAGGCGCACGAACTGCGCGACGGCGGAGCGCGCTTCAGCGGCAAGGGCGTGCTGAAGGTGGTCGAAGCCGTCAACACCGAGATCGCCGCCGCGCTGCGCGGACACGATGCGCTGGCGCAAGCCGGCATCGATCGCACGCTGATCGCCCTCGATGGAACGCCGAACAAGCGTCGCCTCGGCGCCAACGCGCTCCTCGGCGTATCGCTCGCGGCCGCCAAAGCGGCGGCGGCGTCCGTCAAGCTGCCGCTCTATCGCTACATCGGCGGCGCGGACGCACGGCTTCTGCCGTCTCCCGGCATGAACATCATCAATGGCGGCGCCCACGCCGACAACCCGCTTGACTTCCAGGAGTTCATGGTGATGCCGCTCGGCGCGCCGACATTTGCGGAGGCGGTGCGGATGGGCGCAGAGATCTTCCACGCGCTGAAGGCGCAGCTCATGCGTGCGGGCCATCGCACCAATGTCGGCGACGAAGGCGGCTTCGCGCCGGATTTCTCCAACGCGCACGAAGCGATCGAGGCGATCCTGCGCGCGGTTGCGACGGCGGGATACCAGGCAGGCCGCGACGTCGCCCTCGTCATTGATCCCGCCGCGTCGGAGTTCTTCGAGGACGGCGCTTATCACTACCGCGGCGAGCAAGTAGTTCGCTCGGTGGAGCAGCACGTCCAGTACCTGATCGACATCGTCAGGCAGTATCCGGTTTGCTCGATCGAGGACCCGATGGCCGAGACCGACGCGGCCGGCTGGGCGTTGATCACGCGCGAACTCGGGCGAACCTGCCAGCTCACCGGCGACGACGTGTTCTGCACCAACATCGGCCTGCTCGAGGCCGGCATCCGCGACGGCATCGCCAATTCGATCCTGGTGAAGGTCAACCAGATCGGCACCCTGACGGAAACGCTGCAGACGATCGCACGCGCGCACAAGGCCGGCTATACGGTGGTGATGTCGCATCGCTCCGGCGAGACCGAGGACACGACCATCGCCGACCTCGCGGTTGCGGCCCATTGCGGGCAGATCAAGACCGGCTCGCTGTCGCGCTCGGACCGCACCGCGAAGTACAACCGGCTGATGCAGATCGAACGCGAGCTCGGCGCCGACGCCCGCTACGCCGGCCGCGACGCATTCAACGTCGCGTTGCCGGCGTGGCCGGGCCGCGCCGCCGCTTGAAGCGAGCTCCGCCACGCCCGTCCGGCGCGAGCAGGGCGCGCTTCAGCAGCGCCTCCAGCCAGTCGGCGAACACCTTGAGCCGGCGCGACAGATGCTGGTGATGCGGATAGAGCAGCGTCACCGGCAACGGCGCGGCCTGATGGTCCGGCATGACCTCGACCAGCTCTCCGGCGTCCAGATGCGGCTGCACGTCGTAGGCCGGGATCTGGATCAGGCCGAGCCCGGCGAGACAGCAGGCGATGTACGCTTCGGCGCTGTTGACGGTGACCCTGCCGCGCATGCGCATGGTCCGCACCTTGCCGTCGTCCAGCCACTCCCACGGCTCGACCCGTCCGCTCGACGGAGATGCATAGTTGACGGCGAAATGATCCCGCAGGTCCGTCGGCGCTGTCGGCGTGCCAAAGCGATCGAGATAGTCCGAACTGGCGACATTGATCAGCGGCAGCTGGCCGATCGCACGGGCGATCAGGCCGGAATCGTTCAGCGGCCCCACGCGCACGACGCAATCGACACGCTCCTCCACCAGCTTCACCTCGCGATCGGTGACGCCGAGAGCGATGTCGATCTGCGGATAGCGCGTCAGGAAATCCGGTAGCGCGGGCGCGATCACAAGCCGGCCGATGCGACCGGGGACATCCACCCGTAATGTTCCGCTCGGCCCAGCCGCCGTCTGCTTGAACAGGCCCTCGGTCTCCTCGACGTCGGCGATCAGCCGCAGACAACGATCGTAGAAAGCCGTGCCATCCTCGGTCGGAGCGACCTTGCGGGTCGTGCGATGCAGCAGGCGGGCGCCCACCCGTGCTTCGAGGTCGATCACCGCGGCCGACACCGAGGAGCGCGGCAGGCCGAGCTGGTCGGCGGCGCGGGTGAAGCTGGCGCATTCCACGACCCGGGCGAACACGCGAAACAGATCGATCCGGTCCACGCTTGGCCTCGCAATTGTTCGTTGATTCCGACAAGTCTTGTCAGAATAACCCTCTTAATCCCGATTTTGTAGACGATATCTTGCCCGTCCGATGCGGCCGCACGGCGTGGCCGCGCAGAGTCAAGGACCAGCCAAGGACAATGCGATGACCGATCACAGCATCAAAGGAAAAACCGTTCTCATTGCCGGCGGTGCGAAGAACCTTGGCGGCCTGCTCGCCCGCGACCTGGCCCAGCACGGCGCCAAGGCCGTCGCGATCCACTACAACAGCGCGGCCACCAAGGCCGATGCCGACGCGACCGTGGCTGCCATCACCAAGGCCGGCGCGAAAGCCGCCGCGTTTCAGGCCGACCTGACGACCGCAGGGGCGGTCGAGAGGTTGTTTGCCGATGCGATCGCCGCGATCGGCAAACCGGATATCGCCATCAACACTGTGGGCAAGGTGCTGAAGAAGCCCTTCGTCGAGATCTCCGAAGCCGAGTACGACGAGATGTCCGCCGTCAACGCCAAGTCCGCGTTCTTCTTCCTCAAGGAGGCAGGCAAGCACGTCAACGACAACGGCAAGATTTGCACGCTGGTCACCTCGCTGCTCGGCGCGTTCACGCCGTTCTATGCCGCCTATGCCGGCACCAAGGCGCCCGTCGAACACTTCACGCGCGCGGCATCGAAGGAATTCGGCGAACGCGGCATCTCCGTCACCGCGATCGGCCCTGGGCCGATGGATACGCCGTTCTTCTATCCGGCCGAAGGCGCAGATGCCGTCGCCTATCACAAGACCGCCGCCGCACTTTCCAAGTTCACCAAGACCGGTCTCACCGACATCGTCGATATCGTGCCGTTCATCCGCTTCCTGGTCTCGGACGGCTGGTGGATGACCGGCCAAACCATCTTGGTCAACGGCGGCTACACCACGAAATGACCCGCGACGGTTCCTGATCGCTGCATCGCGCGCCGAAAAAGCCCGGTTTCCGTCAAGGAACCCGGGCTTTTTGTTCTTAATTCTGCCACGCGGGCTGCGCAAACCGCGCCTTGGTTCACCGACGGCGCGGGGGATCATTTCGCGCCAGAGGCGGACCGTCCCGCGGGGGCAAGGCCGGTGCTGCATCATCGTCCGTCCTACACCGGCCTATACTTAATCGGCATTTAACTAAAATGCCGTCTTAATGCCGCTCCGCACACCTGCGAACGCTCGGCCGCGATTCAAAACGCGGCAAGGCTCGCAGCATGCGAACTGTCGTGCCGCGACTGCGCCAGAGGGGGCCCTGTCCGGATGCTGCACGATCCAAAGAGATGTGTATCGGCAGTACAGACAGATGAGTTACGACGCCCTGCATGACTACCCGGCCCACCACCCCCGACGTCGGCCGCGGCCCGTTGCTCCTCTGACATCACGCGCCGTTCCGCAAACCATCATCGGCAGTATCGCGCTTGCGTTCGTCGCGACCACCTGCCTGTGGGTCGTGTACAACAACATCAGCGGTCCCGGCAGCGAAGCCGATGCTGCTCCGGCGCCGGTGGCGAGCGCCGATGCGCCCGTGACCAACGTGGCCAGGAAGTCGGCCCGCGCCTCCGTCGGCACCAGCGTCATCCAGAAGAATTACGCCGCCCTGCTCGATGCCGGACACTCGCTCGGCCATCCGCCTTCGACATTCGCCATGGGGGCGCTGCCGACCCGCGCCGACCAGCTCGCACTGCCCGCATCAGCGCGCACGCGTTTCGCCGCGTTGCAGCCACCGGCCGCGTCTGTGCAGGACAACGTCGAAACCCCGCCATCCGTCGTCCGCCAGGCAACCGGGCCGTCGGTGCCGCTGCCGATGCCGCGACCGGTTGTGCCGGAGGTTGCACAGGCGAGCGCGAGCACACCCCGCGCCCTCCCCGCCCCGAAGGGGCCGGTTGAAGACAAAGCCACCGTTCTCGCGGCGATCTCCTCGAAGGGACCGTCGCTGTTCCAGAAGCTGTTCGGCAAACCCAAAACCGAAGGCGTGACCCTCGCTTACGCGTCGCCCGACGGCGGCATCGCCAGCGACGCGCAGACCATCATGTTCGACGGCGCGCCGAAATACGATCGCTACACCGCCGTCTACGACATTTCCGCGCGCACCGTGTATCTGCCGGACGGCACCCAACTCGAAGCGCATTCGGGCCTCGGCAAGCATATGGACGATCCGCGTTTCGTTCACTTGAAGATGCGCGGCGCGACGCCGCCGCACGTCTACGATCTCAAGCTGCGCGAGAGCCTGTTCCACGGCGTCGAGGCGATCCGGATGACGCCGGTCGGCGGCGATGGCCGCATCCACGGACGCAACGGCCTGCTCACCCATACCTACATGCTCGGCCCGCGCGGCGATTCCAACGGCTGCGTCTCGTTCAAGGACTATGCGACCTTCCTGCGCGCCTTCAAGAGCGGTGCGGTGAAGCGCCTGGTGGTGGTGGCGAAGCTGAGCTGAAGCGCCGGAACATGGCCGGCGCCGGTCGCGCCCGAGCGCGTTCGCTCGCCCTTCGTGGCGCATCGCGTTCGCGCAAACGCTCTTCGTCTCGTCCGAAACGCGCACGCCGCGCGCCGCACGTCGCGTCTTCCACACACAACCAACGGCGACCGTTCCGTCGACCGGTCCATCATGCGCCACATGATCGCGGCAGCTTGACATCGCGTCTTCGATCGCCGCTGATTGCGTCTCCCATCGCCCCGATAGAAGAAGGCGCACGCAAATGGCATCGGGACTTCTGCGATCACTGCTGCTTGTCGTCGGTCTGCTGGCAACGCCCGCGATGGCGCAGGACTGGCCGACGGGGACCATTCGCCTGATCGTCCCGTTTACCGCAGGCGGCCCGGTCGACTTTCCGGCCCGCCTTTTGATCGACCGGCTCGCGACGCAAACCAAGGGCGTCTTCATCATCGAGAACAGGGCCGGCGCCGGCGGCTCCGTCGGCCTGCAGAGCGTCGTCCAGTCCGATCCCGACGGGCGTACGTTGCTGCTCACCACCTCGTCGATCGCGATGGTGCCTTCGATCTATCCGAAGCTCAACTTCGACCCGGTGCGCGACCTGACGCTGCTCAGCCTCGTGACCGAAGTGCCGATCAGCATCGCCGTGCGCAGCGACAGCCCGATCAAGGATATCAACGATCTGATCGCGAAGGCGAAAGCCGCACCGGGCAAGATCACCTTCGGCTCCGGCGGCGTCGGCACTGGCAACCATCTCGCGGGCGAATTGTTCAAGAAGATGGCCAGCGTGAGCCTGCAGCACATCCCGTATCGCGGCACGTCGCAATCGCTCACCGGGCTTTATGCCAAGGATATCGACATGGTGTTCGTCAGCGCCGTCGAAATCATGCCGCATGTGCGCGACGGCAACGTGCGCGTGCTTGGCGTCGGCACCCCGAACCGGATTCCCGAATTGCCCGACGTGCCTGCGGTCTCCGAGGTGCTTCCGGGCTATGCCATGACCAACTGGTACGGTCTGTTCGGACCGAAGAACATCGCGCCGGCGATCGTCGAACGCATCCGGACGGAGATCCGGACCGCCAAGGATGACGCCGTGCTGAAGGAGAAGGCGGCCGGCGCCGGCATGACGTTGCAGCTCACCGAGCCCGACAAGCTGCGCGAGCGACTCGACGTGGAAGTGCCGCGCTGGAAGCAGCTGATTCCGGAGATCGGCCTGAAGGTCGAATGACGCCTTCGACAGCCGCTTTCGCCGAGGCTGCGCGAGGTTGGTCTTGATAAGCCGAGGGGACCGGCGTCTCACTTGCGCGAGGCCGGTTTCGCCCGCGCCTCGTGATCGAGCTGCAGGAACATCGCCAGCGCCAAACGATCGATCATCTCCTGGTCGTGCAAGCCGACCAGCTTCGGCCGGTTGAGCACCGCATTGATCAGCGTGCCAAACACCATCTGGAACGCGAACGTCACCGTCCGCTCCTTCGCCGCCCGACGTCCGCGTCCCATCCGCGCCAGCAGCAGCGGCATCGAACGTTCGACCATGCCGGCGCCGGTTTCGCGCACCATCATCCAGCGCGCCGGATGAACCGCCTTGTACTGCAACGCCGCGCGCACCACGCCCTCGTTGCGGCGTACCACCTCCGTCACCACGGTCACCACCTCGTGGCAGACCTCCTCCAGCCCCGCCGCGGCGCGATCGCCCGCGGTCACCGCGGCATCCACCGCCGCCAGCCCGCGCCGGATCGCCAGCGACAGCAGCGCGACGAAGAACGCATCTTTGTTCTCGAACCGGCCGTAGAACGCACCGATGGTTACGCCGACGCGGGCGCAAAGCTCGTCGATCGACAGTTCGTCGAAGGCGCAATCGCGCAGCAGTTCCGCGCCCGCCTCGAGCAAAGACACGGTGGTTTCCTGGCTGCGCCGCTGCCGCGTCGGCAGGATCCCCGGCAAATCCTGGATCAACGTCCATCCGGCAGCGTGATCGGTCTCGGTCAAAGCTCGCCCGCCTCAAAAATATATTGACAACTATATTATAGCCGCGGCTATTATTTGCGGCAACAAGAACGACTTTAAAGTGCGCGGGCCAACCCGCGACGCCATCGCATCCGCCGGCACAATCGCTTCGCAGAAGGCACCGGCCGCACATGTTGCAACAGGGAGGGTTTGCCGATGCCGGCAAAACTGAGACTGCGCGTCGATCCGGAAAAATGTCAGGGCCATAGCCGCTGCAAATCGCTGGCGCCCGAACTGTTCGAACTCGACGAATTCGGCAACGCGCACGAGATCAACGACGGCATGGTGCCCGACGATCTGGTCGAGAAAGCCTACCTGGCCAAATCAAACTGCCCCGAACTCGCAATCGAGATCATCGAGGAGTGAATCGCGCCTGTGTGCGCGGAGATCCCTGATTTCGTATCCGCTGACCTTGCAGACATTCAGGAGAGGCTGATGAGCACGACCGCCCCCGTCACCGACTGGCTCACCGATTTCGACCACACCGATCCGCAATGGACCGAGAACCCGTTCCCGATCTGGGATGAACTGCGCGGCAAGTGTCCGGTCGTCCACACCGAGCGCTTCCTCGGCGTGTACCTGCCGACCACCTACGAGGCGGTGAAGCAGATCGCTTACGACACCGAGCACTTCTCCTCGCGCCGGGTCGTCGTCCGCAACGTCCGTCCCGAGCCGGTGACGCCCTCGCCGCCGATCACCTCGGACCCGCCGTACCACAAGCCCGCCAAGCAACTGCTGCTGCCGCCGTTCACGCCGGACGCGATGAAGAAGCTGGAGCCGCGCGTGCGCGCGATCTGCAACGAGCTGATCGACGGCTTCATCAACGACGGCAAGTGCGACGCCGCCGCGCGATACACCAAGCACATCCCGGTGCGAGCGATCGCGCACATGCTGGGCATTCCGGAAAAGGACGGCGAGTCCTTCGTACGCTGGATCCATGAGATCCTCGAACTCGGCATCAAGAACGACGAGGTCCTCGTCAAGGCTGCGGAGGAGATGACGGCGTACTTCACCGGTCACATCGAGCAGCGTCGCAAGAACCCGACCGATGACCTGATCTCGGACCTGATCCGCGCCAAGACGCCGGACGGTCAGCCGCTGTCGGACATGCACATTCTCGGATCGTTGCGGCTGCTGCTGATCGCCGGCATCGATACCACCTGGAGCGCGATCGGCTCCTCGATCTGGCATCTCGCCAAGACGCCGGCGGACCGCAAGCGCCTGGTGGCCGAGCCGGCGCTGATGCCGTTCGCGATCGAGGAATTCCTGCGCGCCTATTCGCCGGTGACGATGGCCCGCGAGGTGGTGAAGGAGACCACCGTCAGCGGCTGCCCGATCAAGCCGGGCAACATGGTGCTGCTCTCGTTCCCGGCGGCCAATCGCGACCCGGCCATGTTCCCCGATGCGGACAAGGTGATCATCGACCGCAAGGAAAACCGGCATGCGGCATTCGGCCTCGGCATCCACCGCTGTATCGGCTCCAATCTCGCCCGCATGGAGATGACGGTGGCGCTGGAGGAATGGCTGAAGCGGATTCCGGAGTTCAGCCTCGATCCGGCAGGGACCGTGACCTGGTCCGAAGGCACCGTGCGCGGCCCGCGCCAACTGCCGCTGCTGTTCTGACATTCGCATCCGCGCGGCGCCTGCGACATTGCGCGGCGCCTTTTGCGCGGTCTCCGCTTGCACGCACGTCGCGCGAGAGGCGCCTCGCGCTGCATCCACGCCGCATCCTGCGCTGCAAAACAATCAGCGCGGCGACCCCTGTTGCATCTTTGCGGGAATGTCCCATAGTGAACACACGTCGTCGTCACGCTCGCGCAACCATCGCATGGCACGTCATGACGTGACGAGCCTTGCGAGACAACGGCGCGGCCGGAATTCAAAGGATTTGGATTCGAAGGGGGCATTCATGGACGGCATCTTCCGTGCGATTCTCGCAAAAACGATCGGCGCCGGCGCAATCCTTGGCACGATCCTTGGCGTGATCCTTGGAGCGGCCGGCGCGACCAGCGTCTTCGCGCAGGACAAGAAGCCGATCGAGCTGCGCTACACCACGGGAGCGCCGCCGAAGACTCCTTGGACCATGCAGCTCGAGCGCTTCGCCAAGGATGTCGAGGAGGAAAGCAAGGGCGCGCTGAAGATCGAACAGTTCATCGCCGGCCAGCTCGGCAACGAACAGGATACGGCGCAGCAGATCGCCCGCGGCCGCATCGACATGGGCGGCTTCTCCAATGGCGCGGTCGCGTTGCTGACGCCGGAGATTTCCTTGCTCGGCCTGCCGTTCTTCTTCAAGGACATCGCCGAGCAGGACTGCACCCTCGACAAGCACATGACCAAGCCGGTGAGCGACGCGCTGGCGAAGAAGGGCGTCAAATTCCTCGGCTGGACCGAAGTCGGCACCGGCGACATCATCGGCAAGCGGCCGTTCGTTTCGCCCAAGGACGTCGCAGGGCTGAAAGCGGCTTCCGCCTCCAACAAGGTGTCGGCGGCGATGTGGACCGCGCTCGGCGCCAATCCCAACATGATCGGCATCACCGAGATCGCGTCGGCCTTCCAGACCGGAATGGTGGACGTGCAGGCCTCCGTCGTCACCTTCTACCTGCCGTCCGGCCTGAACAAGGTCGCCCCGGTGCTGACCCGCATCGAGCTGTCGGACGCGCCGGGCATCATCATGATGAACAAGGCGAAGTATGACGGCTTGCCGAAGGAGCAGCAGGCCGCGCTCGACCGGGCGGTGGAGCGGCGTTCGCCCGCGCAACTGCGCCAGGAGGTTCGCGGCTTCGAGGCGACGTTGCGCGAGATGCACCTCAAGGGCGGCGGCCAGATCGTCGAGGTCACGCCGGCGCAGCGCGACGAGTGGCGCAAGGTCCTGCAGCCGGTCTGGCCGACCATGGTGAAGGAGCTTGGTGCCGACGGCGAACGCTTTTACACGCTGCTCGAAGCCGGGCGCGCGGCTTGCGAGAAGAAGAGCTGACGCACGCACGGATGCTGTTGGGGATGCCGGCGCACGCCGCCGGCGATGCTGGGGAGGCCGGTGTCGGTCGTGGATGACTCTTGCTTTGACAGGTTCGCTCGATCCCGCCGCGCGCCTTCGGGCCGCATCCGCCCCCTCGCTCTGAGGTTCGCCGCGTCCGGGGCCCTGCATGCAGACCGCGCCTGAAGCTTCTCCCGCTGCCGTCGGCCTGCCGCCGGCGCCGCGGTTCGCGCGCCGCGTCGCCGAGATCTGGCACACCCTCGAATGCTGGATCGCGGTGATCGCCTTCTCCTTCATCGCCTTGATCCTGCTGGTGGACGTCGTCGGCCGCGAGCTGGTCGGCCCGCTGATGCGCGCCATGGGCTTTCCCGCGACCGCGACCGGGGTCTTCGCCTCGCAGAAGCTGTCCATTTTCGCGCTGGTGATCGGCAGCTTCGCCGGCATCGGCATCGCCACCGCCACCGCGAGCCATCTGGTGCCGCGCGTCGCATTCGGCTGGATTCCGGCGCGCTGGGAGCCGTGGTTCAACCGCATGGCCGACGCCATCACCGGCCTGTTCCTGATCGGCGTCGCCTATTACGGCCTTGTCTTCGTGCAGTCGTCGATGGCAACCGACCTGCGCGCGCCGGTGCTCGACTGGAGCGTCTGGCCGATCCAGCTCGCGATTCCGATCGGCTTCCTGTCGGCGGCGGGACGTTACCTCATGTACGCGATCTGGCCCGGACTGAGACCGCTGCCGCCGGAGTTTCAGGAATGATCGCGCTCGCCATCGTCGGATTTGTGATCCTGCTGCTGGTGCTGCGCCAGCCGCTGCTGGTGATCCTGCTCTCCATTGCGGCGCTGGTGCACCTGCGCTGGGGCCAGGGCAAGCTCGACTACATCATCGAGGACATGTGGGTCGGTCTCGACAAGGAGGTGATCTTGTCGATCCCGCTGTTCATCCTGTGCGGCAACGTGATGTCGCGCGGCTCGATCGCCCAGCGGCTGATCCGCATCCTGTCGTCGGTCACCAAGCCGCTGCCGGGCGGCCTCGCGGTCGCCTGCGTGCTCTCCTGCGCCGTGTTCGCCGCCATCTCCGGCTCCTCGATCGTCACCATGCTGGCGATCGGCTCGGTGATGTACCCGGCGATGCGGCAGGCCGGCTACGACCTGAAATTCACCCTCGGCGCGATCATGTCCGGCGGCACGCTCGGCATCATCATCCCGCCGTCGATCCCGATGATCATCTACGCGCTGGTGACGGAAACCAGCGTCACCGACCTGTTCGCGGCAGGCTTCGGCCCCGGCATCCTGCTGACGCTGGTGCTGGCCGGCTATTCGATCTGGGTCAACCGCAAGATGCCGACCGAGCGGTTCGACGCCGCCGAATTCACCGATGCCTTCAGGAAGGGCATCTGGTCGCTGCTGCTGCCGGTCATCCTTCTGGGCGGCATCTACAGCGGCTACTTCACCGCGACGGAGGCGGCCGCCGTCGCGCTCTGCTACGCGATCGCGGTGGAGGTGTTCATCCATCGCGAGCTGCAGCTGCGCGATTTCTATGGCGTGGTGCTGGAAACGTCGAAGCTCGGCGGCTCGCTGTTTCCGGTGCTCGCCGTGGCGCTCAGCCTCAACATCATCCTGACCGAGCATCGCGCGCCGCAGATGCTGGTCGAGTTCATGCAGCAGTACGTTTCGAGCCCGCTGACCTTCATGCTGCTGGTCAACATCCTGCTGCTGATCGTCGGCTGCCTGATGACCACCGGCGAGGCGATCCTGGTGCTGGCGCCGCTGCTGGCGCCGCTCGCGGCCGCCTATGACTACGACAAGGTGATGTTCGGCGTGATCATGATCCTCAACCTGGAGATCGGCTATTTGACTCCGCCGGTGGGGCTCAACCTGATCGTGGCGATGAGCGCGTTCAAGCAGCCGTTCGGATTGCTGTGCCGCGCCGCCCTTCCCTTCATCGCGCTGATGCTGGCCTGCCTCGCTGCCGTCGTCTGGCAGCCATGGATCGCGATGTACTTCGTCACCGGCAAATTCTGACGCTGCGGCGCGCTCAATGCGGTTTACGGCGCGGTTCGGATAGAGTCGGCGCCAAGCCATACAGCCGCAACACCGATGTCCAGAATGCCAGGCTGAGGCCCGCGATCGCCTGCAGCATGCCGCCACCGGCAGCGAACGGCATCGCGATGCCGGCGGGTGCGACCGGCCGCCGACCTGTGTCGAGCGCGATGCTGCCGCTGAGTTCGCCGTGGCGGAAGGTGAGCTTGGTGCCGAACTTGCGCGCCAATCCTCGCATGGCATCGTTCTGCGCCCCGGTCGTCACCCGCAATCGCGGATAACCCGCCTTCCGCGCCTCATCGATCAACGCCTTGAACAGCGCACTGCCGACGCCCTTGCGGCGCAGGTCGCGCTCCACGCTGAACGCGATCTCGGGTGTCTCGTCGGCCGAGCGCTGCGGCGCGTGCAACTCAGCCGCGGCGTGAACCTGGCCGTCTTCAATGTAGCCGAGCACGACGACGCCCTCGCCGAAGCATCCGGCGGAGTATTTGATCAGAAACTCGTCCTCGACCACGCCGTTGAAGCGATCGCGCCGGCTCTGCGGGTCGAGCCGCAGCAGGTGATCCTGCAGCAGTTGCCGCTCGCGCTCCGTCAGCACGCGGATCGTTCCGCTGCGCCGGTCGCCGGTCGCATGCTTCGTTGTCATTCGTCTGCTCCTCGTGATGGCCCTCGAGGAGGCGTCAGTCCCTGCAAATCGCGCCGGCAGCCGGTTCGGCTCCATCGTCTGTTGGTGTCCGGATCTGACCGCGCCAGGGCGCAGGCAACACGGTCCGGAGGCGTGTCGGCGGTCGTTATATGGTGCAACGCAACAAGACTTGCAACCTGCTCCAAGGCCCTGACGGATCACAAGAATGTCGATCCCTGTGATCCGGGAATGACGCGTGAGCGGCATCGCCGCGCCGCAGACCGGCTCACCCTCGCCATATCGCCAGGGTCATTCGTCGCGTTCGAATTCGAAGCGACACCGCGGGAGCAAACCTCTAGTGTGGCGCCGCTCCGGCAGCTCCGTATCGACCGTCGCGGTCGCCGCGCAGAGCTCTGGATCGCTCCATGAACCGGCACCGACGAACGGTACCGGACCCACACTCGAAGAGACGGAAAGAAGAACTCCATGGCTGGTAAGGCGCTTGAGGACAAAGTTGTCATCGTGACCGGCGCGGGCCGCGGCATCGGCCGCGAGATCGCGCTTCTCTGCGCGGCCGAGGGCGCGAAGGTCGTTGTCAACGATCCGGGCGGCGCGGCTGACGGCTCCGGCACTAACAACGCGCCCGCCGAAGAGGTGGTGGCCGAGATCACCAAGCGTGGTGGCACCGCGGTCGCGAACTTCGAAACGGTTGCGGAGGCGATCCCGGCGAGCCGCATCGTGCAGATGGCGGTCGACAAGTTCGGCAAGCTCGACGGCGTCGTCAACAACGCCGGCATCCTGCGCGACGCGATCTTCCATCGCATGAGCGTCGACGCGTTCGAGCAGGTGATCAAGGTCCATCTGATGGGCTCGTTCTACGTCGCCCACGCGGCCGCGCGCCTGTTCAAGGAACAGCAGAGCGGCTCGTTCGTGCACTTCACCTCGACCTCCGGCCTGATCGGCAACTTCGGCCAGGCCAACTACGCCGCCGCCAAGCTCGGCATCGTCGGCCTGTCGAAGTCGATCGCCCTCGACATGCAGCGCTTCAACGTGCGCTCGAACTGCGTCTCGCCATTCGCCTGGAGCCGCCTGATCGGCACCATTCCCACCGAGACCGAAGAGGAGAAGGCCCGCGTCGCCCGCATCCAGCAGATGGGCCCGGAGAAGATCGCCCCGGTCGTCGGCTATCTGCTCAGCGACGCCTCGAAGGATGTCTCCGGCCAGATCTTCGGCGTGCGCATGAACGAGGTGTACCTGATGGGCCAGTCGCGCCCGCTGCGCTCGGTGCATCGCGGCGAGGGCTGGACCATCCAGTCGCTGGCCGAACACGGCATGCCGGCGATGAAGGGCTCGTTCTACAAGCTCGACCGCTCGGCGGACGTGTTCAACTGGGACGCGATCTGAGCGGCATACGGATCGGGCCGTGCGTGGCCCAAAAACGTGGAGGCGTTAACGCAAAGTTGTGATCGGCTGCGCCACCATCGTCACGCATGCGTCTCGATAACGCGCTTACAATCGACGATCGCGATCCGGCGAAACCGGGTCGCGATTAACTGCAACACCGCTCTGCAGGAGATTCACGATGAGCTGGCAGCCCTCCGCCGATCCGATCCTCGGTGATCCGCAATCCTGCAACGCGCTCGATCTGGTGATCGTGCCCCGCACCCGCGACCTTGGCGACGGCTTCGCCGTGCGCCGTGCCCTGCCGCACGGCAAGCGGCAGATGGTCGGCCCCTTCATCTTCTTCGACCACTTCGGTCCGGTGCAGTTCCTCGCCGGACACGGCATGGACGTGCGCCCGCATCCGCATATCGGCCTCGCCACCGTCACCTACCTGTTCGACGGCAGCATCATGCATCGCGACAGCGAGGGACACATTCAGGAGATCATGCCCGGCGCCATGAACCTGATGACCGCCGGCCGTGGCATCGCCCACTCCGAGCGCACGCCGGACGTGCCGCGCCGCGATGGTCAAAGCATGCTCGGGCTGCAAAGCTGGATCGCCCTGCCGAAAGGCAAGGAGGAGATCGCACCCTCGTTCCAGCACTACGCCGCCGAAAGCCTGCCGACGGTGGAGGACAACGGGCTCCGCGCGCGGGTGATCGCGGGCAAAGCATTCGGCGTCGCCTCGCCGGTGGAGATGGTGTCGGACTGGTTTTATGTCGAGGTGACGTTGCCGGCCGGGTTGACCGCGCCGCTCGACGCCGATCACGAGGAGCGGGCGATCTACCTGGTGGAGGGCGAGATCGAGATCGCCGGCGACAGGTTCGAGGCGCCCCGTCTTCTGATCTTCCGCCCCGGCGACCGCATTACGGTACGCGCCACCAAGAACACCCGCATGATGTTCCTCGGCGGCACCGCCCTGGAAGGGCCGCGTCATATCTGGTGGAATTTCGTCTCATCCAGCAAGGAACGGATCGAGCAAGCCAAGGAAGATTGGAAATCGGGCCGTTTCGCCAGGGTACCGGACGAGACCGAATTCATCCCGCTGCCGGAGCGCTGACAGCTCGCCTTCAAAAGGCCCGCAACACACTGTTTCCACGTGTGAGCAGGCCGGCGCTTTGCGCCGGCGCGCGGCCATGCAAGGATGCGGCATGGTCGGAATCGGCAATGCGTCGCGCGCCGGGACACGGCTTGTCCATGGACGGCATATGCGACGACGAATTGCATGACGAGAGTTGGGCAGGGCAAGAAAAGGAAAATGCAATGACCGTTCGAGCGGGCCGCGAATTTTTGGCGATCCCAGGCCCCACCGTCATCCCCGACGACGTGCTGCGCGCGATGCATCGCCCGGCGATCGACATCTACTCGGGCGAGTTGCCCGGCATCACCGATAGCCTGATGCGCGATCTCGCCGAACTCTTCCGCACCAAGGGCCGCACCTACATTTACATCTCCAACGGCCACGGCGCCTGGGAGGGCGCGCTGACCAATGTGTTGTCGCGCGGCGACAAGATCCTGGTGCTGGAAAGCGGCCGCTTCGCGGTCGGCTGGGGCGATTTCGCCGCCAAGCTCGGCGTCGAGGTCGAAGTGCTGAAGGGCGGCTGGCGGCGCGCGGTAAAGCCTGAAGAGGTCGAGGCGCGTCTGCGCAAGGACACCGCGGGCGAGATCAAGGCGATCCTGGTGGTGCAGGTCGATACCGCATCCGGCGCCGGCAACGACATCGAGGCGATCGGCAAGGCGATCAAGGCCGCTAATCACAAGGCGCTGTTCATGGTCGACGTGGTCGCCTCGCTCGGCTGCGTGCCGTTCGAGATGGATGCCTGGGGCGTCGATGTCGCGGTCTCCGGTTCGCAGAAGGGCCTGATGACGCCGCCCGGCCTCGGCTTCGTCGCCGCCAACGACCGCGCCCGCGCGATCCACAAGACCGCCGATCTGCGCACGCCCTACTGGGACTGGACCGCGCGCGAAGGCGACCAGCACTACAACAAATATGCCGGCACCGCGCCGATGCATCTGATGTTCGGCCTGCGCCAAGCGCTCAACATGCTGTTCGAGGAGAAGCTGGAGCATGTGTTCACCCGCCACCGGCTGCTCGCCGATGCCGTGCGCGCGGCGGTCGGCAAGTGGTCCGAGGGCCAGGAGCTGACCTTCAACATCGAGGAGCCGAGCGAGCGTTCCAACACGGTGACCACGGTGCTGGTGAAGGACCCGAAGCAGCTCGCAGCCTTCCGCGACTACTGCAACAAGAAGTGCGGCGTCATCATCGGCGCCGGCATCGGCGATCTGACCGGCAAGGCCTTCCGCATCGCCCATATGGGCCACGTCAACGCGCCGATGATCCTCGGCACGCTGGGCGTCGCCGAGGTAGCGCTGACGGCGCTCAACATCCCGCATGGGAGCGGCGGCACCGAAGCCGCGATCAAGTCGCTCGGCGCCAGCGTCGCTGCCTGACGAACAGCATCGTGAGGCGGCCATCGCGCGCATCAACATCCTCCGTCGTCATTCCGGGCTCGCGAGCGACACCCGCAAGTTCAAAAACAACAGCAGAAAGCTGGGTGGGTGCAGCTGGGTGGACGCATCAATGCATTTGGCGTCATTCCGGGGCGATGCGCAGCATCGGGCCCGGAATCCATACGCCCTGCGGCAGTGATGGTCTGCTGCGTCTGTCGTCCTGTCCGCAAGAAGCAGGAACGTCGTGTGCCGCTGCCTTGCTTGGACCCACAAGCTGAGATGCACTGAAGCGACGCGTGAAGGCCATGGGCGTCCGTGGTCTCGTGAAGACCGGGGTTATAGATTCCGGGCTCGCGAGCGTTGCTCGCGCCCCGGAATGACGGCGGAGATTGGAGAAGCCTTGCACCTGAAGCCTTGTACCTGAAGCCCTGCACCTGAAGGCGAGAAGCACTGCGCCTCATCTTGGAAACATGGTGAGGAGCCCGGCACGCATCATCCCGAAAAGTGGGAACCGGTTTTCGGATGGGATGATGCGCAAATCAGCATCGCGTCTCGAACCATGAGGCCCCAGATGGCACGATGGGCTCTACGGGCTCTTCACGGCTTCTTTTTCACGCGTTGCATTTCCAATGCGAGCGACACCCGCAAGTTCGAAACAACGCAGAAGGCTGGGTGGGCGCAACACGTTTGGCGTCATTCCGGGGCGATGCGCAGCATCGAGCCCGGAATCCATAACCCCTGTGCTGATCAGTCTGCCGCTACGGCCGTGATCTTGGATCATATGAAACAGCGCGCCCGATGGGCTTTACTAACAAAGTCACCGGCGCCATGCGCCGTCACACCCGCCGGACGTATTGGGTTCCGGGCTCATCGCTTCGCGATGTCCCGGAACGACGGCCGCGAATGGAGCAGCGCATCAACACACTCAGCCGCTACGGAACGTCGGTTCATGAGCCCCCGCAGCGTCCGGCCGCGGTCCCTCTATGACCAACACCCGACGCCGCGGGTTGCGATCAGCCGTCCGGCTTTATACGTCTGCGAACTTCGGCGCGCGCTTCTCGAGATTCGCCCGCACCGCTTCACGCTGGTTCGGCTGGCCGATCAGCTTCATCTGCTCGACCGATTCCGCCAGCAGCGCCGGGCCGGGATCGCCGCCGAGATCGTTGAGCATCTGCTTGGCGGCGCGGATCGCGTGCGGGTTCTTGCCGGCGATTTCGCGCGCGGCTTCCATCGCCGCCGCATACGGATCGTCGCAGACGCGTGTCGCAAGTCCCCAGCCGAGCGCCTCCTGCGCCGAGAAGATCCGCCCGGTGAAGGTGAGGTCGCGCAGCACGTCGTCGCGCACCAGCCGCGCGAGGATCGGCGTGCCGGCCATATCCGGCACCAATCCCCACTTCATCTCCATGATCGACATGCGCGCATCGGCGGCGAGGAAGCGCATGTCGGCGCCGAGCGCGAGCTGGCAGCCGCCGCCGAAGGCAACGCCATGCACCGCCGCGATCACCGGCACCGGCACCTGCCGCCATCCCCACACCGACTGCTGTGCGAGATTGGTCAAGCCGTGCGTGCGCACCGACAGATCGCGGCCACTGATGCCGCCCGCATCGCCCTCCTTCATCGCCGAGAAGCGGCCCATGTCGAGACCGGCGCAGAACGCACGACCTTCGCCCGAGAGCACGACCGCGCGCAGACCCTTCTCGGTCTTCAACCGTTCGGATGCCGCGACCAGCGCCTGCACCATGTCGGTATCGAGCGCATTCATCTTGTCGGCGCGCACGAGACGCACATCGGCCACGCCGTCCGACATGGTGATCTTGACGCGGTGCTCCATCGATCGTCTCCTCGTTCTTTGAAAACTTTATCCCTTCACAGAACGGCCTCGGTGCGATTTAGTCAATCTCTCAAAAACGTATGGTCAGGGATTGGAGATTGCCCATGTTCGCGAACGGCCTTCTGAAGGACAGGCGCATTCTGGTCACCGGCGGCGGCACCGGCCTCGGCAAGGCGATGGCTTCGCGTTTTCTCAGCCTCGGCGCCGAGGTGCACATCTGCGGTCGCCGCAAGGCGGTGTGCGACGACACCGCGACCGAGCTGATGAAGGCCCATGGCGGCAAGGTGGTCAGCCACGGCGTCGACATTCGCGACGCGGCCGCGGTCGATCACATGGTCGGCACCATCTTCGAGACCGGGCCGCTCTCCGACCTGATCAACAACGCAGCCGGCAACTTCATCTCGCGCACGCAGGACCTCAGCCCGCGCGGCTTCGATGCTATCGCCAATATCGTCATGCACGGCACGTTCTATGTGACGCAGGCGGTCGGCAAGCGCTGGATCGAAGGCAGGCATCGCGGCAATGTCGTCTCGATCGTCACGACCTGGGTGCGCAACGGCAGCCCGTTCGTGGTGCCTTCCGCGATGAGCAAATCCGCGGTGCATGCAATGACCATGTCGCTCGCCACCGAATGGGGCCGCTACGGCATCCGCCTGAACGCGATCGCACCGGGCGAGATTCCCACCGAAGGTATGAGCAAGCGCCTCAATCCGGGCGAGGAGCCCGGCACCCGCACCAAACGCGTCAATCCGATGGGACGCGTCGGCACGATGGAGGAGCTGGAAAACCTCGCGACCTTCCTGATCTCCGGCGGCTGCGACTGGATCAACGGCGAGACCATCGCACTCGACGGCGCTCAGGCGCTCGCGACCGGCGCGGGCTTCTACGAGCTGCGCAATTGGAGCGACGATGACTGGAAGCGGGCCCGCGATTCGATCGAGGCTCAGAACAAGAAAGATCGCGCCCAGCGCACCTGATCGGAGCAACGATGTCCCCACGCATTGCCATTGTCGGCGCCGGCGCGGTCGGCGGTTATGTCGGCGCCCACATCGCGCAAGCCGGCCACGATGTCACCTTCATCGACGGCTGGCCCGCGCATGTGGAGGCGATGCGCGCCGCCGGCCTGACGGTAACGCACTTGAAAGACGTCGCGCCGTTCAACGTGCCGGTGCGCGCCATGCACATCACCGACGTCCAGGGCCTCGCCAAGGAAGCGCCGGTCGATATCGCTTTCATCTGCATGAAGTCCTACGACACCGCCTGGTCGACCGAAATGATCAAGCCGTATCTCGCCGCGGACGGCTATGTCGTCTCGCTGCAGAACTGCATCAACGAGCCGGTGATCGCGAGCATCGTCGGCGAGGACAAGACACTCGGCTCGATCGCAAGCTCGATCACCGTCGAGCTGACCGGGCCCGGCCAGGTGTTTCGCGCCGCCGGCAAGAGCGGCGATGCGCATACTGTGTTTCGCGTCGGCCAGCCCGACGGCACCATCACCGAGCGCGTCAAGCAGGTGCGCGACCTCGTCGCGCTCACCGACAGCGCGCTGATGACGACGGACCTCGCCAGCGAACGCTGGACCAAGCTGGTGCTCAACGTGATGGGCAACGGCGTGTCCGCCTGCACCGGACTGAAAAGCCGCGACACCATCGCCGATGACGGCCTGCGCCAGTTCATGGCGCGGCTCGGCAGCGAAGCGATCCGCGTCGGCCAGGCGCTCGGTCACACGCTGGAGGAGATGCACCACCTGTCGCCGGAGATCATCGCCCGCGCCGGTGAGGGCGACGCGGACGCCAAGCGCCTCTACGACGAGAACCGCCTCGATTCCATCAGGAAGCCCGGCGGCGGCGAGCATCGCCCCTCGATGGGGCAGGACATGGTGAAGGGCCGCCGCACCGAGATCGAGTTCATGAACGGCCTCGTCGTCGAACGCGGCAAACAGGTCGGCATCGCCACCCCCGCCAACGCCCTGCTCACCGACATCGTCAAGAAGGTCGAGCGCGGCGAACTCAAGCCGGACAAGCGTCACCTCTCCGGCTAACGCACCGCCGGCCCCCCACGTCACCGCAGCAACAACCACAAGCAAGAACAGGCAAGAACGAACATGAAGGAACTGATGCCGGTCGCCGAAAAAGTCGCGGCCAAGCTGTTCGAGAAGAAGCACACCATCGCGGTGGCGGAATCATCCGCCGGCGGCCTGATCTCGGCGGCGCTGCTGGCTGTGCCCGGCGCGTCGAAGTATTTCATGGGCGGCGCCGTGGTCTATACCCGCCATGCACGGCGCCATCTGCTCGGTCTCGAAGGACTGGCGCCCGGCCTGCGATCCTCGACCGAACCTTACGTGCTGATCCACGCCAACCGCATCCGCGAACAGTTCGACACCACCTGGGGGATCGCCGAGGCCGGTGCGGCCGGCCCGCCGAACGCGCAAGGACTCGGCAACAGCTATGGCGACGCCGCTGGCCACAGTTGCTTCGCCGTCGTCGGCAAGGTCGGCATGAACCTCCGCGAGAGCGCGATGACGCTGGAAACCGGCAAGGGCAACCGTCTCGACAACATGCTTGATTTCGCCAATGGCGCGTTGACCTTCCTGCTGCAGGAGCTGGAGCGCTAAGGTCCTTCGAGACGCGGGATTGCCCGCCTCTCCTGGCCTGCTCAGAACGCCGAGTACCCGCCGTCGATCACGAACAGATCGGCGGTGTGGTACGACGAGGCCTTGCTCATGAGATAGACGGCGATGCCGCTGAAGTCTTCCGGGTCGCCGAAGCGGCGCATCGGAATGCGCGGCATGACGTTGCCGACGAACTTGTCGTTGGCCATCGCGCCCGCGGTCATCTCACTCTTGATCCAACCGGGGAGGATCGCATTCGCGGTGATGCCATAACGCGCCTGCTCGACACCAAGCGCACGGATCATGGCGTTGATTGCCGATTTGGTCGCGGCATAATGCTCGTTCTGCGCGGTGCCGAACAGCGAGGCCATGCTGGAGGTGGCCACCAGCCGCCCGAACTTGTCGCCCTTCGCCGCACGCTCGGTCATGTGGCGGGCTGCCGCCTGAAACACATGGAACACACCGTCGAGATTGGTGGCAAACATCGTCCGCCACTCCTGCTCGGTGCGATCGATGAACGGGCGGCGTCCGCCGCCGCCGATGCCGGCGTTGGCAAAGCAGCCATCGACGCGGCCATACTTGTCGACCACGGCGGCCATCGCCTGCTTCACTGATGCTGGATCACTGACGTCGCAAACCCGCGCCTCGCCTTTGCCGCCCGCCTTCGTGATCGTCGCCAGGGCGGCTGCGTTCTTGGTCTCGTTGCGGCCCCAGATCGACACCGTGCAGCCCTGCGCCGCCAGTCCCTGCGCATAGCCGAGGCCGATGCCACCATTGCCGCCCGTGATGACCGCAACGCGGCCGGACAAATCGAAAAGGCTCATGGTTTCCTACCCGTACATGTATCGTCGATGGTTCGTTCGCCAACACCATGGACAATTGCCGCCGCAAAATCAAACGAGCAACATCGCAATCCGATTTGAACAAAACCACGTCTTGCTCTTATGCTCACGCCGAGAGTGGGCGCCGACAAGCCCACGTCAACTGGGAGAGGCCCATGCAGTTCGCGCGCGCAACGCTGGAGATCGACGGTCACATCGCCACGTTGACGATGAACCACCCGGAGGTCATGAACGCAATTTCGCTCGAGATGCTGGGCGGGTTGACCGACGCGCTGAACGTGATCGAAGACAAGCGCGACCAAATCCGCTGCGTGGTCTTGACCGGCGCGGGCAAGGCGTTCTGCGCCGGCGCCAATTTGCAGGGCCGCAACGATCCAAGCAAGAAATCCCCGAACGCCGGCGCGACGCTGGAAACGGCCTATCATCCGTTCCTACGCCGCTTGCGCGACTTACACTGCCCGCTGGTGGCCTCGGTGAACGGCCCGGCAGCCGGCGGCGGCATGGCCTTCGCACTGATGGCCGACATCGTCATCGCCGTGCGTTCGACCTATTTCCTGCAGGCGTTCCGCCGGATCGGCCTCGTGCCCGATTGCGGCTCGACCTGGCAGCTGCCGCGGCTGATCGGCAAGGCGCGCGCCGTCGAACTGTCGCTGCTCGGAGAGAAACTGCCGGCGGACAAGGCACTGGAATGGGGACTGATCAACCGGGTGGTCGATGATGCCGACCTCGCCGCCGAGACCCGAAGGATCGCGGCCGAACTCGCGAACGGGCCGACCGTCGCCCTCGCCGGCATCCGCAGGCTCTACTGGGAAAGCGAGCACACCTCCTACGAGGAGCAGCTCGACCGCGAAGTGCAGACGCAAAGGCGAGCCGGCGCCGCGGACGACTTCCGCGAGGGCGTCGCAGCTTTCCTCGAAAAGCGTCCGGCGAGATTCAGCGGCCGCTAAGAGTCGCACCTTGCGAAATCGGGAGGCACAGGCAGTGCCGTTCGTATTGCCGACATGGCTCTCCGCGTGCCGGTCATGCCAACACCGTTTGAAATGCCGGACGATTTCCCCGTAATCTCCGGCACCGGGTGCAGCGTGGGCGTTTCAGAGGACCCCGCGACAACAGAAGAGGAAACCATGCAGTTCAAGCACGCCACGCTGGAGATCGATTCGCTGGTCGCGACGATCAAGATGGACCACCAGGAGGTTCTGAATGCCGTATCCGTCGATATGCTCGGCGGCTTATCGGAAGCGCTCGACGTCATCGAGGACAAAAAGGACCAAGTGCGCTGCGTGGTACTGACCGGCGCAGGCCGTGCGTTCTGCACCGGAGCCAATCTGCAGGGACGCAACGATCAGAACAACCAGATCCGGCGCAGCGCCGGCTCGACGCTCGAAACGGCCTTTCACCCGTACCTGCGGCGGTTGCGCAACCTGCACTGCCCGCTGATCACATCGGTCAACGGCCCGGCCGCAGGCGCCGGCATGAGCTTCGCCTTGATGGGCGATATCATCCTCGCCGCACGCTCGGCCTACTTCCTGCAGGCATTCCGCCGCATCGGCCTCGTGCCCGATTGCGGCTCGACCTGGCTGCTGCCGCGCTTGGTCGGCAAGGCGCGCGCGGTCGAGCTGTCGCTGCTGGGCGAGCGGCTGCCCGCGGAGAAGGCGCTGGAATGGGGCCTGATCAACCGCGTGTTCGATGATGCCGAGCTTGCGGCCGAAACCAAGAAGCTCGCGATTGAACTTGCCAACGGCCCGACCATCGCGCTGTCGATGATCCGCACGCTCTATTGGGAAAGCGAGCACAACTCCTATGAGGAGCAGCTCGACCTCGAGGTGCAGATGCAGAAGCGCGCCGGTGCCGCTGAGGACTTCCGCGAAGGCGTCTCCGCGTTTCTCGAAAAGCGCCCCGCCAAGTTCAAGGGCCGCTGATCCGGCCCGAGAACGTTCGCTCCTTCTCACGATGGCCGGGCATGTCCCGGCCATCTCCTTTTCGCAACGCGCTTCCTCACTCGGCCTTGCTGGCGATCGCCTCGATCTCGACCCGAAACTCAGGTCGCACCAACGCAGAGACAACGACCAGCGTCGACGCGGGTTTGACATCCCCCAGACGCTGCGCGCGCACCCTGCGGAACGCGTCGACATCGTCGGCAGAGGTGAGGAAGACGGTCGTCTTCACCACATCACTCAAGGTCATCGTCGCGTCCTGCAGCAGTTTCTCGATCTTGTCCCAGATCAGGTGACACTGGGCCTCAATGTTGCCGGGGATCCGCCCGTCATCGAAACTCGCCACCTGGCCCGCGATGTAAAGCGTCCGCTGCGGACCCCGCACCTCGACGGCGTTGCTGAAACCTGCCGCCGCCGCGCTCTGACTGCTCATCGTTGTTCCCTTTCCGGCCATAAACGCCGATCCGATTGCGTCACAATTCGGCAAGGATCGGCAAGGCAAGCTTAAAATCTATCCTATCAATCGCAACGCCGTTCCTGGAAGTTTTAGACCGGAGGGTTGAGACCGGCGCGCGTGGCGCAAAGCGGTCATTCAATTTTTGTCTATGAGACCACAGCGGCTTTCGATGCTACCATGCCGTCGGTTGGTGACAATTGCAGGTGGATGTCCCGATGACCCGACCCCGATCGCAAGCCCGCGGATTCGAGCGCGCTCCGGCTTTTCTGAGCGAGCTCCTGAACACGCTGACCGAGCGCGGCCGCGCGCTCCTCGGCGGACGCTTCGGCACCGCCGGCGTCGCCCCGATGTCGCAAACCGAACTGATCGAGCTTGGCGAGGCGCTGCTGTCGCGGCGCGGTGAAGCCACCGGCGTCGCTCTCGCGCAGACCCTGCTTGCCGGCTATACGTCGGCGGCAACGCCCGATCGCATCGCCTTCTTGAAGGCGCTGGCCGACCGCTTCGGCCCCGAGCGCGAGCGCATCGAGCAGGCGATCGCCCATCTGCAGGCGAGCGATTTCGATGCCGGCGCCGTAAAGGCCGTACACGATGCTGCCGAGCCGCGCCGTCAGGAACTCTTCCGCCGTCTCAATCTCGCCCCCGGCGGCACCGCCGCACTGTTGCGAATGCGCGAAGCGTTGCTGGCGAACGCATCCGACAATCCCCAATTCAAGCTGGTGGACAGCGATTTCGTTCACCTGTTTGCATCCTGGTTCAATCGAGGATTTCTCGTGCTGCGACGGATCGACTGGACGACACCGGCCAATATCCTGGAAAAGATCATCCGCTACGAGGCGGTGCACGCGATCGAGAACTGGGATGACCTGCGCAACCGTCTCGCCCCCGCGGACCGCCGCTGCTACGGCTTCTTTCATCCGCAGTTGGTGGACGAACCGCTGATCTTCGTCGAGGTTGCACTCACCAAGGACATTCCCGGTGCAATCGCCCCCCTGCTCGACCTCGCTCGCACGCCGATCGCCGCAACCGAAGCGACCACCGCGGTCTTCTACTCGATCTCCAACACCCAGAAGGGCCTCGGCGGCATTTCCTTCGGCAACTTCCTGATCAAGCAGGTGGTGGAGGAACTGAAGCGCGAGCTGCCTAATCTGCAGACCTTCGTTACACTCTCGCCGGTGCCCGAGTTCGCGAACTGGCTTGCCGGCGAACGCGCGGCGGAAACACCAGCGTTCCTGAACACTGCCGCAAAAGAGACGCTGAAGCTGCTCGACCAACCGGGCTGGCAGGACAATGCGGAGGCGGCTGAAAAGCTGCAGGCGGTGCTGCTGCCGGCCGCGGCCTACTATTTCCTGCAGGCGCGCAACGCGCGTGGACGGCAGATCGATCCGGTCGCGCGCTTCCACCTCGGCAATGGCGCGCGGCTGGAGCGGCTGGATTTCCTCGGCGACCGCTCCCTCAAAGGCCTGCAGCAATCGCACGGGCTGATGGTCAACTATCTCTACGCACTCGACGAGATCGAAGCGAACCACGAAGCGTTCGCCGAGAAAGGCAGTGTGGCCGCAGCTCCCGCGATCCGCAAGCTGCTGCGGACCGGACTTCCGTCAACCGAGACGGCACCGGCCGCATAACGCGCGATCGCCAAGCCGCGAAGGCTGAGGCGATTGCCGAGTCCTTGTTACCAGGACCTTACTGCCCTGAATCCAATGCTGCCGATGTCGTTGCAAGCTCGATTGCACCGACATCGATCGTTAGGGTCATCATC
Organism: Afipia sp. P52-10; assembly: GCF_000516555.1. Lineage (NCBI taxonomy): Bacteria > Pseudomonadati > Pseudomonadota > Alphaproteobacteria > Hyphomicrobiales > Nitrobacteraceae > Afipia > Afipia sp. P52-10. The sequence continues at coordinate 1,791,573 of NZ_AZSJ01000003.1, read as the reverse complement.
GGCTTGCGTTGCGGTGACCGCGTTACGTGCTGGCGACACGCTGCCGCTGCGGCGTCCAGTCGCCAACGTTCGGCGGCTTCTCCTTCGCGCGACGAAACCAATCCTCGCCATCGCCCGCGGGACCGAGCTTGCGCATGGCATACTTGGTCGACGCCAGGCCGCTGCCTGGAAACTTCGCCAGCGTCTCCGACAGCTTGCGGGCATGCGCCAGCACCTCGGCATCGGGCACAACCTCGAATGCCAGTCCAAGCCGATGCAATTCGGGACCGTGGAAACGCCGCGCGCTCAGCATCAACTGCGCGATCACCGTCTCGCTAGCGCGCAGCTTCAACCAGGCGAGGTTCATCGGCGCCGGCGCACCTTGCGCTGCCTCGCCAACCATCAGAAACGCGCCTTCGCCTGCAACCAACAGATCACTGCCGAGCGCCATCGACGCGCCGCCATTGATCGCATGCCGCTCCAGTGCACAGACGATCGTTGCCGGACATCGATAGAGATCAAGATGAAACCCCATCCAGCTATCGGCGAAATCCTTCACCCACGGCTGCGGCGGGCTCGTGTTGAAGGCATCGACATCAAGCCCGGAGCAGAACGATCCGCCATCCCCACGCAGCAGGATGACGCGCGAGCCTGCCGCCTGCAACGAGGCCAGCGCCTCCCGCATCTGCAACACCATCGGCCCGATCAGCGCGTTGCGCCGCGCCGGGCGCGACAGCACCAGTTCGCCCCAGCCATCGTGCTGAGTTGCGTAAGCCAGTTTTTCGTCGGCCATTTCGTTCGATCCCAAGTTAGACGCCAGCCATCATCACGTATTTGATCTCGACATACTCGTCCATGCCGTGGCGCGAGCCCTCGCGGCCGAGGCCGGATTCCTTCACGCCGCCGAACGGCGCGACCTCGGTGGTGATTAGCCCGGTGTTGACGCCAACCATCCCGGATTCGAGCGCCTCCGCCACGCGCCAGACCCGTCCAAGATCACGCGCATAGAAGTAGGAGGCGAGACCGAACGGCGAATTGTTGGCCAGCGCGATCACCTCCTGCTCGTCCTTGAAGCGGAACACCGGCGCCAGCGGACCGAACGTCTCTTCCTGCGCGACAAGCGCATCCGGCGCGACATTCGCAAGCACGGTCGGCTCGAAGAAGGTGCCGCCCAGCGCATGCCGTTTGCCGCCGGTGACCACCTTGGCGCCGTGCTTGATCGCATCCGCGATATGCTTCTCGACCTTCTCCACCGCGTCCATGTTGATCAGCGGGCCCTGCACCACGCCATCCTGGGTGCCGTCGCCGATCGTCATCGCCGCGACCTTCTTGGCGAGCTTCTCGACGAATGCGTCGTAGATCTTGTCTTGGGCGTAGAGGCGGTTGGCACAGACGCAGGTCTGCCCCATGTTGCGATATTTCGAGACGATCGCCCCTTCCACCGCGGCATCGATATCCGCATCGTCGAACACGATGAACGGCGCGTTACCGCCGAGCTCAAGGCCAAGCTTCTTCACGCCGACCGCCGCCTGCTCATAGAGGATCTTGCCGACTTCGGTCGAACCGGTGAAGCCGACGAAGCGGACCGCGGGGTGCGCGCACAGGACCTTGCCGATCGCCGACGAATTGCCCGTCAGCACGTTGAACACACCCTTTGGAATCCCGGCACGTTCGGCCAGCACGGCAAGCGCCAGTGCCGTCAGCGGCGTCTCGTTCGCCGGCTTCAGGACCACGGTGCAGCCTGCCGCCAAGGCCGGCGATACCTTGCGGGTGATCATCGAGCACGGGAAATTCCATGGCGTGATCGCACCGCAGACGCCGATCGGCTGGCGGATCGCCAGCAGCCGCGCATCGGCGCGCTGGGTCGGAATGGTCTCGCCATAAACACGCCGCGCCTCTTCGGCGAAGAACTCGACATAGGCCGCGCCGATATCGATCTCGCCGCGCGCCTCGGTCAGCGGCTTGCCCTGCTCGGATGTCAGGATCAGCGCAAGGTCGTCCCGGTTGGCGACAATCAGATCGAACCACCGGCGCAGAATATTGGAGCGCTCCTTCGCCGTCCGCTTCGCCCAATCCGGGAACGCGCGCTCGGCGGCCTCGACCGCCCTGGTCGTTTCCTCAGTCGCCAGCCGTGGCACTTTGGCAAGTTCGGCGCCGTTGGCCGGATTGGTCACCGGCGTCTGCGGCGCACCGACCCAGGCGCCATCGATGAAGCAGGCCTCCCGCAACAACGAAGGGTCTTTCAGCTGTTTGGCAAAAGACTCGGTCTGGGGAACTGCCGCGCGGGCAGCGGGCGCGGTGGGGGTCATGGCTGCACTCCTGGGATACGGCACGGCGTTCTTATTAACGGTCGGCGCACCCTACGGTTCAGATATGACAGGCGGCCCGCCGAATGAGGCCCGGAACCTTACGCCCTTGCCGCCAAACATCAATGATTGCCCTGCGGAAGAATCTGGTCCGTCTGGGCTCCCGATCCATCAAGGCAAAAGACCCTTCGCCTGCGCGAGCGCCTTCAGCGAGGTTTGCGGCCGCGCGCCGATATGCTGGATGATCTCCGCCGCCGCGAGCGTACCGAGCTGACCCGCCTGCTTCAGCCCGGCGCCGCGGACCAGGCCGAACAGGAAGCCCGCAGCGAACAGATCACCAGCGCCGGTCGTATCTACGACCTTCTCGACCGGGAACGCCGGCACCGCCTCGGTCTCATCGCCGGAGATGACGACGCATCCCTTCTCGCTGCGCGTCACCACACCCAGCTTGGCATCCTTGCGAAGCTGCGCCAGCGCCGCATCAAAATCGGCGGTCTCATACAGCGAGGTCAGCTCCGCCTCGTTGGCGAAGACAAGATCGACCGTACGCTTGCGCATCAGCTCCAAAAATTCGTCGCGGTAACGGCCGACACAGAACGCATCCGACAGCGTCAGCGCCACCATGCGGCCCGCGCCATGCGCGACAGACGACGCCTTCAGGAAGGCATCCTTCGCATCCTTCGGGTCCCACAGATAGCCTTCGAGGTAGACGATCGCGGAGGCGGCGATCTGCGCGGCATCGATATCGTTCGGATGCAGGTTCTGCGCTGCACCGAGGTAGGTGTTCATGGTGCGCTCGCCATCGGGCGTGACCAGGATATAGCTGCACGCAGTCGCGGGGCCGTCTGTGGCCGCCGCGGTGTCGAAGCTCACCTTCGCGGCACGGATGTCGTGGATAAAGACCCCGCCGAGCGTGTCATTCTTCACCTTGCCGACGAATGCGCCGCGCGCGCCGAAGTCCGCAACGCCGACGATGGTGTTGGCCGCCGAACCGCCGGACACCTCCACCGCTGGCCCCATCGCGCTGTAAATTCCGGTCGCCCGCGCCTCGTCGATCAGCGTCATGCTGCCCTTGGTCATGCCTTGCGCCGTCAGGAAGGCATCGTCGGTGCGCGCCAGAATATCGACAATGGCGTTGCCGATGCCGAGAACGTCGTAGGCCGATGAGGTCATCAAGAAATCCGGTGGCAGGTGGGGTTTGCGAAGGCTTCGCCTTCGGTGCAGGTAGGGCCCGACCTATCACGGCATCGCCGCTTGCAGCAAGCGACAGCAGGCGATTCGGCGCTTATAACGCTTGGCATGATCCGCCCCATTGCCACCGTTTTCACCGGCACACTCGGCTCGCGGCTGCTGGGTTTCATTCGCGACGCCATGCTCGCGGCGTTATTCGGCGCGACGGCGGTGGCGGATGCGTTTCTGCTCGCGTTCCAGGTCATCAATGTCGCGCGCCGGCTGGTCAGCGAAGGTTCGCTCAATGCGGCTTTCGTTCCCGCATACCTGCGTATCCGTAACAGCACGGGTGACATCGCCGCCGCTGCTTTCGCCGGTCGGGCGCTGGGCGCAATTGGAACGGCGCTGATCGGCGCAAGCGCGATTCTCGCGCTGCTGATGCCGCAGGTGGTCGCGCTGCTCGCGCCAGGCTTCGGCGACAGCGCCACATTGCAAATCGCGGTGGAGAGCGCGCGACTGATGCTGCCATATCTCGCCTTCGCCGGCCCCGTCGCGGTGCTTGCTGCCGCGCTGAACGCGAACGGCCAGGTCGTCTTCACATCCTTCTCGCCGCTGCTGTTCAACATCGCGATGATTGCGGTGATCGCAGTGCTTCTCACCATGGACGGCATGCGCGCCACCACGTCAGCCTTGGTGCTAGGGGCTACGGTTGGTATCGCCGGCTGCATGCAGGCGGCCGTACTGGTGTTCGCGGGCGCACGCACGGCATGGCCGCTGCGCCTTTCGTTCGCCCCCGAGATCCGTGCCTTGCTCGGCCGCGCACTGCCCGGCATGATCGCTCAGTCCGGGCCTCAGCTCCTGCTGGTGGCCGGCGCGCTCGTCGCCTCGGCCTCGCCTGCCGCAATATCATGGCTTTATTTCGCGAGCCGGCTGGTCGAGCTGCCGCTCGGCATTGTCGGCGCCGCCGCAGGAACGGTGCTGCTGCCGGCCCTCAGCCATGCCACGCATAACGATGATAGCGCGGGCCACGACACGGCGGCCTCGCTGGCGCTGCAGCTCGGCCTCGGCCTCGCGTTACCGGCGGCTATCGGGCTTGCGACGCTCGCCCAGCCGATCGTCGCACTGCTCTACGAGCGCGGCGCATTCAGCGCGAGCGACACGGCGGCAACGGCGCTGACGCTGGCCGTGCTCGCGACAGCGTTGCCGGCCCACACCTTGATCAAGACCTTCAACGCCTCGTTCTTCGCGCGCGAACAGATGCTCACACCGGCCCTGACCACCGTTGTAGGACTGGCAGCAACACTCGTGATCGCGCTGCTCGTCCACACGCGTTTCGGTTACGCCGGCATTGCCGTGGCGATGGCCGCCGGCGCCTGGCTCACCGTGCTCACGCTGGGCGGCCTGCTCGCCGGTGCGCGCGCATTGCCCATCGACCGCGCAGGCGCCAGCAAGCTCGCGCGGATCGTCCTCGCATCGGCGCTGATGGGAACGGCGATTGTCGCCGCACGGGCGGCCATGTCCGACGCAGATGCAAGCCTGCTCAGCCGCGCCGTCACGCTCGCGACGCTGATCGCGCTTGGGCTGCTGGTCTATGCGGCCGCGCTCCGCCTGTTCGGCGTGGTATCGTTCCGCATCGTGCGGAAAGCCTTCGGCCAGGCCGGTTGACGGCGAACCTTGCGCCTGGTGCCCGCCCGTGGCAAATGACGCCGCAACGGACGGCAGACCTTTCCAGGAACGACAGATGACCGCGATCCAACGGGTTTTCTCAGGCGTGCAGCCCACCGGGAATTTGCATCTTGGCAACTATCTCGGCGCGATCGTCAACTTCGTGAAGCTGCAGGAGAACTTCGACTGCATGTATTGCGTGGTCGATCTGCACGCGCTGACCATGCCGATGAATGTCTGGGGCGGCCCGGAAGGCCTAGTCCGCACCACGCGCGAGGTGACATCAGCCTTCATCGCCAGCGGCATCGATCCGAAGAAACACATCGTCTTCAACCAGAGCCAGGTGTCGGGCCACGCCGAGCTTGCCTGGATCTTCAACTGCGTCGCGCGGATCGGATGGCTGAACCGGATGACCCAGTTCAAGGAGAAGGCCGGCAAGGATCGCGAGAACGCTTCGGTCGGCCTCTACGACTATCCGGTGCTGATGGCGGCCGACATTCTCGTCTACCGCGCGACGCATGTGCCGGTCGGCGACGACCAGAAGCAGCATCTCGAACTCGCCCGCGACATCGCCCAGAAGTTCAACAATGACTTCGGCGACTCGATCCGCGGCAACGGCTTCAACACCGGGCTCTTCTTCCCGCAGCCGGAGCCGCTGATCACAGGCCCGGCAACCCGCGTGATGTCGCTGCGCGACGGCACCAAGAAGATGTCGAAGTCGGATCCGTCCGAGTATTCACGCATCAACCTCACCGACGATGCCGACACCATCGCGCAGAAGGTGCGCAAGGCGAAGACCGATCCGGAGCCGCTGCCGAGCGAGGAGAAGGGCCTCGAACAACGGCCGGAGGCCGACAACCTCGTCGGCATTTATGCTGCGCTCGCCGGCAAGGCGAAGGCCGACGTGCTGCGTGAATTTGGCGGCGCGCAGTTCTCCAGCTTCAAGAACGCGCTGGTTGATGTTTGCGTCACCCGCCTGGCACCGATCGCCACGGAAATGAAGAAGCTGATGGCCGATCCTGGTTACGTCGATTCCGTGCTGATCGACGGTGGCGACCGCGCACGGGCGATCGCCGACGAAACGATCCGCGCCACCAAGGACATCGTCGGCCTTATCCACAAACGCTGACGTCTTCCGCCGACCACCATCCGCTCGCCACAATTGTCGCGACGGCCCGCGCAAAATTTATCGCGCTTGTCGCCACGGCCTGCGCCGTGGCAGCATTGGTGTGGGCGACGCTGCCGGCAGGCGCGGGCGTTGAATGCATGAGCTTGCTCGGGCCACGACGGGAGCGCGATTCAATTCGCTCGAATTGAATCTTCATATCGGGACACGCTGCATGAACACGAAACGTCGGAGCTACGAGTCCGGCCACAAGCCGAAGTGTCTGGTCGTCATCGACGATACCGCCGAGTGCGACCGCGCGGTATACTACGCCGCACGCTGGGCGGTGCGCGTCGGCGGCGGGGTGGTCATGCTGCGCGTGATCGAAGCCGAACAGCGTAATCAGGAATGGCGCGGCGTCGCCGACATCATGCGCGCCGAGGCCCACGAGGAGGCCAACGCCGCCCTCGACCGAGCCTCGGGCCGCGCCAATGGCTTGGCGGCGATCACGCCGGAGCGCGTGATCCGCGAGGGCAATCCCACCCAGCAGATCCTCGAGGCGATCGAAGGCGACGTCGATATCTCCGCGCTGGTGCTGGCGGCGAGCGCCGGCGCCGAGGGACCAGGGCCGATCGTGACGGCGATCGCCAAATCCGCCGGCGCATTCCCGATTCCGGTGGTGGTGGTCCCGGGAACCCTGACCGACGACGACATCGACGCCCTCTCGTGAGCCGGCTTCCGGCTGGCTGGGCTCCCGGTGGAGGCAGAAACGGCCCCCGCTGGGGCTTGTAGCCTGTCCTCTTGCAGGTGTCCTTTTCGGGGTTATCTGCTAGATAATGCAGTCCCTTCACCCTGACCGCGCCGGCCTTGAACCGGCGATGTGCCGGAGCCAACAATGTTCATCCAGACGGAAGCTACCCCAAACCCCGCGACCCTGAAGTTCCTGCCCGGCAAAGCCGTGCTCGGCGACGGGACCATGGAATTCCGCGACCGCGATACTGCGCACCGTTCGCCGCTTGCTGAAAAGCTGTTCGACATTCCCGGCGTCACCGCCGTCTTCTACGGCTCCGACTTCGTCTCGGTCACGAAGGACGACAGCGACTGGCAACACCTGAAGCCGGCGATCCTCGGCGCGATCATGGAACACTACATGTCCGGCGCGCCGCTCTTGAACGACGGCAGCAGCGAGAGCGACGATGATGCCGAGGAGTTCTTTAACGAGACTGACGCAGAGACCGTCGCCACCATCAAGGAGCTGATCGAGACCCGCGTCCGGCCGGCCGTGGCCAACGACGGCGGCGACATCACCTTCCGCGGCTACAAGGAAGGGGTGGTCTATCTCGACATGAAGGGCGCCTGCGCCGGCTGCCCGTCCTCCACCGCCACGCTGAAACACGGTATCCAGAACCTGCTGCGCCACTTCGTTCCGGACGTCGTCGAAGTGCAGCAGATGAGCTGACCGCCAGCGACATGTCTTGTCGGACACGGCCGGGGGCAGCCCCGGCCGCTTGCTTTTATGGCCCTCCGTTTTTGACTTGTACGAACTCCAGCAAACCCAGGCATGAAATTTAGACGTGGATGGCACGACCGGCGGCGAAGCGCGGTTTATGCGGACCGCCGGCCGATGATATGATTCTCCGATGCTGATCCTTGCCATCGATACCGCGCTCGAAGCCTGTTCGGCCGCCGTGCTCGACACCGAAACGCCGGGCCTGCGCGCGTCGGAGGCTCGGCCGATGGCGCGCGGACACGCGGAAGCGCTGATGCCGATGATCGCGCGGGTGATGCAGGCCGCCGCGCTGCCCTTCACCGCACTCGACCGGATCGTCACGACGATCGGCCCCGGTAGCTTCACCGGCCTGCGCGTCGGCATTTCGGCTGCACGCGGACTTGGTCTCGCGGCCGGCAAGCCAGTGGTCGGCGTGACGACGCTGTCCGCGTTCGCCTCGCCCTTCCTCGCCGAGGGCAGCGAGCAATCGATCGTTTCCGTCATCGATGCACGCCACGACCACGTCTACGCGCAGGCGGTCAACAGCGACGGCGCCATGCTGGTCCGCCCGTGCGTCATTCCCATTGCCGAAGTTCCGCATCTGACGCCGGCTGCCCCGAAGCTGATCGGCAATGCCGCGCAGATGGTGGCCGACCGCTGGCCTGCGGATCGTGCACCTCCCGCCGTGGTCGAAACCCAAACCGCCCCCGATATCAGCTGGATCGCCTGGCTCGGTGTCGCCGCCGATCCCGCTCGGTCGAGACCCCGCCCGCTCTACTTGCGTCCGGTCGACGCCAAGCCGCACGTCCCGGCAGAGCTCGATCAGCCAGCGTCATCGTCTGCACAATGACCGGCTGGCTCTCGAACCTGTTCGCGCCGGCCAGCACCAGCGTCGAGCCTGCGACCATCCGTGACGCGGCAAAACTGTCGCAGCTTCATCGCGCCTCCTTCCATCGCGGCTGGGGACAGGGCGAGTTTGAAAGCATGCTGGCCGAGCGAAACACCTTCGCCGATCGGCTGATGCTCGGTCGCACGCCGATCGGCTTCATCATTTCCCGCATCGCAGCGGATGAAGCCGAGATCCTGTCGGTCGCGGTCGCATCGGCCCGGCGCGGCAAGGGCTATTCCCGCAACCTCCTCAGCCACCATCTGGGGCATCTGGCAGGACGCGGCGTCCGCCGTGTCTTCCTCGAAGTCGAAGAGAACAATCAGCCGGCGGTGCGTCTCTATCAGCGCGCCGGATTCCGGACGGTCGGCCGCAGGGAACAGTACTATCGGGACCCGACTGGCGCCAAATTGAATGCACTGGTGATGCAACGAGACTTGTCCTGACGTTCCAGCGGTGCCAGAAAAGACCTATATATGCGAGCGAGACGTTCCGATCCGTTGACGAGAGAGCGATCGATGACTGCGGTGAAACCGATGCCTGCAACGCCGAAGGGTGACGACATCGAGACACGCTGTGCGGCGACCGGCATGCGCATGACCGAGCAGCGGCGCGTGATCGCACGCGTGCTCGCCGCAGCAACCGATCACCCGGACGTCGAAGAGCTCTATCGCCGCTGCGTCGCGATCGACGACAAAATCTCGATCTCGACGGTCTATCGCACCGTCAAACTGTTCGAAGATGCCGGCATCATCGAGCGGCACGATTTCCGCGAAGGCCGCGCGCGCTATGAGCAGATGCGCGAGACTCACCACGATCACCTGATCAATCTGCGCGACGGCACCGTGATCGAGTTCACCTCCGACGAGATCGAGAAGCTGCAGACCGAGGTGGCCCGCAAGCTCGGCTACAAGCTCGTCGATCACCGGCTCGAGCTTTATTGCGTGCCGCTCGACGAGGACAAGGCATAACTGCCGGACGGCACCGGGGGCGGGGCTGGAACCCGCTCGCTGCCGCTCGCTCGCCAAATCGCTCGAAAACAACGGCTGCGGGCGCTGGATTCGCCGGGTTTTTGCCTATATTTGAATGGCGCGAGGCGCGCGGTCGGCGCGTCATGTTGTTGCGCTACCACGGATTTCGATGAACACGCCGCGCAAGCTGCACATCAAGTCATACGGCTGTCAGATGAATGTCTACGATGCCCAGCGCATGGTGGACACGCTCGCGCGCGAGAATTTCGTCGAAACGGACAGCGTCACCGACGCCGACCTGGTCATTCTGAACACCTGTCATATCCGCGAGAAAGCCTCCGAGAAGGTCTATTCGGAGCTCGGTCGTCTGCGCGAATCGAAGGATGCCGCCGCGCGCGACGGCCGCGACATGAAAATCGTCGTCGCAGGCTGTGTGGCGCAGGCGGAGGGCGCCGAGATCGTCAAGCGCGCGAGCGTGGTCGATGTCGTGGTCGGCCCGCAGAGCTATCATCACCTGCCGGATCTTCTGCGTCGGGCTGCGCGAGACGGCCGGGCGATCGAGACCGAATTCCCGGTCGAGGACAAATTCACGGCACTCGCTCAGCCGCAGCCCGCAACGATCCGCGCCCGCGGCATAACATCGTTCGTGACCGTGCAGGAGGGTTGCGACAAGTTCTGCACCTTCTGCGTGGTGCCTTACACGCGCGGCGCCGAAGTCTCGCGGCCCGTTGCCAAGATCGCCGACGATGTGCGCCGCCTCGCCGACAACGGCGTGCGCGAGATCACCCTGATCGGACAGAACGTCAACGCGTTCCACGGCGAGGGCCCGGACGGCAAGTCGTGGCCGCTCGGCAAGCTGCTGCACCACCTGGCTGCGATCCCTGGCATTCTCCGGCTGCGCTACACCACAAGCCATCCGTGTGACGTGGACGACAGCCTGATTGCCGCCCACCGCGAGTTGCCAGCGCTGATGCCCTACCTCCATCTGCCGGTGCAATCCGGCTCCGATCGCATTCTGCAGGCGATGAACCGCAAGCATAGTGTTGCAGATTACCATCGCGTGATCGACGCGTTCCGCAGGGCGCGCCCCGACATGGCGTTTTCCTCGGATTTCATCGTCGGATTTCCGGGAGAAAGCGACGCGGATTTCGCGGGAACCCTCGCACTCGCCGAGCAAATCGGTTACGCTTCGGCGTATTCATTCAAGTATTCGCCGCGCCCGGGCACGCCGGCGGCGGATATGCCGGAGATGATTGACACCGCGACGATGGATCAGCGCCTCGCGCAACTGCAGCAGCTCATCGACCGAAAGCAATCGGACTTCAATGCCGCGTGTGTCGGCCAGACCCTCGACGTGCTGTTCGAGCAGCCGGGCAAGCGCCCGGGTCAGATCGTCGGACGCTCTCCCTATCTGCAGCCGGTGCACGTCATGGCTTCCGCCGACATCATCGGCCGCGTGCTGCCGGTGACGATGACGGCGCTCGAACGCTACAGCCTGTTTGGCGAACTGCACCTCGATTCCAAGCAGGGCGATCCCACGCAGATCGCACAAGACCTGAACGAGACGACTTCGTTGGTTGCAACGACTGGAGCCTGAAACCCTTGCCAAAAAGCGCATCGGATTCGCCATCGCTCGCCCCCGGCCGCAAAATCGACCGAGACCTGAAAGCGCCGGACGCCCATATCGAACTCGCCTTCGACGACAACCGTGCAGCATCCTCCCTCGTTGGGCAGTACGGCCAGAACCTCGCCCTGCTGGAGCGGCGACTGAATGTGGTTGCCGATCAGCGCGGCAATCACGTCACCGTCGCCGGATCACGCGACGGCTGCGAGGCTGCGCGCCGCGTGCTCGAAAGCTTGTACGAGCAGGTGCTCCAGGGCCACGAATTGACGCAAGGCGACGTCGATGGCGCGATCCGCGCGGTGATCGCGCAAGGCTCGCTGTTCGATTTCGATCCTAAATCCGCACGCCCGTCCTTCGAGGAGATCAACCTGCGCAAGCGTCCGGTGCGGGCGCGCACCGCAGCCCAAGACGCCTACATCCGCGCGCTCAAGCGCTATTCGCTGGTCTTCGGCGTCGGCCCCGCCGGCACCGGCAAGACCTGGCTTGCGGTTGCGCACGCCGCACAACTGTTCGAGCGCAAGGAAGTGGACAAGATCATCCTGTCACGCCCTGCGGTCGAAGCCGGCGAGCGACTTGGCTTCCTGCCCGGCGACATGCGCGAGAAGGTCGACCCTTATCTGCGCCCGATCTACGACGCGCTCTATGACTTGATGGATGCGCGCGTGGTCGAGCGCGCACTGCAGACCGGTGAGATCGAGATCGCGCCGCTGGCCTTCATGCGCGGCCGCACGCTGACCAACGCCGTCATCATCCTCGACGAAGCACAGAATACGACGTCGATGCAGATGAAGATGTTCCTGACGCGACTTGGCGAGAACAGCCGGATGATCGTCACCGGTGACCCGAGCCAGGTCGACCTGCCGAATGGCCAGCCCTCCGGACTTGCGGAAGCGACCCGGCTGCTCGACGGCGTCGAGGGGATCGCGCAGGTGACGTTCGCTGCCGAGGATGTGATCCGTCACGAACTGGTGCAGCGCATCGTGGCGGCCTACGAGAAGGCTGCGCCCCGGCCCGCCGGCGGCAAGCCCTGATATCAACGATTGTTCGCTATGGAACCGCGCGCGCCCTTGTCGGCCGACATTCTCGTTACAGCTTCCTGCTGGGAGGCCGAACCGGACGCCGAAGCTCTTGTGCAGCGCGCCATCGATGCCGCCGCGCGCAAAGCTGCCTCTTCTGCCGACGGCATCGAAGTTGCTATTGTGCTGACCGATGATTCAGGAATTCGAACGCTCAACCGCGATTGGCGCGGGATCGACAAGCCAACCAATGTGCTGTCGTTTCCTGCTGCGCCCGCGCCTGGACCGGTGGCCCAGCCGCGCATGCTCGGCGACATCGCAATCGCCTATGAGACCACGCGCCGGGAAGCCGGCGACGAGGACAAGCCTTTCGCTCATCACCTCAGCCACCTCGCGGTGCATGGATTTCTTCACCTCATCGGTTACGACCATGAGACCGACGCCGACGCGGAGGTCATGGAGAACCTCGAGCGGACGATTCTCAGCGATCTCGGCATTCCAGATCCTTACCGATGAATACAGCCGTGCCCTCTGAGCCCGCGACAAACAACGACGGCGAACCCCCGTCTCAACCCCGCAACCTGCCGGTGCCGGTGCGAGAGGGCGACGTGCTGCGGCCTGCGCACGACAACTGGCTGGTGCGCGCGATCCGTACGCTGTTCGGCTGGCGATCCGGCTCGCTGCGCGCCGACTTGCAGGTGGTGCTGGAGGCCTCGACCCCGGACGAGACGAGCTTCAGCGCCGCCGAGCGCGCCATGTTGCGCAACATCCTCAACCTGCGCGAACGGCGGATCGCCGACGTGATGGTGCAACGGGCGGACATCGTCGCCGTGCGCCAGGACATCTCGCTCGGCGAGTTGATGAAGCTGTTCGAGAGCGCCGCGCACTCGCGCCTCGTCGTCTATCGCGACACCCTCGACGATCCCGAGGGGATGGTGCACATCCGCGATCTGCTTGCCTTCATCACCTCGCGCGCGCAGATCGACCCGACCGCCAACACACGGCGCAAGCGGCCTTTCACCGCTAACCTCGATCTGCGCAGCATCAATCTTGCCATGTCGCTCGAAGACGCCGGCATCGTCCGCAAGCTGCTGTATGTGCCGCCCTCGATGCCGGCTCTCGATCTGCTCGCGCAAATGCAAGCCACCCGCACCCATCTGGCGCTGGTGGTGGACGAATATGGCGGCACCGACGGGCTGGTCTCGATGGAGGACCTCGTCGAACAGATCGTCGGCGAGATCGACGACGAGCACGACGACGACACGTCGCCATCTATCGTCAAGCAGCCGGACAACTCCTTCATCGCCGACGCGCGCGCGCCGATCGAAGATGTCATCGCCACCGTGGGCAAGGAGTTCGACCTCGGCGAGACCAGCAATGTCGATACCCTTGGCGGCTATCTCGTCGCCCATGTCGGACGGTTGCCGGTTCGCGGCGAAGTCATATCCGGTCCGGGCCCGTTCGAAATCGAGGTGCTCGATGCCGATCCCCGCCGCGTCAAGCGACTGCGCATCAGCATCCGCAAGGAACGACCGACCCCGCGCATGCGCGAGCAACGCCGCCGTGATACGTCCGAAGCGCCCACCGCTCCGCCAAAGGCCGACTCCGGCGATGCCAAACCGGGCGAGTCGTCGCCCGGACACTCCGCGAGCGGCCCGTGAGCCTGGCACGGATCGCCCACGCCATCATTCTCTCCTGGGGCTGGCGCCGCGCCTTGATCGCGCTGGCGAGTGGGGCGCTGTCCGCACTGGCGATGGCCCCGTTCAACGCATGGCCGATCCTGTTCCTGACGCTGCCGGTCGTCGTCTGGCTGATCGATGGCGCCGGCAGCGGAAAATTCGGTGGAGCACCGGCAGCGGCGCTGACCGGCTGGTGGTTCGGCTTCGGTTACTTCCTGGCGGGTCTCTACTGGGTCGGCAACGCCTTGCTGGTCGACGCCCAGACGTTTGGCTGGCTGCTGCCGTTTGCCGTCGCTGGACTGCCGGCAGGACTGGCGCTGTTCATGGCCTTAGGCTTTCTGGTCGCGCGGTGGCTGTGGGTACGCGACGCGTCGCGCATTCTCACATTGGCGATAGCGCTCACCGCAACGGAATGGCTGCGCGGACACATCCTCTCCGGATTTCCATGGAATGCGCTCGGCTATGCACTGTCGGCACCGCTGGCACTGGCACAGACCGCATCGCTGATCGGCCTCTGGGGGCTGACGTTTCTGACCGTGGCGATCTTCGCAAGTCCCGCGGTGCTGATCGACGACCGCAAGACCTCGCGCCATATCTGGCCCGTGCTCGCGCTCACCTTGCTTGCGGTGATGGGCGCCTATGGGGCGCTGCGGCTGGCCCGCGAGCCGACGCGCTGGGTGGAGGGCGTCAAACTCCGCATCATGCAGCCCAACCTGCCGCAGGATAAGAAATTCAACTACGGCGCAAAGGCCGAGGTGATGCGCCGCTATCTCGCCCTGTCGGAGCGCGCGTCGGGACCACAGTCCACGGGCCTCAGCGACACCACTCTCCTGATCTGGCCGGAGTCAGCGTTCCCGTTCTTCCTCGCACGTGAGGCCGATGCGATGGCACAGATCGCCGACCTGCTGCCGCGCGGGACGGTCCTGATCACCGGTGCGGTGCGCCCGCCGGACGCGTCGCCGCCGGGCCTGCCGATCAGCCGTGCCTATAACTCGATCTACGCGATCGATCACGACGGCACCATCCTGTCGGTTTACGACAAGCTGCACCTCGTCCCGTTCGGCGAGTATCTGCCGTTCCAGACCGCGATGGAGAAGCTCGGCTTCACGCAGATCACCAAAATCCAGGGCGGCTTCATTCCCGGCACACGGCGCCGGCCGATCGACCTGCCGCACGCACCGCGCATGCTGCCGCTGATCTGCTACGAAGCAATCTTCCCGGGCGAGATCACGACTCGCGAGGAACGGCCCGCCTGGATTGTCAACGTCACCAACGATGGCTGGTTCGGACAGAGCACCGGCCCCTATCAGCACCTGCAGCAGACGCGCCTGCGCGCCATCGAGGAGGGGCTCCCGATCGTTCGCGCCGCCAACACCGGCATTTCCGCGGTGATCGATCCGCTCGGGCGGATTGTCGCCCGTCTCGATCTCGGTACGGAAGGCGTGGTGGACGCCGGACTTCCAGCCTCGGTCGCCACTCCGCTCTATGGCAGGATGACGGACATTCCCGCAGCGGTGCTGGTGGCGTTGGCCGGCTTCGTCGTGATTCGCAGACGATCGCAGCTCAATTCCTGAGAGAAAAATCCTATCAGCGCCTAGCGTTTGTTTAACGCGCAACCCTATAGATGAAACTTGCAGAGGAGGGAACTCAACATATATGGTACTATGATACTATATTTACAGCCTATAGTAGATGAATCGCCTCGATCTAACCTAACTTTTTCCCTCAATTGCAGACAAGAATTTGACCACGACCATCCAATCCGCGTAGTTGTTTGTGGGTTTCCGAGAGGCGGGCAAACATCATGAACATAGGCGAGCCCGAGGAGAAGCTGATGTCGGTAAAAGCGCCCAATCCCGTCGACAAGTACGTCGGGAGCCGGATTCGCATGCGGCGCATCATGCTCGGCATGAGCCAGGAGAAACTCGGCGAGTCGCTCGGGCTGACCTTCCAGCAGATCCAGAAATACGAGAAGGGAACCAATCGGGTCGGCGCAAGCCGCCTGCAGCAGATCTCCGAAATCCTGCGCATTCCGGTGTCGTTCCTGTTCGAAGGCGGCCCCGGCGGCGCCGTGAATGCCAATGGCGCCAGCGAAGCCCCGTCTCCCGCCTATGTTTCCGATTTTCTCGCCACGTCCGAAGGGTTGGCGCTGACCCGCGCCTTCACGCGCATCAGCGACGCGAAGCTCCGCCGCAGCATCGTCGATCTGGTCGAGCAGATCGCAGGACGCGAGCAGCCCGATCACCGCTGACCGCTGCCGCCCGGCCCGCACTCCTCCCTTTTCATCTCGCAAATCCGCGCCTGCTTGATGCAGGATGCATGATGACTTCCGACACGACTTCAAAGCTGCGCGCGCCGGGCTCGTTCTTCGGCCGGCGCAAGGGCCACAAGCTCCGTCTGCATCAGGCCGACCTGATGACGACGCTGCTGCCGCAGCTCGCCATCACCATTGATGCGCCGCCACTGGCATCGGCTGCAACGCTGTTCGGCCCGGCCATCAGCGCGGTGCGGCTGGAGATCGGATTCGGCGGCGGCGAGCATCTGCTCGCGGAAGCGGCCGCCCATCCAACCACCGGATTTATCGGTTGCGAACCCTACGTGAACGGCATGGCGAAGATCCTCGCCCGCATCGACGAGCTCGGACTGACCAATATCCGGCTGTTCGCCGGAGACGCTGCGGAGTTGCTTGCCTGGCTCCCGCCGGCCTCGCTCACCCGCATCGACCTGATCCATCCCGACCCGTGGCCGAAACGCCGCCACTGGAAACGCCGCTTCGTGCAGGATCGCACCCTCGCCGCGATGGTCCGCATTCTGCGCGATGACGGCGAATTTCGCTTCGTCAGCGACATCGATCATTACGCCGCGTGGACACTGGCACACGTTCACCGATCCGCCGATTTCGTCTGGACCGCCGAACGCGCCGACGATTGGCGCAAGCCCTGGCCTGGCTATACGATGACGCGCTATGGGCGAAAGGCCGAACGCGAAGGCCGCCGCGCCACCTATCTGATCTTCGCGCGGCACGCGCCTGGTTCGATCCGCAAATCCTGACGATGGCTCCCGGGCCTCGCGTGAAACGAGCAATCAAGGCCTGGTTTGGCGCTCTTTGACACGCTCGTTCGAACCGCTGCGACGCCGCTCAACGTGCTAGATTTGACCGCGGTCTTTCCAGAATGCGACGACCCGCTGGGCCGTCGGCAACGCAAGACGCTCGAAATTGACGCGCGCATCCTCGATATCGGCGATCGAGAGCGAGCGGCCAGCACCGAGGCGCAAAGACAGCAGCGCGCGAACAGCGCTCCATTCGAGACCCAACGCGCGTCCGAGAATAAGAATGGAATCGCGCCGGCCGCCGGCAATCACGCGATCGACCGCATCGATCGCCAGGCCGGACACCGCCGCGATCGCCACGACCGTCTCTTCGTACTTCCGTTCCTTGACGAACCCCGTCAGCGTTGCATGATCGAGCGCGCCGGCCTGCTGCAAGACGAGAACCGCCTGCTGCGCCGATGCAAAGTCGCGCACCGTTGGTGCATCAGCATCGGCGACCGCTTCCGCCATGGTTCGCGCGATCGCCGCCCGCCGCGCCGGGCTTGCCGTTTGAAACAACCTGCGGCGGACGATGTCGGCCGACTCGCTCAGCAACCGTTGCAGCAGCGGCGTCGGCAGGTCTTCGCGCAGACCAATCGCCATCGCGAGCACACCGTCATCGGCCGCACGCCGAACCAGGCTGGAGTAGCCCTTGACCGAAAACAGCGCCCCGGCATTCGCGGCGGCGCTGCGCACCACCTCACGTTCACCCCGCACAAGCAGCGCATCGGTGACGCTCTCGGGCACGATCAGACGTTCTGCCACCGCCTGCAAATGCGCTTGCCCGCAGCATCGCACGACCTCGATCAACGTCGCCTCGTCGATCACCGGAGAGGCCCGCAGCAGCGGCCCGGCAACCTTGATCTCAGCATCGAGAACGAGTTCGCGTACCACCGACGGCGGCGCATTGGCCAACGCAGCGAGTTGGCCTGCCAGAGCCGCTCTCGCCTCGCCATCGGCCTGCGGCAGCAAGCTCTTCAGCACGGTGTCGAACAGGGCCACATGCTGAACGTTGAAACGTGAGGCCCCTTGCACGAACAGCGCGCCGAGCTTGCGCAGGGCGATCGCCCGCCGCTCCGGGGTGACGCTCCTGACGATCTCTTCGAGGTCAGGCAGGGAGGAGCTGGCGGCAAGCATCGGTCAGGCTGGGATCTTCGGTACGGCGGCAGTCTAAGCCAGGAGCATGAACGAACGGTTAGCCGACAAACCGTTGAAATTGCTTCCTTCCGAGGCCTTGCCGAAGCTCCGGTAAGCCGCTATATTCCGCTTACTGATGGTTTCTCATAACGGTCAGAGTTGATCTGATCGCAGATTGAGAGTGGGCCCCCCGGGACCCGCTCTTTTTTATTACCTGAAAGCCCCGGAGCGCAGGCCGGCCATCGCCGGCCAACGACCACCAACGCGGAACCCTTTTGCCGTCCATGACCGACCAAGTTCTTGGCAAGGCCAGTCCTGATCCGTTGAGCGAACCCCGCCTCGTCGTCGAGCCGGGGCTGGCTGCGCGCGTGTCGGCGGTGGCGGAACCGGTTCTTAATGGCCTGGGTTATCGGCTGGTCCGGGTTCGCATTTCCGGCGAGGCTGGAACCACCGTGCAAATCATGGCCGAGCGGCCGGATGGCACCATGCTCATCGAGGATTGCGAAGCGATCTCGCGAGCCCTGTCTCCGGTGATGGACGTCGCCGACCCGATCGAACGCGCCTACCGGTTGGAAATTTCCTCGCCCGGCATCGACCGGCCGCTGGTACGCCGTTCCGATTTCGAGCGGTACGCGGGTCATCTGGTGAAGGTCGAGATGGCGGTCGCACATGAAGGCCGCAAGCGCTTCCGTGGAACGCTGCTCGGCGTCGAGGGCGAGCGCGCGGCGTTGCGCCGGGATGACGTCAAGAACGACGACCCGACCGACGTTTTGCTGACGATCGAGGACATCGCGGAGGCGCGGCTGGTGCTGACCGACGCGCTGATCGCCGAATCCATGCGCCGCGGCAAGGCCGCCGAACGCGCTCTGCGCGAGGAACTCGGCCTGAAGAAACCGCCGCCGCCGCATGCAAAGAAACCGCCGAAGAAACCCTCTCAGACGAAGCAACACCGTCTCGCCAACGCGGATGCAACGCCGGCGAAACGTCACAAGGGAGACTGACCATGGCCGCTGTCAGCGCCAACAAGCTTGAATTGCTGCAGATCGCCGACGCCGTCGCGCGCGAGAAGTCGATCGATCGCAGCATCGTCATCTCCGCGATGGAAGACGCCATCGCCAAGGCCGCCCGCGCCCGCTACGGCAGCGAGACCGACGTACATGCCGAAATCGATGCCAAGAAAGGCGAGTTGCGGCTGTCGCGGCATATGCTGGTGGTCGAGCAGGTGGAGAATCCCGCGAACCAGATCGCGGTGGAAGACGCCCGCAAGCTGAACCCCGGCGCGCAGGTCGGCGACACCATCGCCGACACCCTGCCGCCGCTGGAGTATGGCCGCATTGCCGCCCAGTCCGCCAAGCAGGTGATCGTGCAGAAGGTGCGCGAGGCCGAGCGTGACCGGCAATACCAGGAGTTCAAGGATCGCATCGGCGACATCGTCAACGGCACCGTCAAGCGTGTCGAATACGGCAGCGTGATCGTCGATCTCGGCCGTGGCGAGGCGATCATCCGTCGCGACGAGATGCTGCCGCGCGAGATGTTCCGCAACGGCGATCGCGTGCGCGCCTTCGTGTTCGACGTTCGCCGCGAGACCCGCGGTCCGCAGATCTTCCTGTCACGCACGCACCCGCAGTTCATGGCCAAGCTGTTCGCGCAGGAGGTGCCGGAAATCTATGACGGCATCGTCGAGATCAAGGCGGTCGCCCGCGACCCCGGCTCGCGCGCCAAGATCGGCGTGATTTCCCGCGATTCCTCGGTCGACCCGGTCGGCGCCTGCGTCGGCATGCGCGGCTCGCGCGTGCAGGCGGTGGTGAACGAACTGCAGGGCGAAAAGATCGACATCATTCCGTGGTCGCCGGATATCGCCACCTTTGTCGTCAACGCGCTGGCGCCAGCGGAAGTCGCCAAGGTCGTGCTCGACGAAGACCGCGAACGTATTGAAGTCGTGGTCCCGGATACCCAACTGTCTCTTGCGATCGGCCGGCGCGGTCAGAACGTTCGTCTCGCCTCGCAATTGACCGGCTGGGACATCGATATCCTCACCGAGCAGGAAGAATCCGAGCGCCGTCAGGCCGACTTCGAGAACTCGACCCGCGTCTTCATGGAAGCGCTGAACGTCGACGAGGTGGTCGGACAGCTTCTGGCGTCGGAAGGTTTCTCGTCGGTCGAGGAACTCGCTCTGGTCGATATCCGCGACCTCGCCGGAATCGAAGGTTTCGATGAGGAAACTGCGGCCGAGCTGCAGTCGCGCGCGAAGGAATACCTGGAGCAGCAGGAAGCCGAGCTCGAAGCCCGCCGCAAGGAACTGGGCGTCGAGGATGCGGTGAAGGACGTGCCCGGCGTCACCTCGAAGATGCTGGTCAAGTTCGGCGAGAACGATATCAAGACCGTCGAGGATCTCGCCGGCTGCGCTACCGACGATCTGCTCGGCTGGAACGAGCGCAAGGACGGCGAGAATATCCGGCAGGCCGGCATTCTCGAAGGCTTCGAGCTGACCAAGGAGGATGCGGAAGCGTTGATCATGCAGGCACGGCTTGCCGCGGGCTGGATCACCGAGACCGATATCGCCAAGGATGCTCCGGCTGACGCCGAAGCCCCCGAAGCAACGGCATAAGGAGATGCCAAGGGAATGCTTGCCAGCGTGGACGAGGCCCATCTCGATGACGGCCCGAAGGCTTCAAAGCCCGGGACGGTGCGGATGTGCGCGCTCACGCGGCAGGTTCGCCCAATCGACGAACTGATCCGCTTCGTCGTTGCGCCATCCGGCCAGGTCATAGCCGATCTGCGGCGTAAGCTTCCCGGCCGCGGGCTTTGGCTGACCGCATCGCATAGGGCGGTGGCGGAAGCTGCCAAACGCGGCGTTTTCAGCAAGGGCTTCAAGCGCGACATTCCCGCGCAGCCCGCCCTCGCTGACGATACCGAACGGCTGATGGTTCGTGCCGCTGTCGAGGCGCTCGCCATCGCCGCCAAGGCGAAACAGGTGGTTTCCGGCTTCGCAAAAGTCGAAAACGCGCTGAAGCGCGGCAACGCGATCGCCCTGATCCACGCCGCCGACGGCGCGGCTGATGGAATCCGCAAGCTCGACGGCATGATCGACCGGGAAACGCCCGGTTTCCCGATCATCACGGCCCTCACCTCTGCTGAATTGGATTTGGCACTCGGCCGGGCAAATGTGATACATGCAGCGCTGCTTGCTGGCACGGCCGGCAAGACTTTCCTGTCCCGCTGTGAGGCCCTCGCCCGGTTCCGGGCCAATGCGCTGAGCGAGACGGCAAACGAAAATTCAGGTAGCAAGGCCCCCTTGGGTAGAAAGACTCGGGCAGGAACAGCCCGGCAAGATTTAGGACTTCTGGATGGCTGAGACCAAGACCCCCGGCGACAAGACGCTCAGCGTCGGCTCGAAAACTCTGTCGCTCAAGCCGCGGTCGGAGACGGGCACCGTGCGCCAAAGCTTCAGCCACGGCCGCACCAAATCGGTGGTGGTCGAGAAGAAGCCGAAGCGCCGCATGCCTGGTGACCCGCCGACCACGGTCGAAGCGAAGCCGGCGCCGGCCCCTGCTGCGCCGCGTCCCGCGCCGCCAGCTCCGCCGCCGCCGAAGCCCGCGCCCCAGCGCAATCCTGGCGTGCTGCTGCGCAGCCTGACGGAAGAGGAGCGCTCGGCCCGCGCCAACGCGCTTGCCGATTCCAGGCTCCGCGAGATCGAAGAGCGGCGCATCGCTGAGGAAGAAGCCGCCCGGCGCGCCGCGCGCGAGAAGATCGAACGCGAAGAGCGTGAAGCCGCCGAGGCCCGCAAGAAGGCCGAGGACGAGCGCCGCCGGCATGATGAAGAGGCCAAGAAGAAGGCCGAGCAGGAAGCCAAGAAGCGTTTCGGCGACGACCAGAACAATGCGGCCGCGGCAGCAGCGCCAGCGGCTGCCAGCCCTGCCGCGCGTCCCGCGACCGCAACCACGACGGCTGCGGCCACGACCCGTACCCCGGTCGCCGCGACCGATGCCGACGAGGACGAAGCGCCGCGGCAGGTTCGTCGCCCCGGCAGTCCGGCCCGTCCGGCTCCGGCACCGAAGGTCGCCGCGCGTCCTGGTGGAGAAAAGCGCCGTGGCCGGCTGACGCTGGTTACAGCGCTGAACGCTGACGATGTGCGCGAGCGCTCGGTCGCTTCGTTCCGCCGCCGGACCCAGCGTCTGAAGGGCCATCACAACGACGAGCCGAAGGAGCGGCTGGTTCGTGAGGTGACCATTCCGGAAGTCATCACGATTCAGGAACTCGCCAACCGCATGTCGGAACGCGCGGTGGATGTCATCCGCCTGCTGATGAAGCAGGGCGCGATGCACAAGATCACCGATACGATCGACGCCGACACCGCACAGCTCGTTGCCGAAGAACTCGGTCACACCGTCAAGCGCGTTGCCGAATCCGACGTGGAAGAAGGCCTGTTCGACGTTGCCGACGATCACGCGACGGATACCACGCCGCGCTCGCCGGTCGTCACCGTCATGGGTCACGTCGATCACGGCAAGACCTCGCTGCTCGACGCGCTGCGCTCGGCGAATGTCGTCAGCGGCGAAGCCGGCGGCATCACCCAGCACATCGGCGCTTACCAGGTGAACGCGCCGAACGGTGGCAAGATCACCTTCATCGACACGCCGGGCCACGCGGCATTCACCGCGATGCGCGCCCGTGGCGCCAAGGTTACCGACATCGTCGTGCTGGTGGTCGCGGCCGATGACGGCGTCATGCCGCAGACGGTCGAGGCGATCAATCACGCCAAGGCGGCGAAGGTGCCGATGATCGTCGCGATCAACAAAATCGACAAGGCCGACGCCAAGCCTGAACGCGTGCGCACCGAACTGCTGCAGCACGAGGTGCAGGTCGAATCGATGGGCGGCGACGTGCTCGACGTCGAGGTCTCGGCCAAGAACAAGACCAACCTCGACAAGCTGCTCGAGACTATCTCGCTGCAGGCGGAAATCCTCGACCTCAAGACCAATCCGGATCGCCCGGCGGAAGGCACCGTGATCGAAGCCAAGCTCGATCGTGGCCGCGGCCCGGTGGCGACCGTGCTGGTCCAGCGCGGCACGCTGCGCGTGGGCGACATCATCATCGCCGGTGCCGAAATGGGTCGCGTCCGCGCGCTGATCTCCGATCAGGGCGAGACCATCACCCAGGCCGGACCGTCGGTGCCGGTCGAGATTCTCGGCTTCAACGGCACACCGGAAGCGGGTGACCGCCTCGCAGTGGTTGAAAGCGAAGCCCGTGCCCGCCAGGTGACGGACTACCGCGCCCATCAGAAGCGCGAGAAGCAGGCGGCGCGTGCCAGCGGCATGCGCGGCTCGCTCGAGCAGATGATGTCGCAGCTCAAGACGGCCGGACGAAAGGACTTCCCGCTGATCGTCAAGGCCGACGTGCAAGGTTCGCTGGAGGCGATCATCGGCTCGCTGGAGAAGCTCGGCAACGAAGAAGTCGGCGCGCGTATCCTGCATGCGGCGGTCGGCGGCATCAGCGAATCCGACGTCACGCTCGCCGCAGGCTTCAACGCGGCGATCATCGGCTTCAACGTCCGCGCGTTCAAGGAAGCGTCCGACTCGGCCAAGCGCGACGGCATCGAGATCCGCTACTACAACATCATCTACGACCTCGTGGACGACGTGAAGAAGGCGATGAGCGGCATGCTGGCGCCGACGCTGCGCGAAACCATGCTCGGCAACGCGCAGATCCTCGAAGTCTTCAATATTTCAAAGGTCGGCAAGATCGCCGGCTGTCGCGTCACCGACGGTCACGTCGAGCGCGGCGCCAATGTCCGCCTGATCCGCGACAATGTCGTCATCCACGAAGGCAAGCTGTCGCAGCTCAAGCGGTTCAAGGACGATGCAAAGGAAGTCGTCGCCGGACAGGAGTGCGGCATGGCTTTCGAGAACTACCAGGATATGCGCGCTGGCGACGTGATCGAATGCTATCGCGTGGAGACGATCCAGCGCTCGCTGTGAGTCCAAATCTCACATCGCGCTCTGGATTGAATTGAACTGTCGTGTCCCGCGCAGGCGGGACACCCGGTAACCCGGTTTCTATCGAACGTAACGACCGCCGGATCATCCGCTTTCGCGGGTGACCGGGGCAATGGGATTTGCAATCATGCCTCGTCATCAACGCGGCAAGACACAGAGTTCGTCGCCGAGCGGCTCGCAACGGCAGTTGCGCGTCGGCGAACTGGTGCGGCACGCCATTTCCGAAGTCCTCGCGCAGGGCAACGTGCATGATCCCGTGCTCGAAGGCCACCTGATCACCATTCCCGAAGTGCGCATGACCGCGGACCTGAAACTCGCGACCATCTACGTCATGCCACTCGGCGGCGGTGCCGTGGACGACGTGGTCGCAGCGCTCGAGCGGAACAAGAAATTCCTCCGCGGCGAGATCGCCCATCGCGTTAACCTGAAATTTGCACCTGACATCCGCTTCCGCGCCGACGAGCGATTCGACGAAGCGGAACGGATCGAGAAATTATTGAGAACGCCTGCGGTGCAAAGAGACCTCAACAACCCTTCCGACGAGACGTGACCGACGTGACCGCTCAACACGACACCATCGCCGCCGCAGCCGACGGCTTTGATGAAAAAAATTCCGGCGACGCGATCGACCGTGGCGACCGCGCGGAGCGCCGCGGCGGCGGCCGGCACAACCGGCCGAAGCGCGACAAGCGCGACGTGCACGGCTGGGTGATCCTCGACAAGCCGGTCGGCATGACCTCCACCCACGCGGTCGCGGTGATCAAACGGCTGTTCTCCGCCAAGCGCGCAGGCCACGCCGGCACGCTCGACCCGCTCGCCTCCGGTGGCCTGCCGGTGGCCATGGGCGAGGCCACCAAGACCGTTCCGTTCGTGATGGACGGCCGCAAGCGCTACCGCTTCACGGTGCGCTGGGGCGAAGAGCGCGATACCGACGATTCGGAAGGACGGGTGGTCGCCACCAGCGACGAACGCCCCACCGCCGAGGCGATCCTTGCCCTGCTGCCGCGCTTCATGGGAACCATCGAGCAGATCCCGCCGCGCTACTCGGCGATCAAGATCCAGGGCGAGCGGGCCTATGACCTTGCCCGCGATGGCGAAGTCGTCGAACTGCAGCCCCGCCCGGTCGAGATCTACGAATTAACCCTTACGGACCAACCGGATAGCGATCACGCGGTGTTCGAGGCCGAATGCGGCAAGGGAACCTATGTCCGCTCGCTCGCCCGCGACATGGGCCGGCTACTCGGAACCTATGGCCATGTCAGCGCCCTGCGACGGACCGCCTGCGGCCCGTTCGACGAGCGGGACATGATTCCACTGGAAGAACTGGAAGCAGTGTGTCATAGAGCCGCGTCCGGTGAGGGGAACCTCGCCGACGCGCTATTGCCCGTTGAGACCGCGCTGGACGACATCCCGGCACTGGCCGTCACACGGGCTGATGCGGCAAGGCTCCACCGGGGCCAGGCCGTTTTGTTGCGCGGAAGGGATGCGCCCAATTCGAGCGGCACAGTCTATGTCACCGTCGGCGGCAGGCTTCTCGCCCTCGCCGAAATCGACAATGGCGAACTCATCCCCAAGCGCGTGTTCAACCTGAACGGGCTGGTCGCCAGTCCGCTCCGACAAGATGAAGAAGGTGTTTGACGATGTCGATTACCGCAAAGCGTAAAGCGGAAGTCATCAAGACGAATGCGACGAAGGCCGGCGACACCGGCTCTCCGGAAGTCCAGGTTGCGATCCTCTCGGAACGCATCACCAACCTCACCGAGCACTTTAAGACCCACACGAAGGACAACCATTCGCGCCGGGGTCTTCTGAAGCTCGTGTCCACCCGCCGTTCGCTGCTCGATTACCTGAAGCGTACGGACGAGGCGCGTTATAAGGCACTGATCGAGCGGCTCAACATCCGCCGCTGACGTTTGACGGCGCGCATGCGAGCAGCTTGCGCGCCGTGTCGATTCCGGCCGTTTCCGGTTCATGAAGCGGCCGACTTTGAAGACCGGCGACAGTCCTGGCCCTTGCAGAGAGCGGGCCGGGCTTCAGCTTAGCGGGTCGTACGTTTGGCCCGCAGTTTGCGCCCGATCGCAATACGGCAATCGGGCAACGACGGGAGGATACCCGTCTCGTGCGGACGAAGACGTCCGCATCTTCCGCGAGGGAAGAAAGCCATGGCAGGATCGCCAAGTTCTGATCTCACGACGCGATCGAGGTCAGCACTTTGCCGTCTTGCTCATGGCTTTCGTGCTTTTCGCGGAGCCATGATGAGAGAAAGACGCAATGTTCGATATTCACTCGGTAGAACTGGATTGGGGTGGACGTCCCCTCAAGCTTGAAACGGGAAAGATCGCGCGCCAGGCAGATGGCGCAGTTATGGCGACCTACGGCGAGACCATCGTGCTCGCGACCGTCGTCGCCGCGAAGCAGGCGAGAGAGGGCGTCGACTTCCTCCCCCTGACTGTCGACTATCAAGAGAAGGCTTACGCGGCAGGCCGCATCCCCGGCGGTTACTTCAAGCGCGAAGGTCGCCCCACCGAAAAGGAGACGCTGGTTTCGCGTCTGATTGACCGTCCGATCCGCCCGCTGTTCGCGGACGGCTGGCGCAACGAAACCCAGGTGATCGTCACCACCCTGTCGCACGACATGGAGACCGATCCCGACGTGCTGGCGATGGTCGCGGCCTCGGCTGCACTGACCCTATCCGGCGCGCCGTTCATGGGCCCGATCGGCGCAGCCCGCGTCGGCTTCATCAACAACGAATACGTCCTCAATCCGACCCTGGACGAGATGAACGAGACCCAGCTCGATCTCGTCGTCGCCGGCACCAACAACGCGGTGCTGATGGTCGAATCGGAAGCGAAAGAGCTGCCGGAAGAGGTGATGCTCGGCGCCGTGATGTTCGGCCACCGCCACTTCCAGCCGGTGATCGATGCGATCATCAAACTCGCCGAGAAGGCCGCGAAGGAGCCGCGCGAGCTCAAGACCCTCGACAACAGCGAGATCGAGAAGGAAATGCTCGGCATCGCCGAACAGGACCTGCGCGCCGCCTACGCGATCCCGGTCAAGCAGCAGCGTTACGCGGCGGTCGATGCCGCGAAGGCCAAGGTGATGGCCCACTTCTTCCCCGACGGCGCCGAGCCGCGCTTCGACAAGCTGCGCGTCGCCGGTGTGTTCAAGGAGCTCGAAGCGAAGATCGTTCGCTGGAACATTCTCGATACCGGCAAGCGTATCGACGGCCGCGATCTGAAGACCGTCCGCAACATCGTCGCCGAAGCCGGCGTCCTCCCCCGCGCGCATGGCTCCGCCCTGTTCACCCGCGGCGAGACGCAAGCGCTGGTGGTCACCACGCTGGGTACCGGCGAAGACGAGCAGTATGTCGACTCGCTCGCCGGCACGTACAAAGAGACGTTCCTGCTGCACTATAACTTCCCGCCCTACTCCGTTGGCGAGACCGGCCGCCTCGGCGGCACCAAGCGCCGCGAGATCGGGCACGGCAAGCTGGCGTGGCGGGCCATTCGTCCGGTCCTGCCGCCGCACCACGAGTTCCCGTACACGCTGCGCGTTGTCTCGGAGATCACCGAATCGAACGGTTCCTCGTCGATGGCGACCGTCTGCGGTTCATCGCTGTCGCTGATGGACGCGGGCGTGCCGCTGAAGCGGCCGACTGCAGGCATCGCGATGGGCCTGATCCTGGAAGGTGAGCGCTACGCCGTGCTGTCCGACATCCTCGGTGACGAGGATCATCTCGGCGACATGGACTTTAAGGTGGCGGGCACCGAGAAGGGCATCACCTCGCTGCAGATGGACATCAAGATCGCCGGCATCACTGAGGAGATCATGAAGGTCGCGCTGGGCCAGGCGAAGGACGGCCGCATGCACATCCTCGGCGAAATGGCCAAGGCGCTGACCACCGCCCGCGCCGAACTGGGCGAGCATGCGCCGCGCATCGAGGTGTTCCAGATCGCCACCGACAAGATCCGTGAAGTGATCGGCACTGGCGGCAAGGTGATCCGCGAGATCGTCGAGAAGACCGGCGCCAAGATCAACATTGAGGACGACGGCACGGTCAAGGTCGCCTCCGCCTCCGGCGAGTCGATCAAGGCGGCGATCAACTGGATCAAGTCGATCGCTTCCGACCCGGAAGTTGGCCACATCTACGAAGGCACCGTCGTCAAGGTGATGGAGTTCGGCGCATTCGTGAACTTCTTCGGCGCCAAGGACGGCCTCGTCCATATCAGCCAGCTCGCGGCAAACCGCGTGCAGAAGACCTCCGATGTCGTCAAGGAAGGCGACAAGGTGAAGGTCAAGCTGCTCGGCTTCGATGACCGGGGCAAGACCCGGCTGTCGATGAAGGCGGTCGATCAGACCACCGGCGAGGACCTGGAAGCCAAGCCGAAGGTCGAGCCGGCGGCCGAGTAATCCAAGCCGCGGCAAACAGCGATCTGCGCAAACAAAAAGGGCGGCCCGCAAGGCCGCCCTTTCCGCGTCTGCGACGCTCTCGCTTATTTCGCAGAGAACGCCTTGCCGATCAGGCCGCCAATGAGGCCGCCGACGATCGGCGCGACCCAGTACAGCCACAGCGACTGCAGCGCGACCTCGCCACCGAAGATCGCCGTCGCGGTGGAACGGGCCGGGTTCAGCGACGCGTTCGACACCGGAATCGAGACCAGGTGAAACAGCACCAGCGCGAGGCCGATCGCGATCGGCGCAAAGCCCGCGGGAGCCTTCTCCGAGGTCGACCCGACGATCACCACCAGAAACAGCGCAGTGATCACGACTTCGATCAGGCCGGCGCTGAGCAAGCTGAAGCCCGAACCGCCATAGGTGTTGGACACCGCCAGGAACGTATTCCACTTACCCGCCGCCGGCGCACCCTGCAGGATCACGTAGAACACCGCCGCCGCCGCCACACCGCCGAGCACCTGGGCGATGATGTAGGGCAGAGCCTTACCGGCGCTGAAACGGCCAGCAGCGACCAGCCCGAGCGTGACCGCCGGGTTGAAATGACCACCGGAAATCGGCCCTAGCGCGTAAGCCATCGCCAGCACCGACAACCCCACGGCGAAGGCGACGGCGACCAGTCCAGCGCTCGGCGCGGAGAACAATGCCGCGCCGCAAACCGCCGTGACCAGCGAGAACGTCCCCACAAACTCCGCACCCAGCTCCTTCGACATCTGAATATCTCCCCTTTCCCGGCCCATGCTTCGGGCTAATGGCATCATGACACCTTGCCGCAGGACCTGACAACGCCATCACGCCTGAGTTCACAACAGTCGCGCTGGCCGACGCCGCGAAAATGACAAGCGCTCCGCCCACGCACGACTTTCAAGCATCTTATTCTTCAAGCGAAATCGCATGTCCTACGATGCCTGCGCCCGACCGGATTTGAAGCCGGCATGGCAGGCATGTTTTGCATTGTGCGAGCGCAGCGTCTGGCCCCAGCTCTGCAGATGACATCACCATGACGCCTATTGGATGCACTGATTCGCCGATGTTGAATCGATTTGAAGGGAGTTTGCGATGCCGGCCGTGACGATCCGCGAGGCGCAGGAAGACGACTATGAGACGATTGCCCGGATCTGGACGGAGAGCTGGGCGTCGGTCGGAATCGAACCCGCCAGCGCGGCCATGCTCGCCGAGAACCGGGCCCGCATCCCACGCGAGATGGCTGCCGGCTGGAGCCTCTACGTCGCCGACGATGGCGGACGGATTGCGGCCATGCTCGCCTTCCGGCCCCGCGACAGCTATCTCGATCAACTCTTCGTCGCGCCGGAGCATCACGGCCGCGGAATTGGCAAAATGCTCCTCGAATTTACCCGCAAACGTCTCCCCGACGAAATCTGGCTGCGCTGCGCCAGCCTGAACGGCAAGGCGTGGCGCTGGTACGAGCGTGAAGGCTTCGTCCTCGAAAAGGAAGAGATGCATCCGCAAAGCGGTCTGATGATGCGATACTATCGCTGGAGGAAGGAGTCCCGCGCATGATGAAACTCTACTGGTCGCCGCGCTCGCGCGCGTTCACAACCCTCTGGCTGATGGAAGAGACCGGCCAACCCTATGAGCGGGTGCTGACCGACATCTCGACGGGCGCGCAGAAGAAGCCGGAGTTTCTCGCTATCAACCCCATGGGCAAAGTGCCTGCGCTGCAGGATGGCGATGCTGCAATGGGCGAGGCAGCCGCCATTTGCGCCTACGTCGCGGATCGTTACCCGCAAGCGAATCTTGCCCCACCCGTCGATGATCCGCGCCGCGCCAAATATCTCTATTGGCTATTCTTCGCTCCGGCCTGCATCGAGCCCGCCATCATTCAGCTCTTTACCAAGATTCAGGTGCCGACCAGCACGGCCGGTTGGGGCGACGCGGCGCAGGTCTTCGACGTGCTCGACCGCGCCGTGGAGACCGGCCCGTGGCTGCTCGGCGACAGCTTCTCCGCCGCTGACGTCGTGATCGGCTCAGGCCTGAACTACGCGGTGCGCGCGTTCAAGATGGTGCCAACACGTCCGTCATTCGACCGCTACATCGATCGCTGCGCGGCCCGACCGGCCTTCCAGCGCGCGACGGCGATCGCCAACGGCTGAGCATGAGCCGTACCTGAGCGGCGCGTCTGTCCAAGAAGGCGCGCCCACGGCTCCAAGCTCGTGCCGAACGGGCCAGTGAAACGCAGAACGGCACATCATACCGCAGGCTTGATACCGCAAGGCCTGCCGCGGCCTTCCGCCGGCTCTTGGCCGGAGCCGTGAATACCTATTTGCCGGTGGTGGACGGATCGGATTCCGCGGCCGACTCCGCCTCGTCGATCAGCTTCAGCGCCTCGGCCCGCGGCATCGAGATGATGTTGTAGCCGGAATCGACATAGTGAATGTCGCCGGTGACGCCGCTCGACAGATCCGACAGCAGATACAGCGCCGAATTGCCGACCTCGTCGATCGTCACCGTCCGCCGCAACGGCGTATGCCGCTTCTGGAACGAGAACATGTAGCGCGCATCGGAAATCCCCGCGCCGGCAAGCGTGCGGACCGGGCCCGCAGAGATCGCGTTGACGCGGATGCCGCGCGGTCCGAAATCGTTGGCGAGATAACGCACCGACGCCTCGAGCGCAGCCTTCGCCAGGCCCATGACATTGTAATTCGGCATCACCCGCTGCGAACCGGCGTAGGTGAGCGTCAGCAGCGAGCCGCCGCTCTCCGGCATCAGCTCAGCGGCGCGCTTTGCGACTTCCGTGAAGGAGAAGCACGAGATCACCATGGTCCGGGAGAAGTTCTCCCGCGTGGTGTCGGCATAACGCCCCTTCAGCTCGTTGCGATCCGAAAAGCCGATCGCATGCACGAGGAAATCGAGCCGGCCCCACTTGGCGCGCAATTGCTCGAACACGGCATCGACCGAGGCGATATCCTCGACGTCACAGGACAGGATGGTGTCGGAGTTGACCGATTGCGCGAGCGGACGGACGCGCTTGCCCAGGGCCGCGCCCTGGTAAGTGAAGGCGAGCTCCGCGCCCTGCGCAGCGAGGGTCTTCGCAATGCCCCATGCGATCGAATGATCGTTGGCGACGCCCATGATCAAGCCGCGCTTGCCCTGCATCAATGCCTGCATGTCCACCTTCCGGAGCGGTAACCAACCTCAAGGCTGGCTTCAATTGTCTTAGAATTGGCTTATCAAAACGCCGATGGCCGGGACAAGCCCGGCCATCCGCAAACTCAATCACCGTTTATAACGATCATGCATCGAGGCGCTTGAACACCAGCGTCGCGTTGGTGCCACCGAACCCGAATGAATTCGACAGCACGGCACCGAGCTTGGCATTGTCGATGCGCTTGCGGACGATCGGCATATCAGCGAACGCCGGATCGAGCTCCTCGATATGCGCGCTCTCGCAGATGAAGCCATTGTTCATCATCAGCAGCGAGTAGATCGCCTCCTGCACACCGGTTGCGCCGAGCGAATGCCCGGTCAGCGACTTCGTCGCCGAAATCGGCGGACACTTGTTCTCGTTGCCGAAGATGTTGCGGATCGCCCCGATCTCCGGCGGATCACCGGCCGGCGTCGAGGTCGCATGCGGGTTGATGTAGTCGATCGGCGCCTTCACCGTCGACAGCGCCATACGCATGCACCGCTCCGCGCCTTCGCCTGACGGCGCCACCATGTCGTAGCCGTCGGAGGTCGCGCCATAACCTGCAACCTCGGCGTAGATGCGCGCGCCGCGCGCCTTCGCATGCTCCAGCTCTTCGAGCACCAGCACGCCGGCACCACCGGCAATGACGAAGCCATCGCGATTGATGTCGTAAGCGCGCGATGCGGTTGCCGGCGTATCGTTGAACTTCGACGCCATCGCGCCCATCGCATCGAACAGCACCGACATCGTCCAGTCGAGGTCTTCGCAACCTCCGGCAAAGACAATGTCCTGCTTGCCCATCTGAATGGTCTCGTAGGCGTTGCCGATGCAGTGGTTCGACGTCGCGCACGCCGATGAGATCGAGTAGTTCACGCCCTTGATCTTGAACCAGGTGGCGAGCGTCGCCGACGCAGTCGACGACATCGCTTTCGGAACGGCGAAGGGACCTACGCGCTTCGGTCCCTTCGAGCGGGTGATGTCGGCGGCATCGACGATGGCGCGTGCTGAGGGGCCGCCCGATCCCATGATGATCCCCGTGCGCTCGTTGGAGACGTCTTTCTCCTCGAGACCCGCATCGCGGATCGCCTGCTCCATCGCAACGTGATTCCACGCTCCGCCTTCACCAAGGAAACGCATGGCGCGGCGATCGACCACATCGGCAGGCTTCAGCGTCGGCTGACCAAAGACCTGCGACCGGAAGCCGAGCTTGGCATACTCTTCCGAACGCGTAATGCCGGACTTCGCCTCATGGAGGCTTCCGAGAACTTCTTGAGTGTTGTTGCCAATCGATGAGACGATGCCCATCCCGGTAACGACAACCCGCTTCATGCTCGCCTCGCCTTGATTCCTGCTTGTCGACATCGCGGCCGCTTGCTGCAGGCCGCTTCGGCATCATGATCCAGCTGGATCACAATCTCATTGCGTTCGTTGAGACGATCTCGTCGTAAAATCTGTTTCCGCCGTCATGTCAGGCAATCCGCGATCGCGGCCGCCGGTCACGCGCCAGGCTGAACTGCAGCCTCTTGCTGGAACAGGCCCACCTTGAGATCCTTCGCGCGGTAGATAATCTCGCCGTCGGCGGAAAGCCACCCGTCCGCAACCCCCAACACAAGTTTCGAGCGCATCACCCGCTTGAAGTCGACATTGTAGACGATCTTGCGGACGTTCGGCAGAACCTGGCCCGAGAATTTCAACTCGCCCAGGCCGAGCGCGCGGCCGCGCCCGGGGGAACCGAGCCAGCCGAGGAAGAAACCGACCATCTGCCAAAGCGCGTCGAGTCCGAGACAGCCCGGCATCACCGGATCGCCCTTGAAGTGGCAGCCGAAGAACCAGAGGTCCGGCTTCACATCGAGTTCGGCGCGCAGGAAGCCTTTGCCGTACTCGCCGCCCTGTTCGGAGATTTCGGTGATCCGATCAAACATCAGCATCGGCGGCAGCGGCAATTGCGCATTGCCCGCCCCAAACAATTCGCCGCGGCCGCAAGCCAGCAGGTCTTCATACTCGAAACGGCTTCGGCGTTCGGTCATCACGTTCCATTTTCCCGTTGCCGGCCCCCATCCGGCCGAATAATGCGGGGTCTGTAACACAAAGCCGGGAGAACACGAAAACGAGTTCGGCCATTCCGCAGCCGCATGGCGCCCTGCCGTTAACCTCATTCACAGCTTAGCGGATGGCCTGTCTGCCATCGGAGCGACGCGGGATTTCGGTCCGGCTTGTGACGGAATCATTAAACTCCATGATTCCACAGCGTTTTTCAGGAGACCTGGCGCTGCAGCCCATGGCGCATCCAAAGCCTGTGCTGCACCCCCGGACAGCTGCCCAGTTGCGAAATACTTGCATCTATCCCCTTGAGTTTCTATAGTGAAATTCAATCGAGCCGTGAATGGAAGGGCAGGCGCAGGTCTGCACCCGGGACCGTATGACTGAACAGACCGCCGATCGGAAGAGCGACGAGGCTATGGTCGGCCAGGGCCGCCCTCCCCTGCTGACGGGCTGCCCGTGGCATGACGTCAACGAGATGCTGCAGTCGGTTGGACTTCGCCCGACGCGGCAGCGCATGGCTCTTGGCTGGCTGCTGTTCGGCAAGGGCGAACGGCACCTGACGGCGGAAATGCTCTATGAGGAAGCCACGCTGGCGAAGGTGCCGGTGTCGCTGGCCACCGTCTACAACACGCTGAATCAATTGACCGATGCAGGCTTGCTGCGGCAGGTGAGCGTCGACGGGACGAAGACCTACTTCGACACCAACGTGACCGCCCATCATCATTTCTACATTGAGGGCAAGCACGAGCTGGTGGATATCCCGAACTCCAATCTCGTCGTTCAGAACATGCCGACCCCGCCGGAAGGCTATGAGATCAGCCGCATCGACATGGTGGTGCGGTTGCGAAAGAAGCGCTGAGGTCAACGGCGTCCGACCCGCGATCCGCGTCTGGCCGAACTTTTTCCGGCCGCCGTATCCACGCATCAGCTAAACACGTCTCGTTCAGCGAACACATCGCGTGGGGCGGGTTTCGCGCGCGACGCAGGCATGCGGCTCTCGGCCGCGGCCGAACCATGTGTGACCGCCGCACAGAACACCGCTTTGCAGCGCAGGGAGGGACGCCCCAGCGCCTCAGTCGAGCTTTTCGTCGGGGTAGACGCCCCAAAGCCGTTGCTGCTCGATCCAGCCGTCGAAACCGCTGCCGCTGATCCGGCACCAGCTGCCGGAGCAGCGTCGCACGGTCGCGAGCACGCCAGGCTCGAGCCGGGCTGCGATCGCGCTGGTGGGATCCGCCCTGTCGTAGAGCGGGGTCAGGTCGTCCTTCACTTTGGCGATCACCACGGCGGTTCGGCGTCCTGATAGCAGCGAGTGATAGACCCAGCCCTCGGCGCCCTCGGAATCGCGAATCCGCCGCCAGTTCTCGAATTCGGCTGTGATCTCCACGGGCAGGCTGGACCGGGTGTAGATATAGCTGACGTCGTTGTCCTTGGTCGGGCCGACCCGCACGTTCACGTGGTCCGATTTCAGGCTGACGAAGCGCGGCACTGGCAACCCGCTGGTGGTCAGAGCCCCATCCTTTGCCGGGGCGATACTGGCCGAGCCAACGGTTGCGGTTCCGGCCAGAACTGCTGCGACAAGATAACGGGCAGAAAACATCGGGACCGACCCCTCCAGACTTCCGGTTTCTGTTGATCCAGTGTGCGCAAACCGGGCTTCTTGTCTTGGCCCCGCCTTCTGCTAGAGAGGGCCGAAGCTTCCAGATGCTGCCGGCTGCGGTGAATTTGCAGTTTCATTCAGCCGGGTTAACGACGCCTGAATAATCTTAGCAATTGACAGCCGCCGCACGCATTGGCTCGATCGAGGTTTGAGACGCTGAAGATGTCGGTTCGCAAAAAGCCCCTGGTCGTCGTCACGCGCAAGCTGCCTGACAGCATCGAGACGCGCATGCGCGAACTGTTCGATGCCAGGCTGAACCTCGACGACCGGCCGATGACGCCCGAGCAGCTGATCGACGCGGTGAAAACCGCCGACGTGCTGGTGCCGACGGTCACCGATGAGATCAACGAGGCGGTCCTCAATCAGCCCGAGCTCAAGGTGAAGCTGATCGCCCACTTCGGCAACGGCGTGGACAATATCGACGTCGAAGCCGCGCATAAACGCGGCATCACCGTCACCAACACGCCGAAGGTTCTCACCGAAGACACCGCGGACATGACGATGGCGCTGATCCTGGCGGTGCCGCGGCGCCTGATCGAGGGATCGTCGATCCTTGCCGAAGGCAAGGATTGGCAGGGCTGGGCGCCGATGTGGATGCTCGGCCACCGCATCGGCGGCAAACGGCTCGGCATCATCGGCATGGGGCGGATCGGCCAGGCGGTGGCGCGCCGCGCTCATGCCTTCGGACTGCAGATCCACTATCACAACCGCCGTCCGGTTGCGCCGAGCATCGAAGAAGAGTTGGGAGCAACCTATTGGGACAGCCTCGACCAGATGCTGGCCCGCATGGATATCATCTCGGTCAACTGCCCGCACACGCCGGCGACGTTCCATCTGCTCTCGGCGCGCCGTCTCAAGCTGCTGAAGAAGGACGCCTACATCGTCAACACCGCGCGCGGCGAGGTGATCGACGAGACCATGCTGACCAAGCTGATCGAGAGCGGCGATATCGCCGGAGCGGGCCTCGACGTCTACGAGCACGAACCCGCGGTTAGCCCGCGGCTGCTGCGGCTTGCGAAGGCCGGCAAGGTGACCCTGCTGCCGCACATGGGATCAGCGACCATCGAAGGCCGCGTCGAGATGGGCGAGAAGGTGATGATCAACATCCGCACCTTCCTCGACGGGCATAAGCCGCCGGACCGGGTGTTGCCGGGCGTTGGCTAAGGCTTGCGGCTGAACGCCTTCCTTCGATCGTGGTTGTTCAGCCCGAAGCGGCGATTGCGTGCTCTCGTGAGGGAGAGGTGAAGCGCTCCATTCTATGAATTCGATTCAAGCGATCACATGCCTTAGGACGCGTGGACGGCCAGATCGCAAATCGTCGGCTTGTCACCATTCAGAGGATTTGACGGGTCGCGCGCATAGGCCAGCGTTTCAAACCGCATCGCGCGCGCATCGACCATCAACAGCCTGCCGACCAGCCCCTCGCCGAAGCCGACGATCTCGCGGATTGCCTCCAGCGCCATCATCGATCCCAGCACACCCGTCAGCGCGCCGAGGACGCCGGCCTCCTCGCAGGTCGGGACCGTTCCATCCGGCGGCGGCTCGGGAAACAAGCAGCGGTAGGTCGGATTGAAGTCGCCCTGCGCATTGCGCTCATGGGCGCGGATCGTCGTCAGCGAGGCATCGAACACGCCGAGCGCACCGGTGATCAGCGGCTTCCGCGCCAGATAGCATGCATCGGAAACGAGATAGCGGGTGGCGAAATTGTCGGAGCCGTCGGCAACGAGGTCGTAATCGGCAAGCAGGGCCATCGCATTGCCGGCGTCGAGACGCTGCCGATGCGTTCGAATCGTCACATGTGGGTTGATGGCGGCGATCCGATCACGCGCGCTGTCGGTCTTGGCCCGGCCGACGTCCGCCGTCGCGTGAATCACCTGGCGCTGCAGGTTGGATAACGACACGACATCATCATCGACCACGCCGAGCGTCCCCACTCCCGCCGCCGCGAGATACATCAGCGCAGGGGCTCCCAGACCGCCGGCGCCGATCACCAGAACCCGCGCAGCCTTCAGCTTGGCCTGTCCTGGACCGCCGACCTCGCGCATGACGATGTGCCGCGCATAGCGTTCAAGTTCGTCGGAGGTCAGCATCGCTCGTCTCGGTTCCCCTGCATCGAGGCTGTGTAGCACGCGCCGCCGCTGACCAGGAGTTCCCGTTGGCGTCTGCAACATAGCTGGGATGCAGGGAACATTTTGCACTGCACACTGTTAACCAAGGCTCAGCTTACGAGGATGGTCATGTCAAACGCGGTCGAAACGGCCACGCGCCGGGTTCTTGAGACCTATGCGCTGATGTTCAATTCCGCAAAGGCGGAAGCCGCGCGCGATTCCGTCGTCGATTACCTGCAAAAGGTGTTCAGCGCCGGCGAAAAGGACGAGATGCGCCTGGCCGTCTATGGTCTCGCCTACCTGCGCGAAAAACACGGCGACAGTGATCCGGTGAGCCAGGGCTATACAGGCCTTTGACGCCATCCGATTCGGATGGCGCTTGTCCCGCTCAGTCTTCCGGCCGACGCTCCGAAAACGTGATGCGACTTGGATAGATCGCCCGCGCACGGCGGCATGCCGCCGCAGATTCAAGACTGCTGTCACTCTCTGGCATGAGGCGGACTTCCCGGCGCAAATGCTGTGCTAGGTTGCTGCCATGCGCGCGTCGTGCTGCGCCCGGGAGCTGTCTGTGTCTACACCGCTTGCTTTGAAGATCGCTCGCGACTACGGCACCCCTGCCGTCGTCATCGACATGGACCGCGTGGAGCGCAACATCGCCCGGATCCAGGCCCAATGCGATGCTGCGGGCCTTGCCAACAGGCCGCATATCAAGACCCACAAGAGTCCCTATCTCGCCCGCCTGCAACGGGATGCAGGCGCCAAGGGCATAACCTGCCAGAAGCTCGGCGAGGCCGAGGTGATGGTCGATGGTGGCCTCGACGACATTCTCATCAGCTACAATCTGATCGGCGAGGAGAAGATGGCGCGCCTCGCCGCGCTGATGCGCCGGGCGAGCGTCACGGTCGCGGCCGACAATCCGACGGTGGTCGCCGGGCTGCAACGGGCTGCTGAACTCGCCGAGCGTCCGCTGTCCGTGGTGGTCGAATGCGATACCGGCCGCAAGCGTGCAGGTGTCGAGACGGTTGCCGAAGCCATCGCGTTGGCGGGACAGATCGCCGCCACCAAAGGCCTCAGCTTCGCGGGCTTCATGCTGTACCCCACCGAAACCGGCTGGCGCGAGGCGCAGACATTCTACGACGAGGCGCTCAACGGCGTGCGGGCGCTGGGGCTTAACGCCAGCATCGTATCTACGGGCGGATCGCCGAACATGAAGAACCTCGGCAAGCTCGTTGGCGCCACCGAACATCGCCCAGGCACCTACATTTATAACGACCGGATGCAAGTCGCCGCCGGCGTCGCCACACTGGACGACTGCGCCTTGCAGATCTACGCCACCGTCGTCAGCCGTGCCGCGGCCGACCGCGGCATCCTCGATGCCGGATCGAAAACGCTGACCGCCGACCCTGGCGGCGGACTCGACGGCTATGGGCTGATCCTCGAACATCCGCAAGCGCGCATCGCGCGCTTCGCCGAGGAACACGGCTTCCTCGATCTCGCCCAAAGCAACACGCGGCCGAACGTCGGGGATGTCGTGCGTATCATCCCGAACCACGTTTGCGTGGTCGTCAATATGGTCGACGAGGTGGTGATGGTGCGTGGCGACGAGATCATCGGCACGCTACCGGTTGCCGCGCGCGGCAAGCTACGCTGATCCTACGCTGCCCTTTCCTTCTCCTCCCTAACGAAGACCTTCCAGCATGCGGCTTCCGTTCTTCTATGGCTGGCTCGTCGTCGCGGTGACTTTCGTGACCATGGGCATCGGCGTCAACGCACGAACCTCGTTCTCCCTGCTGTTCTCACCGATCATCGACGAATTCGGCTGGCCGCGCGGTGTCACCGCCGGCGCCTTCTCGTTCGGCTTCGTGATGTCGGCGATCTTCAGTCCATTGATCGGCAAGCTGATGGATCGCACCGGTCCGCGCATGGTGATGGAGATCGGCGTGCTGCTGATGGCCGCGGGTTTTCTGCTGGCACCGCTGACGACCGAACCTTGGCATCTGTACCTGACCATCGGCGTCCTGGTCGGCGCTGGCAGCGTTTGCCTCGGCTATTCCGGACAATCGCTGTTTCTGCCGAACTGGTTCGTTCGCAAGCGCGGGCTCGCGATCGGCATCGCTTTCGCAGGCGTCGGCGTCGGATCGATCACGTTGCTGCCTTGGATGCAGACCCTGATCGAGCGCAGTGGATGGCGCGCGTCGTGCTGGATGCTGGGCATTCTGATCCTGCTCGTGCTGGTGCCGATCAACCTGTTGCTGCGCAAGCGCCCGCAGGATCTCGGATTGCAGCCGGATGGCGATGCTGCTCCGGCGCCAGGCGCAACCCGTGCGTCGAACATCGTCGATGCCGATTGGGCCTCGACGGAGTGGACGCTGTCCCGCGCCGTCCGCACGCAGCGTTTCTGGTGGCTGGCCCTGACCTACTTCTGCGGCCTGTACGTCTGGTACGCGGTACAGATTCATCAGACGAAATNCCTTACCGAGATCGGCTTCTCGGCCACCGCCGCTGCATGGGCGCTCGGCTTCGTCAGCCTGATCGGCGTCCCGGGGCAGATCTGGCTCGGCCATCTCTCGGATCGCATTGGCCGTGAATGGGTCTGGACCATAAGCAGCGTTGGCTTCGCGGCCTGCTTTCTCGCATTGATCGCCCTCGAACGGACGCCCTCTCTGCCGCTCCTGTATCTGATGATCGCAACCCAAGGCTTTCTCGGTTACGGCTTCACCTCGATCATGGGTGCGGTGGCGATGGAGATCTTCGAGGGCAAGCACTTCGGCAGCATCTACGGAACGCTGACGCTGGCCGGCCTGTCAGGCGGCGCGGCGGGCCCTTGGATCACCGGTGTCCTGCACGACAGGCTCGAAACCTATACGCTCGCGTTCTGGCTCGGCGTCGTCATCAGCCTGCTCTCGGTGCTGGCGATCTGGATGGCATCGCCGGGCACGATTCGCGCCGTTGCCGGACGAATCGATCGCATCAAACCCGCGGTCTGAGCCTCAAAGAAATCGGCGCGCTGTCCTGCAGCGCGCCGATGTGATGGTTTGATTGCGGATGTCAGCGCCGCGGCGGCGCTGCGCCCGGCGGAGGCGGCGGCGGGACCTGATTTGCTCCTGCGAGCAGTGGCGTGATCCGGCGGATGGTCGAGCGGCGGTTCGCCCGCTCAGGCTCCTGCGTCGGCACCTTCAGGTACTGCTCACCGTAGCCCTGGGTGGTCAGGTTCTCCGGGGGCACGTTGAACGAGTCCGTCAGCGCCTGAGCCACAGCTTCCGCGCGCCGATCCGACAGCGACAGGTTGTCAACGTCGGAGCCGACCGCGTCGGTGTGACCTTCGATGAGGAACACCTCGCGCGGATTGCGGGAAATGGCCCGGTTGAGGCCTTCGGCGATCGCGGCCAGCTTCTGCACCTGATCGGGCGTGATCTCCCACGAGCCGGTGTCGAACGTGATGGTGTCGAGATCGATGCGCGGCATGCGATCGCGGACCATCGGGCTGTAGCGGATTTCGTCGAGGCTGTAGCGACGATCGATTCGCTCCACCGGCGGCGCCACCAGGGTCTCGTAGATCAGATCCGGGTCGGCGCTCTCCGCCTCGACGATGTAACGGTCCTGCGGGATGCGAACCACCGGCGGCGGCAGGTTGACGTAGTAACCGCCGATCACCGCCCCGGCGACACCCGCCGCGACACCCGCGGCGATGCCTCCTACTCCCGGTCCAGGCCGCGGACGAACGCTATCGTCGATGATGATGATCTCGCGCCCATGGGAATCGCGTCGGATGCGGCGGAGCAGCCGTCCATCCCGATCGCTGGTCGTGATGATCTGCGATCCGTCGGGCCTGACGATCACGGTGCGGGTCTCCCCGCCACGCTGCTGCACCTGCACGTCACGCGCACCATAGCGGAAGCGGTCGATCTCGTTGTGACGCACGAACGACTGCCCGCTCGGATCCCGCACGATGATACGGCCAGGCTCGTTGATGATGGTGCGGCCGCCCTCCTGCACCTCGCGGCGCTGCGAGCGGAAGCTGTCGAGCTGACGCGGCTCCTTTGCGCCCGGCGCGATCGGCGCCGCGGTCGAAACCGAAGGCGGCGGCGGCAACGGGGCAGCGACCGTGGGCGGCGGTGGCGGGACGGCCGCCTTGGCGCCGCCGGGCGGTTGACCGCCCTGCTGTTGCGGAGCGGCACCCGGCGCGGGGGCCTGTGGCTGCGTGGCCCCCTTCACGCCACCGGGCGCAGGCGCTGCAGGTGGAGACGTGGCGGTGGAGGGAGCCGGCTGCTGAGCGGCTCCCGGCGCTGCGGGTGCTCCTGCAGGTGGCGGCCCACCAGCACCCTGCGGCGGCCTTCCCTGACCACCAAGACCACTGCCGGGACCACCAGACCCGCGCGGGCCCTCCCGCCGCTCGGTTTGACCCGGCGCCGGTGCAGGGGCGGGCGAAGCCGGTGGCGTCGCTTGCGACGGTGCTGTTTGAGCCGGTGCAGCCGGCGGCGCGGCCTTCGTCCCCGGCGCAGGCGCTCCACCAGGCGCGGGCGTAGGCGCGGCAGGCGGTGCAGCCTTCTGCTGCTGTGAGGGCGGAACGGCCGGCGCGGCCGGAGGCGGAGCCGACTTCTGTTGTGGCGGCGGTGTCGGCGCAGGGGCGGCAGGAGACGGCGCCGGACGCGCAGCCGGAGGCGGAGCTGCCGCTGGCGGCACCTTCGGTTGCGGGTGAGCCGCAGGAGGCGGAGGCGGCGCGGACTTCTGGGCAGGCGGCGGAGGCGCGGCAACCGGCGGCGGAGCCTTCTGTTGAGGCGGCGGCGGAGGCGGAGGTGCGGCCGGACGCGGCGCGGCAGGCGGCGTTGCCGCAGGCGGTGAGGGTGGTGCAGGCCGCGCAGCGGGAGGAGCGGCAGGATGCGAAGGTTGTGCAGGCGCCGTCTTCGGCGTTTCGCGAGGCTGCTTCGCCTGCCCTGGAGGTCCCTTGCCTTCATCAGGCTGCGCTTGCGCGATGATGGTGCGCGCGTCGTTCGCTTGCGCACCATGCGTCAATGCAAGCGCCGAGACAGCCGTCGTCGCCAACAGGATGAAACGAAATCGAGCCATGGTGATATCAACCCCAGCAATCCCTGAATGAACAACAAGTGACGTGCGCAACAGTTCCAGGGACATCCGTGCGCGTTGCTATCAACGTCACTGTTGAGGGCCGCATTATGGCAGCGTGCCAGGCAAATTTCTTCACATGCGGTTGCATGTTCAGCACTCATTCATCGACAGCGCACATGCAGCATTCGCGAAACGCGAAAGGCGCGCCGCGACAATATGGCCTTAATGCGATGCGATCGCGCATGACGGCAATTGACAAGCACGCGGAGAAACTCCACGGAACGGCGACCGAACTTGCGTCACGTTGGAGAGGATTCGATGCCGCTCGCTTATTGGTGCGTCCTGATCGCAGCCTTGATGCCGCTCGCCATCGTGAGCTACGCGAAGGCCGGTACGCAGAACAGCAATCACAATCCTCGCGAAGGCATCGACGACCTACCGCCCGCGAAGCGACGCGCCTATGCGGCTCATCAGAACGCCTACGAGAATTTTCCGTTCTTCGCTGCGGCGGTGATCATCGCGGTGGTGTCAGGCACGCCGATCAACACCGTCAACATCCTTGCGGCGCTCTACATCGTACTGCGCGCCATGCACGCAGTGCTCTACGTCAATGACGCCGCGACCGCGCGATCGATCGTCTATGCGCTCGCACTCGTGGCGAACATCGCGATCTTCGTTCTGCCGGCATTTCAATGATCGATCCGGACGCATGAACCGGGCACAGGTTCGGAACGACGTTCATCCCGGCTTATGACACACCGCCTCGATGTTGTGGCCATCGGGATCGAGCACGAACGCGCCGTAGTAATCCGGATGATAATGCGTGCGGAGACCGGGCGCACCGTTGTCCCGGCCGCCCGCCGCGATCGCTGCACGGTAGAACGCATCGACGGCCGATCGCTCGTCCGCCGCGATCGCGATGTGCACGGACTTGCCGAGGCCCCCCTCGCCGCCGATCCAGAAATCCGGCTTGCCGCCCTTGCCAAATCCCGCCGCCGGGGCGTCATGTTCGTTCTGCTGCACCTCCATGATCAGCCCATAACCCAGCGGCGCCAGCGCCTGGCTGTAGAACGCCTTTGCCCGCGCATAGTCGGAGACCGGAAAGCCAATGTGATCGATCATGAGCCTCTCCATTGTCGGAACGTCGCCCGCATCCTAGCATGACCGACCGATGCGGTGTCGCGGCAGCGAGCCTCATTGACGAGGTTCTTTCGGCTGGGTCGGCACGACCGAGACCAAGCAGGGGTGAATGATGATCGGATTTCAGATCGCCAAGCGCATGCGGAGAATCGACGAGGGCATGGTCGACAGGTTTCGCCGACTTCCGGTCGCCAACATCAGCGATTCGATGGCACGCATGACGGCCGGCGGCGCGAGCCTGCGGCCAATGCATGCGGGTGGCGTGCTCGCGGGCCCGGCGTTGACCGTGAAGACCCGTCCCGGCGACAACCTGATGATCCATAAGGCGCTCGATCTGGCCCAGCCGGGCGACGTCATCGTCGTCGACGGCGGCGGCGATCTCACCAACGCGCTGATCGGGGAGATGATGGTGGCGCATGCGGAAACCCGCGGCCTTGCCGGGCTGGTCATCTATGGCGCTATCCGCGATTACGATACGATCCATGCCGGCCGGTTTCCCGTCTACGCGGCGGGCGTCACCCATCGCGGCCCTTACAAGGACGGCCCCGGCGAGATCAACGGCGCCATTGCCATCGACGGCATGGTGATCGAGCCCGGCGATTTGATCATCGGCGATGGCGACGGCGTGCTCTGCGTGCCGTTCGCACTGGCCGAGACGATCTACAAGGCCGCGAAGGCCAAGAACGATGCCGAGATCACCCAGCTTGCCGCCATTCGCGAGGGGCGCAGCGACCGAAGCTGGGTCGATGCCACATTGCAGCGCCTGGGCTGCACGCCGTGAGCAGCACATGACGGGACGACTTCCGATGACGTCATTCGCCTTTCAGCAAGTCGATGTGTTCACGACTGTTGCGCTCAAGGGGAATCCGCTCGCGGTCGTGATCGGCGCGGACGGATTGTCCGATGCGGCGATGGCCGCGCTCGCCAACTGGACCAATTTGAGCGAGACGGCATTTCTGCTGCGACCGACA
Organism: Afipia sp. P52-10; assembly: GCF_000516555.1. NCBI lineage: Bacteria > Pseudomonadati > Pseudomonadota > Alphaproteobacteria > Hyphomicrobiales > Nitrobacteraceae > Afipia > Afipia sp. P52-10. The sequence goes on along the minus strand of NZ_AZSJ01000003.1, from coordinate 1,746,874 downwards.
GCATCCGGGGCTGACTACCGCGTCCGCATCTTCACTCCCGAACGCGAACTGCTGTTCGCCGGACATCCGACACTTGGAAGCTGCCAGGTCTGGCTCAATGCCGGTGGCAAACCGAAGGGGGCCGACATCGTCCAGGAATGCGGCGTCGGCCTCGTCAGGATCAAACGCGATGGCGAGCAGCTTGCGTTCGCAGCGCCGCCGCTTCGGCGCACCGGTGACGTCGAACGCGAGACCCTCGACGTGATTGCGAAAGGTCTCGGCATTCAGCCGCAGGCGATCATCGCTTCGCAATGGATCGACAACGGACCGGGCTGGGTAGCGGTGATGCTCGGCAGCCGTGCCGAGGTGCTGGCGATCAAGCCGGATTATCCGGCACTGAAGGGGCTCAAGCTCGGCGTCGTCGCTCCATGGGATGTGGCGAAGGACGGCTGCGAGGCGCAGTTCGAGGTCCGCGCGTTTGTCTCGACCCTCGCCGATGAGGACCCGGTGACCGGCAGCCTGAACGCCGGTATCGCGCAGTGGCTGATCGGCAGGGGTATCGCGCCGGCAGCCTATGTGGCCAGCCAGGGCACTGCGCTCGGGCGCGGCGGCCGCGTGCATGTGCAGCGCGACGGCGACGACATCTGGATCGGCGGCAGCGTGGTCACCTGCATCGAAGGCACGCTACGGCTTTAGGCACTACTGCTGCGGGTTCGCGCCTCTCTCCCGCCTGCGGGGCAAGGGGAGAGCGATCTCATGTGCTCGTCCTGCCTTATCCTGAGAGCCTGACCGATGGGCTGCCCTTTGAGTCAGGCTCCGAGGCGGCGCGCAGCGGCCGTCTCGGACGAGACAGCGACGTCAGCGGCCTCATGGTTCGAGACGCCGCGTTGCGGCTCCTCACCATGAGGATCATCGACTTGGCGAGATGCTCGCTTTCGCGAGCATGACAGATTTCAACTCAGACCTGCCGCTCGACCATCTTCAGCTTGAGGTCGGCGATCGCCTTCGAGGGGTTGAGCCCCTTCGGGCAGGCCTTCGCACAGTTCAGGATGGTGTGGCAGCGATAGAGGCGGAACGGATCCTCGAGATTGTCGAGCCGCTCACCGGTGCCCTCGTCACGCGAGTCATTGACCCAGCGGCTCGCCTGCAACAGCGCCGCCGGACCGAGGAAGCGATCGCTGTTCCACCAATAGCTCGGGCACGAGGTCGAGCAGCAGGCGCACAGGATGCATTCGTAAAGGCCGTCGAGCTTCTGCCGGTCTTCGTGGCTCTGCCGCCATTCCTTCTGCGGTGTCGGCGACGTGGTCTTCAGCCACGGCTCGATCGACGCATACTGGGCGTAGAAGTTGGTGAGATCGGGCACCAGATCCTTCACCACCGGCTGATGCGGCAGCGGGTTGACCTTGATCGCTCCCGCATCGACCTCGTCCATCGCCCGCGTGCAGGCCAGCGTGTTCTGGCCGTCGATGTTCATGGCGCAGGAACCGCAGACGCCTTCACGGCAGGAGCGGCGGAAGGTCAGAGTCGGATCGATGTTGTTCTTGATCCAGATCAGGCCGTCCAGAATCATCGGTCCGCAGTCGTGCAGATCGACATGATAGGTGTCGACGCGCGGGTTCTTCCCGTCATCGGGGTCCCACCGATAGACGCGAAATTCGCGTGTCTCGGTGGCGCCGGCCGGCTTCGGCCAAGTCTTGCCTTCGGTGACCTTGGAGTTCTTCGGAAGATTGAACTGAACCATGGGGCTTTCCTGGCGAGAGCTTCGAGATCAGTACACGCGCGCCTTCGGCGCGATGTACTGGATTTCATTGGTCATCGTGTAGTTGTGAACCGGGCGATATTCGAGCGTCACCTTGCCGGTGTCCTCGAACCAGGCGAGCGTGTGCTTCATCCAGTTCGCATCGTCGCGGTCGGCGAAGTCTTCGCGCGCATGCGCGCCGCGGCTTTCGGTGCGGTTGGCCGCCGAGTTCATGGTGACGACCGCCTGACCGATCAGGTTGTCGAACTCCAGCGTCTCGACCAGATCCGAATTCCAGATCAACGAGCGGTCGGAGGTGGCGAGATCGCCGACGCCCGAATAGACCTCGTTGATCAGCTTGACGCCTTCGGTCAGCACTTCGCCGGTGCGGAACACGGCGCAGTTGGTCTGCATCACCTTCTGCATCGCCGCGCGCAGCTTGGCGGTCGGAGTGCCCCCCGAAGCATGGCGATACTTGTCGAGACGGCTCAAGGCGAGGTCCGACGAACCGGCCGGCAGCTCGGGCTGCTTGGCATTCGGCTCGAGCTTCTCGGCGCAGCGCAGCGCTGCAGCGCGGCCAAACACGACCAGATCGATCAGCGAGTTGGAGCCGAGGCGGTTGGCACCATGCACCGAGACACAGGCCGCCTCGCCCACCGCCATCAAGCCCGGCACGACAAGGTTGTCGTCGCCGTTCTTGCGGGTGACGACCTCGGCGTGGAAGTTGGTCGGGATGCCACCCATGTTGTAGTGCACCGTCGGCACGATCGGGATCGGCTCGCGCGTGACATCGACGCCGGCGAAGATCTTCGCCGATTCCGAGATGCCCGGCAGCCGCTCATGCAGCACGGCCGGATCGAGATGGTCGAGATGCAGGAAGATGTGATCCTTCTGCTTGCCAACGCCGCGGCCTTCGCGAATCTCGATGGTCATCGCGCGCGAAACGACGTCGCGCGAGGCGAGATCCTTCGCCGACGGCGCGTAGCGCTCCATGAAGCGCTCGCCTTCGGCGTTGACGAGATAGCCGCCCTCGCCGCGCGCGCCTTCGGTGACGAGACAGCCCGAGCCGTAGATGCCGGTCGGGTGGAACTGGATGAACTCCATGTCCTGCAGCGGCAGGCCGGCGCGCAGCACCATCGCGTTGCCGTCGCCGGTGCAGGTATGTGCGGAGGTGCAGGACGCGTAGGCGCGGCCGTAGCCGCCGGTCGCGAGGATCACCGTCTGGGCGCGGAAACGATGCAGCGTGCCGTCATCGAGCTTGAGCGCGATCACGCCGCGGCAGGCGCCCTCGGCGTCCATGATCAGATCGATGGCGAAGAACTCGATGAAGAATTCCGCCGAGTGACGCAGCGCCTGGCCGTACATCGTATGCAACATGGCGTGACCGGTCCGGTCCGCGGCGGCGCAGGTACGCTGGGCCTGAGCCTTGCCGAAGTCGATCGTCATGCCGCCGAACGGGCGCTGATAGATTCTGCCATCTTCGGTGCGCGAGAACGGCACGCCCCAGTGCTCGAGCTCGTAGACCGCTTCCGGTGCATTGCGCACCATGTATTCGATCGCGTCCTGGTCGCCGAGCCAGTCCGACCCCTTCACGGTGTCGTACATGTGCCAGCGCCAGTTATCCTCGTGCATGTTGCCGAGCGCCGCCGAGATACCGCCCTGCGCCGCCACCGTATGCGAGCGGGTCGGGAAAACCTTGGTGATGCAGGCGGTGCGAAGACCGGCCTCGCCACACCCGACCACGGCGCGCAGGCCTGCGCCACCGGCTCCCACCACGACGACGTCGTAGGTGTGATCCTCGAACTTGTAAGCGCTGCCATTGATGGCAGCCGCACCGTTGCCCTGAGACGCCATGCGCTAGTGCCCTGAATCCAAAGTTCGCCTAACGTGACCGTGCCCTTCGCGCGAACTTAGGATTCGAAAGGACACTGGAAGGTGGAGGGTGGTCGTGCAGCAGCAGGACTTCAACGGCGCTCTTGCGAGCCATACGCCACGCTGGAAGCGCCGCAGAGCCACTGCACTAAACCCCGAACGACAGCTTGAGGATGGCGTAGACCGCAGCCAAGGCTACCGCCGCCGAGAAGAAGTTGTTGCCGATGATCGTGACGAGCTTCAGCTTCTCGTCATGCACGTAGTCTTCGATCACCACCTGCATGCCGATCTTCATGTGCCAGACGCTGGCGATGATGAACAGGATCAAGACGATGGCGACGAACGGCGAGCCGAGAATCTGGATCGCCGCCGCATGGCTGCGCCCCAGCAGCATCATGACGATGACGATCACCGGAATGATCAGCGCCACCATGGCGATCGCCGTCAGCCGCTGCCGCCAAAAATCCCCCGTTCCAGCCTTCGCCGAGCCGAGGCTGCGCACCCGGCCAAGCGGCGTGCGCATCGAAGTTTTGCTTCCGCTCATCGCAGGCCTCCCGCCGCAAACGCGATGATCCAAAGGATCACGGTGACCGAGATCGAGCCGATCAGCGCCGCCCGCGTCAGCCATTCACGCTCGTTCGGGCCGAAACCATAGCCCAGATCCCAGATGAAGTGCCGCGCACCGCCGAGCAAGTGATGAATCAGCGCAAAGGTATATCCAAACAGGATCAGCCGGCCGAACCAGCTGCCGATGAAGCCCTGGAACGTCGCATAGGCCGGCGGGCCGGACGCTGCGGCGAGCAGCCACCAGACCAGCAGCAGGGTTCCCGCGTAGAGCGCTATGCCGGTGACCCGGTGACCGATGGACATCGCCATCGTCAGCGTCCAGCGATAGGTCATGAAGGGCGAAAGCGGACGTTCGATTTGAGGAGCCATCGGACCGTTGATGTTCAGGGTCGTTGGTTTGACCGGTGTCGTATTGACGTCGCCTTAACGGCAACGCCTTGGCTGAATGTCTGTGTCTACGGCCGTTTTCAGCACAAAAAGCCTTGCCAAACCGACAATTTGTCCCAAAAGCGGCAAGCCCTCTCTTACGAATTCGAGGCCAGCAGCGCAACGAAGAATTGAACCTGTCTAAAGTCCATGGGACGGCAAATTCGCAACCCTGCCTGCCCGCTGTTGACAGGCTCTTATCCAACGGGCACGGCCCGCCCGGCGGGACGAATCGGATAACCCACCGCACCAACCGGGGTATCTGGAGATCCCAGATGCTCGGAAGCCCGGATGCTTGAAAGCCAATGGCCACCGCCCTCCCCACCTCGGAACTGATCTGGCTCGCGGTCGCGCTGGTGACCGGCGGCGCCGCCACCGGATTCTTCGCAGGTCTGTTCGGCGTCGGCGGCGGCGCCATCGTCATCCCGATCCTCTACGAGGTCTTCCGGATCGTCGGCGTTCCCGAAGCGGTGAGAATGCCGCTTTGCGTCGGCACCTCGCTCGCAATCATTATCCCGACGTCGATCAGTTCGTTTCGCGCGCACCGGGCGCGTGGCGCGGTGGATATGAGCGTCTTGCGGCGCTGGGCCATTCCGGTGGTGATCGGCGTGATCGCCGCGAGCGCCGTCGCCCGTTATGCGCCGGAACAGGTGTTCAAGACGGTGTTCGTCGTGATCGCAGGCTTCTCGGCTGTCCGCCTGCTGTTCGCGCGCGACCGCTGGCGTCTGCCGGGCGACCTGCCGGGCAATCCGATGATGAGCATCTACGGCCTGACCATCGGCTCCCTGTCGGCGCTGATGGGGATCGGTGGTGGCCAGATCGCCAACCTGTTCATGACCTTCCACGGCCGGCCGATCCATCAGGCGGTGGCGACGTCGTCCGGCCTCGGGGTCCTGATCTCGATCCCGGCAACGATCGGCTACATCTATGCGGGCTGGCCACGCGCGGCCGAGTTTCCGACCGTCGCCGCGCTGCAGTTTCCATTCGCGCTGGGCTATGTCTCGTTGATCGGCACACTTCTGGTGATGCCGACCAGCGCGCTGGTGGCGCCGCTCGGCGTGCGGCTCGCGCATAAGCTCTCCAAGCGTCAGCTCGAGGTCGGCTTCGGCTTGTTCCTGCTCGCGGTGAGCTTGCGTTTCCTCGTCAGCCTGGTCGGTTAGAGCATGATCGGGACGCGATCATGCTCCAACCCAATGGCGACAGCCATGGCGCGCGTCGTCGCTCATTCATACTCGCCCTCGATATCCTTGCCAGTGTAGTCCGTCATCAGCGCGGTCGCGATCAGGCTCAGCACCGAGCAGGCGAGAATGTAGAACGCGATCGCATAGGCCGTTCCATACCGGCCGAACAGCCACGCGGCGATCAGAGGCGCCGGGCCGCCGGCGATCACCGAGGCAAGCTGATAGCCCAGCGATGCGCCGCTATAGCGCAACCGCCCGGTGAAGGATTCCGCGATCAACGCCGCTTGCGGCCCATACATCATGTTGTGCGGAATTAGCGACAGGATGATGGCGAGGAAAATCAACGCCGCCGAGCCGGTGTTCAGCAACCCGAAATAGATGAAGCCGTAGACGCCGATGGTCGCCGCGCCGATCATGTACATGCGCTTGCGGCCGATCAGATCGGAGATATGGCCAAACAACGGAATCGCGAAGAAGGCCAGCAGCGAGGCGGACAGCACCGCGACGAGCAGAAAGTCGCGCGACGTTTTCAGCGTGCCGACGCCGTAGGAGAAGATGAACGCAGTGAAGATATAGAACGGCGCCTGCTCCGCCATGCGCAGGAGCGCACAGAGCAGGATCTCCTTCGGCTGGCTGCGTATCACCTGCAGCATCGGCATCCGCTCGACCTTGTTTTCAGCAACAAGCTTGCTGAAGATCGGCGTCTCCATGATGCCCAACCGGATCCACAGGCCGACGGCGACCAGCACGATGCTCAGGAGGAACGGGATGCGCCAGCCCCAGGTCAGGAACTGATCGCCCGACAGCCAGCTGAACACGAGCACGGCGAGATTGGCGAGGAACAGGCCGCATGGGACACCGAACTGTGGCCACGATGCGATGAATCCGCGATGGCCGGTTGTCCGCGCCCACTCCATCGACAGCAGCACTGAGCCGCCCCATTCACCACCCACGCCGACGCCCTGGATGAAGCGCAGCGCCGTCAGGATGACCGCACCCCAGATGCCGATGCTGTCGTAGGTCGGGACCAGCGCAACCAGGAACGTGGCGATGCCCATCAGCAAAAGCGTCGCGATCAGCGTCGACTTGCGGCCGATCCGGTCGCCGTAATGGCCGAAGATCGCAGCGCCGATCGGGCGGGCGAGGAAGCCGACCGCGTAAACCGCGAAAGCCTCAAGTGTGCCGACCAGCGGCTCCGACTGCGGGAAGAACATTCGCGCGAAGACGAGTCCCGTCACCGTGCTGTAGAGAAAGAAATCATACCACTCGATCGCCGTGCCAACTGTGCTCGCCAGAATGGCCCGCCGAAGTTGCTTGCTGTGCTCTTGCTCGGGGAGCACCCCGACGCCAAGATCGATGGTTGCCATGATCAACCTCCACGCATCGTCGCTCCCCTGCGCAGGCCGTCGCAAATCAATGCGATGTCGTCATGTCGTGAAGAATGGCTCTTCGCTCAGGCGATGGCCTATGTTTCTTGCCCGCCGCGATACCACGATCGCGATCGTCAGCCGGCCGAGCCCCCCGCGGCGATGCACGCATCGTGGCCGCAGCTAAGCGATCTAAGAACAGTCTTGCCGGCGCCCGGGTTCCATCCGCGGTCGAAAATGACCTTCGGCCTCAAGCAGCCTTGACTGGCCGGGTGGCTTCACCGGCGGCTCTGAACCCCTCGGACGCTAATCCGTCGGACGCTCCGGATCGGGCGCTCACCCGCTCTAGCCGGCATAGATCTTGGCATAGGTGTCGCGCAGCACGTTCTTCTGCACCTTGCCCATGGTGTTGCGCGGCAGGTCGTCGACGAAGACCACCTTCTTCGGCATCTTGAACTTGGCGAGGCGCCCTTCGAGGGCTTGCATCACCATCGCTTCGTCGATAGCGGCACCCTTGTCCTTCACCACGACGGCCGTGACGCCCTCGCCGAAATCGGCGTGCGGCACGCCGATCACAGCGCTTTCGACCACGCCCGGCATCGCATCGATCTCGCTTTCGACCTCCTTCGGATAGACATTGAAGCCGCCCGAGATCACCAGATCCTTGCCGCGACCAAGGATGTGCACATAGCCGCGCTCGTCGATCTTGCCGAGATCACCGGTGATGAAGAAGCCGTCGTCACGGAATTCGGATTTTGTCTTTTCAGGCATCCGCCAGTAGCCCTTGAAGACATTCGGCCCTTTCACCTCGATCATACCGATGGCCTCGCGGCCGAGCTCTTTGCCGGTCTCCGGATCGGTGATCCGCACCGAGACACCGGGCAGCGGAAAGCCGACAGCGCCGGGCACGCGATCACCGTCGTAGGGATTCGACGTGTTCATGTTGGTTTCCGTCATCCCGTAGCGCTCGAGGATGCCGTGGCCGGTGCGGGCGGACCATTCGCGATGGGTGTCGGCGAGCAGCGGCGCGGAGCCGGAAATGAACACGCGCATGCTCCTGGTCGCTTCGCGCGTCAGGCCCTTCTGCTGCAACAGCCGCACGTAGAACGTCGGCACGCCCATCAGCGCCGTTGCCCGCGGCATCAGGCTCAAGACATCGGCCGCGTCGAACTTCTCGCGGAAGATCATCGAGGCGCGGGCGAACAGCGTGACGTTGCTCGCTACGAACAGGCCATGCGTGTGATAGATCGGCAGCGCATGGATCAGCACGTCCTTGTCGGTGAAGCGCCAATAATCCACCAGAGTCAGCGAGTTCGATGCGAGATTGTCGTGGGTCAGCATCGCGCCCTTGGAGCGCCCGGTGGTGCCCGACGTGTAGAGGATCGCGGCAAGATCGTCGTCCTTGCGATCGACGGTGACGAATTCCGCCTTCTCCTTCGCCGCGCCGTCGGTGAGCGAACCCTTGCCCGCCGGATCGAGCGTATCGACCTTCGCCTTCACCCTGGCGGCGATGGCGGCGATGCCATCCGCCTTCGACGGATCGCAGACGACCAGCGACGGCTCGGCGTCGGTGATGAAGTAATCAAGTTCGTTCAGCGTGTAGGCGGTGTTGAGCGGAAGATAGACCGCGCCCGCGCGCACGGTGGCGAGATACAGCACGAGCGCCGGCACGGATTTTTCCGCCTGCACCGCAACGCGGTCGCCGACCTTGACGCCGCGCGCCACCAGGTAATTCGCCATCCGGCCCGACTGAGCAATCAGATCGCCATAGCTGACGTGCCGGCCGTCCGGCGTCTCGATCGCGAGCTTGCCTGCCTCTTTCAGACTATCGAATAGACGGGAAAACAGATTTGCATTCATTGTTGTGCTTCTTGGCTCGTTTGGCGGCCGCGCAACGGCGGTCAGGGCACTGCAAAACCGGCCGCTGTCTTCGCCCATTCCGCAGGCGAGATCAAGGATCACCGCACACGGAAGGCGTGCGAGAAAGTTTCAGCTTTCACGAAAAATTATCCGCGAAACCGCAACGGCCGTCCTGCCGTAGCTCGGTGAGCGATTGCGCGGGTCTGACCGACACAAGCGCCGTCGAGCCCACGCCGGCATAACCTCCGGCCTGTAACCCTCTCGGGAGACGATCCATGCCCAAGCACAAGCATAGCCTGTCCGCGGCCATCTTGACTGCGCTGTTCGCGACATCGGTTTTCGCTGCGCCCTCGCTCGCCGAGGACAAAACCATGGCGAAAGGCGAGAAGACGGTGATGGTTGGCGGCGCGCCGATGTATCCGTCCAAGACCATCGTCCAGAACGCGGTGAACTCAAAGGACCACACCACCCTGGTCGCTGCGGTGAAGGCGGCGGGCCTCGTCGATACACTCTCCGGCGCCGGCCCGTTCACAGTGTTCGCCCCCGTCAATCCTGCGTTCGCGAAGCTCCCGGCCGGAACCGTGGAGACGTTGCTGAAGCCGGAGAACAAGGCAACGCTGACGAACGTGCTGACCTACCACGTCGTACCGGGCCGGCTCACCGCCGCAAATCTGATGAAGGCGGTCAAGGACGGCGGCGGTCAGGCCAAGTTCAAGACCGTGGCCGGCGGCGAGATCACTGTGAAGTCTCCATCGGCAGGCAAGCTGACCGTTACCGACGCCAAGGGCGACGTCGCCACCGTCACCACCGGCGATGTGATGCAGGCGAATGGCGTGATCCATGTGGTGGATACAGTGCTGTTGCCGGGCTGATCTCGCCAAACGCTAGCCATTCGTCAAAACGCCAGTCATGCGGGGCGACCGGTCCACATGGGTCGCCCCCTTTATCTTGCCGCAGCCACGACGGCTCACCGTCACGGATTTCTGATCCGCGATTCCGCCTCACATATGGGCGAACCGCCGTAACATGTGTAACTTTCATCCGTATCAGCGAATATGGGAACCAGGCACGAACCGGCTGACGCCGGGATCAGCCGCATGCTGCAACGGGAACGAACCATGTCGAGCCTCGCGGCCAGTGAGCGCGAACAGACCCGCTCCGCTGAAACGTCTGCAAGCAGGACGATCCATCCGGTCTGGGTCCGCGTCTGCCATTGGACCAACGCGGTGGCGATGGTACTGATGATCATGTCCGGCTGGCAGATCTACAATGCCTCGCCGCTGTTCGACTTCGTCTTCCCCCCGTCGATCACCCTCGGCGGCTGGCTCGGCGGCGCGCTGCTGTGGCACTTCGCGGCAATGTGGCTGCTGATGATCAACGGCCTCGTCTATGTGAGCCTCGGGCTGATCAGCGGGCGCTTTCACCGCAAGCTCACGCCGATCTCGCCATCGGCGGTCGCCGCCGACGCGAAGGCCGCGTTGACCGGCAGACTGAGCCACGAAGATCTTACGACCTACAACGCGGTGCAGAAGCTGCTTTATGCCGGAATCATTCTGGTCGGCGTTCTCATTGTGCTGTCCGGCCTTTCGATCTGGAAGCCAGTACAGTTTCAATACCTCACCGCCCTGTTCGGCGGCTACGACACCGCGCGTTACGTCCACTTCTTCGCCATGGCGATGATCGTTACCTTCCTCGTCGTCCATGTGGTGATGGCGCTCGTCGTGCCGAAGAGCCTGCGCGCGATGATCATCGGCCGCTGAAAGAATGAAGCCATGAGCCTGTTCCGCAAGACCGTCACCGGCATCGATAAGAGGCTTCTGGTGAAGGACGCCACGAAACTGATGCCCGACCTGTCGCGCCGCCGCTTCCTCGCGGGCGGCGCCAGCCTCGGCGCGCTGACGCTGCTCACCGGCTGCGAGGTCGTCGACAGCGCATCGGCGGAAACCCTGCTGGCGCACGTCTCGAAGTTCAACGACGCGGTGCAGGCGAAGCTGTTCAACCCCAACGCGCTGGCACCGACCTATCCCGAGAGCCGGATCACCCGCCCGTTCCCCTTCAACGCCTATTACACCATCGACGACGCGCCGGAGATCGACGCCGCCGATTGGGAGCTGGAAGTCACCGGGCTGGTCGAGAACAAGAAGCCCTGGACGCTTGCGGAGCTTCATGCCCTACCGCAGGAGACGCAGATCACCCGCCACATTTGCGTCGAAGGCTGGAGCGCGATCGGCAGCTGGACCGGCACGCGCCTGAGCGAATTCCTAAAACGCATCGGCGCCGACAGCCGGGCGAAATACGTCTGGTTTCGCTGCGCCGAGGGATACACCACCTCCATCGACATGCAGACCGCCATGCATCCGCAGACGCAGATGACGTTCAGGTTCGACGGGCAGATCCTCCCGCGCGCCTACGGCTACCCGATGAAGGTGCGCATCCCCACGCGGCTCGGCTTCAAGAACCCGAAATATGTCGTCGGGCTGGATGTCACCAACGACTACAAAGGCGGCTATTGGGAGAACCAGGGCTACAACGATTATAGCGGCCTTTGATTCCGACCTCGCCCCCAGATCGTGTTTGAACGATTCAAGCGCCGCCGCGTTGATCCAACAACACCATCTGTTCCGGGAAGAGGCCCATGACCATTCGCATAACCATTCGCATTCTTGCCCTATCAGCCATTTTGCTGACCGCCACCTCTGCATCGGTCTTCGCGCAGGCTTCGAAGTCCACCGCAACCAATCTCAGCGCTCAGGCCGCGATGCAGGATGCCAAGGGCGCCAAGATCGGCACCGTCGATCTGGAAGAATCCGCAAACGGCGTTCTAATCAAGGTTGCGGTCACCGGGCTGCCGCCGGGCGAGCACGCGATCCACATCCACAATGTCGGCGTCTGCGAGCCGCCCTTCACTTCCGCCGGACCACACTTCAATCCCGACCACAAGAAGCACGGCACCATGTCCCCGGAGGGGCCGCATGCGGGCGATCTGCCGAACATCACCGCTTCGGCGTCTGGCGAGGCCAAGCTGGAATTCACCAGCAAGCTCGTCACCCTGAAGCCGAATGCGCCGAACTCCGTGTTCAAACCGCAGGGCACCTCGTTCATCATTCACGCCGGGCCCGACGACAACAAGACCGACCCCGCCGGGAACTCCGGCGACCGGATCGCCTGCGGCATCATCGCCACCAAATAGGAAGCGATCCTATCGCTGCGACGCAGGAGCGATCGGCCGCTGGCATGCAGCGACCGCCGCGCCCAGCGCCAGCATCGCGGCCGACAGCGCCAGCACGATCTTGAGGCTTCCCGTAGCATCCGTGACAGCACCGGTGACGACGGGGCCGAGCGTCTGGCCAAGGCCGAAGGACATCGTCAGCATCGCTATCGCCCGCGGCCAGACCTGCGGCGGAAAATTGAAGCGCACGAATGCCGTCGTCGATGACGTCACCGCAAAGAAGCCGCTCCCGAACACGAGCGCTGATCCCGCCAGCGCCAGCGGCGTCTGCGTGAAATAGGGAATCAGCGCGCCAAGCGCCGTGACCGCGGTAACGATGGCCGTCGCGCCGCCACCCCGGTTGCGGTTGATGATGCCAGCCCACAACGATGGCGAGATGAACGAGCCGATCGCGATCGTGGTCCAGAATGCGCTCTGCAGCAACGCCTCACCACCGGCATCGCGCACGAAGGCGATCATGAAGGTCATGTAGGCGATCGAGCCTGCGCCGTAGAAGAAGTAGCCGACGAGGTAGACCAGCATCGGCGAGATCGGCGCCGTCTCCGACGCGAGATGCTCCGGCGTCCGCTCTGGCGCGCCCCGCGCCAGCGGCAGAGCAAGAGCAAGCAGCGCGGCGATGGCGCCCAGCACGGCCCAGATCACCCACCAGGACCCGGGCCCCAACCATTGCAGCAGGAACGGTGCTGTGAGACCGGAAATGAACAGACCGATGCCCGGCCCGGTATAGAGCAGCCCGGTCAGAAAACCGAGGCGCGCCGGATGAGCCTGCGCGACATTGGTCGCGAGTGCGGACGCCGCGACGAACGACACCGCACCCGCGACGCCCGATGCGAACCGCACCACACTCAGCACCGCCACGCTCGCTGACACGGCCGATAAGAACAGCGAGGCGATGCAGACGAGCGTACCGATCCAGACGGCGCGGAACAGACCGGCTTGGCGGATCGCCAGGCTCGCCACCAACGCCCCTGAAAGATAACCGGCGGCATTCACCGTGTTCATGAAACCCGCGACGGAATACGACCAGCCGAGACTGTCGCGCATATCAGGCAAGACCAGCGAATAGGCGAAGCGGCACAGACCGACGCCGATTGCCGGCGCCAGCGCCAGGGTGAGGATCAGCCGTGCGGGATGCTGGTCAGCTGCTGGCGAAGACGGCAAGGGACATGGCTCCGATGGACGGCCAATCATGCCCGCCGATGTCGGGCAAGCCAATGGTGCACCGCCACCCGGTTCGCGACAGCGCCCGCGGCGGACGAACGCCAGCCAGTTCCGGCCATGCGGCCGCCCATCTTGCCAAGCCCGGCTGCGCCCTTTAGCAATCCCGGCGCATTCCCGTCTTCCGCCATGGCCGGCATGTCTCTGGCAATCTCGCGATTCGATTGCCGGGTCGGGACACCGGGCTGGTCATGACTAACGCTAGAAGGTCCTTCCCATGGCAACCCACAAACTGCTGCTTCTCGCCGGCGACGGCATCGGCCCCGAGGTGATGACCGAGGTGAAGGCCATCATCGCCTGGCTCAACAGCCAGGGCGCGGCCCGCTTCGAGTACGAGGAAGGGCTGGTCGGCGGCGCGGCTTACGACGCGCACAAGGTGGCCATCACCGACGAGACGATGGCGCTGGCGCATGCCTCGGATTCGGTGATCTTCGGTGCGGTCGGCGGCCCGAAGTGGGACACGATCCCCTACGACGTGCGCCCAGAGGCAGGCCTGCTGCGCCTGCGCAAGGATCTCGGCCTGTTCGCCAACCTTCGGCCCGCGGTCTGCTATCCGGCCCTGGCCGAATCCTCCAGCCTGAAGAAGGAGGTCGTCGAGGGCCTCGACATCATGATCGTGCGCGAGCTGACCGGCGGCGTGTACTTCGGCGAGCCGAAGACGATCACCGACCTCGGCAACAACCAGAAGCGCGCGATCGACACGCAGGTCTACGACACCTACGAAATCGAGCGCATCGCCCGTGTCGGCTTCGATCTCGCACGCAAGCGCCGCAACAAGCTGACCTCGATGGAGAAGCGCAACGTGATGAAGACCGGCGTGCTGTGGCACGAGGTCGTCAATCAGGTGCATCAGCGCGAATACAAGGACGTCCAGCTCGAGCACCAGCTCGCGGATGCCGGCGGCATGCAGCTCGTGCGCTGGCCGAAGCAGTTCGATGTGATCGTCACCGACAACCTGTTCGGCGACATGCTGTCGGACGTGGCAGCGATGCTGACTGGCTCGCTCGGCATGCTGCCGTCGGCCTCGCTCGGCGACATCGATCCGAAGACCAAACGCAGCAAGGCGATGTACGAGCCGGTGCATGGCTCGGCGCCGGACATCGCAGGCACCGGCGCAGCCAATCCGATCGCGATGATCGCCTCGTTCGGCATGGCGTTGCGCTACTCGCTCGACGAGCCGAAGCTCGCCGACATGGTCGACCAGGCGATCGCTGCGGTGCTGGCAAAGGGCCTGCGCACCAACGACATCAAGTCGGAAGGCTCGACGGTGGTGAACACCTCGCAGATGGGTGCGGCGGTGCTGAAGGAAATGCAGGCGCTGGCCGGCTGATCCGCACAGAGCCCGACTACGCAAACACGACACGGCAAACAAGAAGGGCGCGCCGCAGCCGGTGCGCCCTTCTTTCTTTGTTTCCGGCGTTTGCCCGGTCAGCCGGATCGCGGCTGCGCGCGATCTCCGACTGAATCGTTCTCAGTCGTAGACGTCCTTACCAGTAATAGCGCGGACCGAAGCCGAAGCTGAAGAACGGCGCGGGCGCATAGTACGGGCGGTAATACGGCCGATAGTAATAGGGCCGCGGCCGGTAATAGCCGTAGTACGGATAAGGCCGATAATACGGCCGCGCATAGCGGTAGCGTCGATAGCGCCGCTGCGCGCTTATATCCGTCGCGGTTGCCGCTCGCTGGGCAGCAAAGTCTTGAGATGCCGCGGTCCCGGCTGGCGAACCGGCAGGTGCCGCACTGGCCGGCGTCAACGCAGCACCCCCTGCCAGGGCCAGGGCGGCAGCGACGAGCATCGCACCAAGTCGTCGTTTCATGATTGCTCCTCTGCTCCTCACACACCTCTGTTCAAAGCCAACAACGCAAGACTTACCCAGAAGTTTCGTCGGAAAAGCGGCAGCGGCCATGATCGCTTCCGTTCATGATCACTGCAAGCTGATCAGAAGTAACCGCGATCTTGCGCGAACGGGTAAAAGCTCGGGACCGGCCGGTAGTAAGGGCGATCCGGATTCGGCGGCTCCGCCGCGCGCCGCGACAGGCGCGACACGCGCAAGCTCGTCGCCCGCTGGCGCTTGACGGCACGTTTTCGCGCCGAGACCTCCAAAGGCCTTTCGGCGGCCGGACCAGCCGCACGCATCTCGGACGCTGCGGCCGGAGCGCTCGCGCCGAAACTGGCGACGGCAAATGCCGCAGCCACGATCGCCGTGCCGACGATGATCTTGATCGACATTCTCATGATCTGCCGCTCCCTGACATCATCCAGCCGGGCACCTGAACCCGGAAAGACACCAACACCGCAATACGGCAACAATCGGCTGCGGAGTTACCAGCCGGACCAGCCAAAAATAGGTCCCGGAAGAAGGCTCCACAAGATGCATCGGCGGCGCCAGACCACGCGGGCACGCCACCGGTCTGATCAGTGTTGCTCAATCAGACCGGCACCGCGCGAGCGGGACGCTCCGGCGTCGACCTCACCACCAGGGGCGATAGCGGCAGATGCGGCGCGGCCCGAAGTCAGTCCAGACGCGGCGGCAATAGCGCGGGCCCGCGTAATAGTAGCTCGGATAATAGTATGACGGGCCGCCATAGTAGAACCGTGGGCCGCCATAGAAACGTGGGCCGCCATGAAAGCCCCATCCACCATGAAAGCCGCCGCCACGGAAACCTCCACCATGGAAACCGCCGCCATGAAAACCGCCGCCGCCATGGAAGCCTCCACCATGGCCACCGCGGACCAGGATCAGATCGGCAGCGGAAGAACTCGCGGAGATCGCACCGGCCGCGGGGTTGATCAACGCAGCGGCGCTGGCTTGGGGCGTGGGGACCGCGAGTGTGGCGAGCCCGGCGACAGCGAGGAAAGCGAATAACCTTTTCATCGGACATCCTCCTCGATCCGAACGCCGCTCGGATCAGAGCATGACGGCGACGGACCGGCTTGAAGCTCCCCCGACCGTGGACGTTAGTTTCCGCGACGTGAATGCGGCATGAATGATCCGCACGCGAAGATGCCTCGCAAGCACGCTTTCGTGAGATGTCGGCGAGACGGCGGCGAGAAACGTTATCCCGCGACCCAGCGGCAGCGCATGCGCGGCACGATCACTGTGCCGCTCGGCCGAAATTCCTGCTCGTACCAGGCATTGCAGGCACGCACCGCATTCGGCGGAAGATAACCGCGCTCACGATAGATCCGCAGGCGGGTCGGCGGCGGACGCCGGCGCGACTGCGACGATACCTGCAGCGAACGCTCGACGGCGGGCGCCCCTTGCGCCGCCTGCATCGCACGCTCCTGCGCCTGGACGGGCGCGCTCGTCAGGATGCAAAGGGCCGCCAGCGCTCCTGCCAGTCCCGCCACCATCGTCTGCCCCGTCCGTTGCATCGCTATGCCCTGTCGCCTTGACCCGATTGGCGCGCACGGTCCCGCATCACGCCCGCGAGGTCAACCCGTCCGGCGCGCTTTGAACACCCCTTGGCCGTATCGCCCCCTTCCCGTAAACAGACGAGATGACGCCCTCCTCTCCCGACTGGCTCGCCGCCAAGGCGCCCTCTCTCGCCGAAATGGAGGAGATGGCGCACGCGATGTTCGCACGCCTGCCAACGACCTTTCGGAGCCTGTGCGAGGGGCTGGTGATCCGGGTTGACGATTTCGCCACCGACGAGGTGCTGAATTCGCTCGGGATCGAGAGCGAATTCGATCTTCTGGGGCTGTTCCAGGGCGTGGGCCTGCCCTTCCAGAGCCACAACGACCCACAGCCGATGCCGAACATGATCTGGCTGTACCGGCGGCCAATCCTCGACTACTGGTCCGAGCACGACGAGAGCCTCGGCCACATTGTCCGGCATGTGCTGATCCACGAAATCGGCCACCATTTCGGGCTGTCGGACGACGATATGGAGCGGATCGAGGCCAGCGTTGCGTAGCGGGCAGAGCAAACGGCTTCCCCACGGCCTCAGGGCAGGATAAACATTCGGCCGAATAATGCCTTACGGCATGGCCATCCAAGCTCCCGCTGCAGGTCATGCCGGCCCGGCCACCGAACGGAACATCGCCATGGACAAGTTTACCGTGCTGGAGGGCGTCGCGGCGCCTTTGAAGATCATCAATGTCGATACCGACATGATCATCCCGAAGCAGTATCTGAAGACGATCAAGCGCACCGGCCTCGGCAAGGGCCTGTTCTCGGAACAGCGCTACAAGGACGACGGCAGCGAGAACCCGGATTTCGTTCTGAACAAGCCGGCCTATCGCAATGCCAAGATCCTGGTCGCAGGCGACAATTTCGGCTGCGGCTCCAGCCGCGAACACGCACCGTGGGCTCTGCTCGACTTCGGCATCCGCTGCGTGATCTCGACCTCGTTCGGCGACATCTTCTACAACAACTGCTTCAAGAACGGGATCCTGCCGATCCGCGTCACCCATGACGAACTGGAGAAGCTGTTCGACGACGCCGACCGCGGCTCCAACGCAACGCTGACTGTCGATCTGACCAAGCAGGAAATCCGCGGTCCGGACGGCGGCACGGTGAAGTTCGAGATCGACCCGCACCGCAAGCACTGCCTGCTCAACGGCCTCGACGACATCGGCCTGACGATGGAGAAGAAGACATCCATCGACACTTACGAGACCAAGGCCAAGGAGCTGATGCCCTGGCTGTGAGCGCTCGCCGTTCGCAGACGATCGATGCAAATGCCCGGCAGACGCCGGGCATTTTTGTATGATGCGGCACTCGCCAGTTCACGCGGGCAGGTCATAGCCGATCGCAGCCTCCGCCGCGATCGTCTTTTGCACCGCCGGCCGCGCCATCATCCGCGCATAATGCGCATCGAGGTTCGGAAACGTACCGGGCGCAGGCTTCAACGAATGGACGAAGCGCCAGTACAAGCGGAACAGATGGATATCGGCGATCGAATAGCGATCACCGAGCGCCCATCGCCGCGCACCCAGCCGTTGGTCGGCAATCGCATAGATCGTCTTCGCATGCTCCAGCCCTTGACGTCGCGCGGGATGCACGGTCGCGGCGATGAACGACATCCATGAGAGCGCCTGCGCTTCCGCCTCGATGTCGTTATCTGGCAGCAGTACGGCATCGGGAAAGCGCCTGGCGAGATAGAACAGGATCGCCGCGACCTCCGTCAGCGGCCGATCCTCGGCCAGCAGCACCGGCACCTTACCCTCGGGATTGAGCGCCAGAAAATCCGGTCGGCGCAGCGCGCCGCTGGCGAACGTGAGAGGAACGACCTCAAATGCTGTGCCGATCTCGTGCAGCGCGATATGCGGAGCCATCGAACTCGCACCCGGCACGACATACAGCGTCAGCATCGCGAGACCTCACATCGGCGATAGCATCCTAGCGAGGCGGACCGCGTCGAGCAAACGCGAGACCGGAACGTCAGCCGGCCCCGGCGATGGCGTCGGCAATGGCGACGGTTCGCTTCGCCATCTCCGCGTGCAATCGCTCGACCATTTGCCCATCGATCTGGATCGCGCCGCGCCCGTGGTTCTCCGGCTTTTCGAACGCGGCGAGGATGACGCGCGCCTGCGCGACCTCCTCGGCCGGCGGCGAGAATGCCACGTTGCATGGCTCGATCTGACTCGGATGGATCAGTGTCTTGCCATCGAAGCCCATATCGCGTCCCTGCGCGCATTCGGCGGCGAAGCCCTGCGTGTCGCTGAAATTGTTGAACACGCCGTCGAGGATGTCGATGCCGTAGGCATGGGCGGCGAACACGCATTGCATCAGCGCCGGAATCATCGGTGCGCGGCCGGGCACCAGGCGCATGCGCGTCTCGCGGGCGATGTCGTTCGGGCCGATGACGAGACCGGCGAGCCGCATGTCCCTGTTCTGCGCCTGGGCCGCAAGCTCCTCCACCCGCAGCACGCCGAGCGGCGTCTCGATCATGATCCAGATCCGGATCGCCGGATCGGCGTTGATGTGGGCGAGCCGCACCGCGATCGTGCGCAGGTCCGCCACGCTGGATATTTTCGGCACCAGGATGCCGTCCGGCTCCGCCTGCGCGGCGGCCGCAAGATCATCGGCCCACCACGACGTGTCGAGAGCATTGATCCGAACCAGCACTTCGCGGCGGCCGAATCCCTTGGCCTCGACCGCCTTGGCGACCTGCTCGCGAGCGGCCACTTTGGCGTCGGGCGCGACCGAATCCTCGAGATCGAGAATGACGCCGTCGGCCGGCAGCGTGCGGGCCTTTTCCAGCGCGCGGGCATTGGAACCCGGCATATACAACAGACTGCGGCGCGGACGGATCATACGGGCTCCCCCTTTTTGCGATCATGCTCTAAAGACGTGGGCGGCCGGGTCAAGAGACCGGCCGAATTGAGAGCCATGTTAAAACCGAGGCAACCATGACATCGTCGTTCCCCCAGCGGCTGATCTCCGGCTATCAGACCTTCGCGACACAGCGCCTGCCGACCGAGCAGACGCGCTACCGCGAGTTGTCCGAGCGCGGCCAGTCTCCCGAGATCATGGTGATCGGCTGTTGCGACTCCCGCGTCTCGCCGGAGGTGATCTTCGATGCCGGCCCCGGCGAAATGTTCGTCGTGCGCAACGTCGCCAACCTGGTGCCGCCCTATTCCCCCGACGGCCAGTTGCACGGTGTCTCCGCCGCGCTGGAATTCGCAGTGCAGGTGCTGCGCGTGAAGCACATCGTCGTGCTCGGCCATGCGCAGTGCGGCGGCGTGAAAGCCTTTGTCGAGGACGCTGCGCCGCTATCGCCGGGCGACTTCATCGGCCGCTGGATGTCACTGATCGCGCCCGCCGCAGACAAGCTCGGGCCGCGCGGCGATGACGAGACCGTGCAGAACTTCATCACCCGGCTCGAGAAAGCCGCCGTCAGCCGCAGCCTCGAGAACCTGATGACGTTTCCCTGCATCAGCATTCTGGTCGAGCGGGGAACGCTGGCTCTGCATGGAGCCTATTTTGGCGTGGCGAAGGGCTCGCTATCGGTGCTCGATCGGGCGACCGGCAATTTCGTCACGGTGGACGGCCGAGCGTAGGTGAGGCAACGCCCGTTCGGGCCGGCACGAAACCGGCCCGACACGAGAGCGTCTCAGGCCGCCGCTTTCTTCGGCTGCAGCAGCTTACGATTGTTCAGGCACTCGGCGATCTGAACCGCGTTCAGCGCCGCGCCCTTGCGCAGGTTATCCGACACGCACCACAGCACGAGACCGTTCTCCACCGTCGCATCCTCGCGGATGCGGCTGATGTAGGTCGCGTCCTCGCCGGCGGCTTCGTACGGCGTGGCGTAGCCGCCGTCCTCGTGCTTGTCGATGACGAGCACGCCCGGCGCCTTGCGCAGAACCTCACGCGCCTCGTCCGGTGTGATCGGCTTCTCGAATTCGATGTTGACGGCTTCCGAGTGGCCGATGAACACCGGCACACGTACGCAGGTCGCGGTCAGCTTGATGGCGGGATCGAGAATCTTCTTCGTCTCGGCCATCATCTTCCACTCTTCCTTCGTGTAACCGTCCTCCATGAACACGTCGATGTGCGGGATGAGGTTGAAGGCGATACGACGCGGAAACTTTTTCGCCTCGATTTCGCCGGTCGTGTAGACCGCCTTGGTCTGGGCGAACAGTTCGTCCATGCCTTCCTTACCGGCGCCCGACACCGACTGGTAGGTCGAGACGACCACGCGCTTGATCTTCGCCGCATCGTGCAGCGGCTTCAGCGCGACGACGAGTTGCGCCGTCGAGCAGTTCGGATTGGCGATGATGTTCTTCTTGGTGAAGCCCGCAACCGCGTCCGCATTCACTTCCGGAACGATCAGCGGCACGTCGGCGTCATAGCGCCACGCCGACGAGTTATCGATCACGACGGCGCCGGCCGCGGCGATCTTCGGCGACCACTCCTTCGAGACGGAGCCGCCCGCCGACATCAGGCAGATATCGACATCGGAAAAATCGTAGTTCTCGAGAGCTTTGACTTTCAGAGTTTTGTCGCCAAAGGACACATCGATGCCCTGGCTCCTGCGGGATGCGACTGCCACGACCTCGTCCGCCGGAAATCGGCGTTCGGCCAGAATGTCGAGCATTTCCCGGCCGACATTGCCGGTCGCTCCGACCACTGCAACCTTGTAACCCATCGTTCACTCTCTCCGAACAAAAATGCCTCGTCCATGACTGCGCGGATAACCGAAGCGTCCGCGCTTCTAGGCGAGAACCACCGGCGAGACAACGTTGCCCACCTGCAAGTCCTCATGAAGCCAGATCCCCATCAGCCTAACACGCCCCAGCACGTCCGGCTGCGTCCGACGCTGGTCAATTTTGTCCGGGAGTTCCGGGCGACCTCCGTTCGTCTGTTTGCTTACGTTGGCGGCATCGGCGCGCTGGCGCTGATCGCATTCCACCAGCTTTCGCCGCTCGTGGCGGGACTGCATACATCGCTGCCTGTTTCGAACGAATCGCGAGCCTGGACCCAAGCCAGCCGCCCGCAGCCGGCCTTCTCCGCACCTGTGACCTATTTTTCCGATAAATCAGAGAGTTACGACATCTTCCGGCATCCGGATGGCGGTCGCAGGGACATTCTGAGCTGGGCTCCCACGCCGGAGGACCCACCGATCGCGCAGCTGGAAATCTACCGTCCCGGTCAGGAACGGACCGAATTCGACACCGGCATTTTCAAGATTTCCGCACGCGGAGACTTGGCCCACGTCCAGGACGTCGAGCCTGCGGGGCTGCTCGAAAGCAAATTCGGTCCTGTCGCCTTGACCCGTTTCTCAAGCCATGCGTCGGGGACGGCTCAGCCCTGTCTCAGTCTGGCCCGCACATTTGACGAGCCGCGGTTGCTGATCACGGCGTGGGCCTGCCAGGGAGAGCAACGCAGTCAGCGGCAAGCTCTTGGCTGCATGCTCGATCGCCTGACCCTTCTTTCGGCCGGCAACGATCTCAAGCTCGCCGAACTGTTTGCCCGGGCCGAGCTCAGGCGCGCCGGCTGCCGCACTACCGACTAATCGTTCGGACGGGGACGTTCTGGCTTTTCATTCGCAAGCTCGCGAGCAGGGACTGGCCGGCGCAACCGAACGACCCCTCCCGCCATTATGTCTCCGAGTGTGGCCCAATTGACCTTGTGGTCACGGGAGGCCCCCCTGTATGGTGGCCCGCAAACGGGGTAATCCCTTGAGAGGATAAGATGAATTTTAGATTCTTGCAGGTCGGCCTGGGGATCGCGGCAGCGGCGCTGATCACGGTCAGCCTGAGCGCCAGCCCGGCCGATGCGCAGCAGAAGCGCAAGCGGACTGTCGTGAGCGCCAATTCGCCGAACTACTCCTATCAAGCCGGTCCCCGCACGCGGATTTACGTCTCGCGCCGGAATTGGCTCGACTTGGGAACCGAGGTGCTTCCGGGCGAGCGCAAGTACACCGACTACGCGATTCCGCCGAACAGCGGCGACACCATCGGTCAGCTGACCGGGCGCTCCTGGAGCCGCCAGCCGCTTCCCGATCCGTGGGATCTGCCGGGTTATCCGAAGGGCGGCTTCGGCAGCTACGGCTACTGAGCCGTTCACCAACGAACACGAAGCGGCCGGCGCTAGGGTGAATCCTTCGCCGGCCGCTCTGTTTCTGCTCGTCGTTTTCAGCGTCTTCCTATGCCGGCCGTTAGATGGTCCCGATCAGGCTTGCGTCATCTGTCGCGGGTCATAGAAGAAATGCTCCTCGACCAGCTCTTCTCCCCGCCAGGTCTGCAACGCGACCTCCTCCAGAACTCTCGTCGGACCATTCTCCGGCGTAAACTCGAAGCGCCAGTGAAACGCGGCCTTGTCCCCATCGATCAGGATCGGGCCTAGCCGATAGGTCGCGACCGATCTGTAGGAGCTCAGCACCTTGCGCTCCTTCGTCATCAGCGCGTCGCGCCCGCGCACAGGCTCGGCCATGTTTTCCCGCGTCGAGGCATCAGCCGCATAGAATCGTTCGATGGCGCCGACGTGGTCGCCGGATTCCACCATCCTGGAGAAGGCCTCGATCGTCTCTCGGCTTGGCATGCGCATCTCCCGAAAGGATCTGACAAAATACCGACCAATGGTCGGTATTTACCGACCGGCAGTCCAAAAGTCAATTGGCGCGCGGTGCGAATGCCGCTAAAGAACCGTCATGGCCACCCAGTCTGATCGGCGCGCGGCAACCCGCGCCGCAATCGTGAAAGCAGCGCGCCGCCTGTTCGGCAGCGGCGGATTCCATCCGACGACGATGAACGATATCGCGACCGCCGCGCACGTCGCCAAGGGCGCCATTTATCACCACTTCAAGACCAAGGAGGCTGTCTTCGAGGCGGTGTTCGACCTCACCTCGCGCGAGCTCGTCACCGAGATCGACCAGGTCTCGCGCGCGGAAAGCGACATCCTACGCGCGATGGCTGCCGGCACACGTCACTATCTCGCAGCCTGCTCCAAGGGATCGACGGGACAAATCATCCTGCGCGACGGCCCCGCCGTGCTGGGCTGGGAGCGCTGGCGCGCAATCGACGCGCAGCACTTCGGCGGCAAGATTCCCCGCGCGCTGGCCGCTGCCATGGAGCGCGGGCTGATTGCACGGCAGCCGGTGGAGCCGCTGGCCCGCTTGCTGCTCGGCGCGATGACGGAAGCGGCCGTTGCCTGCGCCAGCGCGGCCAATGTGAAAGATGCCGCCCCGCGCTACGCGAAAGCATTCGCAGCGCTGCTCGAGGCGCTGCGAACGGCATAGAGCGATAACGCGAGCATCGCTTCGGGCACATGCTCACTCGAACTGTCGGCGACGTGGCAGGGTCCAAGATCAAAACAGGCAGCCCTTGGAGGCTGCCTGTCCCGCCTATCAGCGCAAAGGTGCGATCCCGCACGCCTTTCGATGATCAAAGACCCAGCTTCTTCTTGCGCTGGCCGAGCGTGCGCAGCCGCAGTGCGTTGAGGCGAATGAAGCCTGCCGCATCACGATGGTCGTAAGCGACCTTGCCTTCCTCGAAGGTGACGAGGTCCTGGTCGTAAAGCGAGTTCGGACTCTCGCGGCCGACCAGAATGACGTTGCCCTTGTAGAGCTTCAATGTGACGCGCCCCGTCACATGCTGCTGGCTGTAGTCGATCGCCGCCTGCAGCATCTCCCGTTCAGGCGCAAACCAAAAGCCGTTGTAGATCAGTTCCGCATAGCGCGGCATCAGCTCATCCTTGAGATGGCCGGCGCCGCGATCGAGCGTGATCTGCTCGATGCCACGGTGCGCCTGCAGCAGGATCGTGCCGCCGGGCGTCTCGTACATGCCACGCGACTTCATGCCGACGAACCGGTTCTCGACCAGATCGAGCCGGCCGATGCCGTTGGCGCGGCCGAGCTCGTTGAGCTTGGTCAGCAGCGTCGCCGGCGATATCACCTTGCCGTCGATGGCGACAGCATCGCCGCGCTGAAAATCGATGGTGATGTAGGTCGGCTTGTCCGGCGCCTTCTCCGGATCGATGGTGCGCGAATAGACGTAATCCGGCACTTCCTGCGCGGGATCTTCCAGCACCTTTCCTTCCGAGGACGCGTGCAACAGGTTGGCGTCGACCGAGAACGGCGCCTCGCCGCGCTTGTCCTTGGCGATCGGGATCTGATGCTTCTCGGCATACTCGATCATCTGTTCGCGGCTCTTGAAGTCCCACTCGCGCCACGGCGCGATGATCTTGATGTCCGGCTTCAGCGCGTAATAACCAAGCTCGAAACGGACCTGGTCGTTGCCCTTGCCGGTCGCCCCATGCGACACCGCATCGGCACCGACTTTCTCGGCGATCTCGATCTGCTTCTTGGCGATCAACGGGCGCGCGATCGAGGTGCCCAGCAGATACTGGCCCTCATAGACCGCATTGGCGCGGAACATCGGGAACACGTAATCGCGCACGAACTCTTCGCGCAAATCCTCGATGAAGATGTTCTCCGGCTTGATGCCGAGCAGCAGCGCCTTCTTGCGCGCGGGCTCGAGCTCTTCACCTTGGCCGAGATCGGCGGTGAACGTCACCACCTCGCAGCCATAGGTGGTCTGCAGCCACTTCAGGATAATCGAGGTATCGAGCCCGCCCGAATAGGCAAGCACCACCTTCTTCACGTCGCCCTTGCTCATGGAAACCTTTGACTGTCGGACCGCATCCGCGCGGCCGCTCCGATCACTGTGCGGCGGCGACTATAGGCACAAAGCCCTGTTGCGCAAGCGCTTTTGGGCCCAACGCGCCGCCGCCGACAGGCCGTGGCGCGTGGAATGGGCCCACGGAATGGGCCGGGTGGAGCCGCTCAGTTAGTACAGCCGCCCAGCGGCGCGACCGGTCCGCGCACGCCGGAGAGCAGGAAGGCGCGGTAATGGCGTGACGAGTGCGGGCCGCTCGGCACCGAGATTTCGCCAAGCGGCCTCACCTCGCGATATTGCCGCGCCAGACGGCCCTCGAGCGGACAGGCGCTGATGAAGAGGATCGGCTCGGACGCGGCCGCGGTCAGCGCGTGAGTCATGTCGAATTGGTTGTCGGGGCCCCTGCCCACCGGCCAGGACAACACCGGCTGGCGCATATCGTGCAGGTAGTAGATCAGCGAAGCCAGTTCGTGCCGCCCATCAGCGGCGATCGACTGCGCGCCGGCTTCACCGGCCTTCTGCCGCACCGCCTCGCCGAGACCGCGCCAGCCGAGCGTCCGGCGGTACACATCACCCTTCTCGCCGAGCGACGCGACGCCTGCCTGATAGGCGACCACGTCACCGGCAAGCAGCGCCGCCTGTGCGACGACACCAATGGCCAACGTGGCGGCGAGCAGCCGCGAACGCTCCTGCCGGATCCAGATGGCAACGACGGCGACGGTCAGCGACACGAATGCGGCGGCCGCCCAGTTCGCATTGACGCCGCGGAACAGGCCGAGCGCGGTGACCGCGGCCAGCGGCGGAATCGCGAACACGATCATCAACCGGTCCTCGCGACTGACCTCGCTTCTGCCGAAGCGCGCCAGCGCGACCAGGAATGTCCCGAACACCAGTGGCCCGACGACGCCGAACTGGCTGGCCAGAAACTCGAGCGCGCCGACCACCGTGAGGCGCAAGCCGGAGTTGCCCTGAATGTTGTCGCCAGTGTGCTTCAGCGTGACGAAGCCGTTGCTCATGTTCCAGGCGATGTTTGGCGACAGGATCAGCACCGCGAGGGCGATGGCTACCCACGTCTGCGGCCGCGCCAGCACAGCACGGGCCGCGCGATCGAACAGCGCCGCGATGATCATGCCGGCGAGGAAGTATGCCATCGCATACTTCGCCAGCATGCCGAGTCCCAGCGCAACGCCGAGCAGGATCGCCCAGCGCCAATCCGCCCCACGCAGCAGCTTCACATAGGCCAGCAACGCCAGCGCCCAGAAGAACAACAGCGGCACGTCGGTCGAGATGATGCGGCTGGAAAACGCGACGCCCGGCAGCAGCGCGAATACGATGGCGGACCAGAATGCGGTGCGCGCGTTGTAGAGCTCGTGCGCGATCGCATAGATCGCAAGCGACGTGCCGAAATAGAGGACCGGGCTCGCCGCCCGTGCGCAGGCCTCACCGTCGCCGCAGATCGCACTGCTGGCGGCGATGATCCAGGCGAGCAAGGGCGGCTTCGAGAAATAGCCGAAGGCGAGCTCGCGCGACCATGCCCAATACTGCGATTCGTCGAAGAACAGATCGACCGCGGAGTAATGCAGGCCGACGTAACGCAGAATCGTCAACGCGGCGATCAGCGCCACTGCAAGAGCCAGGCTCGGCGCGGCGGCGGGTCTGGCATCGACGGAAGGGGCAAGCGTCATAGTGCGATCACAGGAAGGCGGCGTCGGATCACTCTAGGCCGCGGCCATGACCGGACGCAAACGCGCATGCGCATCGTTTAGGGCTGAGCCCCGCTCTCCGCCCGTGGCTGGCGCGCCATGTCGGGGAGCACCGGCTTCGGACCGAACAAGCCACGGAACCAGGAATAACCGGGCCATGCGAACCGCGTCAGAGCCGCATCGACCTGCTCGTCAGTCGATCGCGTCGACGGCCAGCGATAGACCATCGCATAGATCAGCCAGATCAACAGGAATGTGACGAGTCCAGCAACGATGACATCGCTCGCATAGTGACCGCCGAACGCCATGCGCAAGCCGCCGGTCGCAAGCCCCAGTACCGTCGCGCCGACGTAAGCCAGCGGCCGCCATTGCGGCGGCGCAAGCGCTGCTGGCGCATAAGTCCAGAACGCCGTTGCCGCTTCACCCGAGAAGAACGAACAGTTGCGCGGGCACTCGCCGCCAGGCTGCCACCAGTGCTTGTATTGCCACTGGCCGCTGAACTCGACCGTGGAGACCGGCCGTGGCCGACCCCAGAAGGTCTTGAAAGTAAAATTCGTGACGATGCCCGCGGTCAGCACCATCGTAATCAGAAGAAAGGCGACCGAACGGCCCGGAAGCAGCAGCGGCTTGTCGGGCCGGACCAGCTTGACGACAAGCGCGACGATCGCCGGCGTGCAGAGCGCCCAGGCGATGATCATCGCTGTTTCGCGCGCGATCAACGCGGCGACATGCGATTTCAACGGAAACGTCTGG
Source organism: Afipia sp. P52-10 (assembly GCF_000516555.1). Taxonomy (NCBI): domain Bacteria; kingdom Pseudomonadati; phylum Pseudomonadota; class Alphaproteobacteria; order Hyphomicrobiales; family Nitrobacteraceae; genus Afipia; species Afipia sp. P52-10. The sequence goes on along the minus strand of NZ_AZSJ01000003.1, from coordinate 1,718,914 downwards.
TTTGCGGCATCGAAGAAATATGCGCCGACGCGAAGGTCCAGATCGGGAACGATCGTGAACAGGACGACGAATGCCAGCGACAGCCCCAACGCGATATAAAGACCTGTCCGATTCATAACCTCGGTCTAGCCGACCTCGTCAGTTCTGAAAAGAGCGGCGCACCGACGAATTCGTGTGCTTGCCGCAGCGCCGTCTTGGGACCATTCTAGCCCTTGCAATCAAGGAGTGGCGATGCCCCAGCCAACGATCGACTTCTGGTATGACTTCGCATCGACCTACTCCTACGTTGCCGCCATGCGCATCGCGCCGCTTGCCGAGCAGGCCGGCGTCAGCATCCGTTGGCGACCATTTCTGCTCGGGCCGATTTTTCAGGCTCAGGGGCTAAACAACTCTCCGTTCAATCTCTTTCCGGTCAAAGGCCGGTACATGTGGCGCGACATGGAGCGCTTGTGCGCCGACATCGGAATTGCGTTTCGCAGGCCGGAACCGTTCCCGCAGGCGAGCCTGCTCGCGGCGCGTGTGGCTTTGGTCGGTGCCGACCAGGGCTGGTGCGAGACGTTTAGCCGCGCCGTCTACCAGGCAGAGTTCGCACACGGGCACGATATCGGCAAGCCCGAAACCATTGTCGCTGTGCTGCACGATCTCGGCCTTCCGCCCGATCCGATCCTCGGCCAAGCCCACAGTGAACCGATCAAGGCGCGGTTGCGCCAGCAGACCGACGCCGCCTCGGCGCTGCACATCTTCGGTGCACCAACGTTTTCGACCGGCGATGGCGAAATTTTCTGGGGCAATGACAGGCTCGAACAAGCCCTGCAATGGGCCCAGCGCCGCTGACTGCGCGCCATGCTTCAGGTGTTCCGACCAGCGTCCGACGTCTCGCGCCATGCACCCGCACGCCGTCCCGCGATCAGCCAATAGACCAGGCCCGCCACGATTCCGGCACCGGTCATGACCTCCAGCTCGCGGCGCTCGATGCCGACGAACGTCATCGACGAGGGATCGTACTGAGTGAAGGCGAGATAGACGCCGAGACCGAACAAAGCCCCGCCAATGGCATAGAACAGAATGCTGCGGATGCTGAACGCCTCGGTCACCAGCGCCATCACCAGCGCAGGCAGCAAGGCAAAACCACTGACGAAGATGAACCCAAAGCCGATCACCACGCTGAGCGCGTCACGATCCATCGGCCCGAGATCGAGGCTGCTCCATTCCGGGTACATCACCGCGAGCACGATGACGCACCCGGCGGCGAGGCTTGCTGCTAGAAATGCAACGCAGATGACGATCAGCCGCCCAATCAACGCCATCGCAGCTTTGCCCCCGTGGGTTCGATTCAGCAACCAAGCGAGCGCACGGCCACGAGCAGCCGCGCCGCGCAAGGATCAGTCGGTCATAGCCATGGCTCGCAGCGCCTGACGCTCGCGGGCCGACAGCTTCTCGGTCTCCGACTTCAGCTGACCGCACGCCGCAAGGATGTCGCGGCCGCGCGGCGTGCGGACCGGCGACGAGTAGCCGGCATTGAAGACGTATTCGGAGAATGCCTCGATCTGCGTCCAATCCGAGCACTCGTAAGCCGAACCTGGCCACGGATTAAAGGGGATCAGATTGATCTTAGCGGGAATGCCCTTCAGCAGCTTGACCAGCCGCTTGGCGTCGTCGAGCGAATCGTTCACGCCCTTCAGCATCACATACTCGAAGGTGATGCGGCGCGAATTCGAAAGACCCGGATAATTCCGGCAGGCCTCGAGCAGCTCGGCGATCGGATATTTGCGGTTGAGCGGCACGAGCTCGTCGCGCAACTCGTCACGCACCGCGTGCAGCGAGATCGCCAGCATCACGCCGATCTCCTCGCCGGCGCGAACGATGTTCGGCACCACGCCCGACGTCGACAGCGTGATGCGCCGGCGCGAAATGCCGATGCCCTCGTTGTCCGACACGATCGCCAGGGCGTCGCGCACCGCGTCGAAATTGTAGAGCGGCTCGCCCATGCCCATCATCACGATGTTGGTCACGAGGCGGTTGCCGTTCGGCGTCTCGCGATCGACCCAATCGTTCAACCGATCACGCGCCACCATCACCTGGCCGACGATTTCTCCGGGCGTCAGATTGCGGACAAGGCGCTGCGTACCGGTGTGGCAGAACGAGCAGTTCAGCGTGCAGCCGACCTGCGAGGACACGCACAGTGTTCCGCGATCGGTCTCGGGGATGTAGACGCACTCGACCTCGTGAGCGCGCTCGCCTGCAAGACCGCTCGGCAGCCGCAGCAGCCATTTGCGGGTCCCGTCTTCGGAAATCTGCTCGGCGACCACCTCCGGCCGAGCCACCGTGAAGTGCTGCTCCAGGTCGGCACGCACCGCTTTCGACACGCTGGTCATCTCGGCGAAGGTCTGTACGCCGCGCACATACATCCAATGCCAGAGCTGCTGCACGCGCATCTTGCGCTGGCCCTCCGGCACGCCAATGCCGCCAAGCCTTTCGGCGAGTTCCGCACGCGACAGCCCCACCAGCGACGGCTTCGCCGGCGGCACATAGCTCTCCAGCGGCACCTTCTCGACGAGGACGCCCCGCGCCGCCTGGGGTTCGATTGCCGTAACAGTCATCGATCAATCCCGCGCCGGGCTCTTCCGGAGCGCATGGACGCGCGATCCGGGCCTCCACCCGGCCTCGGCCAGGTCAGCGCCTTTCCTGGCGCTTACTTGGCGCTTTATCGGCTGAGAATCAATGCAGATTTGAGGTAGTTAGCGGCGACAGTCCTGCGCCAGCCGGTCGAGCGCCTGCGACAGCCCCCTCAAGGAATAGACGTCAGTGGTCTCGGTGCCGCGCGAGGAGACGCCCTTGACGGTCACGTCGGAACCCTTGCGCAGGGCGTCGACCATCTTCTCCTCTTCGGCGGCATTCTTGACCCACAGGCCATCACCCTGCGTGTACATCGCATAGCGGTTGCCAGACACTTCGAGCGTCCCCTCCGAACCCGGCTTCAACGGATAACCGATCATGATCGAGACCTCGTTGGTGACCTTCTCCTGCGGGCGCGTGGAGATGAAGGCGTAGGCCGGATCGCGCGGGCGGTTGGGTGGATTGGTCTTCATCGACGTCGGCTTGGCCAATGCAAAGCAGATCCGCTTGCCGCCAGGCGAGGCGACATAAGCACCCCACGGGCCGAACTGCCCGACGAGTGTCGGCTCGGCGCCCCCGGTCGCAGCCGATGCGGCTTGCTTGGTGTCCTGCTTCGGGGCCGCTTTCGCACCCTTCGCGGCTTGTGCATTGACCTGCAATGGCCACACACAGGCGACTGCGCCGGCAATGCACGCCACCAGACCAACTGCCCCTCGCACCGACATCTCAAGAACCTCGCTCAAATCAGGGCTTTCCGAGCCAGTTCCGCAGAATCCGGCTGCGCAAATGGAATAGACGGGAACGGCAAAATTGTGAAGCTTCGCGCCTCTCGCCTGCGGCCCGACCGCACATGCGCGCATGCTCGCGCACGACAGCCGCACCGACGATGAGGATTGTCGGACCCGCGCAAATCCGCCATGAACAGCGACCCGATCAACACTCATAATCGCGTGGTGCTGCATGAAGGCCATCATCTGCTCGCAATGGTGCGAACCTGCCGATCTCGTCCTCGGCGATCTGCCCGATCCGGTTGCGGGTCCAGGCCAGGTCGTGATCGCGATCAAGGCCGCGGCATTGAACTTCTTCGACATCCTGATGGTGCAGGGAAAGTATCAGACCAAGCCGCCGTTTCCGTTCTCGCCGGCGGCTGAGATCGCAGGGGTGATCGAGAGCGTCGGCGAAGGCGTCACCGATCTGAAGGTCGGCGACCGCGTCGTCTCCTCGATCGGCTACAACGGCGCGCGCGAGAAGGTTGCCGCCGATGCCGCACTGACGGTCAAGATTCCCGACTCGCTCGACTACGATCGCGCGGCTGGTGTCATCCTCATCTACTCGACCGCGCTGCATGCGCTGGAAGATCGCGCCGATCCGAAGCCGGGCGAAACGTTGGTGGTGCTTGGCGCCGCAGGCGGCACCGGCCTTGCAGCGATCGAACTCGGCAAGCTGATGGGCTTGCGTGTTGTCGCTTGCGCCTCGTCGGACGAGAAGCTCCAGTTCTGCAAGCAGCACGGCGCTGACATCCTGTTCAATTACGCGACGAACGATCTGAAGGAAGGCCTGAAGAAGATCGGCGGCACGAAAGGCATCGACATCGTGTTCGATCCGGTCGGCGGCGATTTCACCGAGGCGGCCCTGCGCTCGCTCGGCTGGGAGGGACGCCTGCTGGTGATCGGCTTCGCCTCGGGACCGATCCCGCGCATCCCGCTCAACCTCGCGCTGCTGAAGAGCTGCGACATCCGCGGCGTGTTCTGGGGCGGCTTCAACAAGGCCTTCCCGGACAAGAGCCGCGCCAACCTGGAGAAGATCGTGCAATGGGCGGCGGACGGAAAACTCTCCTCGCACGTGCATGCCACTTTCCCGCTGGCGAAAACGGCCGAGGCAATGGCTGTGCTTTCAAGCCGTCAGGCAATGGGCAAGGTCATCCTGCATCCCTGATGCATGACCGCGAAGAGCCGGAGATGATTTTCGGCCAGATCCCGCTGAAAAATAGAGCTGCGGTTCGCTTCGGGTGAACCGCAGCTTCAGGCACCAGCGGGATTGTCGAGATCGCCTTCGGTCCCGCGCGCCAAAGCCTGCCGCGCGGCCTCGCGATGGTCGGGGCGGATGTGAGTCGCCACCAGCCGCAACGCCGTCACCAGCACCGCCGCATCGTCGGTGAAGCCGAGCATCGGCAGGATGTCCGGAACGAAATCGAACGGCAGTACGAAGTAGGCCAACGCACCGAGCAGCGACAGCTGCACATGGCGTGGCGTCTGGCGATCGAAGGCGCAATAGTAGGCGGCCAGCAGGTCCTCGGCGAACGGCAGCCGCGCCGCGAACCGCTTGAACTTCGCCTTAAAGCGCCGGCGCACACTCTCGCTGTCCTGCGCGAGCTTGCGCGCGGGCTCGAAATCCTCCGCGTTGAAGTCGGTCGCGCCATCTGTCGCGTGATGCATGGCCATTGCTCGGCAACCCTCGTCACACCGGTCCGCATGGCGGGTGCCGGCGAACGCAGTCAAAAATTGGTGAGCGGCGCGGGCGTTTGCAAGATGAACGGCGCGTGGCGCGGATTCGGTATTCGCACCTCACTCGGCCGCGGTCGCGCAAAATCCAAGCTCCGTTAAGCTCCTATGGTTCCGAGCGGTTTTCGATTCCAACAGGGGATCCTGGCCACGGTGGACGCAGCCGGATGTAGCTGGACGCAAATGTTGGACCCGAACCCCTTAGATCCGGGCGATGCGGTCCATCGCTTCCGCGAGCGCGATGTCCTTGGCTGTCAGGCCGCCCGCATCGTGGGTCGCCAGCACCACCTCCACGGTCTTGTAGACATTGCGCCATTCAGGATGGTGATCCCGCTTCTCGGCCACCAGCGCAACCCGGCTCATGAACCCGAAAGCTTCATTGAAGTCTTTGAAAACAAATGTCTTTGTGATCGCGTCCCGGCCCGGAACCTCGGCCCAGCCGGACAATGTCGCAAGCGCGGTGCGGCGGGATTCGCCAGTCAGTTTCTCGGTCATGCGGGTCTCCTTCACTGCCTTATAATTACCATATGCGGCCGTCTTGGTTCACGGCCGGACGCGATATCGGCCCGAACCGCATGGATGTCTCCGCGATGCCAACCCAGGCGCGATCGCGGAACTGCGTGAGAGCGGCAAAGTTTGCTATACTGTCCGTTGAAAGCACCTTCGTGGGATGACGCCTCTGACCCTGCGCCAGCTCTTTTCCCGATCGATGGCTGCCGATAGCTCGCTCGGAGCAGGCGGAACACCGGCTCCGCGTCATCGCGGGCCAAGAGCCATGACGATCCTGTCCTTGGTCGCGGGCGCGATCGCCGCGGCATCGGCGATCGGAGCAACGATCTATTACTTCAACCGTCCGGTTACGGTGCGGATCGCGATCGGCCCTCCTAACAGCGAAGACTTCAAGGTCGTGCAGTCGATCGCCCGGGTGTTCGACCCGCAAGGTGCCGGACGTGACCGCAGCTCGATCCGCCTGCGCCTCGTGCCGACGGACGGCTCGGTGCAAAGCGCCGTGGCTCTCGATGCCGGTCAGGCCGACCTCGCCGTGGTTCGCGGCGACCAGAAGCTCCCGAAGGACTCGCAGGCCGTCGCGACGCTGCGCAAGAACATCGTTGCCATCTGGCTGCCGCCGGCTCCTGCCGTTGCCGCGGCCAAGGGCGCCAAACGCGCGCCGCCGGAACAGAAGATCAAGCGGATCGACAATCTGGCCGGCCACAGGATCGGCATCATCGGCCGCAGCCAATCGAACGTGAACGTGCTGCGCGTGATCCTGAAGCAGTACGGCGTCGCCATCGACAAGGTCGCGATCTTGCAGTTCTCGGCGAATGAAGTCGCCGAGGCGGTCCGCAACAACAAGGTCGATGCCCTGGTCGCGGTCGGCCCACCCAACAGCCGGATCACCTCGGACGCGGTGGCGGCATCGGCGCGCGATGGCGGCGCACCGATCTTTCTGCCGATCGATTCCGCCGACGTGATCGCCAACAACGATCCGATCTACGAATCGACCGAGATCGCCCCCGGCGCCTTTGGCGGAGCACCCGCACGGCCCGACGAGACCATCAAGACCATCGGCTTCTCGCACCACATCGTCGCGCGCAAGACCCTGCCCGATTCGGTCGTGACGGCCTTCACGCGGCAGCTGTTCTCGATGCGGCAGGCGCTGATCGCGGAGAATCCCTCCGCCGCCAAGATCGAGGTGCCCGACACCGACAAGGACGCCGCGATTCCGGTTCATCCCGGCGCCGCCGCCTACGTCGATGGCGAAGAAAAGACCTTCATGGAGACCTACAGCGACCTGATCTGGTGGAGCATCATGGCGGTGTCGGTCCTCGGCTCGCTGGGCGCCTGGTCGGTGAGCTACCTGAAGAAGGACGACCGGACCACCAACTCGTCGCTGCGGGAGCGGCTGCTGCAAATGCTGACGCAGGCGCGCAAGGCGGCCTCGCACGAAGAACTGGACCAGCTGCAGGCGGAAGCCGACGACATTCTCCGCAACACGCTGGATTGCTACGAACACGGCGCGATCGAGACCGGAACGCTGACAGCCTTCCAGATCGCGCTTGAGCAGTTCCACAATGCCGTTGCCGACCGGCGCCTGTTCCTGGCCACCGATCCGACGCCGCTGGTGCCCTCGGTTCGCCCCTCCCGGCCCGCCGTGGTCTGACCCTTGGCCGGTTCCGGGAGTTTCCGGGCCAGAAAGTCCAAATTTCGGTGCCGGAGCTCCTGCAAAAGCCGTTGTTCTCGGACGATTTCTGACTATATTGCGCCGCAGCGCGTCCCCCGAGTGCCCGGTCCCAGAAGGCCGGGCTCGCTGTTTCTGAGGGCGGCGTGGCTGGGCATGACGTCCGAAAAGCGGTCCCGGTTTTCGGACGTGATCGTTCCCGAACAATGAGATCCGCGGCGTCATCCATTCGGCAGGTTCTGCCGGAGCGCTGCGATCATAACCGGTAGACCCTATGAATTTGCGCAACGTCGCCATCATCGCCCACGTCGATCATGGCAAGACCACACTCGTCGATCGCCTGCTGCAGCAATCTGGCACATTCCGCGAAAACCAGCGTGTCGCCGAACGCGCGATGGACTCCAACGACATCGAGCGCGAGCGCGGCATCACCATTCTGGCCAAGGCCGCTTCGGTGCAGTGGAAGGACACCCGCATCAACATCGTCGACACGCCAGGCCACGCCGACTTCGGTGGCGAGGTCGAGCGCATCCTGAACATGGTGGACGGCGCCCTGGTGCTGGTCGATGCCGCCGAAGGCCCGCTGCCGCAAACCAAGTTCGTGGTTTCGAAGGCGCTCAAGGTCGGCCTGAAGCCGATCGTCGTGATCAACAAGGTCGATCGTCCCGACGCACGGGCGACCGAAGTCGTGAACGAAGTGTTCGACCTGTTTGCGGCACTCGACGCCACCGACGAGCAGCTCGACTTCCCGATTCTCTACGGCTCCGCCAAGCAGGGCTGGATGGCCGAGAGCCCGGACGGGCCGCAGGATGCCGGCATGCAGCCGCTGTTCGACCTGGTGCTGCGCCACGTTGCACCGCCGGTGGTCGAGGACGGACCGTTCCGCATGATCGGCACGATCCTGGAGTCCAATCCCTATCTCGGCCGCCTGATCACCGGCCGCATCACCTCCGGCATCATCAAGCCGAACCAGGCGATCAAGGCGATGAGTCGCGACGGCAAGCTGATCGAACAGGGCCGGATTTCGAAGATTCTCGCGTTCCGCGGCATCGAGCGCATTCCGCTCGACGAGGCGGAAGCCGGCGACATCGTCGCCATCGCCGGTCTGACCAAAGGCACCGTTGCCGACACCTTCTGCGACCCGAGCGTCGAAACGCCGCTGGTCGCGCAGCCGATCGATCCGCCGACCGTATCGATGTCCTTCATCGTCAACAACTCACCGCTCGCCGGCACCGAAGGCGACAAGGTGACCAGCCGCATGATTCGCGACCGGTTGCTGCGCGAAGCGGAAGGCAACGTCGCGCTGCGCGTGACCGAGGCCGACGACAAGGACTCGATGGAAGTCTCCGGCCGCGGCGAACTGCAACTCGCGATTCTGATCGAGAACATGCGCCGCGAAGGCTTCGAACTGTCGGTATCGCGTCCGCGTGTGGTTCTGCAGAAGGACGAGGCCACCGGCGGCTGGACCGAACCGGTCGAGGAGGTCGTCATCGACGTCGACGAGGAGCATTCCGGCGTCGTCGTGCAGAAGATGAGCGAGCGCAAGGCGGAGATGATCGAGATGAAGCCGTCGGGCGGCAACCGTCTGCGGCTCGTGTTCTACGCTCCGACCCGTGGCCTGATCGGCTATCAGGGCGAACTGCTGACCGACACGCGTGGGACGGCGGTGATGAACCGGCTGTTCCACGGCTACGCCCCTTATAAGGGCGACATCCCCGGCCGCCGCAACGGCGTGCTGATCTCCAACGAACAGGGTGAGGCGGTGGCCTACGCCATGTGGAAGCTGGAAGACCGCGGCCCGATGATGATCGAGCCGGGCTGGCGCGTCTATCGCGGCATGATCGTCGGCGAGCATACCCGTGACAACGATCTCGAGATCAACGTGCTGAAGGGCAAGCAGCTCACCAACATCCGCACCACCTCGAAGGACGAGGCGGTGCGGCTGACGCCGCCGATCAAGATGTCACTGGAGAAGGCGCTCGCCTACATCGAAGACGACGAACTGGTGGAAGTGACGCCGAAATCCATCCGGCTGCGCAAGAAGCTGCTCGATCCCAACGACCGCAAGCGGGCCGAGAAGTCCAAGGAAGCGCTGGCGGGCTGACGGTCCCCATCCCAGGCATGCGCTTACCGCAAGCGCATGTCTGCCATCGGTCATCCTTGCTGCTGACACGCGTCGCGCAAACGATCGTAAGATCATATATTGAGGTCAGTCGCCGGGTTCCCACCCGGCAGCCGACAACTCTCGCCCATAGGCTATCGGATTCACCATGCCGCTGCCGTCCGACGTTGACGTTGCCATCATCGGCGCAGGCGCTGCCGGCATCGGCGCAGCGCGCGCGCTGGAGGCGAGCGGCCTGCGCGTAATCCTGCTGGAAGCCCGCGACCGGCTTGGCGGCCGAGCTTTCACCCGCCAGCTCGAGAACGGCATCGTCTTCGACGTGGGTTGCGGCTGGCTGCATTCGGCCGACAAGAACCCGTTCGTCGCGATCGCCACCCGGCTCGGCTTCGATATCGACCGCAGCCGTCCGCATTGGAGCCAACAGACGTTCAACATCGGATTTCCGCAGCACGAGCGCGAGGCGTATCTGCGGGAGATGGAGGCGTTCTATGCCCGCGCCGAGAAAGCGGCTGAAGAAGGGCCGGACCGGCCCGCCAGCGCGTTGCTGCTGCCGGGCAATCGCTGGAATGCGATGCTGGATTGCGTTTCGACCTACATCAACGGTGTCGAACTGGATCGGGTGTCGATTTACGACATCGATGCTTATGAAGATACCGAGGTCAATTGGCGGGTGAAGCGCGGTTATGGCGCGCTGGTGGCCGCCTACGGCGCGACCTGCCCGGTCGCCTTCGATACGCAGGTCGGGCTGATCGATCACGCGGGCGCGCGCATCCGCATCGAGACCTCGCGCGGCACGCTGACCGCGACCAAGGTCATCGTCACCGTTCCGACGAACCTGATCGCCGATGAAACCCTGCGCTTCTCGCCCGCGCTGCCGGACAAGATCGCGGCCACGCGCGGCCTGCCTCTCGGCCTCGCCGACAAGGTGATGCTGGCGCTCGACGACGATGGCGAGGCCTTGCCGCGCGACGGCAACCTGCGCGGCTCGACCACGAAGGTCGGCACCGGCACGTACCACCTGCGGCCGCAGGGCTTCCCCAGCATCGAGGGTTACTTCGGCGGGCGCTTCGCGCGCGAACTGGAAGACGCCGGCGAGGGCGCCATGGCCGCAACCGCGATCGACGAGATCGTCGCCCTGCTCGGTTCAGCCTACCGCAAGAAGCTGCGGCCGCTGTCGTCGTCGCGCTGGGCGCATGATCGGTTCGCGACGGGATCCTACTCGCATGCCTTACCTGGCCATGCCGACGACCGCGCCATCCTGGCAACGCCTGTCGACGACCGGCTGTTCTTTGCCGGCGAGGCGACATCGCCGAACTTCTTCTCCACCTGTCACGGCGCGCTGGAGAGCGGCATCCGGGCTGGGAAGGAAGCGCTGGCGACGATCCCTGTTCGTGCGGCCTAACCTTACATCTCGGTGAGCACGCGCTTGCGCAGCGATGCGTCGCCGACGAAGCATGTGTCATAGGTCCCGAAGATCCGATAGCGGTTGCGCGCGACCAGATCATAGACTGCATCGCGCAATCGCTTCGGCACGCGTGTCAGCATCCGCGCCCAGCGCCACCCAGGCAACATCCCGAGGACCGTCAACGTCGCATCCGATTTGAACAGCACGGCATTGTTCACGACCACCGCATTGGTGTCGGGATCTGAAGTGTCGATCCCGAAGGTCTCCGCGAGCTTTCGTCCATAGTCGGATTGGATCGCGGTGAAGCGAAACAGTCCGCCGTCGCGGGCCGCGATAAAGCGCACCCAGCGCGAGCAGAACACGCAGATGCCGTCATAGAGAATGACATGGTTGTCGGGCCATCGCGGCGCAGACATCGTTGTCACCTCACCTGCGGCATCTGCCGCGCCGCTCAATTGGGTCGCAATGTCTGCCGCACGACGCTGCCATCGGCGAGCTTGTCGAAGCCTTCGTTGAGGCCGTCGAACGTCAGATCACCCGCATGCAGCTTATCGACGGGCAGCTTGCCCGCGAGGTACAGATCGAGGAACCGCGGAATGTCGCGGCGGGCGATGCAGCTTCCCATATAGCTGCCCTTGATGGTGCGCTCGTCGGTTACCATCGCCGCATGCGGATAGGCGATTGCCGCGTCCGGCTTCGGCAGGCCGGCGCTGACCGTGGTGCCGCCACGCGCGGTGATCGCGTAGGCGAAGTCCATCGCCGGCAGCGATCCCGCCATCTCGAAGGCGAAGTCCACGCCGCCCCGTGTCAGATCACGCACCTGCGCAATCGCGTTCTTGTCGTTGGCCAGCACCGTATGTGTCGCGCCAAGCGATTTCGCCAGCTCCAGCTTCGCGGGTAACACGTCGGCGGCGATGACCGGGTAGGCGCCCGAAGCCACCAGCGCCAACAGCGAGTTCAATCCGACGCCGCCGAGGCCGACCACCGCGGAGCTCCGCCCAGGCGCAACCTGCGCCGTGTTCACAACCGCGCCGACACCGGTCATCACCGCGCAGCCGAACAGCGAGGCGACGTTGAGCGGCGCACGCTTGTCGACGGTCACCACCGAGCTTTCGGCGACCACCGCGTACTGCGCATAGACCGACAGGCCGCTGTAGTGATGCAGGTCACCGCCGTCATCGCAGAACAGGCGCCGCGCGCCGGATTGCAGCGTGCCCGCGGCACGCGACGCGGTGGACACCATGCAAAGATTGGGACGGGCGTCGGAGCAGTAGCGGCAGGNGCCGCAGCTCGACACGAACGAGGNGACGACATGATCGCCGACCTTCACGTCACGCACGCCGGGACCGACTTCGACCACGACGCCCGCGCCTTCGTGACCAACGACCGTCGGCAGCTTGCGCGGACGAACGCCTTCGATGGTCGACAGGTCGGAATGGCAGAGGCCCGCCGCAGCGACCTCGATCATCACCTCGCCGGGACCAGGGCCGTTCAGCTCGACCCGCTCGATCCGCAGTGGCTTCGACACGGTGAATGGATGTGGCAGCCCCTGCTCGAACAGGATCGCGGCGGTCATTTTCATGGTGGTCCTCCCCTTCTTGTTGCCGGCGAGCATGGCCGGGAATACCGCAGCGGTTCAATGCCGTGACACCGCAATGCCGGCATGCAGCATAACGAAGCGAGCAAATGGCAAGCGGCCGCGAATCAGCCGTGGCGCAGACGGCAGGGAATGGTGCGGACGATCAGACGCTCCACCGTTCCGACTGAACGACAATGCATAATCGTGCAGAAACCGAATAGCCGGGTCACATGCGTCGATCCATCCGTCCTGTTTCGAGACAAGTCACCGCACTTTCGCGCGCCAGTGATGCAGAAAATCCACATCTTAACCGATTATTAAGCAAAGCTCTTGAAGCGGCGCGGATGTCTTGCTTTGATCGGTTCATGAGCACGATCCTGATCGAAGTTCGGCACGCCAAGCCATCCGACGCAGCAGCGGTTGCGTCCACCCACGATCAGGCGTGGCGCGCCGCCTATCAGGGCATCATCCCCGGTGCTGAACTGGACAAGCTCATCAACCGTCGCGGTCCGCAGTGGTGGGACAGCGCAATCCGTAAAGGCAGTCGGGTCAGCGTTCTGGTTTTCGGCGAGCAGATCGCGGGCTATGCCAACTATGGTCGCAATCGCGCCCGCAGCCTCCACTTCGATGGCGAGATCTACGAGCTTTACCTGAAGCCCGAGTTCCAGGGCCTCGGCTTCGGCCGCCGCCTGTTCACCGCCGCCCGGCGCGACCTGGCCCAAAGCGGGCTGAAAAGTATGGTGATCTGGGCGCTTTCTGATAACGATCCGGCGGTAGATTTCTACCGGAACCTGGGCGGCCGCATGGTGGCGCGCTCCTCGGAGCGGTTTGGAACCAAGACCCTCGACAAAGTTGCGTTCTCCTGGACGCATTGATTTGCTGGACGCATTGGCGGCCGGGGGACTTCTTCCTGGATCCATGTCCTGGATGCATGCATAGCGGACGCATGAACGCCCCAAACCAGCGATAAACGCGGGATCGGGGTCAGTCGCCTCTCCGCAGGCGTTTGCATTGTTTTTGACGAAGATCACGCACCACGCGTCTTATCGTCTTCCCTCGTGACCGAGAGCCGTATAGGCAATGCTCGCCGTTACGCTGCGGTGCAACCGCCGGCCGGCATCCCTGAATCTTTGCGGAGCTTTTCATGCGTATCGATGCGATCTCGACTGGGGCCAACCCGCCGCACGAGGTCAACGTGATTATCGAAGTCCCCGTCGGCGGCGAGCCGATCAAGTACGAAATGGACAAGGCGGCAGGGACGCTGGTGGTGGACCGCTTCCTTTACACGGCGATGCGCTACCCCGGGAATTACGGTTTCATCCCGCATACCCTGTCCGACGATGGCGATCCCTGCGACGTGCTGGTGGCCAACACCCGCGCGATCGTGCCGGGCGCTGTGATGAGCGTGCGTCCCGTCGGCGTGCTGTTCATGGAAGACGAAGCCGGCGGTGACGAGAAGATCATCGCCGTGCCGTCGATGAAGCTGACCCGCCGCTACGCGAACGTAAAGAGCTACACCGACCTGCCGGAAATCACCCTGCAGCAGATCCAGCACTTCTTCGAGCACTATAAGGATCTCGAACCGAACAAATGGGTCAAGGTGCTGCGCTGGGGCGGTGTCGACGAGGCGCACAAGCTGATCCAGGAAGGCATCGAACGCGCGAAGACGAAGTAGCGCTTGCGATTGTGCTGAGAGACGGCGAAGCTCATCAATGGTAGGAGCTGTCGATGAGCCGCCCGTTCAAAGCTGTTCTCACTGGCCTCGCCGCGCTGGCGGGCCTCGCCGTCATTCTTGCCGGCGTTCTGCTGCTCAATACGTTCACCCACCGGTCGCTGCAGCTCGACGTGCGGCCGCTGCAACGCGCAGCCGTCGAAGCCGGCGCAGCCGAGCGGCTCGCCGCGGCGATCCGCTTCCGCACCATTTCCAACTTTCTCAATCCCGCGCAAAACGCTGACGAATTCGCCAAGCTGCATGCGCACATCGCGGAGAGCTTCCCGGCTTTTCACGCGGCCGCGAAGCGCGAGGTGATCGGCAGTCACGCCCTGCTCTACACCCTTGAGGGGGCCGACAGGAATGCCGCGCCGATCGCACTGCTGGCGCATCAGGACGTTGTGCCGATCGCGCCCGGCACCGAGAACGACTGGCAAGTGCCGCCGTTCGACGGCGTGGTGAAGGACGGCTATATCTGGGGTCGCGGCGCCTGGGACGACAAGGGCAGCCTGTTCGCGATTCTCGAAGCCGCAGACATGCTCGCCAAGGAGGGCTTCAAGCCGAAGCGGACGATCTACTACGCCTTCGGCCATGACGAAGAGGTCGGCGGCCAGCGCGGCGCCAAGGCGATCGCCGCCTTGCTCGCCGCCCGCGGCGTGCGGCTCGACTTCGTCCTCGACGAGGGGCTGATCATCACCGACGGCATCCTGAAAGGCCTGAGCAAACCTGCCGCGCTGATCGGCATCGGCGAGAAAGGCTTTGCGACGCTGGTGCTGTCATCGACGGCAACGCCCGGCCACTCCTCGCTGCCGCCGCGCGAGACCGCGATCGGCATGCTGAGCGCGGCGCTGGCGCGGCTGGAGGATCACCGCATGCCCGCCGACATCCGCGGCATCTCGGAGGAGATGTTCAACACGCTGGCGCCGGAAATGGACGGTCTCAACCGCGTCGTGCTGTCGAACCTGTGGCTGCTGAAGCCATTGTTGCGGCGGGAGCTCGAGAAATCCGCCGCCACTGAAGCGGCGATCCGCACCACGACGGCGCTGACGATCTTCAACGCCGGCAACCAGGACAACGTACTGCCAGGCCGCGCCGAGGCGACAGTGAATTTCCGTCTGCTGCCCGGCGACACCCAGGACAGCGTGATCGCCCACGTGCGCAGCGTGATCGCTAACGACCGCATCGGCATCACGCCGGGCGCGGCGAACACCGACCCGCCGCCGGTCTCGCCCACCAGCACCGCTGTTTACCGCGCGCTCAACCAGACCATCCGCGAGGTGTTTCCCGATGTCGTCGTCTCGCCAGGCCTGATGGTCGGCGGCACCGACGCGCGGCATTATGCAGGGGTTTCCGACAATGTTTTCCGCTTTGCCCCGGTGCGGGCGAAGCCGGAGGACCTGTCACGCTTTCACGGCACCAACGAACGGCTCAGCGTCGAGAATTACGCCGACATGATCCGCTTCTACCGAAGGCTGATGCAGACCATTGCGGGTTGAGATCATAACAGGAGGACACCCATGAAACTCGAAGGCGGTTGTTACTGCGGCAACGTGCGTTACGTGGCGGAAGGCGATCCGGCGATGAAGGCGCAATGCCATTGCCGTGAATGCCAGTACATCACCGGCGGTTCGCCGAACATGTTCATGCTGATGCCTTCCAGCGGCTTCCGCTACACCAAGGGCGAACCAAAGCAGTTTTCGCGCAGCGATCTGGACAACCCGGTCACGCGCGAATTCTGTCCCAACTGCGGCACCCACCTGCTCACCCGCCGCCCCGGATTGCCGCCGGTGATCATCAAGATCGGCACGCTCGACGACCCGGCGCAGTTCGGCGAACCGCAGATGGCGATCTTCACCGTCGACAAGCAGAGTTTCCACCAGATCCCACAAGGCGTGCCGGCCTTCGAGCGGCTGCCGCCGCGGGCTTAGTGGATTGAGGCGCCGGTCGCAGGCGGCCTCAGTTGACGGCTTCTTTCCATAATAAGGCCGCGGCATGATCGGCGCTTCGCCATGTTTTCCCATCAGCCTTCTGGCACCTTCACGCGTGAAAACAATCAGAAGGAGGCCACCATGAAGCTTGCTGTTGCCGCGGCCCTCAGTGCCGCCGCGTTGTTTACGAGCGACGCTCGCGCAGCCGATACATTCGCCACCTACGATAGCTATCCCAACGGCCCGCCGGTCGTTGAACGCATGCGCACGGTCTGCGACGGCTATGGCCGCTGCTGGCAGGAGCGCTTGCCCGCACGTGCCGTCATCGAACAGGATGGCTATGATGCGCCGACGCCGCGCTATGTCGAGCGCCGCTACGATCCCTATCGTCCAGCCGGGGTCAGCGTTTACAGGCCGGACGTCAATGTCGATCTGGATGACGATGACGACGATTGATCGCTTCGGCATGAGCGCCGACGTCACGGCGACGCCATAAGGGAGCCGCGCGCGGAGACCCGATGATACAGGCCTCCACCGCTTGCCACGCGTTGCATAAACGATTGGTGCTGGCGCTTCGTTACCGCGGGCATCGCCGTCTGGTCGAGGTCCATACGGTCGGCATCACCCGCGAGCAGGTCGAGATCATGCGCGCCTGGCAGGTCGCGGGTGGCAGCGTCAGCGGTCAGCCGGTCGGGTGGAAGCTGATCCACCTGGCGGAAGCCACTGAGCCGGAGATCACCGACCAGCCCTCACAGGCTCCGCGTCCGGGTTACAATCCGGACGACCCGGCGATGGTACGGATCATCTGCCGGGTCTGAACGGCTCACACCGCAGAGCCGTTTACACCGCGGGCTTCGACAACCCGTGAATGGCGCAAGCCGCGCGCACGGTGTTGACCAGGAGGCACGCGACCGTCATCTGGCCGACGCCGCCCGGCACCGGCGTAACCGCGCCTGCGACCTGCAGCGCCTCGTCATACGCAACATCGCCCACCAGCTTGTCCTTGCCGTTCGGCCCCGGAATGCGGGTGATGCCGACATCGATCACGGTTGCACCCGGCTTCAGCCAATCGCCGCGCACCATCTCCTTCTGACCCACCGCCGCATAGACGAGATCGGCCCGGCGGCAGAGCGCGGCGAGATCGCGCGTACGCGAATGGGCGATCGTCACCGTCGCATTTTCGTTCAGCAGCAACTGCACCAGCGGCCGGCCGACGAGATTGGAGCGGCCGATCACCACCGCGTCCATGCCCTGCAAGGACGGATGGACGCTCTTGGTCAGGATGATGCAGCCGAGCGGCGTGCACGGCGTCAGGGCCGGCAGGCCGGTAGCGAGCCGCCCGGCATTGACAGGGTGCAGGCCATCCACGTCTTTCGCCGGATCGATCGCCGCCACGATGCGGTTCGGGTCGAGCCCCTTCGGCAACGGCAGTTGCACCAGGATGCCGTGGACGGCTGGATCGCGGTTGAGCTTCTCCACCACGGCCAGAACATCGGCCTCGGACGCATCACCCGGCAGCACGTATTCGAATGAATTCATGCCGGCCGCGCGGGTCTGCTTGCCCTTGCTGCGCACATAGACTTCGCTCGCCGGGTCGCTCCCGACCAGGACCACAGCGAGGCCGGGGGTGAGGCCATGATCGCGCTGCAGCCGGGTGACCTCCTTCGCCACGTCCTCCCGCAGCGCTGCCGCCACCGCCTTGCCATCGATGATCCTTGCCGTCATTCGTTCGAATCCTCTGTCGTCTCTGACGTCACGGCGACCAGCCGCCGCAATGTTTCTCCAAGCCGCTTCGGGTCGCCGTCCACCGCCACCTGCTTCAGCCGCGAGGTCGCCCCGGCGAGAAGCCGGATGTCGCTTTTGCGGGCGCCGAGTTCCCGCGCCAACAGCTCCATCACCGCCCGGTTCGCCTCGCCGCCCTCGGCGATGGCCCGCACCCGCACCTTCACCACGCTGCGACCGTTCGCCAGGATCTCGACGCCGTCGATCTGGTCCCTGCCGCCGCGCGGGGTCACGCGCAACGCAATGCTCACGCCTTGGGCGGAATACCGCCAGGGCTCCATGTCATCCTCGTAAGTTATCGACCGGGCCGCCAGGCGGCCCCCGAAGCGGTGCTCAGAACACGTTCGGATAGATGTAATAGCTGATGACCCGCTGAATCAGCATGATGAGCAGGATCAGGATCACCGGGGAGATATCGAGGCCGCCCAGATTGGGCAGGAACGAACGGATCGGCCCGAGCACCGGCTCCGTGATCCGGTAGAGGAATTCCGCCACGCTAGCCACGAACTGATTGCGGGTGTTCACGACATTGAAGGCGATCAGCCAGGACAGGATGGCCGAGGCGATCAACAGCCAGACATAGAGGTCCAGCGCGATGAGAACGATGTCGAGGATGGCGCGCATGGGCTTTTTTGGGGTGCTTTACGGGGCGGAATCAAAAAACGGCGGTCCGGGCAAAATATCGGTTCGGGTCTGGCGGAACAAGGGACGACATGCGGCACGGGCAGAAAAGACCCCTCAAGCGGGCTTTGCGTTCTTGACTTGATATTGCCTCCAAACGTAAATGACCGCTCTTTCGGCGTCCGGCCTGTCCGGCCTGGCGCGGGAGGGGCCGTAGCTCAGCTGGGAGAGCGCCTCGTTCGCAATGAGGAGGTCAGGGGTTCGATTCCCCTCGGCTCCACCAAATCCCCTCCAGCACTCATTGTCGGATCGCCGCCTTCGGGGCTGGTCAGCATCATGCGGGGCTGTTGAGCGTCCCTGATATTTCGTGGTTCAGCGATGATGACCGCCGGCGTGAAGATCGATTGCTGGCGGTTGCCCGTGATCGTTGCCCGTCCACCTGCGCCTGATGCTCGCACTATGCCGCATCCTCACGATCCAGCCGAACACGACGACGCAGCACCCGACGAGCGCACGCCTCATACAACCGCAGGGATACGCCGGACCCGCGACTCAACGAGCCGGTGGACTTACGCGTGGCTTTCGCGGTCCGTCGCCGTCTTTGCGTCACACGCAATCCGATCAACTTGAAACGATAACCTTAAGCGATCCCTGCCGAGATCGAACGTCATGAACGAGTTGTTAGGCCCGATGCCTGTTTGACGAGCGCAATGCGTATCGTTTCGCCATGGGTAAGGTTCCCTTAGGCAATCCTCCGTACTCGGTCAGTAACTGCGCACCGTCCACTTCGCCGAAGTGTGCGGGCTATCCAATGATCCGAGTGCGATTTGCAGTCACCGCACTCACTCCGTCTTCACCATGGCGCTGCGGACCGCACGTCGCCATCGGTCAAGCCCGCGAAAGTCGTGCGTCATGATGCGTGTCATCACTTGTGTCTTCGTCGAGCACGACATCAAACTCGTTCTGCTGGCAGCGATGGTCTGCCTGGCCGGATCGTGGACCACGATCCGGCTTTTCACGCGCGCGAACACCACCGCGGGACTTGCGAGCGTGGGCTGGCACTTTCTTGCCGCCGTCGCTGCCGGCTCATCGATCTGGTGCACGCATTTCATCGCCATCATCGCGTACGATCCTGGCACTCCGGTCAGCTTCAATCCAGTTCTGACTATCGTGTCGCTCCTGATCGCAATGGCCGGCACCGCCGTCGGATTGACCATCGCCTCGACGGGGCCGACGCAGATCGCACCCGCCGCAGGCGGGCTGATCGTCGGATTGGCGATTGCGCTCATGCACTATACGGGCATGGCCGCCTATCACGTCGAAGGCCTGGTGGAGTGGACGACGGCCTATCTCGTCGCCTCCGTCGTGCTCTCAGCGCTGTTCGGCGCCGCCGCGTTGCATGTCGCCATCCGCCACACCAACGCCAACAGCAAATACATCGCCACCGGTATCCTCGTGCTTGCGATCGTTAGCCTGCATTTCACCGGCATGGCTGCAGTCCAAGTCACGCCGATGAATCTTGGCGGCGCGCATGCCGATCCTGATGCGCTACAGGCGATGGCGCTCGCCGTCGCCGTCGTCGGACTGGTGGTGGTGGGCGCTGGCATCGCGAGCTACCTGATCGACGACCGGACGCGCCTGGACAACTATCAGCGCCTGCGCGAGATGGCGATGAACGATGCGCTCACGGGTCTTCCCAACCGCACCTGCTTCACCGATCATCTTGACCTTGAGATCCAATACGCAAGGCGCGCCGCGAGCAAGATCGCGCTGATCTGCATCGATCTCGACCGCTTCAAGGAGATCAACGACCTCCGTGGCCACAGCGTCGGCGACGAGGTGCTGAAGACGTTGGCCGGACGCATGAGCGACCTTCTCGGCGAGGGAGAATTCGTCGCCCGCCTCGGCGGCGATGAGTTCGTTGCCGTCAAGCGGATGCGCGACCAGGCCGACCTCCTCGATTTCATCTCCCGTCTCGAAACTGCGCTGTTCGCGCCGATCTGGCTCGACAATTTCGACGCGACAGCGGGCGCGAGCCTCGGCGTCGCCATCTATCCGGACGACGCGGACAACCGGGACATGCTGACCAACAATGCCGATCTTGCCATGTATCGCGCCAAGGCGGACGTGACCAAGATCGTCTGCTTTTACGAGCGGTCGATGGATGAGGCCGTCCGCTCCCGCCGCACGCTCGCAAGCGAACTTCGCAGCGCGATGGAGAACGGCGAGCTCGACCTTCACTATCAGGTGCAGACCTCGGTCTCCACCGGCGAGGTTCTCGGCTACGAGGCGCTGCTGCGCTGGAAGCACCCGACCCGCGGCTTCATTCCGCCATCGCTGTTCATCCCGCTGGCGGAGGAAAACGGGTTGATCAAGCCGATCGGCGACTGGGTGCTGCGGACGGCCTGCGCCAAGGCCGCCGCCTGGCCGAACGATTACAAGATCGCGGTCAATCTATCGCCCGTCCAGTTCACCAACGCCGACCTGCCAAAGCTCGTCCATGAGGTTCTGCTGGAGACCGGATTGCCGCCGAGCCGGCTCGAACTGGAGATCACGGAGACGACCATCTTCGCTGATCGCGAGCGCGCCCTGCATATGCTGCGGCGGATCAAGGCGCTCGGGGTGACGATTGCGATCGACGACTTTGGCACCGGCTATTCGTCGCTGGAGACGCTGCGGGCATTTCCATTCGATAAGATCAAGCTCGATCGATCCTTCATCCTCGAAGTGGAGACGAGCCCGCAGTCGAAGGCGATCATCCGTGCGGTGCTGGCGCTGGGACAGAGCCTGGATATTCCGGTGCTCGCCGAGGGGGTCGAAACGTCGAGCCAGCTCACATTGCTCGCGGACGAAGGTTGCGATGAAGCACAGGGCTTCCTGCTGGGGAGGCCGATGCCACTGGAGGAAATCACAAAGTCGCTGAGCGAAGTTCGCCTCGTCCCGCGCCGGAAGACGCTGCTACTGCCGGAAGACGCGGAGTTTGCCCAGGTCGGCTGAGTAGCCCGTTCGTGCCCCGGAATCTCGAGCGGCCGCTCCACGCCGGGTCGTGGTTAGCCGCGGCTTCTTTGTACCCGTCCGACCAGCGATACCAGCAAGCCGCGGGGAACGAACCGCAGCATGAATGGAATCACCTTCATGCCCCAACCCGGCAGCACCAGCCGCTTGCCGGCCATCAGTCCCTGATAGCCCGCCATCGCAACCTTATCGGCCGGGACGTTGAGCACTTTCGAATCCAGGCCCGGCTGAAATCCGGCCCGCTGCTGAAATTCGGTCGGCACCGGCCCTGGGCATAGCGCGGTGACGCGCACGCCGCGCGGCGCCAGCTCGCAGAACAGCGCCTCGCTGAACGAGAGCACATAGGCCTTGGTGGCGTAATAGACCGCCATGCGCGGGCCGGGCAGGAAGCTCGACAGCGACGCGACATTGAGAATGCCGCCGCGATGACGCGCGAGGCTATCGACGAACCGCAGCGACAGATCGGTCAGCGCGCGGACATTGACGTCGATCATCGACAGCTGCTCGGCGCGGTCGAGGCGAAGCCATTCGCCGTACAAACCGAAGCCGGCATTGTTGACGAGGTACTCGGCTTCCACATCCGCCGCCTTCAGGGCCGCGGAAATGACATCGCCGGCCTCCGCGCTCTGCAGGTCGCAGGCGATGATCAAAGGCTCGATACCGCCCGCCTTGACGATCTCCTCGGACAGGGTCTGGAGCCGGTCGATCCGGCGCGCCACCAGCGCGACGCGATGGCCCTTGCTGGCGAAGATCTTCGCGAGTTCATAGCCGATGCCCGCTGATGCACCGGTGATCAAGGCGACACGACCAGTCATTCAAGACCTCGAAAAAGCGTGTTCACCGGCACTCATTCAAGACATCAATTCGAGACATCGGGCGCGAGCCGTCTGGCGGCGACGCGATTTTTCAAAGCAATCCGCTCCGTCGAGGAGACCCCGAGCAGATCGGCCGAACGCCAGAGGACGCTCTCTTCAAACTCGCTGGCGTGATCGTCGACGAAAACCAGCTCCCACATCATCTCGACGATGCGCGCCCGTCCCTGCTCATCCACCGACCGCATGATCAGGCTGGTAAAGTGATAAAGATCGACCGCCTCACCCTCGACGCGGGTTGCCGTCGCCACCAGCTCGTTGACCGACGCGTCGTCGAGCTCGAACCGGCTCGCCAGCAATGCATGCAGCTTCTGCCGTTCCGCCTCGGTCGGCTCACCGTCGATCGAGATCAGGTGAACCAGCAGCGCCGCAGCGGCTAGCCGGTAATCGTTGTCATCGAACGTCTTGCGTTCGTGGCTCGTAGCGAACTCAGCGACAATCTGACGAAGTTTTTCCAACATCAACACGATAACCAAACCCGCGTGGACATCCAAGCCGCCACGCGTGCGCTGCTCCCGCCTCCCTGTAACAGCCGCTACAGTCTTCCGGTCAGGCTCTGTTCCTCTTATGGGATGGAATCGCGACAGCTGCAAGAATGTGCCTATTACCCGTGCCCCCGCCGGAGCCTCATTTTTCACACTCCGCCTTCGGCAAGGCCAAATTTAGCCCGTTTCTCGCCCAGCTCTTGCTTCGTGACCTCTGTCACATCGCCCTCCCTGCCGCGCCGATACCGTGTCCCCATCTCGACCCGGTTTGGAGGCTCCCATGAGGAAGCTGGTTCTCATTGCCGCGATGCTGATGGCGAGTGCGTCCGCGCAGGCCGGCAACTCGTTTTCCTTCAGCATCGAGGGCCACAAGGTACGCGTGAACATCCCGCGCAACTGCGCCTCGCTCTCATGCATCTCCATTTCGGCCCCGAGCCTGACAGAAACATCCAAGAACAAGGATGAGGGGGCCATGCCGCCGGCCGCCAAGGTCGCAGCTCCTCCCGCTGCAGCGCCTGCGGCTCCGCCGCCGCCCCCGCCGACACCATCTGCAGCTCCGGCTGCGCAGAGCTCGCCGCAGGCAGTAACGACGCCGTCACCACAAGCGCCGGGTCGGGCTCAAGCCGCGCCGGCGGCGGCAGGAGAACCGGTTGCCGTCGCGGTCCCTGCACCGGCGCCGGTTGAAACTGCCGCGCGGACCTCGCCGCAAGCACAGCCACAGGTCGTTGCCGCAACCCCGGCCGCACCTCCGGTTGCGGCTCCGCCAACCTCAATCCAGATAGCATCGCCGATCGGCATCTGGCTGTCGGAAAAGAAGGAGGGCACGATCCGCATCGAGGACTGCAACGGCAACCTTTGCGGCTATGCGGTCGACGGCAAGACCGGAGCAAATGCAGCCAAGGTTCTGATCAACATGAAGCCCCGTGGCGACAAATGGGCTGGCCGAATCCACGACACCCGCAGCGGCGGCACCTACGACTCCACCATCGCCCTGCGCGGCACCGACAAGCTCCGCGTTCAAGGCTGCGCCTTCGGCGGCATGGTCTGCGGCGGCGAAATCTGGACGAGGGTCCAGTAAGGACGGAGTTGGTCGCCTCCCGTGTCCCGCTCGAAAGCCTCGCTAGGACGAAGCTCATCCCGCGCGGCTCGCCGGCATCAACGGCTCCGGCACCGGTCGCGCAGCACGCCGCAGTCGCTATGCGTCTTCGCCGGACTTCAGAAGTAGCTTTGCAATGTCCCGCGGCGGCGCACATCGAGCGTGGCGCAATGAAACGCCCCGCCGAACGCCGCATAGTGCAGGAATTCGCACGGAATCGGCTCCAGCCCCCAGTCCTTCATCGCCCGCATCATCCGCGTATGATGCGGATCGACGATCACCCGCGTCTCGTCGAGCATCAGCACATTCATGCTGAGCCACTTGCCGCACAGCGAGGTGATCTTCAGCAGGCGGTTGTCGATCGGGTCTGGCTCGGGCGCGATCAACACATCCCATTTCTTGAGGATCGGCGGCAGCCGTTCGACATCGATGTACTCGGGATTGATCAGAATCTTTCCCGGCCCGAGCGGCAGGATCGTGGTGTCGATATGCATCGGGTTCGGACAGCGGCTTTCGATCTCGTGGATGCGATAGCCGTCGCCGAGATGCCGACGCAGCCATTCGATGCCCATCAGGTTGGTGACATTGCTGCGGGTGACGAAGATATCGCGGCCACAGCGGAAGAAGTCCGCCGCATCGAACACCGGCTCGAATTCGGTGAGAATGTAGCTCACCGGCTCACCCTTCTCCGGCAGGCGAAAGTCCGGATCGAACAATTCGCCGGTCAGCTGCGGTTTGGGCGCCGACGTCCAGCGCGCGCCGCGCCTGAAGTAATCCTTGAGGATCCGACGATAGGAATGTGTCTCGAAGTAGCGGCAAGGCCAGACCATCGGCGTCTCGATGATCTCGTCGCCGATCACCAGCATGCTGTCGCGCGGGCATGAATTGCAGAAGCCGCGCGACGACCAATCGGGCGTCGAGAACTTGCGCTTATGATCGACAGGATCGGGACGTGTCACGGTGATCCCCAGCGACTCGAGCAGCGCGACAAAGGCGTCCAGTTCGCGCTGCGCCGGCTCGACGATGATCTTGGGAAATCGAAAACCGGCCACCAGCGACTGTGCCCGCGCCGCCATTCCCGGGATGTTGCAGGTCACGACCGGATGATCGGACGGAATGGTGGAGCCTTCGAGGCGTCCGACGATGATCTCTTCCAGCGGGTCCCATTCATTGTGCGAATTGACAGGACAAGCTGCGGCGTCAGTTGGCTGCAGCGGCGCTGCATCCGTCTTCATTTGCAACTGCATTCGGTTCCGATCCTTGGTCAGGACAAGTTTCAGAAGCCCCCTGCTGTTCCTTTCCGATCAGCGCCCATCACGTCAAACACTCAAAACGTCGCACACTTTTCGGTGACACACGTTCAGTGAC
This sequence comes from Afipia sp. P52-10, assembly GCF_000516555.1. Taxonomy (NCBI): domain Bacteria; kingdom Pseudomonadati; phylum Pseudomonadota; class Alphaproteobacteria; order Hyphomicrobiales; family Nitrobacteraceae; genus Afipia; species Afipia sp. P52-10. The sequence continues at coordinate 1,693,634 of NZ_AZSJ01000003.1, read as the reverse complement.
GCACGTAAGGAGGTTCAGTGATATGCGTAAAGACGCGGGCCGCGGCGATCCGCCGCAACGCGTCGCATGTTGCTTGTCGGAACACCGTCGATCAGAGCAGCCGCTGTATCGCGGCCACCGTCTCGCGCGTCTTCTCCGCAAGCACCATGTGGCCGGCTTCCGGAATCGATACCAGTTGCGATCCCTTGATAAGACGCTTGAACTCGTGCGCGTAGACCGGCGACACGAGCTTGTCGCTGTCGCCCCAGATGAGGATCGTCTTCGCCTTCACGCGATAAAGCCGCTCCGACAAGCCTCGCTCCGGAATCGGGAACAGCAACCGCCCGGCCATACCCAGCTGGCGCGCATTCGTCACCAGGAAGCTCTGCAGAAATTTCGGATCGTCGAGAGCAAGTCCGGTGGTCAGCTTCGCGGCACCTGCCGCTTCGTCGTGATAGAGCAGCGCCGGCATCTCGTAAGGCAACTTGACGAAGATATCGGCGATCGGATGATCGTCGAGCCAGAGCCCCGCCGGCGCGATCAGCCCGAGCCGGGACACGTCATTCGGGCACACCGCCGCCATCTCGGCCGCAATCATACCCCCCATCGAATGCCCGACCAGCACCGGGTCCTTCAAACCGAGCGCGTCGACGACGTCCCACGTATGCAAGGTGAAATCAAGCATGTCGCGGATTTCGTGGCACTCTTCGCTGTCGCCGTAACCGGGGATCAGCGGCGCATAGACGTGGAAGCTCTCGGCGAGCTTCGTCAGGAACGGATCGTCCGCCGTGACGCCGCCTGCGCCATGCAAGAACACCAGCGGCTGGCCCGAACCGCCTTCGAGATAGCGGACAGGGACGTGATGAGTCTTGACCGTCTTCAGTTCCATGGTCGTCAGCCCCACTTAAGCCAGCACACGCGAGACAGCCGCGGCTGCATCGCGCTCCGTCGGCAGCCGACCGGAGGTGACCCGCTGGTTGATCGGCTTGCACCAGAAGCGGTTGTCGTCCGCATATTCGGGGAACATGTTGCGCAGCTTCGGCAGCACCTTGTCCGCGAACAGCTTGGTCGAATACATGCACTTCTCCTTCGGCATGTTTCCGACATGCATCAGGCAGAAAATGTTGCCGACATGCAGCGACTTGATCAGGTCCTCCATGCGCTGGCGAACCGTCTCCGGCGAACCGGCAATGACGTGACCGCCCTCGACGAGATCCTTCCAGGTCAGCTTCGAATAACCGGCCCGCGGCGGCGCATATTGCGACAGCGCGCCGGTCTGGATCGTCTTGATGGTGCGATAGCCTGGCGCATCGGCGAAGCCCGCGTAAACATGCAGGCAGCGGTTATAGAAGTAGAGCACATGCTCGGCATAGAGCCGCTCGGCCTCCTCGTCGGTCTCGGCGACACAGATCGTCTGCGCAAAGCCCGCCCGGTAAGGCGACGTGTCCGGCGCGTTGCGCTCGGTGACGCGATCCCAGTAGCCCTTCATTAGCGCTTGCGCCCGGATGTAACCGGAGAAGCTGAGATACGAGTAGGAGTAAGTGTTGTCGATGCAGAAGTCGTACGTCTCCACCGAGCCGCCCCCGGGGATATGCACCGGCGGATGCGGCTGCTGGATCGGCCGCGGCCAGATGTTGACGTAGCGCAGTTTGTTGTAGCGCCCATTGAACGCGAACGGCTTGCGTTCGGTCCAGGCCCGGATGATCAGGTCGTGCGCCTCCTGATACTTCTCGCGTGTCAGCGAAGGGATCTGTCCATAGCAGTAGTTGGTGTCCATCGACGTGCCGACGGGGAAGCCAGCCACGAGGCGGCCTCCAGAGATGCAGTCCAGCATCGCGAATTCCTCGGCGACGCGCACCGGCGGGTTGTAAAGCGCGATCGAGTTGCCGAGCACCACCAGCGCTGCGTCTTTCGTGCGGCGTGCTAGACCTGCGGAAATGATGTTCGGCGACGGCATGATGCCGTAGCCGTTCTGGTGATGCTCGTTGACGCCGATGCCGTCGAAGCCGACGGTCTCGGCATATTCGAGCAGATCCATGTAGGTGTTGTAGACTTCATGGCTCTTTTCGGGATCGAACAGCGCCTGATCGATATCGACCCACACCGAGCGGTTCTTCTCGCGGAAGTCATCCGGCAAGAAGGGCCACGGCATCAGGTTGAACCACGTGAACTTCATGGCGCGTTCTCCCTTATCGCTGAATTGTAGGCCTGCGCTTGAACGGCAGATTTGGTCGAATGATACCCGCGCCCGGTCCAAAGAATAGGATTTTGTTGCTTCCTACCTATGCGGAAGCGTCGCAGGGCATCTGCGGTTGTGCCGAGCCTGTCGGCGATCCCAAGCTTTGCGAGGAACTGTTTCGTATCCCGAAAAGGCGCCAAAGCGAGCGGCTGGAGCTTCGTTCGCTGCCATTATCGGCGGCCGCCCTCGCTCGCCGAGAAATCGCCCGGCCTCAATTCGATCGGCGATCCGTGGGGCGTGCGGTCAGCAGCCCGATTCCACGCATCGCGATAGCGGCGCAGCGTTCCGAGCGAGGTAACCTTCTTGTCGGCCACGATCTTTTCCAGTGTTGCCAGCCAGTGCCGGTAGTAGGTGTCACCGGTGTCAGCGTCACCGGCAGCCTGCGCGCGCTTGATCTCTTGCGCCAGCGCGGCCGCCCATTCGGGCCAGGTGAACAACCCTTTCTCGTGCAATGTCAGAGCCATGGCGAATGCATGGGCCTCCCACGGCTCACGAAACACCGGGCCGTCCGCATCACGCGGGACGCCGGGAACGGCGATGGCGACCTCCCATGCGTCGCTAGCCAGCTGCGGCCTTGGAGCAGCGGGATCAGGCGGCATCAGGCTGGCTCCAGATAGGGGTCCCACGCATCAACCGACACGCTGACGGTCGGATCGGCGTCAGGGCCCCACAGTTCCGGCCCCGCAAACCGCACGGTGTAGAGCCATTGCGGGTTTTCGCCCGCGCCGATGGCATTGCTGTCCGGGAACACATGACAGCCATGGATCAACGCGATCTCGCCGACATGCCCGCGAACGTAGCGTGGCAGCCTGGTATGGGTCGGCGGATTGATGGTTCGCGCACGCACCCGATCGCCGACGACGAACCGCGCCGGCCCTGCAGGTTCGCGCGCGGTCAGCCCGCCCCGACGCAGCATTGCAGCGACCGCATCCGCGGGCAGCGCCTTCGCTTGCGCTCCGGCTTTCGGTGGCTGCAGCGCATGCCCTGCCTCGATCTCCTCGCGGCTCACCAGATCGCGCTCGATCATCAGCCGTTCGAGGCCTGCGATCCAGAGCTGGTAGTAACTCTTGCTCAGATAGTCCGCCGGTGGGCGATCTTCGCGCGCGAAGCGGGACATGTCGATATTCCAGCCGCCCGGAGCGGCCATCGCCAACGTCAGCGCGAACGCGCGACGCTCCCATTCCGCATGGAACGGTGGCTCATCGGCTTCGGCAACCACGGCGCCGAAGCCCTTGACGCCGCCCATGTCCTGCGCGCCGTCCATCGGTGTCCTCTCTCAGGCGATCTGGTCGGGATGCTTCGGCAGGCCGGTACCGATCATGCTGTCACGGGTAACGAGATCGGCGAGGCGCTCTTCGCTCCATCCGTCCGTGCCCGCCGGCCGCATCGGCAACACCAGGTAGCGGATTTCGGCGGTCGAATCCCAAACACGGATTTCGGTCTCCTTCGACAGCTCGACGCCGAAGTCGCGCAGCACGCCGCGCGGATCGGCGACGGCACGCGATCGATAGGGCGCGGACTTGTACCAGACCGGAGGCAGCCCGAGCACCGGCCACGGATAGCAGGAGCACAGGGTGCAGACGACCATGTTGTGGGTCTGCGGCGTGTTCTCGACCACCACCATGTGCTCACCTTGCCGACCTTTGTAGTCCAGTTCGGCGATGGCCGCGGTGGCGTCGGCAAGCAGCCGCGCGCGATAGGCCGGATCACTCCAGGCGCGAGCAATGACGCGCGCCCCGTTTCGCGGACCCACCTTGGTCTCGTAGGTTTCGATCAGAAGATCGAGCGCTTTGGGGTCGACGTAGCCCTTCTCGGCGAGCAGCGTCTCCAGCGCACGCACGCGCAGTTCCGTTTCGGACAGCTCCGAGTGCTCGTGATCATGATGGTGATCGTGACCGCTCATGCCACCAGAATAAGCCCGTCCCCGCTTCGCTGTCGAGCCGGAGCATCTCACGCTTCGCTGATCTAGTTCCCGTAGAGATAGTTCGGCAGCCACAGCGTCATGCCGGGCCAGAGATACATGATGACCATGCACAGGATCACCACCAGCATGTAGGGCATCATGCCGGCGAAGATCTGGTTGATGGTCACGTGCTTCGGCGCGACCCCCTTCAGGTAGAACGCCGACATGGCCACCGGCGGCGACAGGAACGCCGCCTGCAGGTTGACGAACACCAGCACGCCCCAAAGGATCGGATCGATGCCGAAATGCTTCAGCAGCGGCAGGAAGATCGGCACGAAAATGATGATGATCTCGGTCCATTCCAGCGGCCAGCCGAGCAGGAAGATGATCGCCTGCGACAGGATCATAAACTGGATCGGCGAGAGATTGAGGCTGAGCACCCACTGCTCCACCAGTGCCTGACCGCCCAGGATCGCGAACACGGCCGAGAACAGCGCCGAGCCGACGAACAGCCAGCAGACCATGGCCGTGGTCTTGGCGGTCAGGAACACGGCCTCCTTGGTGCGCTTCCAATCGAGCGTTCTTGCATGGAAGGCGAGGATGAAGGCGCCGGCTGCGCCGACTGCCGCGGACTCGGTCGCAGTGGTGATGCCGAACAGGATCACCGCCAGCACCAGCACGGAGAGAATGGCGAGCGGCATCACCGAGCTGGTCAACAGCTTCAGCAACTCGTAGCGCTCGGCATTGAGCCGCCAATAGTAGCGCACGGTCAGCAACGCCATCACCGCGGCGATCCCCCAGAACCAGATATAGAACTGGGACGACGGCCCTTGATTTCCAGCCGCCGTCTGCGTGGACGCCGGAGCGGCGCCGAGCGGCTGCAACCCTTCGACTTCGACCGAAGCAGCCGCCTGCTGGTGGATCACGACATACCACCACACCAATCCGAGCGTGGCTGCCGTCAAGGCAAACGGAACCAGCGCAACCAGCACGTTCTGAGCGATGCGGAACAGCGTCAACGGTTTGCCATCGGCCTCGAGCCCTTTCATTCCGGACGGCACGAACAGCGCCTTCAGCAAACCGACCAACATGTTGGGCGAATAACGCTCCTGGATGCGCGTCATCCAGTCCGGCACCCGCACCTGGGTCGCCTCGGGGGGCAGCGGCGGCGCGACTTTCGGATTCAGCAGCGCCCAGCCGATGATGTAGACGAGATAGAGAAACGCCAGGAAGAAACCTGGGAACATCGCCGCCGCATACAGCTTCACCACCGACTGGCCGGCCACCGCCGCATAGACGATGATCATCACCGAGGGCGGGATCAGGATGCCGAGCGTTCCGCCTGCCGTGATCACGCCGGAGGCGAGCTTGACGTCGTAGCCGGCGCGCAGCATCGGGTTCAGCGCGATCACGCCCATCAGCACCACGACGGCGCCGACGAGCCCAGAGGCGATGCCCCAGAAAGTACAGACGATCAGCGTCGCGACCGCGAGCGATGCCGGAAGGCGGCGGAACGCGAGCTGGATCGAATAGAACATCTTGTCGACCAGCGCGCCACGCTCCATCACGTAGCCCATCAGCACGAACAGCGGGATCGAGATCAGCACGTCGTTGGTCATCGCGCCGTAGGTGCGCTGGACCATCAGGTCGAACACCCGGTTCTGCCACCAGTGTTCGGCGGGATTGTAGAAGGCGATATAGCCGAACACGATGCCGAGCCCCATCAGCGTGAAGGCCGTGGCAAAGCCCATCATGATGACGACGACGATCAGGGCGAGCATCAACAGCCCGAGCGCTGGATCGCTCATGTATTCAGTTCCCCACCCATACCGCGCTGGCGCGCGGCCTCGTCGATCTTCTGCGCGTTCTCGATCGCGATTCTGCGCGACTCTTCGTCAACGAACTCGCTGTTGGCGAGCTGCTCGCCGACGACGTCGATCTCCGCGACATCCTTCAGGCGGCTCGGCCATTCGCCGGTCTTGAGGCAGACGACGCAGCGCATGATCTCGGCGATGCCCTGCAGCATGACGAGGGCGCCGGCGATCGGAATGACCGTCTTGAAGTGATAGACCGGCGGCCCATCCGCGGTGACGTTCGAATGCTCGGCGATCCGCCAGGAATCGGCGGCATAGTCGGTGCCCGCATAGATCAACGCGGCGATGCCGGGCAGGAAGAAAACGAAATACAGGACGAGATCGAAGGTCGCTTGGGTTCTCGGCCGCATCGACGAATAGAAAAAGTCGCCGCGGACATGCGCGTTCTGCGCCAGCGTGTAGGCGCCGGCCAGCATGAACAGCGTGCCGTACAGCATGTTCTGCGCATCGAAGATCCATGCCGTCGGCGCATTCAGCACGTATCGCTTGAAGACTTCGATGCAGACCACCAGCATGAGCACGATCATCAGCCAGGCGGTCGCCTTGCCGACCCAGGTGCTGATGCCGTCTATGGCGTGCAGGAAACGCTCGACCTTCATTCAACAGCAACTTTGCAGAGATGCGTAAGGCGGAGCACCGCCCGGCCCAGACTCGACCCCACGTTCGAGGCCAAGGTCAGATCCGGTCCGGATGGTGCTCCAGACTGTCGAAGCCGTCCGTCAGATCGGCTTCTTCGCGTTGGGTCCGAAATAATGTTCGAAGGCCATCCGGCGGTTGACCACCGTGTCCTGCTCCCACTGCGTCGCACGCTTGGCGAAGGCGAGTTGGGATTCGGCGATCTCCTTGAACAGCGGATTCTCGGCGGCCTTCTTGCGCACAACATCGTCATAGACTTCGAGCTGGCGCTTCAGAACGGCGTCGGGCGTCTTGTAGAATTTGACGTTGTCCTTCGCCTGCATCTCCGCGTAATCCTTGGAATAGCGGTCGATGGCCTTCCACTGCATGTCCTGCGAGGCCGCTTCCGTCGCGTTTACGATAATCGCCCGCACCTTCTCCGGCAGCGCGTTGTACTTGTCCTTGTTGAACATCACCTCGAACTGCTCGGCGTTCTGGTGATAGCTCTGCAGCATGCAGATCTTGGAGACGTCGGGGAAGCCGAGCGCCCGGTCCGACGAGGCGTTGTTGAATTCCGCGGCTTCGAGCAAGCCGCGATCCATCGCCGCGACGATCTCGCCGCCGGGCAACGCATTCACCGCCGCACCCATGTTCTGAAACACGTCGATCGAGATGCCGACGGTGCGGAATTTAAGGCCCTTCAAATCGTCAGGCTTGGCGATCGGCTTCTTGAACCAGCCCAGCGGCTGCGTCGGCATCGGCCCATAGAGAAACGAGACGATGTTCGCCCCGATCGAACTGTAGAGCTTGTCGAGCAGCTCCTTGCCGCCACCGTATTTGTGCCAGGCCAACAGCATGTTGGCATCCATCGCATAGCCCGGTCCCGAGCCCCACAGCGCCAGCGCCGTCTGCTTGCCGTAGTGATAGACCATCACCCCGTGGCCGCCGTCGAGCGTGCCCTTCGAGACGGCATCGAGCAACTGGAAGGCCGGCACCACCGCGCCCGCCGGCAGCACCTCGATCTTCAGGTCGCCGCCGGTCATGTCGTTGATCTTCTTGGCGTAGTCGATCGCGAATTCGTGGAAGATATCCTTGGAGGGCCATGTGCTCTGCCAGCGCATGTTGATCGGGCCTTGCGCCGAAACGACGGTCGGCGCTGCCACGGCAGCCGTTGCACCCGCAGCAGCCGTCGCAAGAAAGCGGCGGCGACTCGTCTTGGTCTTCTCCTCACTGCGTTTCGTCATGATGCTCCCCTGTTTGATTATCGTCCGTTTTTACGGATCGATTTTTCGTTGCCGCAAAGACAACGGCCTGCGCACGACCTTGGCAAGCGAAAACAGCGCAAGCACACCTGAACGAAACGTCGCATGCGGTCGACAAAAAATGAAAGAAGCGCCTGCATCGCAGGCACAACTGGTCGTTCCCGATCGTCGGGCTGCCGCCGTCACCGAAGCCTTACACTTTAGACGTAGAGGGCCGGCGACAGCGCAGATGACTGGCAACGGCGAAGACATCGAGCCGCGCTTCGGCACAATCGCGCTTCTCCGCTGGACCGCGGATCGACACCTTCTTCCGGCACCAACCCCGCATCTCGCGAAAACGTCCCTGCGTCGGCAAATTTATGCCGATGCGGAGATGATAGAATCGTGCGCCGCCCCCTGCGGATGAGATGGCTTACGCGATCCGCAAGTCCATTTTGTCGAACATGATCAGCCGCTTGGAATGCCAGGCACGGGCCGCGGGCGCCGGACCTCAGCACGCGCCGGCTCACGCGGTTCGGAATCAGGCGCCGGCGTCAGTGATCGTAGACCAGCCGGGCGCGGATGGTGCCGTCGAGCGAGCGGATTTCTTCGAGGATCGTCTGGCTGACGGGTCCGAGCTGGTCCGCATCCAGCACGACATAGCCGATCTCGCTGTCGGTCTGCAGATACTGGGCGGTGATGTTGAGATCCCGCACCAGGAACACCTCGTTGAGCCGGCGCAGCATGCCCGGCACGTTGCGATGGACATGCAGAAAGCGCGTGCCGGTCGAGCGCAGCGGCAACTGCACCTGCGGGAAATTGACCGCGCCGACGGTCGAGCCGGAATCCGAGTAATCGACCAGCTTGCGCGCGACCTCCCGGCCGATGCGATCCTGGGCTTCTTCGGTGGAGCCGCCGATATGCGGGGTCAGGATCACGTTCTCGATCCCCTGCAGCGGCGAGTGGAAGCGATCCGTATTGGAGGTGGGCTCGACGGGGAAGACATCGACCGCCGCTCCGGCGAGATGGCCCTCGCGCAGCGCCTCCGCCAGCGCGTCGATATCGACGACCGTGCCGCGGCTGTTGTTGATCAGGTAGGCACCCCGCGGCATCGCGCGCAGCTCGTCCCGCCCGATCATCTTGAAGGTCGCCGGCGTCTCCGGAACATGCAGGCTGACCACGTCGCTCTGCGCCAGCAGCGCCATCAGCGAATCGGTTGGCTCGGTGTTGCCATGCCGCAGCTTGTCGGTGTGATCGTAATAGATCACCCGCATGCCCATCGCCTCGGCGAGGGTCGAGAGCTGCGAGCCGATGTTGCCATAGCCGATGATGCCGAGGGTGCGGCCGCGCACCTCGCGGCTGCCCTTCGCCGACTTGTCCCAGCCGCCCTGATGCGCCGAAGCCGAGCGCGGCAGGATGCGCCGCAGCAGCATCACGATTTCGCCGATGGTGAGTTCGGCCACACTGCGGGTGTTCGAGAATGGCGCGTTGAAAACCGGCACGCCGCGCCGGCGCGCCGCATCGAGCTCGACCTGATTGGTACCGACGCTGAAGCAGCCGACGGCGATCAAACGGTCGGCATGGGAGAAGACCTCCTCCGTCAGGTGTGTGCGCGAGCGGATGCCGATCAGATGTACGCCCTTCAACGCCTTGCGCAGGGCATCGCCATCGAGCGCCTTGGTCAGGCGTTCGACATTGGTGTAGCCGGAGCTCGTGAACAGCTCGACCGCGCTGTCGTTAATGCCCTCCAGCAGCAGGATGCGAATCTTGTCTTTGGCGAGGGAGAGTTCTTTCGATAAAGCCAGTTCGGACGACATGCAGTCACACTAATTTCGTTTCAATCATGGTCTCGCCGGACCGTCGCCGCAAGTCTATCACTCAGCGTTCCAGTTTGGAAAATTTATCCAAGGCTGACAGGGACTTCATCCGTGTTTGATTACGACGCCCGATACCGTGAATTGCGCGCTGCCGGGTTTGAAGGCTGGGCCGGATATGGCTTCAAACGAGGCTACGATCGTTTGTCGGCAACGCTCGACCGCCTCCAGCGCGACGGCCGGTTTTGTCCGCCTCCGCCGTCCGAGAAAAGAAGTAAGATTCGCGTTGAGCATGAAGCAGGGTATCAAATTCATCAACAGTGCGACCACTATGGCCGAAAGAAAACGTCGAACAATACAGGTTAGGAATTATCTGACAGGTTGGTAGGCGAGCTTTGGACTTTGCGATGGAATGCAACAACGTGTAGCCTTACGGAATTCACGAATAGCGGAATGCTCAAGTTAGCGGATCGTGGCGGGGAGAGTTATCGTTCATATTCCACATAGGCGTAGGGGAGCGCCATGTTTGAAATTATAATTTTCTGGCTCGTTTTTTCGATAATCGTCGCGATTGTAGCATCGGCGCGCGGGAGAAGTGGCGGCGGATGGTTTCTTCTATCGGTTATTCTTTCTCCCCTGTTGATGCTGATCTTGGTGGTCTGCCTCCCCAATCTGAAGGTACAAGCGCAGCTTGAAAGGGCAAACAAGCCATTCGTACCCGACAGCGTGCTCGCTGGAGTTCCGTATAAAGCCCAGCGTGACGGTCGCATAACGGCGATGATGCAGGGAGGGGTCGTCCAATTTCGCTCGTTCGATCAATTCAGGGCTGCAGTCGGAGGAGAGACAAAAAACGAGGACATCGACTTTGTCGCGCTGTCCAGAAAATACCCAAACCAGACAAACGGAATATGGTATCGCGTTGAGAAAAGCGGCGAGGTGGCGATTTGGAGGGAAGACCGTGGCGAAGAGCGCTTCCCAAACTGGCGGTCGTTTTACACCTACGTCGAAGGTGGTTTAGATGAAGTTGCGATTCAAACGATCAGCGAGAACAGGCCGAGGCTAATCGACTCGCCGAAATTTGCGAGAGGCTTGGCGGCCGTCGCGATAGTCGGCTTTGTCGGCTTTGTCGCATATACTGCCGCACAACGCGACAAACAGCAGAACCCATCACCGGCCTCGAACGAGATTAACGCTAAACGGTTCGATACCGACGCGAACACCGTCATCGCTGCTGGCCAACTCGATCAGCAATGGTCTGATACGTTCGACAAGACTGGCAAGTATCCTGAAAAGCAGGTTGCGAACTTTCACGAGGCGACGCTGCAGATATTGTCGCAAATAAAGTCCGACAGTCCGAGCTATGTCGCCGCCCGGGAAGTGAGAGAACGCATGCTGACAAGGCAGCTCAAGATCAGCAAAGTTGAGCTAGCAAATAGGCCGCCTCAGCCGCAGAACCCTGACATTACGCTTGGCCAAGTCGATATGTCTTACAGCAACTTCAAGGGTAGCTTCACGATCACGAATCCTAACGGGTTTGCGATTGCAGATGTCAGGGTTAGATGTGCCGTCTATGGTGGCAGCGGCACGTCGATCAAGGACTACGAATTCACGGTGTATGAAGTCGTCCCAGCAAAGGGCAAGAAATCCATCCAAGGATACAAATTCGGCTATTGGCCTGACCAAGGAAAAAAAGTTGGATGCGCCACGGCTGGCTACCAACGCCGCTAAGTTAAAGCGCGGTGCTCCCCCGGCGTTTTGCGAGAGACCACCAGAAGCGCATAAGATAAATTCAATTTATTTTTCAGCCGGACAGTGGTGCCGCAAGAGGGATTCGAACCCCCGACCCCGTCATTACGAATGACGTGCTCTACCAGCTGAGCTATTGCGGCAGCTTGTTTGTCGCTTGGACGGCCCCTGATATCGGGCGACCTTCCGCTTTGCAAGCAGGCTCTTGCCGGAAAATGCGAAATCGGCCCGATGGCTGCCGGCAGGCGCTCGGCTAGCCGACCCACCGCGATAGAAATCCGCGAAAACCACCCTCCTGCCGTGCGGTTGCCTCGGGCTGTCCGATCGCCTCCGGATCAGGGTGGTCATCGACGCCGGGATCGTCCGGCGCACGGACGATCGGAATGACGGCGGGGATCGCGGGAGGGATGGCATTCGCCCGGATATCCGTCCGCGGTCGAAAGACGGGAACCGCCGCTTCGGAAGCGGGAGGCCGATCGTTCATGGATCCTGGTGCCAGCGCGTCCGGCTTTTCCGCATTCGCGGAATCGGCCGGAAGCGCCTCCACCTTCCGTATCGGGGGAGTAACCGGCTCGGCGACGGCGGGGCCCAAGGATGGCAGGGCTGCGACCGGCACCATCCACCGGAACGCATCGAGCCGCCCGGTCACCGGCGACACCGGCCGCCACCGATCCGAGACATAGCCGTCCGCGGTCCAGGCTGGATCGAGCGCCGCATGCACCGCACGCATGGTCCAGGCACGGGCGGCCCCCTCGTCATCATGCTCACCGCGTTCGATCTCGGCCATCAGTAACGCCACCCGCTGGGTCGGCACAGCGAGCAGTGGTGCGAGCGCCTCGCGCGCCTTCGTAAACTCACGCGCGTCGATGGCGACCCGCGCGACGCCCAGCGCGCCTTCGGCATGCCCCGGCGCCTTCTCGGCGAGCCGTTCCATCCGCCGCAGCCGCTCCAGCGCCGAATCCCCGAGACGGACATGCGCATAGGCATCGGCGAGATCGGGATGCGGTTGCGCCGCCCAGGCGGCCTCGATCATCTGCATCGCTTTTCGCGTCTGCTGGTTTTCGCTGAGGAAGCGGGCGGCCAGCACCGCCGCTGGAATCAGGGTCGGCGCCAATTTGATCGCCTCCATCACGCTCTCGCGGGCGAGATCGCGATCCGCGGTTTCGAGCTCCAGCGCTCGCGCCGTCAGCAGCACGGCGCGCTGACGGCGATAGGTGGCCTTGTCGATCGCGCCCGCTGCCGTGTTGCGTTCAACGATCGCCAGCGCGCCGGTCCAGTCATTCTGCGCACAGCGAAAACCAAGCACGGCATGTGACGCCCAGCTTACCGTCGGCGTCACCTTCAGCGCCTCCTCAGCCGCGGCCACGGCCTGCAGCGGATCGTCATTGCGCTGAGCCTCGATGAACAGCCCGTGCAACCCGAGCAGCCGGGTATCCGGTCGTTCGGCCATCGCGTGGAACGCCCGCCGCGCGCCATCGTGATCGCCGGCGAGCTGGGCGGATTGTGCCGCAAGCAACAACCGCAACGGATCATGCTGCGCGTGACGTTCGGCGATCGTCGCATGTCGGCGGGCTGCAGCACGATCGCCGGCACCGATGGCGATGAGCCCTTTGGCGATCGCCTCACGGCCGCGTCGCTCGTGGCGCAGCTGGCGGCCATGACGCAACCGCTGCGGCAGCCGGATCAGCGTGCTGATCACCACCCAGATGACCATGGCCGCGACGACCGCAAGGCCGAAGCCAAGGATCGCAACCGGCAGGCTGGTGCTGACCCGCCAGCCGTCCCAGGCGAGAACGATATCGCCGCCTTGGTCGGCAACCCAAGATGCGCCGAATGCGAGCACGCCGATCACGAGCAGAAAAACAATGACCCGAACCATTGGCGACCCTAGCCCCCCGACTTGCCGACGGCCGAAAGCGCCTGGGCCGAGAACTGCCGCGCTGCTGCGAGCGCCGCATCGCGTGCATCGACCGACCTGATCCAGGCTTGAACCTGCGGATCATCAGCCTGCGGCAGCTTCGCGAGATCGCGGCGGACTGCGGCGAAATCGTCGCGACGGGCCGAGGCTTCGAGCGATGCCACCAGCGGCTGGCTCGCTCCTTGCGCCGCCGGCGCATCGGTGCGCTCGACCCGTACCAGTTTCGACAGGCTGGACTGAAGCCGCCCGAGCACGCCTTCGCCTGTTGCCGGTTTGTCGGCAGCGTTCGTCGCTACGGCCTTTGCTTCACCGCCCGCCGTGAGTTGTCGCAGAATCTGCACGATCTCCCGCAGATAGGCCGTATCGCTCGGAACGCCCTTGGCGGCGAAAGCGTCGAGCGGCGCAAGCACCGACGCATCGATCGCGACCTGTTTGGCTGTATTCAACGCCTCTGTGTAGGGCACGCCCCGCAACACGGCCGTCTCCAGTGCGTTCGCCACCACGAGACGGCGAACGTTGATGTCGCCGCCCGCTTGCGTCTTGCGTGCGGCAAGCTCCGCCGACAACGATTGCGCCGTCTGCTCCAGTCGCGCCAGCCGTTCGGTGAGCGGCGCAAGATTGACGGACGCGCGCTCGCTCGCAGCCGGCGCTGTCTTCAGATCGTTCAAAGCAGAGGCCGTGGAGGCTGCTTGCGTCTTCAGGGCCGCAAGATCGTCACGCACCGCACCGACGTCCTTTTCGAGCGCAGCGGCACGCGACAGCAGCGCTGCATCCTGCGCAGGCGCCGCGGGCTTCGCAGCATTCGCCTCGATGTGCGACAGCCGGGATGTCAGCGCGCCGACCTCGGCAGCAACCTTGTCGAACTGCGCTGACGATATCGCCGGCGCCGCTGGTTGCGACGGACCGACAACGCCGCCGAACCAGGCAGCAGCGATCACCGCGAGCGATGCAACCGCACCGCTGACCGCCGCCAATATAGTGCGCACCGAACCGCGCCCTTGACCGCCTGGCGTCTCACCACCGGGCTGTGGTGCGGACGCTTGTTCCGCATCGGCATGATCATCGGTGCCGGATTCATTCGGCTGCGCCGATGCGTCGCCGGAAACATCCGTAGCGGCGAGATCGATCGTCGGCGGCGCGCGCTTCGGCGTTTGTTCGACGGGAGACGCTCCCGGATCATCCTGCCGTTCGTTTGCCATGCTGCAATCGCTCCTGACGGCGCCGCGATCCGGCCAACCTACTCTAAATCAAGATCGCCGTCCCGTTGGACCGAAACGGACATCGGCGTCTGTAGCAGATTTGCACGCAGTCCTTAATGGGAGCCTGTGCGCGGAAGGACACGCTGCAGCATGTCGAGCAAAGCCGGCTCATGGGGCGCGTCGGCGACAGCCAGACGATTTGCTCCTGCGTCCCGCAAAACACCCGCCACCAGCTCGGACAGGCACACCTGCGGCAGCGCCAATGCGGAAATCTCGAGCCCGCCCAGCCGAACCGCCTTGATAAACGCCAGCGCACTCCGCCGGGAATAATGCAAAATGGCCCGCACCTCATGATGCGCAAGCGCCTCGCTGGCCGTCGGCGGCAGCTCGAGCGCCTCCGTCATGCGATAGACCGGCAGCCGGATCACCGCAATTCCGTGCGGCGCCAGGTCCTTGCCGAGATCGCGGCTGATCTCCGCCGCAGACAGATACAGCAAGGACTTGCCTGCGTTCTGCGGCAGGCTCGCAAGAATCAAGTCGCGCAATGCAACCGCGTCGCCGTCGGCGGAACGAACGTCGGTGAACGACGCCTCGCGTGCCGCCTGCGCCGTCCGTTCGCCGACCGCGAACACCGGCAGATCGCGCAAGCGTCGCGGCATCGGCTGCTGCGCCATGGCGCGCAATGCATTCGTGCTGGTGAGAATCACGCCGTCATATGCCCGCGCCTCGTCATCCCGAAACGGCAACGCCTGGAACAGGAGCACCGGCGCGAGCAGCGGCTTGAATCCGCGCGCGCTCAGCGCCGCGGCGGTGATCGCATTGTCCGGTGCCGGTCGCGTGACAAGAATGCTCACGCCTCAGGCCCCGGCGAACAGCGTAAAGAACTTTTCGCCTGCCTGGGCGCGAACCTCTTGCGCGGCATCGGCGCCGAGCGCAGCGGCCTCGCCACGCGCGCCCTCGCGCGCCGCCTCGAAGGCCTCGCGGCCGTCCGGCGTGATGATCATGCCGCGGAAACGGATGCGTTCGCCTTCGACGATGCAATGCGCCGCGATCGGCGTGCGGCATGACCCATCGAGCAGCGCCAGAAATCCGCGCTCCGCCGCAACCGCGACTTCGGTGTCGCGATCGTCGATGGCCGCCACCAGCGCATTGGCGCGCTCGTCCGCCCGGCGCGTTTCGATCGCGATCGCGCCCTGTCCCGCCGCCGGCAGAAATGTGTGCGGATCGAGAATCTCGTTTGCCTTGCCCTGCAAGCCGAGTCGCTTCAATCCCGCCAGCGCGAGGATGGTCGCATCCGCCTCACCGTTTTCCAGCTTGCGCATGCGCGTCTCGACATTGCCGCGAATGCTGGCGAGCTTCAGGTCCGGCCGCAACCGGGCGATCAGCGCCCGGCGGCGCGGCGACGAGGAGCCGACGACGGCGCCTGCAGGCAGATCGGCGAGCGCCGTCGCCTTCAGGCTCAGGAATACGTCGCGCGGATCCTCGCGCGGCAGCCATGATGACAGCCAGAGATCGTCCGGCAGGAAGGTCGGCACGTCCTTCGCAGAATGCACGGCGAGATCGATCTCGCCGGCGAGCAGCGCAATTTCAATCTCCTTGGTGAACAGGCCCTTGCCGCCAGCCTCATACAGCGGCCGGTCCTGGATCGCATCGCCGGAGGTCTTGATCACACGGATCGCGAAGCGTTCCGCAGCCAGGCCGTGCGCATCCGCCAGTCGCTGGCGCACCTCATGCGCCTGGGCCAGCGCCAGCGGGCTGCCACGGGTGCCGATCGTGGCGACAATATCTGCGGAAGATGGCTCTGTAGACGATTGCACCTGAAGACCTCGCAATGCTACGCCGGAACATCCCGTTCCCGGCCGCGCTGGAGAAGGGAAACGCCGGTTTTCCGGCGAAGGCAAGAGCCGATTCGAAGAACCCGCACGGGACAGATACGCATGCTGGTGCTGGGCATCGAGACCACCTGCGACGAAACCGCTGCCGCCGTGATCGAGCGGCGCGAGGACGGTAGCGGACATATCCGCTCCAACGTCGTGCATTCGCAAATCAAGGATCATGCGCCGTTTGGCGGCGTGGTGCCGGAAATTGCCGCGCGTGCCCATGTTGACCTGCTCGATGGGCTGATCGACGCCGCGATGCGGGATGCGGGAACCCACTACGAGGACCTCGACGGCATTGCCGCCGCAGCCGGCCCCGGATTGATCGGCGGTGTCATCGTCGGGCTGACCACGGCCAAGGCCGTCGCACTGGTTCACGGCCTGCCGCTGATCGCGGTCAATCATCTCGAAGCGCATGCGCTGACCCCCCGCCTGGTCGCGCCGCTCGATTTTCCCTACTGCATGTTCCTTGCCTCGGGCGGGCACACGCAGATCGTCGCCGTGCTCGGCGTCGGCAATTATGTACGGCTCGGCACGACGGTCGACGATGCGATCGGCGAAGCTTTCGACAAGGTGGCGAAGCTGCTCGGCCTGCCCTATCCCGGCGGACCTCAGGTGGAACGCGCCGCCGCAAAGGGCGACGCCACCCGCTTTGCCTTTCCACGGCCGATGCTTGGACGCCCGGACGCCAACTTCTCGCTCTCCGGCCTGAAGACTGCGGTGCGTCAGGAAGCCGAACACCATCGTCCCTTGAGCCCGCAGGACATCGACGATCTCTGCGCCGGATTCCAGGCCGCGGTGCTGCAATCGACCGCCGATCGACTCAATGTCGGCCTCAAGCTGTTTCGTGAGCGGTTCGGCACACCGACGGCGCTGGTGGCCGCTGGCGGCGTCGCGGCCAACCGTGCGATCCGGGCCGGGCTCGAGGAGGTCGCAGCCAAGGCAAACACCCGGCTGGTGTTGCCGCCGCCGGAACTCTGCACCGACAATGGTGCGATGATCGCTTGGGCCGGCGCCGAACGGCTCGTGCTTGGCGCCAGCGACGCGCTCGACACCGCGCCCCGCGCGCGCTGGAAACTTGACGAGAGCACAGCCACACCCGCCCAGTTCGCCAACACGCGGGCAAACTTTTAGTGAAACGGATTTGACATTCGCATCCCACTTAACCGCTGGTGCGCCATGCGAATACCATCCAGAGCTCCACTAACGTTATCACGTTTGCTAGTGATTCCTTGATTCCAACATTCGCAAACAGCGTTGCCGCAATGGAATGCAAATGTTGGAATCGAACCGCTAGAGCTGAGACCGCACCCCAACGAACGATCGAGAACGATGTCCGCGCACAAGACTATTTCCGTCATCGGTGCCGGCGCCTGGGGAACGGCGCTCGCCAACGCCGTCGCCAATGCTGACCGGTCGGTGATCCTCTATGCACGCGACGCGGAAGCGGCGGAGCGAATCGCCACCACCCGCATCAATCCGAAGCTGCCGGGCATTCGCGTGGATGACGACGTCATCGTCACTGCGGATTCCACCCGCGCCACCAATGCAAGAACGGTCCTGCTCGCGGTGCCGGCGCAGAACCTGCGCGCCGCGATCACCACGCTGGCGCCGAAGCTCGCCGACGGCACCCATGTCATTGCCACCGCCAAGGGCATCGAACGCGGTACCCGCAAATTCATGACCGAGATCATCGCCGAGGTCGCGCCGCAGACCATCGCCGCGATCCTGTCGGGCCCGAGTTTCGCCGACGATATCGCCCGCGGCTTGCCGACCGCCGTCACCATTGCGTCCCGCGAAGCGCCCGATGCTGCTTCGCTGGCCTACAAGCTCGGAACGCCCGCATTCCGCCCCTATCACACCACCGACGTTCGCGGCGTCGAGATCGGCGGCGCCGCCAAGAACGTGCTGGCGATCGCCGCCGGCATCGTCATCGGCCGCAAGCTCGGCGCCTCGGCCTTGGCGGCACTGACCACGCGCGGCTTCGCCGAACTGATGCGCTTCGGAACGGCGCTCGGGGCGCAGCCGGAGACGCTGACCGGCCTGTCCGGTCTCGGCGATCTCGTCCTCTCCTGTTCGAGTCAGCAATCGCGCAATCTGTCATTCGGCATCGCGCTCGGTCAGGGCAAGACCGTGAACGAAGCGAGTGGCGGCAAGCTCGCCGAAGGCTCGTTCACCGCCGAGGTGCTCTTGGAAATGGCCCGCGCGCAGGGCATCGACATGCCGATCAGCGAGGCCGTCGCTGCCGTCCTGAACGGGCAGTTGAGCACCGGCGACGCGGTCGATATGTTGCTAGCGCGACCCATCAAGGCGGAGAGATAGCATGGCGTACTGGCTCGTGAAGTCCGAACCGGACGCATGGTCGTGGGATCAGCAGGTCAAGGAGGGCGCGAAAGGCACGCCGTGGACCGGAGTGCGCAACCATTCCGCCAAACTGAACCTGATGAAGATGAAGAAGGGTGATCAAGCGTTCTTCTATCACTCCAATATCGGCAAGGAGATCGTCGGCATCGTCGAGGTCGTGCGCGAGCACTATCCTGATCCGACCGACAAGACCGAGAAATTCGTCGTGGTCGATTTCAAAGCCGTGAAGCCGTTGAAGACCCCGGTCACCCTCGAGCAGATCAAGGCCGACAAGGCGCTCGGCAACATGGCGCTGATCAAGCTCTCGCGGCTTTCCGTTCAGCCGGTGACGGCCGAGGAGTGGAAGCACGTCATCAAGCTCGGCGGCGTCTGACCACGCGAATTATCATTCCGTGACACCCGCCCTCGATCCCCCGGGATTCATTCGCGCCAACACGCGGCTGCGGCCGGTGCCGCATGTTCCGGAGATTTCACTGCTGCTTGCCGACGAGGCGGTGCCGCTTTGGCAGAAAACCGAGGAGCAGCTGAACGAGGACGGGCTACCGCCGCCGTTCTGGGCCTTCGCCTGGGCCGGCGGCCAGGCGCTCGCCCGCTATGTGCTTGATCATCCGCAGAGCGTCGCCAGCAAGCGGGTGCTCGATCTCGCCTCTGGCTCGGGCCTCGTCGCAATCGCCGCGATGAAAGCCGGCGCATATGAGACAGTTGCCGCGGACATTGATCCGTTCGCGCTGGAAGCCATCAAGCTGAATGCGCATGAGAACGGCGTGACGCTGCAATGCTGCGCCGAGGATTTGCTCGCCGGCACGGCGCAGACCTGGGACGTCGTGCTTGCCGGCGACATCTTCTATGAGCGCGAGACGGCCGAGCGTGCCCTCGCGTTCGTTTCCGGACAGGCCGCGCGTGGTGCGACGATCCTAATCGGCGATCCTGGTCGCAGCTACCTGCCGAAGGAACGTTTGATCAAGCTCGCCGAATACAGCGTGCCGGTGACGCGTGAGCTGGAAGACAACGAGATCAAGCGCACCGCAGTCTGGGGCCTGCGAACCGCATAACCGCCGAAGTAGCGGCCGAGACATTCCTCGAGACGATCGCCTAGGCGCTGGCGGATATCGATTAATGACTTGCTCGCGCGAACGCGGTTTAATCGCCGCGCGCAACAAGCCGTTCGCGAGGGGAGGACGCCATGCATATGACGATGCTGCTGCCGGAAACCACCAACTTCCTCGTCATGCTGGCGGCCGCGGTTGCCGCCTGGCTGTTCGGCGCCATGTGGTACGGCAGCCTCGGCAAGCTGTGGATCAGAGCGCAGGGCTATACCCTCGACGAGTTCAAGGCCAAGCAGGCCGAAAAGATCGGCAAGCTGTCGGCGCAGTTTCCGTTCATCCTTGCCTTCGTCGCTGAGCTGATCATGGCCTACGTGCTGTATGGCCTGATGAAGCATGTGGCGCATACAAATCCGCTCAGCGTGCGGACCGGACTGATCTCGGCGGCTTTCGTCTGGCTCGGCTTCGTCATCACCGTCCTTGCCGTCAACAATGCATTCACCGGCCGCAGCGCGACGCTCACCGTGATCGATGCGGGACACTGGCTCGGCGTGATGCTGATCCTCGGCGCGGTTCTCGGTGCGCTTGCGACCTAAGACGCAATCCAGCTATTCGCGACAAAAGTTCAAACCGTTCCAGCTTGTCGGGCCAAGGCCCGCCGTCGCATAATGCGGCAAATTTCAAGGATCCGCTGACGCCGTCTTGCGGCCATGCGTTTTCGAGCGGCGGTTCGCGCCGAGAAAACGCCGAAGCGAGCGAGCAGTGCATATCCGAAGTTGCGTGGAGGAAACCTGCATGTCCGACAAAATCTATGACGTGTCCGCAGATTGGGCGAAGCGCGCCTATATCGATGCCGCCAAGTACAAGGATATGTATGCGCGCTCGATCCGCGACCCGAACGGTTTTTGGGCGGAACAGGCCCAGCGGGTGGACTGGATCAAGCCCTTCACCAAGGTCGAGAACGTTTCCTACGCGCCCGGAAACATCTCCATCAAGTGGTTCGAGGACGGCGTGCTCAACGTCGCCTACAACTGCGTCGATCGTCACCTCGCCACGCGCGGCGATCAGACCGCCATCATCTGGGAAGGCGACGATCCGAAGGACGACAAGAAAATCACCTATAAGGACCTGCATGCCGAGGTGTGCAAGTTCGCCAACGTGCTGAAGGCGCGCGGCGTCAAGAAGGGCGATCGCGTCACCATCTACATGCCGATGATCCCGGAGGCCGCCTACGCGATGCTGGCCTGCGCACGCATCGGTGCGATCCACTCGGTCGTGTTCGGCGGGTTTTCGCCCGATTCGCTCGCGGGCCGCATTGAGGATGCGACGTCCAGCGTCGTCGTCACCGCCGACGAAGGCCTGCGCGGCGGCAAGGCCGTGCCGCTGAAGGCGAATGCCGACATGGCGGCCGAGAAGGCCGGTGGCGTCACCTCGATCATCGTCGTTCGGCGCACCGGCGCCAACGTGGCGATGAAAGCCGGCCGCGACGTTTATTATGACGAAGCGGCGAAGAACGTGCCCGCCGATTGCCCCTGCGAGCCGATGAACGCCGAGGATCCGCTGTTCATTCTCTACACCTCGGGCTCCACCGGCAAACCGAAAGGCGTGCTGCACACCACCGGCGGCTACCTGGTGTTTGCGTCGATGACGCATCAGTACGTGTTCGACTATCACGACGGCGACATCTACTGGTGCACGGCGGATGTCGGCTGGGTCACCGGCCACAGCTACATTCTCTATGGGCCGCTGGCCAACGGCGCGACCACGCTGATGTTCGAGGGCGTGCCGAACTATCCGGACAACTCGCGTTTCTGGAACGTGATCGACAAGCACAAGGTCAACATCTTCTACACCGCCCCGACCGCGATCCGCGCGCTGATGCAATCCGGCGACGGCCCGGTGAAGAAGACCTCGCGTGCGAGCCTGCGCCTGCTCGGCTCGGTCGGCGAACCGATCAACCCGGAAGCGTGGGAGTGGTATCACCGCGTCGTCGGCGACGGCCGCTGCCCGATCGTCGATACCTGGTGGCAGACCGAGACCGGCGGCATCCTGATCACGCCACTGCCGGGCGCGACCAAGCTCAAGCCGGGTTCTGCGACGCAGCCGTTCTTCGGTGTCGTGCCAGAGATCGTCGATGCGGACGGCAAGGTGCTGGATGGCGCCTGCACCGGCAATCTCTGCATCGCCCGCTCATGGCCGGGGCAGATGCGCACGGTCTATGGCGACCATGAGCGTTTCGAGCAGACCTACTTCTCGACCTACAAGGGCAAGTACTTCACCGGCGATGGCTGCCGCCGGGACGAGGACGGCTATTACTGGATCACCGGCCGCGTCGATGACGTCATCAACGTCTCAGGCCACCGCATGGGCACCGCCGAGGTGGAGAGCTCGCTGGTGGCGCACGAGAAGGTGTCGGAAGCCGCCGTCGTCGGCTATCCGCACGACATCAAGGGCCAGGGCATTTACGCGTATGTGACGCTGATGACCGGCGTGCAGCCGACCGAGGAGTTACGCAAGGAGCTGATCGCCTGGGTCCGCAAGGACATCGGTCCGATCGCCTCGCCGGACCTGATCCAGTTCTCGCCGGGCCTGCCGAAGACCCGCTCCGGCAAGATCATGCGCCGGATCCTGCGCAAGATCGCCGAAGACGATTTCGGCGCGCTGGGCGACACCTCGACTCTCGCCGATCCGGCCGTCGTCGACGACCTGGTCAGCAACCGGCAGAACAAGCAAAGCAAGAAGGGCGCCTGAGCCCCTTCGCTCGGGCTCAACTCTCTGGCTGAACCACAAGGCTCCGATCAGCGCGCTGGTCGGGGGCCTTCGCTTGGGTCACCCTGTTCACTCTCTGTGAACCTTATCCGTTTGCCGGTCCTTTACCGTGTCGAGCGGAAGCCGAAGTCCGCAGCCCTCGACTCCAGCGGCAAGCGTGCGGCATGAACCAATTGGTGAACCTCCGCGCATAGAAGGATTCATGACGCTGAAAGCATAAGCATCAGCTCTGAGACCGCGTTCTGTTGCGTTGGGGTGCTGCGATGTTCCCTCGTCTTGCGTTTGCCATTGCCGTCGCTGCGGGATCGATCCTCGTCGGTTCACCCGCGCAGGCGGCTCCCGAAGTCGTCGCCTTCTCGGGCAATTATCCCTCCGGCACTATCGTTGTCCGCACCAACGAGCGCAGGCTTTACCTCGTGCTCGGCGATGGATCGGCGATGCGCTACAAGGTCGGGGTCGGCCGTGCCGGCAAACAGTGGGCCGGCGTTTCACGGGTGGACGGCAAGTACACCTATCCCGCCTGGGCGCCGCCGCCGGAAATCCGGCGCGACAAGCCGTCGCTGCCTGAGGTCAT
Source organism: Afipia sp. P52-10 (assembly GCF_000516555.1). Taxonomy (NCBI): domain Bacteria; kingdom Pseudomonadati; phylum Pseudomonadota; class Alphaproteobacteria; order Hyphomicrobiales; family Nitrobacteraceae; genus Afipia; species Afipia sp. P52-10. Next base: position 1,670,479 of record NZ_AZSJ01000003.1, on the reverse strand, counting down.
CCCCGGCGGATCGCCACACAACCCGATGGGCGTCGCCGCATTGACGCTGACCGGTGGCGAATACGCCATCCACGGCACCAATTCGCCGAAGTCGATCGGCGGCTTCGTCTCCTACGGCTGCATCCGCATGTACAACCAGGATATCGCTGACCTGTATCAGCGTGTGCAGGTGGGAACGCCGGTTGTCGTGCAGTAACGGACGGACCGGTTACGGTCCGGCGCCGTCGCACCAGCTCTGACGCTGACCACCGAGATAGCTGCGCGCGTGCCCGGCGGCGACCAGCGCAGCGGAGACATTCGGCGTCGTCCGGGTGGCGGCATCGGCAACGATCCGGCCGTACTTGTCGGGACCGAGGTTGTAGATCGAGACCCCGCCTTCGCCGAGCAGAGTTCGCAACGCCCGCTTCGACACTTCGGCCTTTTGCAATTCCTGCTCACACGCAGCATGAAGCTCGGGCGCATCGATGTTGCGCAGCCTGACCCGCGCGCGGTGCTCGCGGCCGGGCCACAGGGCGATGCGCGCATCGAAGGTGTCGCCATCAACGGTGTAGAGCACCTCCACCGGATAGCGCGCCGCCGGACTGCCGGCGCGCTGGACGATGATGTCGCTATCGCGCTGCCGCTGCGCCTGCTGGTCCATCCGCGGCAATCCAAGCCGTGCCGCCCAATCGCCCAACGGCAGCGCTGACCCTGCGGCAATGGCCAGCACGACAAGCCAGGGCAGCACGGCGGTCAACCGGCCCTGCCACGAACGTCCGCGGTGCGGGGTATTTATTCCACGATATAGGAACATATGTCTATATAGACGCGAGTCGCGGATCCGCGCAAGGGCGAAGCACGTCGCTCGCGCCGCGCCTTAGAAATCGGAGGCGATGCCCTTGCGCTCCCAATCGCCGAATCGCGTCGGCTCCGGCCCCTTCGGTCCCTGGAATTCGGCAGGCCGCTGTGCGGCTTCGGCTTCTGCCTTGGCGCGCCGCTCGGCGGCCTCGGCGAGCGCGCGTTGGGCTGCGGGTGTCAGCGGCTTGCGCGGCGGTGCGCCGGCAGCCTGCGTCGCTGTCTTGTCGATCTCAGCGTCGTCCATCGCACTCACCTTAATCTTGCCCGGCAGGCGGGCGTCATGCGTCTGCGAACAGATACGTCACTTTCGCTGTGCTCGGTTTCGTCCGCGGCCGTTGGATAGTCCCGTGCGCCGCGTCATCGGCTTCTTATATTTGGCTTATTTGATGCATATCAATGCTTCCGAACACACCGTTGTTCCGGCCCCGCCGTTTTCGAACTGAGACCCGAAGTACCTTATGCCGCCATCGAAATTTGCCCTGCAGACGGAAGTGCCGGGTCTAGCTGCGCGCCGAATCGCGGCCGACATCATCGACAATGTGCTGCTGCGGCGACGCGCGCTGGACGATCAGCTCGACGGCGTCAGTGCGCATCCGGCGGTGAAGACACTCAGCGACCGCGATCGCGCCTTGATGCGGCGGCTCGCGGCCACGGTGTTGCGGCGTCTCGGAACCTTGCGGTTCATCCTGTCCCGTCTGCTCGACCGTGGCACGCCGACCGATTCGCAACGCGCGGAGACCGCACTGCTGCTTGGCGCCGCCCAGATTCTGTGGATGGAAGTCCCCGATCATGCCGCGGTGGACCTGTCGGTGCGGCTCGTGCAGGCCGATCGACGCGCCGCCAAATATGTCGGCCTCGTCAACGCGGTGCTGCGGCGTTGCGCCCGCGACGGCCAGGCTCTGAGCGAGGAAGCGGGACAGCACGTTGTCGATGTCGCACCCTGGCTGTTTCAACGCTGGAGCGCCCATTATGGCGAGACCACCGCGCGCGCCATTACCGCGGCCATTCACCACGAGCCCGCGCTCGACATCACCGTGAAGGCCAATGCCCAGGCCTGGGCGACGCGGTTGCACGGCGAGCTGCTGCCAACCGGCAGCATTCGCACGCTGCTGCATGGCGCAGTTACGCTGTTGCCAGGCTTCGACGAAGGCAACTGGTGGGTGCAGGACGCGGCCGCCGCACTCCCGGTCCGCCTGTTCGGCGACCTGCGCGGCAAAACCGTCGCAGACCTCTGCGCAGCTCCCGGCGGCAAGACCGCGCAACTCGCGCATGCGGGCGCGATCGTCACGGCCGTCGACCGTTCGCCGGCGCGCATCCGCCGTCTCCGGGACAACCTGTCACGGCTCGCTCTGTCTGCCGAGGTTGTCGTCGCCGATGCCGACGAATGGCAGCACGAGCCGTTCGACGCCATCCTGCTCGATGCGCCATGCACCGCGACCGGCACCATTCGCCGCCATCCGGATATCGGCTGGCTGAAGCAGGACTCCGACGTCGCCGCGCTCACGGGCCTACAGCAGCGCCTGCTGAACAAGGCCGTCTCGCTGCTGAAGCCCGGAGGCACCCTCGTCTACTGCACCTGTTCGCTCGAACCGGAGGAAGGCGAACAGGCCGTCGAGCGGCTGCTTGCAGAGGAAACAAGCTTGCGCCGCGTGCCGGTGGACCCGTCGGAGATCGCCGGCCTCGACGAACTGATCTCGCCTGCGGGCGATTTGCGGACCCTGCCGAATCACTTGGCGCGCCCGGACCCACGGCTCGCCGGACTGGACGGCTTCTACGCCGCCCGACTGATAAAAGCCTGACGGCGCTCGACTATTCCCAATTCGATTTGGCCGAATCCGCCGCCTTCGCTATGATGCGGTTCGTGCTTTGCCGCGCTTGCCGGAAGCGTCCGATTCGAGACATCTGACTCGGACCTATTCGGCGAGGGCGGCTGGCCTTTTGGGGCTGCATCACTCACCGACATGACGCCGAAGGGCGCGGAGAAACTCATTCAGCAATGGCGCGCCGATCTGTCGCCTATCATCGACGTGTTTCGGGTCTCGTCGCCTCCCGCTTCGCCAGGAACGTGGTGGCGCGGGCCAGCTGGAACTCGTTCGTGCTCTGGCGCGTCTGGCCAGGGCGGACCGATCAACTGCTGATCTCGCCGCAGGAGCTGCGGACGGCGGACGCGACCCGCGCGGCGGAGATCTATGCAGGCCGTTTCGTCTTCGCCGGCAAGATCGTCACCTGCCATGGCCGCTCGGTGTTCTTGCTCGATCCTCCATCGGAGGATTGGGAAGTCGCCCTGCTCGGCTTCGGCTGGCTGCGGCACCTGCGCGCCGCCGATTCGGCGATCACCCGCGCCAATGCCCGTTCACTGGTCGAGGAATGGCTGTCCAGCCAACAGCATGCGAGCAAGACGGCCTGGCGCGCGGACGTGCTGGCCCGACGGGTAATCTCGTTCCTGTCGCAGGCCCCACTGCTGCTGAGCGACACCGACGGCCGATTCTATCGCCGCTATCTGCGCAATCTCGCCCGTGAGATCCGCTACCTCCGCCACACGATGCTGACCGCCGCCGATGGCGTGCCGCGGCTGCAGGTGCTGATCGCGCTGTGCTATGCCTCACTGTGCCTTGCCAACCACGCGCGGCACATCCGCAGCATCACCCGTCGTTTGTCCGAGGAACTGCAGCGGCAGATCCTTCCCGACGGCGGCCATATCTCGCGCAACCCGTCGGCGCTGATCGAACTGCTGCTCGATCTCTTGCCGTTGCGTCAGACCTTCGCCGCCCGCAACATCGCGCCGCCGCCGATGCTGCTCAATGCGATCGATCGCATGATGCCGATGCTGCGTTTCTTCCGGCACGGCGACGGCAACTTCGCGCTGTTCAACGGCATGAGCAACACGCCATCGGACCTGTTGGCGACGCTGCTTGCCTATGACGACGCGCACGGCAGCCCGATGGCGAGCATGCCGCACAGCGGTTTCCAACGACTCGATGCCGCGTCCACCGCGGTCATCATGGACACCGGCGCCTCGCCGCCGCCGAATGTCAGCCAGGATGCCCATGCCGGCTGCCTGTCGTTCGAACTGTCGTCCGGAACCAACCGCATCGTCATCAACTGCGGCATGCCGACGAGCGGTCGCGACAACTGGCGCACGTTTGCACGCGAGACCGCGGCGCATTCGGTGCTGACCTTCAGCGACACCTCCTCCTGCGAATTCGTCGCGCTGTCGGCGATGAAGCGCCTGCTGCATGGCGCCTTGATCGTGTCCGGGCCGGCCAACGTCGAGGCCTATCGCGAAAATCTGCCGGACGGCGTGCTGCTGACCGCTTCGCACGATGGTTATGCCCGGCGCTTCGGTATCATCCACCGCCGCGCGGTGATGCTGTCCAGCGACGGCAGCAAGATCGACGGCGAGGACGCGATCGAAGCTGCGCCAGGCGCATCCGCGCGGATGGGCAATGGCGACTTTGCGCTGCGCTTCCATCTGCACCCCGCGATCAAGGCGAGCCGGCTGAGCGATGCGCGCGGCGTGATGCTGGTGCTGCCGAACCGCGACGTGTGGACGTTCGAGACCCGCGAGGACAAGGTCGATTTGGAGGATAGCGTGTTCCTCGCGGGATCCGATGGCCCCCGGCGCACCGCGCAAATCGTGATTCGGCAGAACGCGCGTCAGGTGCCGAGCATCCGCTGGAGCTTCAGCCGTTCCACCGGCGGGGTGGCCGCGACCACCGCACGCCGCAATGCGCGGCGTGAGCCTGAGCTGCCGCTCTAAATTTCTCACGTAGAATCAATTCCATAGGAAAGCGCACGGGCTGAGGCGACATGGCCTGTGGCCAACCGCCCGCGACGAATCATGGGTGGTTTCGTGCGCCCCGGAATCGTGCTACCGGGCGGCCTTTCCGCCAGGATCATCCCCATGACCGATACGCTGCGCCCCGTCACTCGGGCTTTGCTTTCCGTTTCCGACAAAACCGGACTGATCGACTTCGCCCGAGCGCTGGCCGGCCATGGCGTGGAGCTGGTTTCGACCGGCGGTACCGCCAAAGCGATTGCCGACGCTGGCTTGAAGGTCCGGGACGTTTCCGAATTGACCGGATTTCCTGAAATGATGGACGGCCGGGTCAAGACCCTGCACCCGAAGGTGCATGGCGGCCTTCTTGCCATTCGTGGCAATGCCGAGCATCAGAAGGCGGCGGACGCCCACGGCATCGCGCCGATCGACCTTCTGGTCGTCAATCTTTACCCGTTCGAGCAGACCGTCGCGAAGGGCGCGAGCGAGGAAGACTGCATCGAGAATATCGATATCGGCGGCCCGGCGATGATCCGCGCGGCGGCCAAGAACCACACCGATGTGGCTGTTGTGGTCGAGCCGGACGACTATGCAGCCCTGCTCGCCGAACTCGCCGCCAACGGCGGTGCGACCACCCTCGGCCTGCGCCGCAAGCTTGCAGCCAAAGCCTATGCCCGCACAGCGGCCTATGATGCGGCGATTTCCAACTGGTTCGCCGCCGAGCTCAAGATCGAAGCGCCGGATTTCCGCGCCTTCGGCGGCAAGCTGGCCGAAGCGCTGCGCTATGGCGAGAACCCACACCAGAAGGCGGCGTTCTACCGCACGCCGGAGACGCGCCCCGGCGTTGCCACCGCGCGCCAAGTGCAGGGCAAGCAGCTCTCCTATAACAACATCAACGACACCGATGCGGCCTATGAGTGCATCGGCGAGTTCGACGCGGCGCGCACCGCCGCTTGCGTCATCGTCAAGCATGCGAACCCGTGCGGCGTCGCCGAAGGCACCGATCTCGTCAGCGCCTATCGCAAGGCGCTCGCCTGCGATCCGGTCTCGGCCTATGGCGGCATCATCGCGATGAACCGTCCGCTGGACGCGGATACGGCCCGCGCGATCACCGAGATCTTCACCGAAGTCATCATCGCTCCGGATGCGACCGACGATGCGATCGCCGTCATCGCCGCCAAGAAGAACCTGCGGCTGCTGCTCGCCGGCGGCCTGCCCGACCCGCGCACGCCGGGCCTGACGGTGAAGACCGTCGCCGGCGGCATGCTGGTGCAGACCCGCGACAACGCCGTGGTCGACGATATGGAGTTCAAGGTTGTCACCGAGCGCAAGCCGACCGCCGCCGAACTGCAGGACCTCAAATTCGCGTTCCGCGTTGCCAAGCATGTGAAATCCAACACCATCGTCTATGCCAAGAACTTGGCGACGGTGGGCATCGGCGCCGGTCAGATGAGCCGGGTGGATTCGGCCCGCATCGCCGCGCAGAAAGCCGAGGACGCCGCGCGCGAAGCGAAACTGGCGCAACCGATGACGCGGGGTTCGGTAGTGGCCTCGGACGCCTTCTTCCCGTTCGCGGACGGACTGCTTGCCGCCATCAACGCCGGAGCGACGGCGGTGGTTCAGCCGGGCGGCTCGATGCGCGACGATCTGGTGATCAAGGCGGCCAATGAGCACGGCATCGCCATGGTCTTCACCGGAACGCGGCACTTCCGGCACTAAAGCGTTTTTGGTTCTGATCGAATCAGAACCAAAGCTCGATCCTTGTTTGACGCGTTTTCTTTACGCGAGCCCGTTTCCATTCCGGATCAGTGCAGGCTTCGCGCGAAAACCCTCTAACGGCCTCGCACGGCGGGGCTTCAATCCCGCACGCGCAGCAACAGGCCAAGCCCGATCAGGAAGAAACTGATCAGGATCACCATCCCCGATTTCTGGTTCATCGTCGCGGCCGTGACCGACGCCACCGCGAGCGGCCCGACGAACGACGTCATCTTGCCGGTCAGCGCGAACAGGCCGAAGTGCTGGGTGATCCGATCGATCGGCGCCAGCCTAATCAGCAGCGTCCGCGACGCGGCCTGCAGCGGCCCGGCGACAAAACCGAGAACACAGCCGATCACCAGATAGGCTTGTTCGGCGGCCGCTCCGAACAAAGGCCCGCCGTCCACCGGCGGCGCCACTTTCACGAAGAGGATCGAATCACGGTCGATCATGAGAATCGCCGCGAGCGCGATGAGCAGCGCAACGAGACTCGCGGCGATCACTTTCTTCGGCCCGATCCTGTCGTCCAGCTTGCCGCCGAGCCACGCGCCGAAGGTACCGGCAATCGCGAGAATCAGGCCGAAGGTGCCGATCTGGATCGTATGCCATCCGAAGGTGCTCGCCGCGTAAATGCCGCCGAAGGCGAACAGCGAGACGAGCCCGTCCATGTAGATCATGTTGGCGATCAGGAACGTCATCAGCATCTTGTTCTGGGGCAGCCGGAGCAGTGTCTCCCTCAGTTCGGCAAATCCCTCCCGCACGGCGGCCGCTGCCGGACGCTTCGCCGTTAGATCTGGCGTGAACAGAAACATCGGTGTCACGAACAGCAGAAACCACAGCGCGGTCAGCGGCCCTGAAATACGCGTTCCTTCATGGGTTGCGGGATCGAGGCCGAACAGCGGCGCAAGACCGAACAGCGTTCGTCCACTCTTCGGATCGCCTGCCAGGAAACCCAACACGACGACGAGGCTGAGAATGCCGCCGACGTAACCGATCGCCCAGCCGGTGCCGGAAAGGCGGCCCATCCGCTCCGGCGGCACGAGTGCTGGCATCATCGCGTTGTTGAATACGGTCGCGAACTCGACGCCGACGGTGGCGATCGCATAGGCGATCAGCACCAGCATCACCACACCCGGATCTCCCCCCGGCGTTCCGAGCCAGAGTAAAGCCGTGCCGATCATCAGCAACAGGCCGAAAGCTGCAATCCATGGCTTGCGGCGTCCGGCGGCATCGGCGATCGCGCCGAACACCGGCGACAGCAATGCGATGACGAGGCCCGCCGACGCAGCCGCGTATCCCCACATCGACTGGCCCACGACCGGATTGGGCGCGACGTAGGTTGCGAAATAAGGCGCGAAGACGAAGGTCGTGATCAGGGTGAAATAAGGCTGCGCCGCCCAGTCGAACAACAGCCAACCGATGATAGCGGAACGCGGCGCATAACGCCTTGCGGACGTGTCGTCCACGGCCACGTTGTAGGATGGTGTCAATCTGCACCTCTTTGAGAATCGCCGGTAGACTTTCAGCAATCGTGAATCGGGACAAGCGCTAACAGCGCGTTGTCGTCTCGCCGAACGCAACCAGGCGTTCAGCAACGCATCGCTTGGACTTTGTCCGGTTGTATGTTCCGGCCAATCAGGTGGCTTGTTACCGCGAAAGCGGTGTAGCATTCCCGCTGATGCGCCAAGTGTGCTTATGGAGGCAGGACGTGAATCGATTCAGAGTCATGGCGTCAGGCACAGCCTTCGCGATTGTCGCGCTCGCGATCCTGCCGTTCGTTGCGCACGCCCAGGACGCACACCGCACGCCTTATGTGCCTGCAACCGTCGCAGCCCGACAGCCTGTCATCGCCAAGAACGGCATGGTGGTCGCGCAGGAGCGGCGCGGCGCCGAGATCGGCGCGGACATCCTGGCGCGCGGCGGCAACGCGGTCGACGCCGCAGTCGCAACCGGCTTCGCAATGGCCGTCACCTATCCGCGCGCCGGCAACCTCGGCGGCGGCGGCTTCATGGTGATCCACAACGCGGAACGAAACGAAGCCATCACCATCGACTATCGCGAGACCGCGCCGATGGCTGCGACCCGCGACATGTTTCTCGGTAACGACGGCAAACCCGATCCGGCAAAATCGCGCAGCTCGGTATTGGGCGTCGGCGTTCCCGGCACGGTCGCGGGTCTGGCTCTTGCCTGGGAGAAATACGGCTCCGGCAAATTCACGCTGGCGGAATTGATCGCGCCGGCGATCGCCCTCGCGCGCGACGGCATCCCCATCGAGGACGACACGGCCGACTCGCTGCCGAGCGCACGCGAGATGTTTGCACGCTGGCCCGCATCGGCCGCGATCTTCCTGAGGCCTGACGGCCGTGCCCTCGGCCCCGGTGACCGGCTCGTGCAAACCGACCTGGCCAGAACCCTTGAGGCCATCGCCGCGACAGGTCCGTCAGGATTCTATCGAGGTGACGTCGCAGCGAAGCTGATCGACGCCATCAAAGCCGACGGCGGGATCATGACCCTTGAGGATCTGAAANCCTACCAGCCGGTGATCCGCACGCCGGTCCGCGGCAGCTATCGCGGCTACGACATCATATCGATGCCGTTGCCATCGTCGGGCGGCACCGTGCTGATCGAGATGCTCAACATTCTCGAGGGCTATAAGCTGAAGGAGATGGGGGCCGCTTCGATCGACACGTTGCATGTCATGATCGAAGCGATGAAGCGCGCCTACGCCGATCGCGCCCGCTATCTCGGCGACCCCGCGATGGTGGACGTGCCGATGCAGCGCCTGCTTTCGAAGGAGTATGCCGAGCGCCTGCGCGGCAGCATCGACATGCAGCAGGCAACGCCGGCATCGGCGATCGCCGATCTGTCCGTCCCCAGGCGCGAAGGACAGAACACCACGCACTACTCCGTCGTCGACCGCTTTGGAAATGCTGTGAGCAACACCTACACGCTGAACTTCAGCTATGGCCTTGGCATGGTGGCAGCGGGAACCGGCATCCTCCTCAACAATGAGCTGGACGATTTCACCGCCGCCGCCGGTGCCTCGAACGCGTACGGGCTGGTCGGCTACGAGGCCAACCTGCCTGGCCCCGGCAAGCGGCCGCTGTCGTCGATGACGCCGACCATCGTGCTGAAGGACGGCAAGCCGGTGCTCGTCACCGGCACGCCTGGTGGCAGCCGCATCATCAGCGGCGTGCTGCAGGTGATCCTCAACACCATCGACCATGGCATGAACGTGGCCGCGGCCGTCGCGGCGCCACGCCTGCACAATCAATGGCTGCCGGACGAGGTGCGCGTGGAGAACGGCTTCGCCCCCGAGGTGCTGGACGGCCTGCGATCCCGCGGCCACACCATCGCAACGCCGCTGCTGCAAACCTCCGCCAACTCCATCGCCATCACACCCGACGGACTCGCCGGTGCGCCCGATCCGCGCACACGCGGCGCGTTCGCGGCGGGACAATAGGCTCACATCACCATCAGGAATCGGCCAGCGATAAGGCCGGCCCGCAACAGCCGGGAGGAACGAGATGACCGAACCGCTTGCGACCGAAGACGCGCCGGCCTGCCCGCCCGCTCCGACAACCCAGCGCAGGCCGTCGCGCTTTCCGATCCCGCGCGGCGCCGTCGATACCCATGCGCATGTGATCGGCCTGCCGCCCGACTATCCTTTCATTCCCGGACGCGCCTATACGCCGCCACCGGCGACAGCGGAGTCCTACGTCGCGATGCTGGACGCAACGGACATGACCTATGGCGTGCTGACCCAGGTCAGCGTGCACGGCACCGACAACCGCCTCATGGTCGAGGCGCTGCGTGCGCATCCGCAGCGGCTGCGCGGCATCGCGGTGATCGCCCCCGACTGCCCGGACCGAGAGCGTGCGGCGCTGAAGGAGGCAGGCGTCGTGGGCCTCCGCGCCAACCTGTTTCACAACCGCGCGCTCGACGGCGATACGGTCGAACGTTTTGCCGCGATCTGCCGTGAGATGGACTGGCACCTGCAGTTCCTCATCACCGCGCGTCAGCTCGTGCCGTTGGCAGCGCGCCTCAGCAAGTTGCCAGTCCCCTTCCTGATCGACCACATGGGCAGTGTGAAGACCACGCAGACGATGCAGAACGAAGGCTTTCGCACGCTGGTTTCGCTGGTGCGCGACGGCGGCTGGGTCCGCCTCTCGGGCGCCTATCGCAACAGCGCCGAGGGGCCACCGTATCGTGACACGGTCCCGTTCGCGCAAGCGCTGATCGAAGCCGCCCCCGACCGTTGCGTCTGGGGATCGGACTGGCCGCATGTCACCAACTGGGGCGTGATGATGCAGGTCGCCGACCTGCTCGATACGCTCGCCGATTGGGCGCCCGACGCAACACTGCGCAACCGCATCCTCGTGGACAATCCGCAGCGGCTGTTTGGCTTTCCGGAGGTCTGAGGGAGTAATGCAACCGGCGTGCGCGGGCCCTTTGTTTATTTAAGCATGATCTGTTCGGAAAACCGCTGCACCTTTCCGGATCATGCTTTAGCGCGCCAGCGCGTAGGAACCGCCGCGCGCCAGCGCGCGCAGATAGGCCGCCCTTGCGTGAATCTTCTCCAGGAATGCCATGCATTTCGGCCGGCCGGCCGAAAGCCCGCCGCGCGCGGACGCGGCTTCCAGCGGAAAACTCATCTGGATGTCGGCGGCGGAGAATTCGTCACCGGCGAACCACTCGGACTTGCCGAGCTCCTGCTCCCAGTAATCCATATGCCGCTTCAGGGCAGGATCGACGAGGTTGGCATTCAATTGCCTGGACACCATCGTCATTACCGGCCGCAGCAACACCGGCGCCCGGCTCGGCAACCGCGTGAACACCAGCTTCTGCAACAGCGGCGTCATCGCCGATCCTTCCGCGTAATGCAGCCAATAGGTGTAGCGCAGGCGTTCCGGCGTACGCGGCCGGGGGATCAGATGGCCGTTCCCGTAATTCTCGGTGACGTATTCAAGGATTGCACCGGACTCGGCGATGGTATGGCCGGCATCGGTGATCACCGGTGACTTGCCGAGCGGATGCACGGCGCGCAGCTCCTTCGGCGCCAGCATGTCCGGGCCGCGCTGATAGAACTTGATCTCGTAGGGGACTTCCAACTCCTCGAGCAGCCAGAGCACCCGCTGCGAACGGGAGTTGTTGAGATGATGGACGACCAGCATGGACAAGCCTATTTCGGTTCACAGGGCCGCCCGCCGGGTCGCTTAACCCCAAGTCAGGCAGCGAACGCCGCTTGCGGAACGACGGGAGCGAGATTCGCGAACCACACCTTACGCGGTTCGCGCGCAGAAAACGGCGGGCGATCATGCACGGTGGCGATGTTATCCCAAATGAAGATATCGTCGCCACGAACCAGCGAACGCCAGCGGCGCGGCGACGCCTCGACGATATCCCAAAGCTCGGTCAGGAGCGCCCGGCTCTCAGCCGCCTCCATTCCCAAAATCTTGGCGTCGCGCCTGACGGACAGGAACAGCGTGGGCTCGCCGGTGTTCGGGTTGCGCACCACCAGCGGATGGTCCGGCCCCGTTTCGCGGATATCAGCGGGAAGATCTTTCAGATCGCGATGAACGCCCGCCGACACGACCTCCGGATAGGTCGGATGGACACAGCGCAGGGGATCGATGGTCCGTTTCAGCGTCGCAGGCAGATCGCGATAGACCGCCTGCATGTCGATCCATGAATGCAGGGCCGGCTCGCCGGGATGGGTCTTGGTGTTGACGATCGCGTAAGCCGGCGGCTCGGCCAGCCCGGCCGAATCGTGGTGCAGGATCTGCGCCGCATCGCGATCCTTCTGCGGATCGGCGTCCGGCTTGCCTGCGCTCTCGAACTGGATGAGAGCATCGAATCCCGGCAGCCGCGGCCCGCGATTCACCGAGGGCGGACCGAGACGCGCGGCGATCGCCGCCAGCGACGCCGCCTGGAACGGCGGCGCATCGATGCGGATGACGAGGTGCTTCGCCAACAATCCGACCAGCGCATCGGCGAATCCGGGTTGCGCCACCAGCGCATCGAAATCGTCATGGGTGATGACGGCGCCGAAGCCGCCCGCCTCCGCACGAACAACAGAAGCAGGTTCGAACGTCACTTGTGCGGTCATGCGGCAGTTTCCTTCGCGGCCCACGAAAACGAAAATCGCACACAGACCTTGATGCGCCGGCTCATCACGGTCAATGCGCAAGGGCTGCGCCACGAGGAACGACACCCCTGCCGCATCGGTCATGCAGGGGGGCCGCGCGCGTGCGCTAGGCGATGGAGGGCGTTGGTAAACGAAACGGCCGGTCAGCCACCGAGCTGCCAGCCGGACGCCGCGGCAAAGCTCTTGAAGAAGTCGAGGGTATAGGCCGCTTCCGGATTTTCACGCACGCGCTTGTCGAGCAGATGCGCGTCGTCGCCAACCAGAATGCGCCAGCGATCAGCCTTCACACCGTCGAGGATGACCTTGGCTGCCGCCGCCGCCGTCATCGGCGCCTCGTCACGGAAGCGCCGCGCGCGGTCGGCGGACTTCGCCTGGATATCCGCATCGGACAATTGCGCGACGTCAACGCCATACGCCGCCAGCCGCTTGCGGGCGGCCTCGAGTTCCGCAGCGCTCAGCTCGCCCGACTCGCTTCCGGTCTGCACCATGCGGGTGTTGGAGACGATCGAGGTGCCGATATGGCCCGGCATCACCACCGAACATTTAATGTGCGGCGCGTTCATCGCCAGGTCGTTGATCAGCGCTTCGGTGAAGCCCTTCACGGCGAACTTCGCCGCGCTGTAGGCGGTGTGCGGCAGGCCAGGGCCAATCGAGGCCCAGAAGCCGTTGACGCTGGAGGTGTTGACGATGTGGCCCTCGTTGGCCTTCTGCAGCATCGGCAGAAAGGCGCGGGTGTTGTAGTAGACGCCGCCCCAGCAGACGCCGAAGGTCTTGTCCCACTGCTCGCGGCTGTTGCTGAGCATGCTGCCGCCACCACCGATGCCGGCGTTGTTGAACAACAGATGGATGCGATCGGTGGCTTGCTGTTCGGCGACCTCGTCACGGAAACGCAGCACCTGATCTTCGATCGAGACGTCGGCGATGTGTGTGGTCACGCGCAGGCCCTGCGGCAGCTTCTCCGCCTCGCACAGCCGCTTGGTCTCAGCCATGTTCTCCGCCGACACGTCGCACATCGCGACATTGCAGCCCTCGGCGACAAGCTGGCGCACCAGTTCGCGCCCCATGCCGGTGCCGCCGCCGGTCACGACAGCGATTTTACCTGCGAAATCCTTCATCGATGCGGCCCTCCCAAAGGCGCGGTGCTCTATCGTTGGTCCTCGTCTGCGAGGTTGTCTGAAACGCTCGTCACGGGGAGAAAGCCGGACCCTGGTTTCCGCAGCAAAGAAACAAGAGGCCGCGCGTCCTGTCCAGCCTGCCGGCGAGAACGCGAGCAGGCCAGCGCTGTGATCCTGATGGAACGGTGGAGCCGCATCAGAAACGCCGCATCCAGGCGCTCGGAAGCGCCGATCGCTTGGCTCCGAAATACGAGTGATCGGGATTGCAAGGAATATTGGGCGGCAGGCCAAGACGCTGACGCCGTCAGGACGTCATACCTTCAGGCTATACCCTGGGCAGCAAACAACGAGATGATTGGAATTTAGGAGATTGCTCTGGAGCGGGCGAAGGGATTCGAACCCTCGACCCCAACCTTGGCAAGGTGCCCGACGAGCTTTCGCCGCCATATCCGGCTTCACGCTACGGCACGATTTAACACTATAAATCAATATGGTATCTGACATCAGTCTCGCCGAACCTATCCGGAAGGTAGCCGCCGACTTGCTTCGAAATGCTTGGAATCGGCTTCGATAGAGGGTATGGTAAGGCGATTCTAAGCAAAAATTCGACAAGGTGTTGATATGGCGACGGAAAAGATCACAAAGCGGATCGTGGACGCGCTCAAGGCTCCGAAACCTTCGAGAGATGGGGTCAAGGTTCGGGAGCATTTCGTGTGGGATCGCGAGCTGCGCGGGTTCGGCGTGCAGGTGATGCCGTCGGGCCTCAAGAGCTTCGTCATCCAGTATCGCACCCCGGAAGGGAGGAACCGGAGAGCCGTCATCGGGCGATATGGGCTGATGACGGTCGAAGAAGCTCGCAAGCTCGCCCATGAGAAGCTGGTCGCGGTCTCCAAGGGCGTCGATCCGGTCGCCGAGGAAGCGAAGGCGGCGGGCCTGCTCACCGTCGCCGAAGTCTGCGACTGGTATCTGGCCGAGGCGGAAGCCGGGCGGATCCTCGGCCGCCGTCGGCGGCCGATCAAGCCGTCCACGCTGGCGATGGACCGCAGCCGCATTGAGGCGCACATCAAGCCGCTCCTCGGCCGCCGCCAAGTCGCGTCCCTCAAGCTCGGCGACGTCGAAGGCGCGCAGGCAGACATCGCGGCCGGCAAGACCTCGAAGCCTCGCGCGGGCAGCCGCGGCGGCGCCACCACCGGCGGCGACGGCGTGGCCGCGCGAACCATGTCGACGCTGCATTCGATTTTTGAGCACGCGGTTCGCCTCGGAAAGATCGAAGCCAATCCGGCGAAGGGCGTGCGCAGGCTCGCGAGCGCACCGCGCGAGCGCCGGCTCAGCCGGAGCGAGATCGAACGGCTGGGCAAGACGCTGCGGGCGGCTGCGCAGGAGGGCGAACATCCGACCGGCCTCGCCGCCATCCGCTTCCTCCTCCTGACCGGCTTCCGGCGCATGGAAGCGCTCGGGCTGCAGCGCACCTGGCTGGACGAAGAGGAATGCGCCATCCGCTTTCCGGATACCAAGAGCGGCGCACAGATTCGCGTGATCGGCCAGGCCGCCATCGATCTGCTTCTAGACCAGCCCAAAACCAAGTCCCCGTTCTTCTTTCCGGCCGATTGGGGCGAGGGTCATTTCATTGGCGTCGTGCGCGTTCTCGATCGCGTCTGTCAGAAGGCCGGATTGGCAGACATTACTCCGCACACGTTGCGGCACACCTATGCGAGCCTTGCGGGTGATCTCGGCTTTTCCGAGCTGACGATCGCGGCTCTCCTCGGCCATTCCGCCAGGGGCGTCACGCAGCGCTATGTCCACATCGACGAAGCACTCAGGATGACGGCTGACCAGGTGGCCGATGAGATGGCCGACCTGCTCGATGGGCGGGCGACGCCATCGCGTTCTCGCTCCTCTCGCCGTGGTCGGTCCGAGCGGAAGCTGGAAGCGACCGGGGCGTGAGTGTCCGAAGTTTGCCGCAGACTTCGGACAGCAGAGCAAGCCCTGTTTGTCCGAAAAATGTAGCAGCTTTCAGACATAATCTTGCATCTGTCCGAAAGATGTATCATATTTCGGACATGGCAACTTCAGCGCATGATATGGACCTCCGCTCCCGGCTCCTCGCCCGGATCGCCTCCAGCCCGAACGAGGTCTGGACGCCCGGCGATTTTGCCGACCTTGGCAGCCGCGCCGCTGTCGATAAGACCCTGCAGCGCCTTGCCGCCGCAGGCGATCTGCGCCGCATTGACCGCGGTCTCTACGACCGGCCCCGAAAGAACGAGCTGACCGGCCGCCCCGCCGTACCCGATTATCGCGCCGTCATCCGCGCCGTCACCCGCCGCGACCAGGCGCGCGCTGTGGTGGACGGCATGACCGCCGCCAACGATCTCGGCCTCACCACCGCAGTGCCCGCGCGCATCGAGGTGCTGGTTGATGCACGCCTGAAGCCGATCAAGCTCGGAAAGCAGGAGATCCATTTCAAGTTCGCCGCGCCCAGCCGCCTCTATTGGGCCGGCCGGCCGGCGATGCGCGTTGTCCAAGCGCTGCACTGGATGCAGGACATGCTCGCGCAGGACGATGAGCGCGCCCGCGTCCATGCCGCGCTGCGCCGCCTTTTCGCCGACCCGCAGCACGGGCAGCCTATCCGCGACGATCTGCGCGCCGGCCTATCGGCGCTGCCGATCTGGATGCAGGAGTTCTTGCGAGGCCTGCTCAGTGCAACCGATGCGGACGAGGGCCAGCCATGACCAGCGCCGCGTACAGGCAGGTCATCGCAGCGCCGCCGAATGACCGGCTCGATTTGTTTCTCACCACCGCCAATCGGCTCGGCACGCCGATCGGCAATGTCGAGAAGGATTTCTGGGTCTGCTGGACGCTGAATGCGCTCTATCACGAACGGCCAGCCGGCGGACCACGCCTGCTGTTCAAGGGCGGCACCTCGTTATCGAAAGCCCATGGCCTGATCGAGCGCTTTTCTGAGGACATCGACGTCACCGTCTTCCGCGACGACCTCAATGAGGTCGCTTCGGTCGAGGAACTGGAGGCTCTGTCGAACAAGAAGCGTCGCGCCAGGCTTGATGCGATCCGGGACGCGTGCCGTGCCTACATTACAGGCCCGCTTCACGAATTTCTCAGCGCCCAGCTCGCCGAGACCACCAATGGCGCCGGGCGCGTCGAGATCGACGAAGCCGATCCCGATGGCCAGACGTTGCTCGTCTGGTATCCCGAGGTCGAGCCACGCGACGGAACCTATGTGCGGCCGGCCGTGCGGATCGAATCCGGCGCAAAGTCGGCTCTCGACCCCAACCGCCCCGTCACGATCCATCCGTACATCAGCGAGGAAGCAGCAGGGCTCGACCTGGCGATCGGCGACGTGACCACCATCGAGGCAACGCGCACCTTCTGGGACAAGGTGGTGATCGCGCATGGCCTGCGCCGCTGGTACGAGCGGCGCGGCATTCTCCGGCAGGAAGGACAGCGCGTGTCGCGACACTATTACGACCTGCACTGCCTGCTTGGTTCGGAGGTCGGAAAAACGGCGCTTGCAGATCGCGATCTTGGCGCCGACTGCGTGCGCCACGCGCGCATGTTCTTCGACCGCCCCGATTATGATCTGGCCTCTGCCACCCCAGGCTCATTTGCCCTCGCACCTGTCGACGGAATGGTCGAGGCGCTCAGGCGCGACTATGGCAACACCACGGCCATGATCTTTGGCGCCGCTCCGGATTTCGCAGAGATTTTGGCGTCGATCGGCGAGATCGAGCGGAACGCAAATGGAGCGCTTGCTTGAGTGCTCGCTGGGGATCTTCAAATGTCTAACATTTCAGCCTCCCGCGCGTACTATATTAAGCTGGGCCGCGGCGGAAGCTGGGAAGCCGAGAGCCTGCGCAACTCGGTCTTGCGCTTCGGCTATCGTGAATCTCCCCACGACCTCTGCCTCGCCGGTGATTGGAATGGTGTGTGGGCTGCCATGAAGGAAATTCGTGGCGATGCCGGTGCCGCGACCCGCGACGTCTCGCAGATCCGCACCTTTTATGAGGCCGACGAGAACACCATTTTTATCACGTTCGTGGGTGGCCTCATGTACTGGTGCCGACCCGGCGGCCCCGTCGAACTTCTCGAGGATGGCAGCCACCGCCGCCCCACTGTCGATGGATGGCACAGCACGAGTTTGGGTGGCACCCCTCTAACTTCGGATCGCCTGTCTGGCCATTTGCTGAAAGTGCAGATGTTCCGCGGGACAATCTGCGACGTCAAAGCCATGAGCTACCTCATGCGAAAGCTCGGCGACGAGTTATCGCCAGAGGTCGCTGCAGCGGAAGAGGCCGAGCGCGCTCTGATGAAAGCCATCATCAGTCTCATGCGGCTACTCACTTGGCAGGACTTCGAGCTTCTCGTCGATCTGGTGTTCTCGACCAGCGGGTGGCGTCGAGTGAGTGTTGTTGGCAGAACTCAGAAAACCGTCGATCTAGAACTGGTTCTGCCGAGCACCGGCGAGCGTGCATTCGTGCAGGTGAAGTCGCAGGCCACGGCTGCGGCACTTTCCGATTACGTCGGCCGCCTCGCCGAAGCCGACGCTTACGACCGCATGTTCTTCGTATGGCACACGGGCAAAATCCCCGAGGATGAGAGCCACGATGGGGTGATCCTCGTCGGACCAGACAGGCTCTCTCGAATGATCCTTGATGCCGGTCTTTCATCTTGGCTGCGTGAAAAGGTGTCCTGACCCGGCATCGCCCTTCGGGCCGGGCTGTGGGCAGCCGGCCAGCAACGGCATTGCCGCAGCAAGAGCTCCCGTAAACCCGACTAAATACGACCCAATCTGACCAAACCAGCTTTATTTCGGTTTACTCTTGCTCGGTCGAGTGAAATACTTGCGCCCTGAATCGAGCTGGCTGCTGAAAGGCCGCACCATGTCCGACCGCTGGGTCTCCGTAGAGGAGATCGCTGAATATCTCGGTGTCAGCAAAGACACGGTCTACGGCTGGATCGCCAAGAAAGACATGCCAGCCCACAAGGTCGGTAGACTTTGGAAGTTCAAGACCGATGAAATTGATGACTGGGTCAGGACCGGAAAAGCATCGGACGATTATAAGGAAAATGAAGCGGCTGGGCTGACTTCACCGAAGGGGAAGCATGCAGGGGGAAAACAAGAGGATGAATGATATTGCATGCGTCGACCTTTTCTGTGGAGCCGGCGGGCTCACGCACGGCCTGATATCGGAAGGCATCAGGGTCGTCGCAGGCATCGACGTCGACGAAGCATGTCGTCACCCGTTCGAAGCCAACAACGCAGCGCGCTTCATCAAGGAAGACGTGGGGCGTATCTCTCCAAAGCGTATCAACGAGTTGTTTGGCGGTGCCGATATCCGGGTTTTAGCCGGGTGCGCCCCCTGCCAGCCGTTCTCGACATATGCCCAGCGTTACGACGTGGTCGGAAGCCCCCGATGGGGGCTGCTCTACCAATTCGGACGACTGATCAAAGGGACGCGCCCCGATCTTGTCACGATGGAGAACGTTCCGTCGGTTGCCAAGCACGCGGTGTTCGACGACTTCGTCGAGACGCTTCGGAAAATGGGGTACCACGTTCACCAGGATGTGGTTGATTGCTCCCTCTACGGACTGCCGCAAAATCGGCGACGCATGGTGTTGCTCGCCTCCCGCCTCGGCCCCATCGAACTGGTCGCCCCAACACATGATCGACCAACGACCGTTCGCGAAGCGATCGGCAAGCTCGTACCGATCACCCAAGGCGGAGCCCACCCGAAGGACCCGTTGCACGCGGCATCCAAGCTCTCCGAACTGAACCTCGAGAGAATTCGTGCATCTCGCCCCGGTGGCACTTGGCGGGACTGGCCGAAGCATCTCGTCGCCGACTGCCACCGTCGCGAGACTGGCCAAACCTATCCGGGCGTCTATGGTCGGATGCATTGGGACGAACCCGCTCCGACCCTGACGACCCAGTTCTACGGCTTCGGGAACGGCCGGTTCGGACACCCCGAACAGGATCGCGCCGTCTCGCTGCGAGAAGGGGCGATCCTTCAAGGATTCCCCAAGTCCTATTCCTTCATCCCGAAGGGAGGCCCCGTTCATTTCAAGGCCTTGGGCAGGATGATCGGGAACGCAGTGCCGGTCACGCTCGGAGAGGTAATCGGCCAAAGCATAGTGTCACACCTAGGGGCCGAGAGGACGAAAGGTAAGAGGAAGGGAGGCATCGCGAATGTCGCGCGTAAGTCCCTCGTCGCATGATGCAAGCCATCGGATGGCCCGCGTGCGGCAGAAGGGCACGCGAGCAGAGCTAGGTCTTCGCAAGGTTCTGCATGCCAGAGGCCTTCGCTATCGTCTCCACGTGCCGCTGCTGACCAAGCCCAGGCGCGTTGCTGATATCGTCTTCCCCAGTGCACGGATAGCCGTATTCGTCGACGGCTGCTTCTGGCACGGCTGTCCCCAGCACGCCTCCTGGCCGAAGAGCAATGCCGATTTCTGGCGCGAAAAAATCGAAACCAATCGCTCCAGGGATGCCGATACCGACCAGCGGCTGGAAGCGCTTGGTTGGGAGATCGTTCGGATATGGGAACACGAAGACGCCGGCGACGCCGCGAACCGGATCGCTGAGCTCGTCGAGGCGCGCAAGAAGAATGGGACCGACCTATGTCGATGACCGTAGAAGAAGTCGCAGCCAAGGTCGCCCATAATACCGCCCCCGAGCCTGGACAATTGGTTGAAGCACGGCGTCGCCAGTGGATCGTTTCAGAGGTGGATGGCGGCTCCGTTGCGCCAGGTCTCCCCAAGCGACACCTCGTCCGTCTTGCATCGATCGATGAGGACGCACTCGGAGAGGAAATTGAGGTTCTGTGGGAACTCGAACCGGGCGCTCACGTCATTGAGCGCGCCGGACTGCCTCGAGTCACGGGCTTGGACGATCCAGCGACGCTGCAAGCCTTTCTTGATGCCGTTCGTTGGGGTGCCGCTACTAACGCCGACCGTGGCTATCTGCAGGCACCTTTCCGCAGTGGCGTCAGCATCGAGGATTTCCAGCTCGATCCTCTTGTGCGCGCCATCGACATGGCTCGTACTAGCTTGCTGATCGCGGATGACGTCGGCTTGGGCAAGACCATCGAGGCTGGCCTCGTCGTTCAAGAAATGCTTCTTCGACACCGCGCCCGTACCGTCCTGGTGCTCTGCCCGGCCTCTTTGCAGGAGAAGTGGCGCATCGAGATGCAGGAGAAATTCGGGCTCGAGTTTCGGATCGTCGATACCGAATACGTGAAGCGTCTGCGCCGCGAGCGAGGACTGCACGCCAATCCGTGGACATCGTTTCCTCGTCTCATAACTTCGATGGACTGGGCCAAGCAGGGCGAAGGGCTGCGCCTCCTGCGCGACGCGCTGCCGCCGCACGTCAGCCATCCCCGCAAGTTCGATCTGCTAATAATCGATGAGGCGCACAACGTCGCGCCGACCGTCGGGCGTTACGCCGTCGAAAGCCTCAGGACACGACTGGTGCGTCTGGTCGCGCCCCATTTCCAGCACAAGCTATTTCTCACGGCGACGCCACACGACGGCTATACGGAGTCGTTCACGGCGTTGCTCGAGCTCCTCGACGACCAGCGGTTCGCGAGAAATGTCATGCCGAGTGAGCCTCAGCTCGCCCGGGTCATGGTGCGACGTCTGAAAAGCGATCTCGTCGATGCGAAGGGCAACCGCATCTATCCCGAGCGGCGTCTCGAAGCTCTTCCGATCGAGTATGCGGATGACGAGAGGAAGGTCCGACTCCTCCTCGATGCATATATAGCCAGCCGCGAAGGGGGATCGGACGGTGGGCGCGCCGTCGACCACTTCGTCCACCAATTGCTCCGCAAACGCCTATCGTCATCCCCGGCAGCCTTCGCAGCCACCCTCGAACGGCACATCGCGACCATCGAGGATCGGGCCTCCGGCGAGCGCAACCGGAAGAAACTGGATGATCGCATCCTTCGTCGAGCCATCGCGAAGACGGAAGAGGACTACGCGGACGATGCTCAGCGCGAAGCGGCCGAAGCGGAAGCGATCGAAGAAGCCGGCAAGCACGTGCGGCCACCAACCGACGAGGAACGGCGGATGCTCGGCCAATTGCGTTCTTGGGCACAGCAGGCGGCGCACAGAACAGACGCGAAGGCTCGCGCCGTGCTGGAGTGGCTGGCCACACACCTCAAGAACGGCGATCAGTGGACGAATGAGCGGGTGATCCTGTTCACCGAGTACCGGACCACCCAGCAATGGATGCATGAAATCCTCGCCGCACAGGATCTCGGCGGTGAGCGCTTGGCTTTGATCTACGGCGGCATGGATCCGAAGGAGCGCGAAACGGTCAAGGCGGCGTTCCAAGCCAGCCCTTCCGAGTCCCCCGTGAGAATCCTGCTGGCGACAGACGCCGCATCGGAGGGCATTGATCTCCAGAACCACTGCCACCTGATGATTCACTTGGAGATTCCCTACAACCCGAACGTCATGGAGCAACGGAACGGCCGTATCGACCGGCACGGCCAACGCTCCAGCGAGGTCGTCATCTGGCACCCAGTGGATGCCGAGGGCGGTCACGGTGACGATATCCTGCGGGCGCTCCGCAAGCTGGAGGCGATGCGGGCCGACATGGGCAGCGTAAACCCGGTCATCGCGCCTCAGTTGCCGGATCTCCTTGAGGGCCGCCGCCGCAACCTCGACACCCGTCTGGCCGAAGCCCGAATGGAGAAATCCCGGCGTTTCGTGAAGGCCGAACGCGACCTCCGTGACCGCGTCTCCAGGCTCCACGAACGTCTGACCGAGACCAGACAAGAGCAAAGCCTGTTGCCCGACCACATCGAACGGGCCGTCCGCACCGCACTTCGCCTCGCGGACAAACCCGACCTGGAACCCGTCACCCTTACCGGAGCGCCAGACGGGACGATCTTTCGCCTGCCGCCATTGTCAGGATCGTGGTCTCGCTGTCTGGAAGGGCTCGAACACCCCTATTCCCAGCGGGTCCGCCCCATAACCTTCGACCACGATGTCGCCAAAAGTCGTGACGACGTCGTTCTCGTCCACCTCAATCACCGTCTGGTTCAGATGAGCCTCCGTCTCCTGCGCGCGGAAATCTGGGCGCGGGACGATGTAAAAAGGCTCCACCGCGTAACCGTTCGCTCACTGCCCGACGGTCGCATTGAGGGACCGGCCGTGGTCGTCATGTCGCGGCTCGTGGTGACCGGAGGGAACCATCACCGGCTGCACGAGGAACTCACCGAGGCGGGCGGATATCTGCGCGATGCCGGGTTTCGGCGTGAGGATAGGGTCACAGAGGTGCGCCGCTGGCTTGACGACTCGCAACCGGCGACGCTTTCAGATTCGCTCTTCGACGCGTTGCGAACCCGGTTCGACAAACAGCGTGACGCCGTATTGGCGGCGATCGAAGCACGATCAAAGGACAGGCTGCGTTTCCTCGCCAACACGATCGACGCGCGGAAGCGTAAGGAGGCCGAGGACATCCGCCAAGTACTCGATGATCTAGAGCGGGCGCTCAGGACCGAACTCGCTGCGGAGCAGCAACCGCAGCAGCTCTCCCTCTTCTCTGAGGATGAGCGCACTCAGCTGAGACGCGACCGCGCAGCACTAGAGGCGCGCCTGGCACGAATCCCGCAGGAACGAGAGCAAGAAGTGCGCGCAATCGAACAAAGGCACTCGAACGCCATCGACCACACGTTTCCCGTAGCCGTGGTCCTGCTGGTCCCGAACTCTCTCGCGTCGGAGAAGCGCGGATGAGTAACGATCACGAGTGGCTGAACCTCATTGAAGTATCGGGGCCGTTCCTGGCGGTGCCGGTACTAAGGGACGTCTTCCCGCAAGGCCTCGAAGCCCTGCCTTCGGGTCGCCCGCAGCGCCTGCGCCGAACGTATGAGGAATGGCGCGACGCCGTAGACATGGACGACCTCGATTTGGCGGCGCTGCATGCGGCGTGGATCGACGAAGTCCTGGTCGGCGCACTCGAAATGGATGCCGAGGTATTACGACGCAACTCGGCCATGCCGGATCGCTTTGAGGTCTTGATGCCCGAGCACGGCGTGACGGTCGCGCCCGATCTGGCGGTGGTCAACCCGACGCAAGGGGACGAGCCACTCCTGCTCATCCACGTATATGAGCCCGACACTGATCTGGACGCGACGCGCCGCTTCGATGGCCTTGCTACGACACCAGCCGATCGGATGGTGTCACTGCTCCGGGCAACCGGCTGCCCAACTGGCATCGTAACCAACGGCGAACGCTGGATGCTCGCACACGCCCCCATTGGCAGCGTAGCCAGCTTTGCGAGCTGGTATGCCCGCTTGTGGGGCCAGGAGCCGGAAACCCTGCGCGCCTTCGTCAGCCTGCTGGGCATCCGCCGCTTCTTCGGGCCAGACGAGGGAAAGCTGCCAGCGCTCTATGAGCGGTCCCTCAAGCACCAGGACGATGTGACCGAAGCGCTGGGCGAGCAGGTCCGGCGCGCGGTCGAAGTACTCGTTCAAGCTCTGGATCGTGCCGACCAGGACCGCAACCGCGAACTTCTGCGCGATGTCGATCCGCAAGAACTCTACGAGGCTGGCCTGACGGTCATGATGCGGCTCGTCTTCCTGCTGGCAGCCGAGGAACGCGCCCTGCTGCTCCTCGGCGATCCGCGCTACGACTCTTTCTACGCCATCTCCAGCCTGCGGATGCAGCTGCGTGCGGATTCCGAAGAAATCCTTGAGCGTCGCCGGTCTGGTTGGTCGCGGTTGCTTGCCCTGTTTCGTGGCGTCTATGGCGGCATCGACCATCCGACGCTGCGCCTTCCGGCACTCGGTGGCTCGCTGTTCGATCCCGACCGCTATCCTTTCCTCGAAGGGCGCAAGAAGGGAACGAACTGGCGCAGTGATCCTGCGGAACCGTTGCCGATCGACGACCGCACCGTTCTGCTCCTGCTGGAAGCGATCCAGACCTTCGAAGGCCGCACGCTGTCCTATCGCGCACTCGACGTGGAGCAGATCGGCCACGTGTACGAGGGTCTCCTCGAACGGACGGTGAAACGCGTCGACGATGTGACCCTGGAACTCGACAGCGGCGCGAAGGCCAAGAGCCCACGTGTGACGCTCGGCGAGATTGAGTCGGCGCGTCTGGATGGCACGTCGAGGGTCGCCGAACTGTTGAAGGAACGCAGCGAACGCTCGGAGTCCGCCATTCGCAACGCCCTTGAGCGGGCAGCCGATGATCGTCTCGCCGCGCGACTCCTCACCGTTTGCCGCGGTGACATCGGTCTGCGCGATCGCATTCTGCCCTACGCCCCCCTCTTGCGGACGGATCCTTGGGGCTATCCGCTCGTGCACCACAAAGGCGCCTTCGTCGTCGTGCTCGGCGCGGATCGGCGCGAGAGCGGCACGCATTACACGCCAAGGAGCCTGACCGAGAAGATCGTCGAGGAGACCCTCACGCCGGTCGCCTATCGTGGGCCCGCCGAGGGCAAGGTGTCCGAGGACTGGGAGTTGAAGAGCGCTGAGGAATTGCTAGATCTCAAGATCTGCGATCCCGCCATGGGATCGGGCGCCTTCCTTGTCCAGGCGTGCCGCTGGCTCTCCGATCGGCTGATCGAGGCCTGGTCGGTGACCGAGGCAAGCGGCACGCGGATCGACAGCGAAGGCCGCCTTCTCAATGAAGGCGATGGCGCGGGTTTCGAGCCCCTGTCGCAGGATGCCGAAGAGCGTGCGATCCTCGCGCGGCGTCTCATCGCCGAGCGATGCCTTTATGGTGTGGATCGGAACCCGCTCGCCGTCGAATTGGCGAAGCTCTCGCTCTGGCTGACCACCATGTCCAAGGGGCGGCCTTTTGGTTTCCTCGACCACAATCTCCGCAGCGGCGACAGCCTTCTCGGTATTCACGATCTCGGTCAGCTCGTCGAGCTCGACATGAACCCGAAGGGAAAGGCTCAGCTACGGTTGTTCGGTCGGACCATCCGGTCAGCGGTCGACAAGGCGCTCGCACTTCGCGCGCGTCTGCGGGAGATCCCAATTCGCGACATAAAGGATGTCGAAGCGATGGCGGCACTCGATGCGCAATCGCGCGGCGAACTGGCGTTGCCGAATCTCATCGCCGATACGTTTGTTGGCATCGTTCTGGCCGAGGATCGGGCTGGCGATCGAACCGCAAGAATCGAGACATTGGCCGCATTCGCCGATGCCGCCGCGAGCGGCGACAGCCAAGCGAAGGATAAGCTCAAGCGCGATGCATCTAGCGACCTGGCCAAAGATTCCCCAGATGGGACGGTACGACGGCCATTCCACTGGCCACTCGAGTTCCCCGAAGTATTTCTGCGCGAGAACGGTGGCTTCGACGCTTTCGTTGGGAATCCGCCATTTGTCGGCGGCAAACGCATCAGCACTGTTGCCGGGACAGCCTACGGCGAGTGGCTGGTTCGCGCTCATTCTGGAAGTAGCAGGAATGCCGACCTCGTTGTTCATTTTTTCAGACGCACATGGAGCCATTTGCGCGAAGGTGGTGGCTTCGGTCTTCTTGCGACTAATTCGGTAGCCGAAGGAGACACTCGGCAAAGCGGGTTAGAATGGATGTTGCGGGACGGCGCTGTCATATACGGCGCATACCCAAATGAAGCATGGCCCGGAAAAGCGGCAGTCATAACCAGCCGGGTCCACGTGCACCGAGGTACATGGAGAGCTCCTTGCCACCTGACCGGAAGGGAGGTCGATTATATCTCCGCCTATTTGACCGAAGGTGAGGAGTGGAGCCCAACCAAGCTGCATCAGAACAGTGGACTTGCGTTCATTGGTTCATTCGTCAACGGCATGGGATTCGTCCTGACGGCCGACGACGCCCAACGCATGTTAGATGCAGATCCCAAAAATGCGGATGTAATCTTTCCCTATCTCAATGGTCAGGAACTTAACTCTGACCCCGAGCAAAAGCCGTCTCGCTACGTCATAAATTTTTGGGATTGGTCGGAAGAGAGAGCACGGCAATATGTGATGCCGTTCCAATGGCTACAAGATCACGTCTATCCAGAACGCCTTAAGAAGAGCAGAGAAAAATCGTACCGAGATATAATGTCAATATGGTGGCTGCACTGGCGACCACGCTCCGAGCTATACCACGCTATTGGGCGTGGGCATCACTTTGAACGGCATCCCACGGGATGGCGTGAGAGCAAGCGTCCAATGAGCCGTGTTTTGGCTGTGACGCGTGTAAGCAAAACGTTAGCGTTCAGTTTTGTTTCTCCAGAATTCGTCTATTCTGATGCGACCGTCATATTCGCAAGCGAGAAATGGGGGGATTTCGCTTCCGTTCAAAGCAGCATTCACGCGGCTTTCGCTTGGCAACACTCGTCGCGACTAAAGAACGATCTGCGTTACTCGCCTACAGACGCTTTGGAGCCGTTTCCTTTCCCGACTTCCTCCCTTTCGAATTCGCTGGAAGCGCTGGGTAACGAACTTGATCGGGCTCGTCGCGAGGTCATGACCGCCGACGGCATTGGCCTCACGAAGCTGTATGGCCGAGTGCACTCAGAAGCCGACAGTTCCAAGGAAACCAACCGACTTCGTGAGATACAGCGGGAGATCGACCATGCGCTCGCGGCCGCCTTCGAATGGGGCGACCTTGATCTCGGTCACGGTTTCCATGAGGTGCCCTACCTGCCCGAGAATGATCGTATCCGGTTCACGATCTCAGAGCCGGCGCGTCTAGAAGTTCTGCGTCGCTTGGCCGAGCTGAATCGGCAGCGTTACCAAGAAGAGGTCGATCAAGGCCTGCATAGCGAGACGGCTGGCTCCGGCAAGGCGCGTGGGCGCAGATCACGCGCTGCTTCTGCGTCCGAACCGACGCTCGACCTCGAAGATATTCTTCCGGTGACCATTGAGGGGGGCGATTGACCATGGCCGATCTGACCACGACCACCGAGCCATCCGTCAGCGCCTGGATCGTCAAGAGGACGTCCAGCGCGCCCCGTTATTCCGTGCGTATCGGCGTCGGGTCGACCGCTCACGGTGCAATCGAGGAGGGCCACTGGGCCGTCGTTCTGGACGATGGCGGCAACGTCTCCGAGGTGGGTCGTATCCTTCGCATCCGCTCGGACCTCGACGGCGCCACGATCCATTTCGACCATTGGCACGCCATAGGCCCGTCGGTGCCCCTCGTGGACCTCGGCCTGACCGCCCCGACGGGACCGGCCGCGCGACTGCTATGGGACGATTTCCTTCGCGTCCTGCCGCTGCTCGGCGTCGCAAAGCCGGGGGCGCTGCCGCTGATCGAAGACGTCGTCTACGTCCGGGATCTTCTCGAGCTGGCCGTGCGTGACGATCTGCTCGGCCCGGCCGGCGGGCCGCACGAGCTCATCAAGGATATGAGCGTCCGAGACCGCTACCTGGTCGGTAAGCTCGCACCACGTCGGCCCGATGAGGATGAAGCGCCCCGCGTCGAACCCGCTGCCGCAGCGGATGAAATTGGCGATCTCGAGGACGAACGAACGGCGCCGATCCACGAGCCTGGTGCCGAATTCGCAAGCGCATCGGGGCGTGTCGAACCAGAAGACGACGCTCTCGACGAGATCGACACCACGAACAACCAATCCCTCGTACCGTCGAGCATGGGTCTGACGTTCTGTGTTGCGCCCGATGTGAACTCGCTCGCCGTCGAGGCCCGATGGGGACGCTATGAGCGCGTGCCCAACGATGAGCATGATGTCGTAAAGGTCCGCAAAAATCGGGAGACCGGCAAGGAGGAAGAAACCAAGGTCAAGGTGTGGAAGCGAATTCCGTGCGGCGGTGTCGTCTCGTTGCCGCTCACAGACGGGCAGATAAGGCCCTCCACACCGGATCGGGAGCAGCCCGACGTTCGCCTCCAAGGCACCGTGCGGACCAACAGCAAAGGGGAACGGCTCGTCACCCTGTTCCTCGTGAACGGGCAGTTGGAGCCGGAAGACAACAAGGACCGGGCCTGGCTCTTCCAACCGGAGATCGCCGTCACCGCTCCCGAGGGTGCCCAGGATAAGTCGGTCTTCCGGCGACGTTCGAGCAGCGAGATCATCGTCGATGACCCCGAGCGCGACCGGCTAGCTCTGATTTACCGCGATCGTCTCGAGTTCGCGGTCGGGCACGGCGTGTCGGTTCATGCCGCGACAACGCCCGATGACGTTGCCAAGGCACATCACATTCGGACCGAGATCATCCCGCGCTATGAGGTCGCGGTGACGGAAACGCCGGGCCTCGATCCGAAGGACCGCCCGGCCATGCGCCGGATGGTCGATCAAGGCTGGCTCGACATGTCGCGCCTGGCGGAAATGGAATCGGACGAGCTGCGCGAAGCGCTCTCATGCTTGATCGACGACTACGCGCTCTGGATCGAAGAGCAGCGGAAGCGGCTGGAGACTGAAATCACCGGCTTCGACGATTCCGGCCGAGACGCGATCGCACGATGCGAGGAGACCTTGCGCCGTCTTCGCGAGGGTATGGGCACCCTCTTTTCTGATGACAGCGCATTGAGAGCATTTCGCTTCGCCAACCAGTCGATGGCTCTGCAACGGGTGCGCAGCCTCTATGCCCTCAAGCGGCGACGGAACGAGGAAGTCGACGTCACGACACTGGATATTCCAAAGAATAGGTCATGGCGGCCATTCCAGTTGGCGTTTCTGTTGTTGTCGGTACCATCGCTGGCCGATCCAGCCCACCCGGACCGCACGAAACCGGTAGAAGCGTTCGCCGATCTGCTGTGGTTCCCGACGGGCGGCGGCAAGACCGAGGCCTATCTCGGGGTGGCGGCGTTCGCCATGGCAATGCGCCGCTTGAAAAATGATCTCGGAGAGCTCGACGCATCCCGCGGGCTCGCCGTGATCATGAGATACACACTGCGTCTTCTGACATTGCAGCAGTTCCAGCGAGCGACTGCCCTACTCTGCGCGATGGAGGTGATCCGCCGCGCCGACGAGAAGATCTGGGGTAGGGAGCCCTTCTCGCTCGGGCTATGGGTCGGCAACCGAGTCACGCCCGGCAGGACCGAGGATGCGCATCAGGCGATCGAAGCTTTGCGCAATGGTGATCGGAACAGATCGGGCATCGCCTCACCCGCCCAGTTGACGAGTTGCCCGTGGTGCGGTTCCGAAATTTCTCCGGGCCGTGACATTGAGGTAGACAGGATCGTCGGCAGGACGCTCATCCACTGCGGTGACAAGCTCGGCCGTTGCGATTTCTCCAAAGCGCGCTCGAACGGCCAAGCTCATCCCGGCCTTCCGGTAAAGGTCGTGGACGAGGAGATCTATCACCGCCCTCCGACAATGATGATAGCGACCGTCGACAAGTTCGCCATGATGGCATGGCGGCCCGAGGTCCGAAATCTCTTCGGCCGAGTAGATCAGGAGTGCGAACGCCACGGTTTGCTTTGGCCGGGCCACGACTGCGGTACGGGCCACCGCGCTCGCGGCGCACATCCTGCCGCGAAGGTGAAGCCGGTACGGGCCATCCGGCCTCCCGACCTCATCATTCAGGACGAGTTCCACCTCATCAGCGGCCCGCTCGGCACGATGGTCGGCCTCTATGAGAGCGCCGTCGATGAGCTGAGCAGTTGGCCGCTTGGTGAGACCAAGGTCCGGCCAAAAGTCGTTGCTTCCACTGCAACGGTGCGGCGCGCCGAGGACCAGGTGCGCAACGTCTTCATGCGGCGAATTTCTGTGTTCCCACCTTCCGGCCTCGATGTCGAAGACAACTTCTTCTCCGTTCAGCGGCCCATCGAAGAAAAGCCCGGCAGGCGGTACATGGGAATATGTGCGCCCGGCAGCTCTCGCCCCGCCGTTCTGATCAGAACGTACACGGCCTTCCTCACCGCGGCCCAAGCTCTCTTCGACCGGTTCGGCCCAGTCGCCGATCCGTATATGACCCTCGTCGGCTACTTCAACTCGCTGCGTGAACTCGGCGGAATGAAACGCCTCGCAGAAGACGACGTCCAGACGCGTTCCTTCCGCGTGAGCATGAGCCTCGTCGATCGACCGGGCTTGTCGCAACGCCGGGTCGACGATGTCCGTGAGTTGACGTCGCGCGTCTCCAGCCACGATATCCCGCGCTACCTCGATCAGCTCGAAGTGCCCTTCGACGGGACATTCGATCCGGCCACAGGCAAATGGGCTTCGAGCAGGAATCCGGGAGATCCTCGCCCGATCGATGTCGTCCTGGCGACGAACATGCTTTCGGTCGGCGTCGACGTGAACCGGCTAGGCGTCATGGTCGTCAACGGCCAGCCAAAGGGCACGGCCGAATATATCCAAGCTACCAGCCGCGTGGGCCGCACGCCCCCCGGCCTGGTCGCCACCGTACTCACGTGGGCGCGGCCGCGTGATCTCTCGCATTACGAGACGTTCGAACATTATCACGCGACCTTTTATCAGCACGTCGAGGCGCAGTCGGTCACACCATTCTCACCCCGAGCGCTGGACCGCGGACTCACCGGCGCAATGCTCTCGATCATGCGCCACTCCTACGACCCGTTCGCCCCGAACACCGGTGCTGGTGCAATGAACAGCCCGAGCCGCAGCGAGATGCTGGAAACCATTCGAGCCGTCGCCGCCCGGACGTGGGAGGTCACGGAAGACTCGGGCAAGAAAGCATTGACCGAGGCGGAGTTGAAGAGCCGCGCAGACGAATGGGCCAATGAAGCTGGTGTCGGTGGCCGCACGCTCGTCTATCAGAAATATGGTGCGGGTCCGACTGCTTATCCGCTGCTCGAAGCACCAGGTGTCAAGCCTTGGACCGACTGGACCGTCCCGATGTCGATGCGTGAGGTCGAGCCCGGAGTGAGATTGGTGATGGAAGACGCACGCTCGACGAATGATCCGGCTTGGCGAGCTCGGGTGACCGAAGCGGACGGGGACGACCTATGAGCAAGACCCCCGTAGGCGAAGTCCGGCCCAGCCAGCTCTTGTGGACCTACGGTCCCGGTGCGCTGATAGACCTGCCCAACCTCTCTGTGGTCACCATGGGGATCGACCGTTGGGAAAGGGATAGATGCCAACCGATCCAGGAAGCTCGGCTGCTGGCGAACGTCCGAAGCGCGCTCGGTCCGCAAGTAGACTCCTTGCGTATGCCGCCGATCGGTGAACGCGACATCGTTGATCCATTCTCCGCCGCTGCACTGATCGGCGTTCCAGTGAAGCCTTTTCCGAGATGGCTGCGCTGCGTGAAATGCGGCTTGCTATCGCCGTATGACGCCGGCTTGTTCAAGCTGAAGGAAAACAGATATCGCCCGGAGCTGACCCGATTCGTCCATGAGGGTTGCCGCGGCTCGAACAATGATCAGCGAGCACGAGATGCCGACGCCGTTCCGGCCCGCTTTCTGATGGCTTGTCGCGCCGGGCATTTGGACGATTTTGCGTGGCATTGGTTCGTTCATGGCGGTCCGAGCGATTGTCGAGCAACGCTGAGATTCTTTGAGAGCGGCGCTTCGCTTCAGACCGAGAATCTGTGGGTCAAATGTGATGGCTGCGGCGCCTCGAAGAACATGGCCCAAGCCTTTGGACAGGCTGGTCGCGACAATCTCCCTAGCTGCCGGGGAAGGCATCCGCACGTCGATCGCTTCGACGATGATTGCTCCGAAGAGCCGCGCGCCATTCTGCTTGGCGCCACCAATAGCTGGTTCCCGGTGACCTTATCGGTCCTCGCCATCCCGCAAACCGGTAGCCCCTTGGCCCAACTCGTCGGAGACGGCTGGACTTTTTTTGAAGACGTCTCGTCTCCTGATGAGGTCGGTTTCGTCGTCAAGACGCTCAAGAAGACCGCACAGCTTCCCGGCATCGAGCAGTTCACGAACGATCAGATATGGGCTGCCATAGAAGCCCACCGGAATGGAGCGGCCGACGTCGGCCAAAGTGATCTCAAGGGTCCGGAATGGGATGTCCTCACCGCCGAGAATCCGCCGACCGACTATCCACATTTCATGAGCAAGAAGGTCGGAGTTCCACCGGGCTTCGAAACGACGATCACACGCGTGCTGCTCCTGGAACGGCTGCGCGAGGTGAATGCACTGCTGGGATTCACGCGTGTCGAATCTCCCGACGAAGGAACAGGGGACGTCGCCGCGCCACGTGCTCCGCTCGGGCGTTCGGCTCCCGATTGGGTGCCGGCAACCCAGGTCCATGGCGAGGGAATTTTCATTCGCTTCAACTCCGACGCCCTGAAATCATGGGCGAACAAGGATGCTGTCAAGTCGCTCGACGCCCGTTTGCGCACGGGGCATCGCGGGTGGCGCCATAAGCGAAATCTGGATCCGAATGAGGGCTATCCTGGCGCACGATATGTGATGCTCCACACGCTCGCGCACATGCTGATTAGGGAATTGGCCCTCGAGTGCGGTTACAATGCCGCCAGCATTCGCGAGCGAATTTACGCCGAAGTCGACGGCGACGAGGATCAAGCTGGCTTCCTCATCTACACCGCTGCCGCTGACTCTGACGGAACGCTCGGTGGACTGGTCGAATTGGGGAAGCCCGAGAACCTCGGGCGGTTGCTTCACCAAGCTCTGGATCGCGCGCATATCTGCGCGTCCGATCCTTTGTGCTCCGAGCACGACCCTAGCAAGGATCAGTCGCTGCATGGGGCGGCTTGTCACGCGTGTTCGTTCGTTTCGGAGACATCCTGCGAACGAGGCAATCGCCATCTGGATCGCGCCCTGGTGGTTCCCACGTTGGAAAATCCCGACGCTGCCTTCTTCGGGAGCTCGTGATGGCACCGCTCCTGCAAGCGGTCTCAGAACTCGTGGCCATGCTTTCGCCGTCGAAGATCGAAGCGATTGCATCGCGACTCCGCGGGACCGCTCCATCAGAACGGGATCGCGGGCTGCATCAGATGGTCGGCACGCCGGCTGCACGCGCCGCTCTGGATTCTCTCATCAGCATGTGGGAGCAATCTGCCCTTCCCGGCGATGTCGTGGCTGGAATCTTGATTGGTGCCGCTCACGCCCGGCTGCGGGCGCAACGCGATAGCAGCGTCGAATTGGTTTGGACTGGCCCGACGACACCGTTCGTGGCTACCCGACGCACCGAGCAGGTGCTTTTGGATCTGATCCAGCGTGCGAAGACGGAACTCTTCATCGTCAGCTTCGTCGCCTATGACGTCCCGTCAATCATCGCCGCGATCAATTCGGCGATCGATCGGGGCGTCGAAACCCGAATTCTCGTGGAGGCTTCATTGACTCAGGGCGGCAGCTTGCTTGTCGATCCTGTGGCGACGATGAGAGGCTGCGTTCCCTCAGCTCTGCTGTACGCATGGACCGACCGGCCGCATCCATTCACCAACGGCCGGGTGCATGCAAAGGTAGCCGTGGCTGACGACAGCATCGCATTCCTGACGAGTGCGAACCTCACCGGCCACGCGCTCGAAAAGAACATGGAGGCTGGCATCTTCGTGACAGGCGGGCACATTCCAGTCAGCTTACGGGCGCATCTCCACGCACTGGTCGAAACGAAGGTCATTCGCCCGGTTTGATGATACCGTTCCGCGTATCGCTGCCCGACCTTCACCGCTAAGAGATGTTGCGGCTACATGAAAAGGCGAACTGGATAGGAATGTGGCTCCAGCTTCGGCATACGCTTGACGATCGTGGCGAGTGTCCCGGCGAAATTTAGGGTGACCGGTAGCCGATCATACGGTCCGTCGTTGTTCCAGTCCATTTTGGTCAACGCCAGCGTCTCCCGACAAAGATCGTCCATCGGACCCAAACCAGCGTGCCGAACCAGCATCAACGGCTCGGGCGTTCCCTTCCCCTCCTTGTAATAGTCCTTACCACCCGCGACTTCGGGAAGGTTACCCTGCGTCCACAGCAGAGCCTCGTGCGGGCCGAGCTGAAATGTCGTGCCGCGCCGACACGGATAGCCATGCGGTTGCTGTGGCTTCTGGATCAGGATGCCCCGCCACCCACAGCTCTGCTGGACGTGAACCAGCTCGATGTTGTCGGCGTTGGGGAAGGCATCGAATACGCCTTCGACTTCCTCATCGCGGAACTCGGTATTCTTGTGGACCACGATGCGTTTCGGCGGATCACCCGAATGCTTGCGCTGATAGATGGCAAGGCTACGCGTCATCACCTTCAGCATCTGTTCCCGGCGCAGAAATGGGTTCTTCCCGAACATCTTGACCCCGTCTGCTTCATAGGCGACGAATTCCAGTCCCGATCCCTCGGCATCGAACACTTGGCTACAGCAAATGGCGAACCGTGTATCCCGTCCGTCGCCAGCTCGCAGAGCGTAGTCGATGCCGATGAACGCCGCGCCGGGATCGGCGTCTGCGAGCACCCAAGGCACACCACCGGCCTTCGTGTAGAGCGCAATTCCCAGCCGCCAGGCGACGCTGCATCGGCAGAAATAGTCGAGCGCACTTACATCCCGTAGAAACTGCACGCAGATTCCTTCGGAGGCCGCATAGGCCTTCACATAATCGTGTAGATCGAAATCATCACCGACCGGCCCGCGAAACCCGGTCTTCCATTCCTCGGTGAGCAAAATAACGACGACATCGAAAGCGTCGCGAAGGTTACGCAGTGCGAAAAGCGCCTGGGTCAGCGCCTCGGCAAGAACGATATGCGGCGTAGGTGAGGCCGCTATGCGATCGGAAAGGTCCGCCGGCAACTCGATGCTGGTGCCTGTCCCCCCACGAGTGAGGCGAACTCCAAAGATACTCTCGAAGCCGCGATACTGGGGCAGATAGGTCTTGCGTTCACGGGGTTGGTGAACCTGCTCCAATTCGCGGATCTGCCCCACCAGACGATCGGTCTGTCCAGCAGGCGCGATCATTCCGATCCGGATGGGGTTGGAGACGGCCGAAAGTTTGTCTTTGCTGTAAGGGCCGAAGCGTAACAAGCCTTCCATGGGATGGACATCGACATCGCGCTGATCCTTCGAGCCGAAGCGCAGCCGCGGCTCTTGCAGAACGATGTGACCCGGCAGGCGGTAGGGCTTGGCCTCGGCGTTCATGGGCGTCCCACCCCGCTGAACCCCGATGTCCGCAGAAGTTCGAATTCAGCATCGACACCGTCGCCGATATCGAAGGCTCGTAACCTCACGCTCTGGCCCTTGCCGATGATCAATGTGATCCATCCGTCGAGCAGGGCGTTGGCGTGACGGTTGTGCCGCCGGGCGCGACGCTCCCGAACGAACTCACGAACCAGTTCTACATGTTCTTCCGGCGTCTCCTCGGGAATATCGGTTATGATCGTCGGTTCGAGGAGAAGCCAAAGGCGATCGAATCGATGGTCGACGCGCAATCCACATGCTTCGGTCCACCCGATCTGCGTGCCCGAAACCGTGCCGGCGAGCCGGTCGACGGGTTTGACACGATCGGTGCCGAAGATCGAAGGCTGCACCTGCCGAGCATCTGGGACGAGAAAGAACCTCCGCCCCCTGCGCTGCAAAGTCACGCCAGGACACTTGCCGAGCGCGCGAAACAAGGCGTCGCGGACGATCGCTCGTTCTCCCGTTTCCTTGACGAGACGCCGGGACGCCAGCGGGTGGGTATCGAACACCTTGATCGCGAACGGTTCGAAGGTCTTTCGAACATCGGTGTCGCGTCCGAAGGCGAGCACCCCATCACGTATTCTATGTGCATCGATATCTACGCCCGCAGCACTAATCGCGTCCTGAATGTCCTGATAGCCGCCGATCTGGCAATCCACGAGGCGGCACAAGGCTGGCTGAGAGACCAGTGGAAGCGCGTTGGTTCGGATGGCAGGTGTGTTTCCCGTACTCGTGCGCGGTGTCGATTTCGCAAGTCGTGGACGTGTCGCACCTGCCAGGGCCTGCACCTTGTCCGCTGTCTGCGGCAAATAGCGCACGAGATCGGAGAAAAATTCGTCGAACGATTCGGTTTCGACGAAATGCGCCTCGACGCCCAGCGCCCGAGCGCGTTGAAGTAGTGCATCAACCGCAGGATAAGGCTCATCCTGGCTCCGCTTGAACCAAAACAGCCCACCGGGGAAACCACGGCCCTCATCCAGGGCCTCGGTCAGCGCCTCGATGATCGAGGCATCGCGCCCGCTGTAACCCACCACGGCGAGCCCTTGGCGACGGCATGCATCGATCAGATTGCGTCGCATCTCCACGTCCTGCGCACGCAATTCGGCATCGGTATTCTTCAGCGCGTCGGAGTGATAGTCGCCATGCAGCTTGCCATAGACTGGCCAACGCCCCTCATCATAGGCGCGTCGGAATTTCTCGGGCTCACCGAGATCGGCCGCGACCAGACACCCTGTGCTTCCCAAAACCTGAGCGGCTGCGTCCTCGACCGTTCGATCAAAGTTGGTCGTCCAGACGATGCGGCAGAGTTTCTCGCGCATCAGCAGGGCAAGAGCCAGATGACCGAATGAAGGCTTACCACGGCTGAGCAACTCGTCCAGGTAGGCCCGCCGGTCTTTTGCGGACGGATATGTCGCCTCGAAATAGGCAGAGTATTCTGTCTCCGACCCCGCCGGTGGAAGCTTGCCGATCGTATCGAAATGCGCTTGCAGCTTTCGTTGGACTACCACCTCCCCAATGTCGGTTATGGCGGATGGCGACAGCTTTTTCTGCGAACGGTAGAGTCGCTGCTTGAAGTCCCAAATCATGTCGCCGGCCGTTTTAATGCCAGCCGAACGCGAAGCGCCCGCGCCTAGGAACCACATGATCTGCGAGCCTCTCAACTGGAAAAGCCGCAAGAACGAGGGCAGATCCAACCTTGAGGCAACTGCCAAGGATTCGACCGAGCTACCCCGGTCGACGGGAGGGGGGACGAGATCGTTGACGTTGGATCCGTGCAAGCTCGAGGGCTTCCTTTCTCAAAAGCCACGACAAGGGAACGACCGTGCATCTCCGCTCAACGTAGCGAAGAATCGGGCACCATGGGATATCCTAGCGGCGCGAGAACAAAAAGGAAACCAGAGACCTGGGCGTCGCCCTTCGGGCCGGGCTGTCGGCAAAGCTGAAGCCCCGACAAGCGGGTCTTCCCCCTCCGGGCTTCGATCCCTGACGCGAGAATAGGGGCAAGTCGTACGCCGCGAATACGTTTCTGCGTCTCTACGCCTTTGAACGGGCGAGAGTGAGAGTGCGGACCGGGTTTGCCGTGACGGGTTGATGGCTGGAGGAGAGGCCTCCGGCGCCCGTCGCGGAGACCCGCGATGTCCAGACATGCTCCTCGCGCCCGTTCCGACTCCGACCGGACGAGCCTCTATGACGAAATCACCGAAAAGATCCTCGCCGAGCTGGAGGCCGGCCGGCTACCCTGGGTCCAGCCCTGGGGCACGGCGGCGGCGAAGGCGCCGCTCGCCATGCCGAAGAACGCCGCCACGAGCCGAGCTTATTCCGGCATCAATGTCCTGATCCTCTGGGGCGCTGTGATTGAGCGTGGCTTCCCGTGCCAGAGCTGGCTAACTTTCCGTCAAGCCCTCTCACTCGGTGGAAATGTGCGCAAGGGCGAACGTGGAACCACCGTCGTCTATGCCGATCGCTTCGTCCCCGACGATGAGAAGCAGCGTGCCCGCGAAACCGGGGAGGAAGCCCAGGCGATCCCGTTCCTGAAGCGCTTTACGGTTTTCAACCTGGCGCAATGCGAGGGCCTGCCCGACGACCTCGCCATTGTCGCACCGCCGCCCGAACCCGGCCTGATCGGGCCGAAGGTGGAGGCGCTGATCAAGGCGAGCGGGATCGATTTCCGTATCGGAGGCAACCGTGCTTTCTATGTGCCGGCGCACGATTATGTGATGGTCCCGCCGCCCCAGGCCTTCTTCGAGCCCATCAACTGGCATCGGACGGCCCTGCACGAATGCTCCCATGCCAGCGGGGCGCCGCATCGCCTGAATCGCGACCTTTCCGGTTCCTTTGGCACGAAGAAATACGCCTTCGAGGAGATGATAGCCGAGATTTCAGCGGCATTTTGCTGTGCTGCGCTCGGCATCGTGCCGACCGTGCGCCACGCCGACTACATCGGCTCCTGGGCCGAAGTCCTGCGCGAGGACAATCGCGCCATCGTCCGTGCGGCGTCGCAGGCCAGCAAGGCGGCCGACTGGCTGCTAAAGTTTGTGCCCGAAGATGGGCGCCCTGCTCAAGTGTCCGCCGACGCCGACGAGCGGGAGGCAGCCTGATGCGCGCGCCGACTTCAGCAGGCCGGCGACGCCTCCGGCAGGAGGCTGCGTCATCGCCCGCGGCCGGTCATGCGTCCGCGCCGGCGTGCAACTGCCCCACGCGCTGGCGGGGGAAATATCTCTTCGACAATGCGGTTGAGTTCCTCGCCGGGGCGCGCCACCTCGTGACGGCGGGCGATCCCCATTCGCGCGAGGTTCTCTTTCATCTCATCGGATGCGCCGTCGAACTGTCGCTGAAATCCTATCTGCATTTCGCGGGATGGAACGACGATCGGTGCCGCGATGAGGTCCGGCACGATCTGGTCAAGGCGTTGGCCGCCACGGAACGGCTCGGATTGCATCGGCGCCACCCGGACGTGCGGAGGCTGACGCGGATCTTGTCGCCCTACTATCGCTGTCATCGCATCCGCGAGCTGGCGAGGCTCGACCCGGCGCCGATATCGCCCGAACGGGCGATGCGGGCGGCCGAAGGACTGCTCGACGATGTTCTGGCCGCCGTGGCGAAGCGTCCCCGTTCCCGGCGCTGACACGATGACGGTGCCTGTAGCGCACGGGCCGCCGATCCTCCCTTCTCAATCCCCTCGGCCTTCGCTTTCGCCGCCGCGAGAGGAAGAGGGCCGAGGGGATTTTCGTGACGGGTTGGAGGCCGGGAGAGAGGCTTTCGGCCGCCCGTCGCGGAGAAAATCCCGATGGCTACTGCCGTTCAGAAGATCACCCTGTCGTCCTCGCGCGACATCCCCTTCAACAAGCTGGTGCTCAGCCAGTCCAACGTGCGGCGCGTGAAGGCCGGCGTCTCGATCGAGGAGCTGGCCGAGGACATCGCCCGGCGCGGCCTGCTTCAGGGCCTCAACGTCCGCTCCGTGCTCGACGCCGAAGGCAAGGAAACCGGCATGTTCGAGATTCCCGCCGGCGGCCGCCGCTACCGGGCGCTGGAACTGCTGGTCAAGCAGAAGCGCTTGGCCAAGAACGCGCCCGTGCCCTGTGTGGTGCGCGATGCGGCGACCAATATCCTCGCCGAGGACGATTCGCTTGCCGAGAACGTCCAGCGCGCGCCGCTCCATCCCCTCGACCAATTCCGCGCGTTCCAGGCGATGCGCGAGAAAGGGCGGTCCGAGGAGGACATTGCAGCAGCGTTCTTCACCTCGGCCAATGTGGTGAAGCAGCGCCTGCGGCTCGCCAGCGTCTCGCCGAAGCTGCTCGATCTCTATGCCGAGGATGGCATTTCTCTCGAGCAGTTGATGGCCTTCACCGTCAGCTCCGATCATGCCCGCCAAGAGCAGGTTTGGGAGACAATCTCCGGCTCCTGGTCGAAGGAGCCCTATCAGATCCGCCGCATGCTGACGGAATCGACGGTGCGCGCCTCCGACAAGCGCGCCGTCTTCGTCGGCATCGACACCTATGAGGCGGCTGGCGGCATCGTCCTGCGCGACCTGTTCCAGTCCGACGATGGCGGCTGGCTGCAGGATGCGGCGCTGCTCGACCGGTTGGCCGCCGAGAAGCTGAAGGTCATGGCCGACGAGATCGCCAATGAAGGCTGGAAGTGGATTGAGGTTGCCGTCAGCTTCCCCTATGGCGTGACCCATGGCTTGCGCGAACTGGAAGGCACGCCGATCGATCGCACGACCGAGGAACAGGCGACGCTCGACGCCCTGGGCGCCGAGTATGACAAGCTCCAGGCTGAATATGAGGAGGCGGACGAGCTGCCGGAAGAGGTCGATGAGCGCCTGGGCGAGATCGAGACCGCGATCAACGCCCTGGAAACCCGTCCCGTCCGCTACGATCCGGCCGACATCGCACGCGCCGGCGTTTTCGTCAGCATCGATTCCGATGGCTCGCTGCTCGTCGACCGCGCCTATGTGAAGCCCGAGGACGAGGCTCCGGCCACCGATGGCGGCGAGGATGGTGACGGGAAGACGGCGGGCGATCCCGACGGGGACGGTTCCAGCCAGCGCACGATCATCAGCATCGGCGGACAGCCCGTCGAGACGGATGACGAGGAGGAAGACGTCATCAAGCCTCTGCCGGATCGTCTCGTGATGGAATTGACCGCCGAGCGGACGCTGGCGCTCAGGGACAAACTTGCGGGCGACCCGGCAACCGCCTTCCTGGCCGTGCTGCACAAATTCTGCCGCGACGTCTTCTCGCGTTACAGCGCCCACGGCGTCGCGATGGAAGTCTCGGTGCGCGGCACGGTGTTTCAGGCGCAGTCGCCGGAACTGCGGGACACGCCCTATGCGCGTGCGATCGAGGCGCGCCACAAGGATTGGGAAGCGCGCCTGCCGGTCGATGTCGCCGACCTCTGGGATGCGCTCGCCGCGCTTGCCGGCACTGAGCAGGCCGAACTGTTCGCCCATTGCGCGTCGTTCGGCGTCAACGCGCTCTATGAGCGGGCCGACCGCTATGGTGGCGGCGCGATCTCCGCGCATGGGGTTCAGTTGCGCCTTGCCGAGGCCGATCACCTTGCCCGCGCCACCGGCCTCGACATGGCCGTGGCGGGCTGGCGTCCGACCGTCGGCAATTATCTCGGCCGCGTCACCAAAACGCGCATTCTCGAAGCCGTGCGCGAAGGCGCGGGCGAACGGGCCGCGCAGCTCATCGACCATCTGAAGAAGGGCGATATGGCCAAGGAAGCCGAGCGGCTGCTCGCCGACACCGGCTGGCTGCCCGAGCCGCTGCGCCTTGCCGGTGCCGAGCCGGCTCCTGACGTGGCGACGACGGAGGGAGAAACCGAGGCATTGCCGGACTTCCTCGCCGGCGATGACGACGAGTCTTCCACCAGCGCCGACGGCGAGGATGACCCGGCCCGCATGATCGCAGCGGAATAGCCGAACCATGCGGGGCGGCCCCGGCCGCCTCGCATCCCTTCACCCCATCCGCTTATCCGAGCCCGGCCCTCCGCAACGGGGAACAGCCGGGCTCCTCTCGTTTCAGGAGCCTGACATGGCCGACTATTTCACTCATTTCTCATGCCTGCTCGATGTTGGCACGCCGCAGAACGCAGCCCGCGCGCTCGACCTTTACAACAGGCTATCCGAAGACGGCGCGGCGGAAGACCCGCCCTCCGACGGCTTCCTGCTTTCGATCCAGCCCGAGCACGGCGGCACCCGGCTCTGGATCCGCGATGACGTGGCCGGCGACCCACAGCGCGTCATCGACTTCGTGCTGCTCTGCGCGAAGACCTTCGGCCTCACCGGCCGTTGGGGTTTCCAGTACGCCAACACCTGCTCGCGTCCGCGCACCGATGCCTTCGGCGGCGGCGCGCATGTGCTCGATCTCGGCGCCGGCCAATCCGTCGCGCGGATCGGCACGCACGGATGGCTCGCCGACATGCTTGCGACGGGAGGGTCGGACGATGCCGAGGATCGTTGAAACCACCGTCTATCAGCTCGGCGAGCTGTCCGTGGAGGCAAAGGAGAAGGCGCGCGCCTGGTTCCGCGAAAGCATGGACACAGATGGTTGGTACGAATTCGTCTACGAGGACTTCGAGGCGATCTGCGCCATTCTCGGGGTCCGGCTCAAGACCCGCACCGTGCGCCTCCATGGCGGCGGCACACGGCAGAAGCCGCGCGTTTATTTTCGCGGTTTCTGGTCGCAGGGCGATGGCGCCTGCTTCGAGGCCTTCTATTCCCATGCGAAAGGCGCTCCCCGCAAGATCAGGGCGCACGCGCCGCAAGATGGCGAGCTTCACCGGATCGCGGACGCCTTGCAGGCGGTCCAGAAGCGGAACTTCTATCAGCTTCGCGCCGATGCCACCCATCGCGGCCACTACTATCACGAATACTGCATGGCGCTCTCGGTCGAGCGCGATAGTCCAACCTGCCAGGGCATGACCGCCGATGCGGAGGAAGCCGTGACGGAGGCGCTGCGCGATCTTGCCCGCTGGCTCTACCGCCAGCTCGAACGGGAATATGAGTATCAGACATCGGACGCCGTGGTCGACGAGGCGATCATCGCCAACGGTTACACCTTCACCAATTCCGGGCGCCGCTTCGGCTAAGCGCCAAGGGTCCATCATCGGTCCGTTCAGAGGAAGAGGTCGGCCGGGACGGGTTTGAGCCGGTGCGGTCGAGAGAGAGCGCCAGCCGGTTCGTCCCGTCCCGCTCTCCTCGAGGTTCCCTCCATGACCATTGTCTCCGCTTCCGCGGTCGCCCTTGCGGCCACGTCTCTCCCGCTCGCCCCTGTCACCGATCCGGCCGCTCGCATGGCCGAGGCGGCGCGGCTTCTTCTCCCCCATCTCGAACGCGGCCAGCGCATCGACGCGGGCGTCCTGCGCACCGCCATGGAGGCAGCCTTCGGCGCCTCCGATGCGACCGGCACGTGGGACTGGAAGACCGCCTATGACGCCTGCGAGGCGGCGACCGTGCTGTTCCTGCGCAAGTACGGAAAGGCGCTTTCCCGCAAAGCCGGCTCTCCGGCTGCCATGCTGCCGATGCTGGCGAAGATCGCCGGCCTCCTTCCCACCCATACGCGCCGTTCGGCCGAGAGCGAGACCTTCCAGCAATTTTCCACTCCGATCCCGCTCGGCCTCGCAGCTGCGACCGCCGCGTCGATCACCGCCGCCGACTGCGTGCTGGAGCCCTCTGCCGGCACCGGCCTGCTCGCCATCCTGGCTGAGATCGCGGGCGGATCGCTGGTCCTGAACGAGCTGGCCGAGACCCGCGCCAGTCTCCTCTCCCACCTCTTTCCGGCCAATCCCGTCAGCCGCTTCGACGCCGCGCAGATCGACGATCATCTCGATGCGGCCGTCGTGCCGTCCGTCGTGCTGATGAACCCGCCATTCTCGGCGATGGCGAGCGTCTCGGGCCGGATGGCCGACGCCGCCTGTCGTCATGTCGCTTCAGCACTGGCGCGCCTGGCCGACGGCGGGCGGCTGGTGGCGATCACCGGCGCGAACTTTTCTCCCGACAACCCGGCCTGGGTGGCGGCGTTCACCCGCCTGCAGGCACGCGGGCGTGTGGTGTTCACCGCCGCCATCAATGGCTCGGTCTATGCCAGGCACGGCACCACCATCGACACGCGCCTGACCGTCATCGACAAACTGCCTGCCGATGATCCGGCGGTGTTCCCGACCTCGCCAGGCGTCGCGCCCGACGTCGCCACGCTGCTTGGCTGGATCGACACGCATGTTCCGGTACGGCTGCCGGTCGCCGTTTCCGCAGGCGTTTCCGTCATTCCCGCCGTCACGCACACCACCGCGCCGCGCTTCGTTCGGGGATATGCCGCACGGCCATCCACGCCCGTTCCGGCCAACCTCGCCGAGCCCGATGCGGTCGAACTCGATTATGAGACGGTGGACTGGACGCTGCCCGAGGGCGCCCGCCTGACGGACGCGATCTATGAGGAATACGCTCTTCAGTCGATCCGTATTCCCGGCTCTCAGGCACATCCCACCAAGCTGGTGCAATCGGCGGCCATGGCCTCAGTCGCGCCGCCTAAGCCGAGCTATCGGCCGCGCCTGCCGGCCAACATCGTCACCGATGGCCTGCTGTCGGACGCCCAGCTCGAGACGGTGATCTATGCGGGCGAGGCCCATGGCGAATTCCTCGCCGGGTCGTGGACCGTGGACGAGACCTTCGACATGGTCTCGGCCGCGCGTGACGATGCGCCGAATGCCGTGCGATTCCGGCGCGGCTTCATGCTCGGCGACGGGACC
The DNA here is from genome assembly GCF_000516555.1 of Afipia sp. P52-10. Classification (NCBI taxonomy): domain Bacteria; kingdom Pseudomonadati; phylum Pseudomonadota; class Alphaproteobacteria; order Hyphomicrobiales; family Nitrobacteraceae; genus Afipia; species Afipia sp. P52-10. The sequence continues at coordinate 1,626,104 of NZ_AZSJ01000003.1, read as the reverse complement.
GGCGCGGGCAAGGGCCGCCAGTCGGCCGGCATCATCCTCGACAACTGGATGCAAGGGCGTCGCAAGGCGGTCTGGATCTCCAAGGCCGATCTCATCGAGGACGCGCGCCGCGACTGGTCGGCGCTCGGCATGGAGCGGCTGCTGGTGACGCCGCTGTCCCGCTTCCCGCAGGGCAAACCCATCACGCTCCAGGAAGGCGTCCTATTCACCACCTATTCCACGCTGCGGTCCGACGAGCGCGGCGAGAAGCTTTCGCGGGTCCGGCAGATCGTCGAATGGTTGGGCTCCGACTTCGACGGAGTGATCATTTTCGACGAAAGCCACGCCATGCAGAATGCCGCTGGCAGCAAGGGCGACCGTGGCGAGCAGGCCGCCTCGCAGCAGGGGCGTGCCGGCCTTCGCCTCCAGCACGCGCTGCCCAATGCCCGTGTGGTCTATGTGTCCGCCACGGGCGCGACCACCGTCCACAATCTCGCCTATGCGCAGCGGCTCGGCCTCTGGGGCGGCGAGGATTTCCCCTTCATGACCCGGGCCGAGTTCGTCGAGGCGATCGAGGCCGGCGGCGTGGCGGCAATGGAAGTTCTGGCGCGCGACCTCAAGGCGCTCGGTCTCTACACGGCCCGGTCGCTCTCTTATGACGGCATCGAATATGAGTTGGTCGAGCACCAGCTCACGCCGGAGCAGACCCGCATCTATGACGCCTATGCCGGGGCTTTCGCCATCATCCACAACCATCTCGATGCGGCGATGCAGGCCGCCAACATCACCGGCGAGCATGGCACGCTGAACCGGCAGGCGAAGTCGGCGGCACGCTCCGCTTTCGAATCTACCAAGCAGAGGTTCTTTGGCCATCTGCTGACCTCGATGAAGACGCCGACGCTGATCCGCTCGATCGAGCGCGATCTCGAACAGGGTCACGCCGCGGTCATCCAGATCGTCTCGACCGGCGAGGCGCTGATGGAACGGCGCCTTGCGGAAATTCCGACCGAGGAATGGAACGACGTCCGCGTCGACATCACGCCCCGCGAATATGTGCTGTCGTACCTGCAGCACAGCTTCCCGGTGCAGCTCTACGAACCCTTCACCGACAGCGAGGGCAACTTGTTGTCGCGGCCAGTATTCCGTGACGGCCAGCCGGTCGAAAGCCGCGAGGCCGTCGCCCGCCGCGATCGCCTGATCGAGAAGCTCGCCTCCTTGCCGCCCGTTCCCGGCGCGCTTGATCAGGTCGTTCAGCATTTCGGCACCGACACGGTGGCGGAAGTCACCGGCCGCTCCCGCCGTATCGTGCGCAAGACCGGCGCAAACGGTTTCGACCGCCTGATGGTCGAGAATCGCGCCGCTTCGGCCTCGCTCGCCGATGTGGCCGCCTTCATGGACGATCAGAAGCGCGTGCTTGTCTTCTCTGACGCGGGTGGGACGGGCCGCAGCTACCATGCCGAATTGTCGGCGCGGAACCAGCGGCTGAGGGTCCATTATCTGCTCGAGCCGGGCTGGAAGGCCGACGCCGCCATCCAGGGCCTGGGGCGGACCAACCGCACCAACCAGGCGCAGCCGCCGCTCTTCCGGCCGATCGCCACCGACGTGAAGGCCGAAAAGCGCTTCCTATCGACGATCGCGCGGCGGCTCGATACCCTTGGCGCGATCACACGCGGCCAGCGCCAGACCGGCGGTCAGGGCCTGTTCCGGCCCGAGGACAATCTGGAAAGTCCCTATGCGCGCGACGCGCTGCGGCAGCTCTACCTGCTGCTGGTGCGTGGCAAGGTCGAGGGCTGCTCGCTCCAGATGTTCGAGGAAGCCACCGGACTCTCGCTCATGGACGCGAACGGCATCAAGGACGAGTTGCCGCCGATCACCACCTTTCTCAACCGGCTGCTGGCGCTGACCATCGACCTCCAGGGCATCCTGTTCACGGCGTTCGAGCAGCTTCTGAATGCCAGGATCGAAGGCGCCATCGCATCTGGCACCTATGACCTGGGGCTGGAGACGCTCAAGGCCGAGAGCTTCGTCGTCACCGGTCGGCGCACTATCCATGTCCATCCCGGCACCGGCGCGGAAACCCGGCTGCTGACCATCACCCAGCGCGAACGCAACCGGCCGGTCGCGCTCGATCAGGCCCTTGCCCATCTTTCGGATCGCGCCGTGCTGCTCGTTAACGAGCGGTCTGGCCGGGCCGCCGTTCAGATCCCGACCAGCAGCGTCATGCTCGACGATGGCGAGATCGAACGGCGTGTCCGCCTGATCCGGCCGATGGAGGCGCACAATATCCCGGTGAAGATGATGGGCGAGACGCACTGGATCGAGGCCGACGAAGGCACGTTCGCCAAGGCATGGAACGCCGAGCTAGCCGAAATTCCGGAATTCTCTGACAGTACCATCCATGTCGTCGCTGGGCTGCTCTTGCCGATCTGGAAGCGCCTGCCGAACGAGTCGACGCGGGTCTATCGGCTTCAGACCGATGACGGCGAGCGCATCGTCGGCCGGCGGGTTTCACCGGCATGGGTGGCGGAAGCGACCGCCACCGGCGCCACGACGCTGACGCCGGACGATGCCTTCGCGGCCCTGATCGACGGCCGGACGATCCTCGACCTTGCCGAAGGACTTCAATTGCGCCGGGTCCGCGTCATGGGCGCCCATCGCATCGAGCTGTCGGGCTTCACCGACACCATGCGTGACCGGCTCCGCGCATACGGCCTGTTCCACGAGATCATTTCGTGGAAGCTGCGCATGTTCGTACCGACTGATGCGAGCGGCGCCAGTGTGCTGGCGAAGGTGCTGGAGCGCTACCCGGTCGAGCGCGTCTCCGAACGGGAGGCTGCGTAAATGGCTCGCCACGACGCATCCGAACTGGCGCGACGACTTGCCCGCCAGGCCGAGGCGGTGTGCCGGCACTATCTGCCCGCCGGTCATCGCGAGGGCCGCTACTGGCTGGTCGGCGATGTTCGCAACACGCCCGGCCGCTCCATGTTCGTCCGACTCACCGGGCCGGAGTCCGGCAAGGGCGCGGCGGGGNAATGGACGGATGCCGCAAGCGCGGAACATGGCGACCTGCTCGACGTCATTCGAGAAAGCTGCGGTCTCACCGATTTCAGGCAAGTCGCCGACGAGGCTCGGGCCTTTCTGAGCCTGCCGCGTCCCGAACCCGAACCGGATCGTCAACGGCGGCCAACGGCGGCGCCCACCGGATCGTCGGAGGCCGCGCGACGGCTCTTCGCCATGTCGCAGCCGATTACGAGCACAGTCGCAGACGCGTACTTACGGAAACGCGGCATCACGGCTTTGCACGGAACCGGATCACTCCGCTTCCACCCGCGCTGCTTCTACCGGCCCGACGAGCATTCGCCGACCGAGACGTGGCCGGCGATGATCGCCGCCGTCACCGACTTGGGCGGCAAGCTCACCGGCGCACATCGCACCTGGCTCGACCCTGACGGCTTCAGCGAAGCGACACTCGGCAAGGCCCCGATCGACACGCCGAGACGGGCTATGGGCGATCTTCTCGGTCACGCCGTGCGCCTCGGCGCGGCGGGCTCGGTGATGGCGGCAGGTGAAGGCATCGAGACCATGCTGTCGCTCAGATGCGCCCTGCCGACCATGCCGATGGTGGCCGCGCTCTCGGCCGCCCATCTCTCCGCCATCCTCTTTCCGGACATCCTGCGCCGGCTCTACATCGCGCGCGACGACGATCCGGCAGGCGACGGCGCGATGGCGGCATTGATCGACCGGGCCGAACAGGCCGGTATCGAGGCGATCGTGCTGTCGCCGGCGCTCGGGGACTTCAACGAGGATCTGCGGGTGCTCGGCATCGATGCGCTGCGGGCAGGAATCCGCGTTCAGATCGCGCCGCAGGACGTCGCCCGCTTCATGGAGCTGGCAGCGTAGCCGGAATGGGATGCGGGGCGGCTCGTTGTCGACCGCGTCGCCGGATGCTCCCCCATCGCAAGAGGCCCGCGCCTCGGCCTTCGAGAGGGCGATCGGCCGTCAAGCGGCCCGGCCGGGCAACCTTGTGGCCGACTATTTTCCGGCGGCCCTTCGGGCCTTTCCATCGCGAACCAAAATAGTCGGCCCCTTCGGCCCTCCGCTGCGCTTCGGCCCTGCGCTGTCGCTCCGGGTGCCAATCCGGCCCGCCCGACGGCTTCGTCGCCATGAAGGCCGCGACGGTCGCGGTCCAAACCGACGGAGCATCCCATGAGCGAGCATGACGACCATGAACCTCACCACACCTCTTCCCCGACCGACCACGCCCTGATCGAGCTTCAGCTCTATGGCTACCGCCCCTTCGCGGACGAACCCGATCCGCGACCGCTGCCCGAGGGCAACATCGTCGCCGGCGCCATCGCCGACATCTTCGACGCCCTGATCGCCACCCTTGGCGACACCCGCCTCGAACCCGACTTGGACGATCTCCTCTGGTCGACAGTGAACGTCTTCCACCGCGCCGCCGAGCGGATTGCCCGCGACCTCGACGACAATGAGCAGGCGCAGCGCCGGTCCCAGCGGGAACAGGATGGCACCGAAGTCAAATCGGTCGAACTCGAGCGCCTCATCGCGGAAGGCAGGACGCTGGTCGAGCGGCAGGATGCGTTCGAGCTGATGCGCGACCGGGCCGGCGAGCACTACGAGCGTCACGCCGGCAAGCCCTGGCTCCCGCGCAACGGGTCGAGGGTCAATCACCGCAATCTCACCTCGGCGATGATCGACAGCCGCGACTTCCTCGCCGCCAGGAAACGCACCGAACAGGAAGTGCTCCTGCCGTCGGGTCCGAAGATCGCCTTCACCGGCGGGCTCGAATTCAACGATCACCGGCTGATCTGGGCGAAGCTCGACCAAGTCCGCGCCAAGCATCCTGACATGGTTCTGATGCACGGCAAATCGCCGAAGGGTGCCGAGAAGATCGCCTCCCGCTGGGCCGACCACCGCGGCGTGCCGCAGATCGGCTTCGCGCCCGACTGGACGAAGCACGGCCGCGCCGCACCTTTCAAGCGCAACGATCAAATGCTCGAAGTGCTGCCGATCGGCGTCATGGTCTTCCCGGGCACCGGCATCCAGGACAACCTCGCTGACAAGGCGAAGAAGCTCGGCATCCCGGTCTGGAGGTTCGGCGGCGCGTGAGCGCCGCCCAATCTCCTTCGACGCCCGCGTCGCACCCACAGGTGCTGAGGTGCAGAGGAACGTCTAGTTTTGTGGGTCCGATTTCAAATGCTTGGTCGCAAACCAGCGATTGCCGATTTCCTTGAACGCGACCTCGATGGCGGTCACTTCATACGGGGCACAGTTGATCGCATCAGCATCGTCCGGACTGAACAGGACGACGTTGAAGCCTTTCTCGCCGAACTGGCTCTTATAGACGATGGCCTCGTACCCGCTGTCCCGAAAAAGCTCGGCCAGTATCTGCGTCGGCACGTAGTCAGCGGCGTCATCCGAGACAGTCACTGGCCGCGAAAAGGCATTATCGATGTCGATCCAAACTGACTTTTCCTTCACCTCGGCACTGACAGGCGTCCCATCGAGGAAGTGCCTGAGACCGACTTCGCTGAACGACGATTTTCCGTGACCTCGCGAGAGATCGATCGCCCTGAGCGCCCGCAAGAGCTTGAACTGGGCGACCGAAATGGAAGCGCCCACCCAAGGCCTCACCTCCGAGATGACCGTCTGCTCGGTTGTGCCGAGATAAAGAACAGGGATGCCTGCCGGATTGGCGCGCCCCTCGATGGCTTGGTTGGGCCGGGGTTTCATGCGCGCGGCGCCATAGCCGACAGGCTCCTCCCCCAATTCGTTCCCGTCGTCATCTTTCGGCGTGTGCCAATCGATACCCCGCTGCGCGCGGAAAAGGATCATGCCCTCGGGCAACTCGACATCCCGACCGCGGTTCGTCGCGCGGACGGTCGCAAGAAATGCCTCCTCCTCCCGGGTCAAGACGTAGCGACGTTCGTGCCGCACGCGACGGGCGAACTTCGTATAACTGGCCCACGACGCAAATTCCGGCTTCTCTGGATCGTCAAGCTCCATCGAGCATCCCTCCAAAATTGGTACTCCTTAACATACACTGGCTGGTTCTTCGGCACTCGCGCCGTGTTGGGAAGCAACTCGGCTTTGTCGTTTCCGCCTCAGAGGATCAGCGTTCGGCTCAGATCGCGGGTATCCACCCCCGCTTCCAGTGCGCTGATCCTTGGTCCAGCCGATGGCCTGACGCCATCAACCCATGAAGGGTCCGCTACGCGAGCGTGCGGCCTTGAGGCTTCGCCTCTGCGGTGATTGCGGCCCTCGGCCGGACACATCGGGCGCCTGTCGCGCGGGGGATGGTCCCCCGCCTCCAGACAGGAGCCGGAACAATGTCCCTCAACGACGCTCACGCCTTCGCCTTCAGCCTCGCCACCACTCTCATGGTCGCCATCATCATCTTCCGGGCCGGCGACGGCAGTCTTTCGGTCGTCCCCGCCAACGAATACGACGGCGACACTGCCGCCATCATCCATGAATTCGATCCCTTCCAGCCCTGACGGAGGGAGCGGCCGGTCCGGCGAGCGGAACTTCCTAGCCGATTTCCGCTCCCGTGGCCGCTCATCTTCGGCTATGCTGCCGCTCGCGCCGCGGTGGTGGTGGATGGCGCAACCGTCAGACCTTTTCTCACGGAGACCACCACCATGATCTTCCTTGGCATCATCTTCAGCGTCGCGGCCATCGGCGTTCTCTGCTGGCTGCTGTTTACGCTTGCTATCTACGCGCTCCCGGCCTTCGCCGGCGTCACCGCCGGCATGTGGGCCTATGACACCGGCGCGGGCTGGCCGGGCGGCCTCGCGATCGGCCTGGTCGCGGCCGGGCTGATTTTCGGCGTCGGCCAATTGCTGCTTGCATTCGCACGCCCGCTCTGGCTGCGCGTCGCCATTGCGCTTGCCTTCGTAACCCCGGCGGCGATCGCGGGCTATCACGCAACCCATGGCATCGTGAAGCACACTATGCCGTCCGAGGGCTGGCAGATCGCCTTTTCGGTCGTCGGCGCGATCGCGGTCGGCATTGCGGCATTCCTGCGGATCGCAGCGATGGCCGCGCCCGAACCGGCCGGACGGGGGATGGCGCGGGGCTGACACCGTCACAGCCGTTGGAGCATGGCCAGCAAGCCGGCACGCTTGCCATCCTCGACGCCGGAGTTGGACAATACCGACCGTCAAGCAGATATCGCAATGTGAGGCCAGAGATAGCGCAAGGCCCGTTGAAGCGGCGCTGAACGGGTAGCCTGCCCCGGCACAGCCACTCGATGCCGCAGGCGAGGATGGCGTCGCACGAGCCTATGGCTGCGGGAAGTCCATCGCGATCATCGCCAGGACAGGTGGAACGTCATCACCGGCCGCGATCCGTTGCCAGGATTCTGGCGGCTGCACGGGGCCGCCACGTTCTTCCTTGATCATTCTGTCAGGTCGACCGCTCCAACACGGCCTCTTCAATGGGCTGATCTGGCCGGAGCCCGGCTTCGCCTCGATCGCCTATGCCGCAATGGCGCCGATCGACTTTCTTCCCCTGCCGGCTACGCCGTCATTCCTCGCGAAACAACAAAGTCGCCTGGCTGCTATCCTCCGCTGGCGCTGCGGCCCTGGCGGGTGCGGCGTCGATCGCCTCCGGCCCGTCGATCGCCATCGAGGCCGCATGGTGCGGGCTCGAAGCTTCAGATCAAGGAGAACTGACATGGCGACCATCGGCACCTTCAAGAAGTCCGGCAACAACGAGTTCACCGGCGAAATCGTCACCCTCTCAGTCCAGGCCAAGGGCGTGCGCATCGTCCCCGAGACCCGGGCCACCGGCGAAAACGCCCCCAGCCACCGCGTCTTCGTCGGCCGCGCCGAGATCGGCGCCGCCTGGTCCAAGCGCTCCAACGAGGGCCGCGACTATCTGGGCCTCAAGCTCGACGATCCGAGCTTCACCGCCCCGATCTTCGCCAACCTCTTCGACGACGAGGACGGCGAGGGCTACAGCCTCATCTGGTCCCGCCCCAGCCGTCGCAACGGCGACTGAGGCGCCGCGACGCCCCGCCCGGCTGGTCCGGGCGGGGCCTGCCGGGCGACCGAATCAGGCACAACGCCGATCGCGCCGAAGGACGCCGGTAAAGCGTTTTGTGGCTGGCCGCTCGTCCATAGAACGACTAATATAGTCGTAGTTCTGGCGTGCGTATTCGTGTCGGTGGGAGGTGATCATGCATGATCACCGCCCGACAGACACGGGCCGCACGCGCGCTGCTTGGTTGGACGCAGGAGACGCTCGCTGAAAAGGCCCTGGTATCCCTGACCGCATTGAAGCGCCTCGAGTCCGAGAGCGGCCTCAAGGTGTATGAGACGACGCGCGATCAGGTGCGCCGGGCGCTCGAGGCCAACGGCATCGTCTTCCTCAACTCCGACCAAGGGGAAGGAGTGATGTTCGTTCGTGCGAAAATCGACAGCCGCAGATCACCCTGACATCCCGTTTGGCGCCTCGGCGATGCCTCCGGTGCATCGCGCGATGCACCAATGGCCTTCTCTGTGCCCGTCGAACGCCCGGTTAACAAATGGGGCGGGGGCGGATATGGTAAGGTGCTGGGGGCTGACGTGATGCAAGTACATTTCCTCGATGAACCGCCGCAAAGCGCGGCGCTCACGACCTATGACCGTGAGCACATGAAGCTCTATATGCGGCTGCTCGACGCGGCGACCGATGGCGCCGACTGGCGCGAGGCCGTCACGATCCTGTTCGGCCTCGATCCGGACCGCGAGCCGGACCGCGCTCGCCATGTCCACGACACCCATCTCGCCCGCGCCCGCTGGATGACCGAGCACGGCTATCGCCTGCTCGTCCGCGAGGGCCGTGCCCACTAGCCAGAATTGCGATGCCTCGGCCGCATCGCCCGTTGCCACCTTCGGGACTTCCGGCGGCCTCTGCAACCGGCGATGGTGCTCCTCCCGGTAGCCAACGGGCAGAGGACGCCCATGACCCCTGACATATCCCGGTGGCGGTCGACATCGACCTACGACTATCTCGACGAGCTCGCATCGCCCGATCTTGGCTGGGAATGGCTGCGGCGCAACGGCGACTATCAGCGTGATTATGCCGAGACCAGGCGTTCGGCGTGCGATCTCCGGCAACTGACGAACCGGGTGCGGAAACGCTGGGGGCTGCAATTTCGTTGCCCGCCCATCGCTCAACGCCACTGAAGCGCCGGTCTTCTGGTGTCCGGAGGATGACACCAGCACCGTGCTGCTGGCCGCCGCGCCGTCCATCCTTCCGGCCGACGGCAATCTCTTTTCCGCCATCCGGGAGACCGCCGCCCGCGCCGACGAGCAGGGCGTTCATTTCCTGCACGACCCCGGAGACGGGCAGCTTCTTCATCTCCTGCGGCTGGCCGGCGTCGCAGCCGGCGAACCGCTCGCCGCGCTGATCCCGCTCGACCTTGACGGCCTCGACCGGCTCGAAGCCGTCCAGCGTCTGCTCAAGTCCCTGCTCGGTCGCGCCGTGTCCGCGGACACCCGGCTGACCAAGCAGCAACGCCGGCGCATCCGCCACATGCTGCAAGCGGTCGACGGACGCATGAACGGCGCGAGCTATCGCGAGATCGCTGGCGTCATTTACGGTGTGTCCCGCGTTGCATCCGATCCCTGGAAGTCCTCGGCGCTGCGCGACGCGACCATGGACCTTGTCAAGGACGCCTTCGCCATGATCGCCGGGGGCTATCGCGCGCTCCTTCGTCATCGTCGCCGATCGTGACCCGATGTCGGAAAGGGGGTGCGAATTTGGCGCGCCCTTCTCCGCACTCCCCCCTCGCGGCTCTCCTTCGCCACCGTGGCCTGCGTCCGCCGCTCACTGCCAGCGGCCTCAAGGAACCCACGGAGGCCCGATCATGTCGCCCAATCTCGCCGGCTTGCCGCCGCGCTTTCTCAGAACCCCCGAAGCCGCACGTTTCCTCGGCCTTTCCGGCCGGACGCTGGAAAAACATCGCACCTATGGCACCGGCCCGGCCTATCGCAAGCTCGGCGGCCGCGTCGTCTATGCGATCGAGGACCTCCAGGCCTGGGCCGATCGGGGCGCCGTCACCTCGACCTCCGATCCGCGTGGGTCTGTGCTGCCCGCCAAGCGTCACGACCCGATGCCGGCGGCCCCCGCCGGCCGCTCCCATCGCTGAGACGTCCGATCATGAAGCGGCGTCGCCTCATCACCTCGACCGAGCGGGCCAGGCTCGATCCCTTCATCGTTGCAACCGGCGACGCCAGTCCGCGCGATCAGCGCGATCTCATGGAACGGCCGTTCTTCTCGCTCGCCAAGGCCAAGCGCATCGCGCCGATCCTCTATGAAGCCGGCGGAGTCCGCGTCGAGGTCTTCGCCGTGCCCGAGCACGGCATGGCGACGATCTGGGACGCTGACATACTCATCTGGGCCGCCTCGCAGATCGTCGAGGCCGAGAATCTGGGGTTCAAGACCTCGCGCTTCCTGCGCTTCACGCCCTATCAGCTCCTGATGGCAATCGGCCGGGAAACCGGCCAGCGCGAATACAAGCTGCTGAAGGGCGCGCTCACCCGCCTGCAGTCGACCGTCATCCGCACCACCATCCGCCAGGGCGAGCATTGGCGCCGCCACCAATTCTCCTGGATCAACGAATGGGAGGAATGCGTCACGCGCGACGGGCGCGTCGAGGGCATGGAGTTCGTGCTGCCCGACTGGTTCTATCGCGGCGTCACCGACCGCTCGCTGGTGCTCACCATCGACCCGGCCTACTTCCGGCTGACGGGCGGCATCGAACGCTGGCTCTACCGCGTCGCGCGCAAACACGCCGGCCGCCAGCCGCGGGGCTGGATATTCGAGTTCGCCCATCTCCACGAAAAGTCCGGCAGCCTCATGCGCGTCTCCGACTTCGCGCTCCAGCTCCGGCGCATCGTCCCGCGCCAGCCACTGCCCGGCTATCGGCTGCACATCGAGCGCGAAGGCCGGCGCGAGCTGTTGCGCATCCTGCCGGCGAAGTCATCCACGGGACCTGTGGATGGTGCTGTGGACGCGGTCGGGACTTCGCACGCAAACGGTATCGGGATTTCGCACGCAGGACCATCGGGACTTCGCACGCAGAGATCGCAGTTAAGTCTCTGGCCGGAAACGACGATTCCAGGCCTTAACTTAGAATCTAACGGAGAATCTAACTCTTATGTTGCGCGCAGCGATGTGGAAAACACCATCGCCGCCGCCATCGACGGGCTCCTCCGAAAGACATCCGGGGCGCGGCCATCCGGCAGTGACGCCGCTCACCCATCGCGGCTCCCCCTCGGGCGCAGGCCGGGAGGGTCACGATGATCGTCGCGGTCCTCAATCAGAAAGGCGGCGTCGGCAAGACGACCCTGGCGCTCCATCTCGCCGGACAATGGGCACGGCAGGGAAGGCGCGTCACCCTGATCGACGCCGATCCGCAGGGCTCGGCGCTGGACTGGTCGCAGCAGCGGGCGCGCGAAGGCCTTCCACGCCTGTTCGGCGTCGTCGGCCTCGCCCGTGACACGCTCCACCGCGAGGCGCCGGAGCTGGGGCGGGACGCCGATCACATCGTCATCGACGGACCGCCCCGAGTCGCCTCCCTGATGCGCTCGGCGCTGCTCGCGGCCGACCTGGTGCTGATCCCCGTGCAGCCGTCGCCCTTCGATGGCTGGGCTTCGGCCGAGATGCTCTCACTCCTTCAGGAAGCGCGCATCTATCGCCCGCAGCTTGCCGCCCGCTTCGTTCTGAACCGCTGCGGCGCGCGTACCGTCATCGCCCGCGAGACGGCCGAGACGCTCGCCGATCACGATCCGCCGGTGCTGGCGGCGCAGATCGGTCAGCGTGTCGCTTTCGCCGATACCGCGCAATCCGGGCGGCTCGTCTTCGAGATCGACGAAGGCAGCCCCGCCGCGCGCGAGATCGCGGCCCTCGGTGTCGAAGTGGGGAGGCTCGCGCCATGAGCGGCCGCGCTCCCAAGCGCGGTTTCGCGTCGCGCCCCGCCGATCCCGAGCGCTGGATCAAGGCATCGGATGCACCGCCGGCGCGCGACGCGGATGTCGCGGGCTTCACCGCCCGGCTGACGATCGACGTCACGCCCGAGCTGCGCGGCCGGATCAAGATCGCAGCGTTCCGGCGCGGACAGACCGTCGCCGACATGCTCCGCGACCTGCTCACCCGCGAATTTCCGCCAGACCAAGGAGACAAAGAATGACCGGCAGCGCGGACCCCCGCATGCGCGGCGGCCACTCGTCGGCCAGCCCCGTACCATTCACGACGCTCGTCGAGCTGATCTGGCAGGAGAAGAGGATCGAACACTGGATCCGATTCGGCCGCGAGACCTACGAGCAGATCCTCGACCGCCGGCGCCGTGTCGTCGGTTTTGCTCCGAACAGCCTCTTTGCCTTCGTCCGCTGGGCGTCCAACGACTACGGCACGATCATCTCGCGCGTCGACATCGTGCGCGTCATCGGCCGCGGCGAACCCTATCAGACGCTGCCTTTCGTGCGGCCCGGCGGCGACATCCTCTTGAAGATCGAGGGATGGCCCAAGGTCGAGCGTGTGCTCCGGATCATCGATGCCATCGAGGCGCTCGGCATCGATCCGGCCGATGTTTCGCCGGACCACTGGCGGCACGTCCACAACCGCCTGGCCGCCGGCCATGAGCCGCGCGCCTACACCGCCCAGCACCATCGGGCCTTCCTCCTGCGCCGGAGCACCGCGCCATGACCCGCTTCGGCTATGTGATGCTCACCTGTCTTATGACCATGGGCGTCGGCGCATCGGCGCTCATCGAAACGCCGAAGAAGCTGATCTGGAACGCCTCGGCGAGCGCACCGATCGGGCTCTATTCGATCGAACCGGATGACCGGCTCGAGGCCACGGACCTCGTCGCCGTCGATGCGCCCGAGCCGCTGGCGCGCTTCCTCGCCGAGCGCGGTTACCTGGCCCCCGGTGTGCCGCTGATGAAGCGTATCGCCGGTCTGCCGGGACAATGGGTCTGCCGCTCGGGGCTCGCCATCACCGTCGACCGGATCGAAATGGGCAGCGCGCTGAAGCGCGACCGGCGCGGCCGCGACCTGCCCGTCTGGCAGGGCTGCCGGCGCATCGCCGTCGGCGAGGTCTTCTTCATGAACTGGGAGGTTCAGGACAGCCTCGACGGCCGCTATTTCGGCCCGCTTCCGATGAGTTCGATCATCGGCCGTGCTGTCCCGCTCTGGACCGATGAGGACGGCTCCGGCCGCTACGAGTGGCGCGCGCAAACCCGATGATTAGCCCGATGACTGACCCGCTGATCGGCGTGCCGTTCGCGTCGAGCCTGTTCACCCACCGCAGACGAAAGGAACCTGCAATGTCGCAAATCGGTCGATTCACCAGCACCAAATCCGGCTATTCCGGCCGCATCCATACGCTCACTCTCGATACCGAATTGGTGCTCGTTCCCGCCGAGCATTCCGACGCCGAGAACGGGCCCGACTATCGCATCCATCTCGGCGATGCCGACGGACAGGATGTCGGTCCGGAAGTCGGCGCCGCATGGAAACGTACCGGCGAGAAGGCGGGCGACTACGTCTCGCTGCTCATCGACGATCCCGCCTTCCTGCAGCCGATTCGCGCCAACCTGTTCCAGTCCGGCGACGACAAGTCGGCCTGGTCGCTGCACTGGAACCGCCCGCCTAGGCGCGGGGAGCGGGAGTGACGCCATGCCGATCTTCCGAAATCACGATGTCGCCGGGCGGCTTCACGCCGCCCGCCGCATCACCCTCCTTCTCCTTTTCGGCCTCGCATTCACCGTCACACCGACAGTCGCCACGCTGGCGCAGATCGCGCCGCTGGAACGGCCGGTTTCGACCGATCCCTACACCGCTCATGTTGCCGAAGCCTCGCAGCGCTTCGGCGTTCCGGCTGCATGGATTCGAGCGGTCATGCGCGCGGAAAGCGCGGGCGACGTGCGCGCGATCTCGTCCGCCGGCGCCATGGGCCTGATGCAGATCATGCCCGATACCTGGGCGGACTTGCGCGTCCGTCATCGGCTCGGCAGCGATCCTTACGACCCGCGCGACAACATCCTGGCGGGCGCGGCCTACTTACGCGAAATGCACGATCGCTACGGCTCGCCCGGCTTCCTCGCCGCCTACAATGGCGGCCCCGGCCGCTACGAGGAATATCTGTCGGGAGGGCGTTCCTTGCCGGCCGAAACCCGCGCCTACGTCGCCGCGCTCGCACCTCTTGTCGGCGGCGGGGACGTCGCCGGCCCCGTCATCGTTGCCACAGCCGAGCCGTTGTCATGGACCCGTTCGCCGCTCTTTGTCGCTCGCGCGGTTGCCGCGCCGGCTGCAGATGCTGTGCCGCCCGATGGTCGCCCCAACGGCGCTGCGAATGGGCCAAGTGTGCGCGATGTTTCGGGCATCGCGCCGCAATCGAGCGGCCTGTTCGTCGCCCGGCCAAACGCGGGAGAACCGTGATGATGGCGCTCGCCCGCAATCGCAGTCTGGCGTGGCGCGGCGCATCATGGAGAGTGCGGCGGTGGGAGGCAGGCAACACGACCGGACGATGGCGGGATAAAAGGCCGCGAGGTGCGGCTTGGTCCGGTCGTGGTTTTTCAACGACTTGCGCGGCGAATGCACGAGGTGCGCCTGATCGGCGAACCTCGCGCATCCAGCGTTTTCACAGGAATTTCCGCGCGTTGATGCGATGTGCGGAGCTCCGTCGATGAGCGGCGAGGACGATTTCCGCATCCGCCCTGGCCGAATCCGCTCCTCCGGTTCCCAGCGGGTGAGGCCCTTCATCGCCCAGGCGCTCGCCGCCGCCCAGAAGGCCGGTGGCCGCGTCTCGCGTTCGGGCAGGATCACATCCGGCAACCGCTCACGCTTCGGGCGCGGCGTGCGCGCCAGCGTGCAGGCGAACCGTTTGCTGACCGGCCGCTCGCGCGGCGCCGTCATCAAGACCCGCGTCGTGCGCCACACGGCACGGTCCGCGCCGCTCGCCGCGCATCTCGGCTACCTCCGGCGCGAGGGCGTGACCCGGGACGGGGAGAAGGCCCGGCTGTTCGGTCCCGAGACCGACGACGCCGATCCCAGGGCCTTCGCCGAGCGCTGTGAGGACGACCGCCATCACTTCCGCTTCATCGTCTCGCCCGAAGACGCGGTGGAGATGTCCAATCTCAAGGCCTTCACCCGTGAGCTGATGGGCCAGATGGAGAAGGACCTCGGCACGAAGCTCGACTGGGTCGGCGTCGATCACTGGAACACCGAGCATCCACATATCCATGTCATCGTGCGCGGCCGCGCTGATGATGGCCAGGACCTCGTCATCTCCCGCGACTACATCAAGGAGGGGATGCGCGCCCGCGCCCAGGATCTGATCACTCAGGAACTCGGACCGCGCACCGATCACGAAATCCGCCGGACGCTCGAACGCCAGATCGATACCGAGCGCTGGACACAGCTCGATCGCCAGCTCGCCCGCGACGGCTATCGCACCGGCGTCATCGACCTGGCGCCGCACCCCGATCGGCAACCCGACGAATTCCATGCGCTGAAGGTCGGCCGCCTGCGCAAGCTGGAATCTCTCGGGCTCGCCGACCAGATCGGTCCGGGCCAATGGGTGCTGTCCGAGAACGCTGAAGCTACGCTTCGCGAACTCGGCGAGCGCGGCGACATCATCAAGCGCATTCACCGCGGCCTGATGGAGCGGGGCATCGAGCGCAGTGCGTCGGCTTATGTACTCGCCGGCGAGAGCCTCGACGATCCGGTCGTCGGCCGGCTGGTCGATCGCGGCCTCGACGACGAATTGAAAGGCACCGCCTATGCCGTGGTCGACGGCGTCGATGGACGGACCCACCATATCAAACTCCCTGACCTCGACGCTGCCGGCGACAGTGTGCCGGGCTCGATCGTCGAACTGCGGAAGTTCGACGACGCGCAGGGGCGGCGGCGGGTGGCGCTCGCCGTGCGTTCCGATCTTTCCGTCGAACATCAGGTGACGGCGACGGGCGCCACCTGGCTCGACCGTCAGGCCATCGCCCGCGAGCCCGTCGCGCTCGGCGGCGGGTTTGGCGCCGAAGTCCGCGAGGCGATGAACGCCCGGGCGGATCATCTGATCGAACAGGGCCTCGCCGAGCGGCAGGGCCGCAGCGTGATCTTCGCGCGCAACCTGATCGATACGCTGCGCCGCCGTGAGGTGGACGCGCTTGGCGAGAAGCTCGCCGCCGAGACCGGCCGGCCGTTCAGCCGATCCGCCACCGGCGAATATGTCGCCGGCACCTACCGGCAGCGCTGCGCGCTCGCCTCCGGTCGGTTCGCCATGATCGACGACGGCCTCGGGTTTCAGCTCGTGCCCTGGTCGCCATCGCTGGAGAAGCAACTCGGCCGCCACGTCTCCGGCGTCGCGCGCAGCGACGGGGGTATCGACTGGGGCTTCAGCCGCAAGCGAGGGCTTGGGTTGTAGAGAAGCGTCAGCTTAGGCGACAGCAAGTCAGCCAATCCTGCCCACGGGTATCAACCCGCGCAGCAGGAAAGTTTCGTTACATCCTTGTCGAAGCCCTGTGCGGCGAGCTTCAATCCCTCCACCGTCGTAAGATACGGAAAGATCGTCTCCCCGAGTTCCTTCGTCGTCATTCCATATTTGATCGCCAGCACCACGGTCTGGATGCTGTCCGCCCCCTCGGGCGCGAGGATCTGCGCCCCGAGTACGCGGTCGGTGTTCCTGTCTGCCACGAGCTTGATGAGTCCGCGCGTGTCACGGGCGGCGAGCGCCCGCGGTACTTGGTCGAGCGGCGCAACTGACGTCTTCACATCGAAACCGCGCTGTCTTGCCTGGCGTTCGGAAAGCCCGACGCCTGCGGCCTGCGGATCGGTGAAGACCACCCAGGGCATGGCGGTATTGTCATAGACAAGACTGTCGCCGTTGAGCGCATTGCGCGCGGCGAGCTTGGCACCATAGGCCGCCATATAGACGAACTGATCGCGTCCGGTCACGTCGCCGGCGGCATAGACGCCGGATTTCGAGGTGCGCATCCGGTCATCGACGACAATCCCGCCATTGGGCGCCAGCTTTATGCCGGTCTCTTCCAGACCAAGACCTGCCGTGTTGGGCGTGCGTCCGGTCGTCACCAGAACCTGCTCGGCGGCCAGCGTCTCGGCGCGCCCATCCACATCAATGGTCAGCGTGATTTCACCGTCTCGGCTCTTGATCCTGGAATAGGTCAGTCCGGTGCGAACCGTAATGCCTTCGTCGGCCAGATAGCCGGCGAGCGCCTGCGCTATTTCCGGCTCCGCCTCGGGTAGCAGGCGCGAGCGCGTGACCATGGTCACGGAGGTCCCGGCGCGGGCGAACATCTGAGCCAGCTCGCAGCCGATATAGCCGCCCCCGATGACCAGAAGCGAGCGCGGCGGCTGCTCAAGTTCCAGCGCCGTGGTGCTCGTGAGGGTGGGGACATTCTCAATGCCGGAGATGCTCGGCATGGCCGGTGACGCGCCGGTGGCGACGATGATCTTGCCAGCAGTGACGGGGCTGTCGTTCACAAGCACACCCGCTCCATTCAGCCGCGCGGCGCCCTCCAGATAGGCGATGCCGTTATATTCGGGCAGCAGATCGACATATTTCTTCTGCCGCAGTGTTCCGACGAGATCGTCCTTGGCCGCGATCAGAGCTCGCCAGTCAGCGACATGGGCCTCACCGGCGACTCCGGGAAACCGGCTTGCCGCGCGTGCGCCGTGCAATGCTTCAGCGGCGCGGATCATGGTCTTGGACGGCACGCAGCCAACATTGACACAGGTGCCGCCGATGAGCCCATGCCCAATGAGAGCCACATTAGCGCCTTGGTCGGCCGCGGCAATCGCAGCGGAAAAACCCGCCGAACCCGCGCCGATGACAGCGAGATCATAGCCACTCTTCCGGCTTCCGCCTGTGCTGCAGCAATCGGCCATGTCAGGCCCTTCCCTTGTTCGATTGTGTTTCTGAGGCGCAGCACGCCGCCGCCCGCTGCCGCCGCCAGAGCCCATAGGCAGTAATCGCGAGAAAGAGGACGAGTGCTGGAATGAGCACATAGTCGACCCACCCGAGCCAGGCCGACAGGCTAAGAGCGCCGAGCGCGATGACCAGGATCGGTGTTGCGCAGCAGACCGCCGCGATGACCGACCCGATGATGCCGGTCTTGAGGATCGTCGTGTCCTTCATCTTCCCGGACCTAGCTTCTCACTGTTGCCGGATAGCCGGCATTGGTCGAGGCCGCCGCGATCGCTTCCGGCGTCGCGATCGAAGGATCGAACACGACGGTCGCTGTCTTGGCATCGAAATTGATCTCGACCGACTTCACGCCGTTCACGCCCGCCATGGCCGATTTGACCGTGACGGGGCATAGCGCGCAGGTCATGTTCTCGATGCTGAAGCTCACCGTCCGGACGGCAGCGACTTGGGCTGCCGCCGATTGCGCGGCAAGAGGCGAGACGGCGACCATGGACAATATGCTGCCGGCGCCCAGAGCGAGCACGCTCGCGCCGATGATGAGGGATCGTTTCATGTCAACTTCTCCTAATAAAACAGCGGCGCCCACCAGTTGATCGTCAAGGCCAGGACGACAAGCACGGTCGCCAGCCAGAGAGCGGTCTTGGTGATGACGGAGGATTCCGGCCGGGCGCAGTAGGATCCCTCCACGCAAGCGGATTTCGGCTTGAAATAGACCTGCCGAAAACCAAGCCCGATGAAAACCAGCGCTACCACTGCGAAGTAGGGCTTGTAGGGTTCGAGCGCCGTTAGATTACCGATCCAGGCCCCGGAAATGCCGAGCGTCAAGAGCACGAGCGGCGCGATGCAGCAGGTCGAGGCGAGGATCGCGCCAATCACGCCGCCGGCCGCGAACCAGGTCTTCCTCCGGTCCTCGGTTTTCTGGGGCGCGCTCAGTGGTGCTGCCTCGAAATCCGTATTGCTCATGCGACTCGGCCCTCGATTTTCATCCAATCGCACGCTACGGTCTGTAGCAACTACAGACTCAAGAGGTTTTTTTACGATGAGCGATCACGGTTCGGGGAAAGGGCTGCAACGGGCCGAACTTGCCCGGCGCACGGGCTGCAATCTCGAAACCATCCGCTACTACGAGAAGGTCGGCATGATGCCCGATCCGCCGCGCACGGCATCGGGCTACCGCATTTATGCCGAGAGTCATGTCTCGCGCCTGCGCTTCATCCTGCGCGCCCGCGAACTCGGCTTCGCCATCGAGGAAATTCGCGGCCTGCTCGACCTCGTCGATGGCGGCACTCAGACCTGCGCCGAGGTGAAGGAGCGGACCGAGAGGCATCTGACTGATGTGCGCGCCAAAATTGCCGATCTCCGACGTATCGAAAAGGTGCTAGCGGCGACCGCCGCGCAGTGTTCCGGGGATGACGTCCCAGAATGCCCGGTCCTGGAGGCACTCGCATCGTGATGGCAACGCTGACGACTTATGCTGGAGCTGCTTTGGCTGAAATTGCCGGCTGCTTTGCCTTCTGGGCCTGGCTGCGCCTGGATCGATCCCCACTGTGGGTCGCACCGGGCATGGCGAGCCTTGCGCTCTTCGCGTATCTCCTCACTCGCATCGACAGCGACTTCGCGGGACGAGCCTATGCGGCCTATGGCGGCGTCTATATTGCAGCGTCGCTATTTTGGCTGTGGGCGGTCGAAGCGCAACGACCAGACCGCTGGGACGTCACGGGGGCCGTCGTGTGTATGGTCGGTGCGGCAATCATTCTCTGGGGGCCGCGCGGCGCTTAATTGTCAGATAGCTGGTCGCAATCGCGATACCGAGGCTCCTGCGCTATCGCCTGTATTTATCCTCCAGGGCACGACATCTTCGCAAGACTCGCTCATCGGTCTTGAAATCAGCCGCCATCGCGGCCGACCTCTTCTCCAGAAGGAGAAGAACCTGTGTCCGCGACCAGAATCCTCTGGGGCCAGATCCTCGTCGTCTTTTTCATCGTGCTCACCACGACCTGGGCGGCGACGCAGTGGACGGCATCGCAGCTCGGCTTCCAGCCACAACTTGGTCGGCCCTGGTTCGAACTGCTCGGCTGGCCCGTCTACTATCCGCCCGCCTTCTTCTGGTGGTGGTATTTCTACGACGCCTATGCGCCGGAGATTTTCGTCGAGGGCGCATTCATCGCCGCGTCCGGCGGCTTCATCTCGATCGCCGTGGCGATCGGCATGTCGGTCTGGCGCGCCCGCGAGGCGAAGAACGTCGAGACCTACGGTTCGGCCCGATGGGCGCGGCCGGAAGAGGTGAAGGCCGCCGGTCTCCTCGGACCCGACGGCGTCGTGCTCGGCAAGCTTGATCGCGGCTATCTGCGTCACGACGGGCCGGAGCATGTGCTTTGCTTCGCGCCGACCCGCTCCGGCAAGGGTGTCGGCCTGGTCGTGCCGTCACTGCTGACCTGGCCGGGCTCGGCGATCGTTCACGACATCAAGGGCGAGAACTGGCAGCTCACCGCCGGCTTTCGCGCGCGGCATGGTCGGGTGCTGTTGTTCGATCCGACCAATGCGAAATCTGCCGCCTACAATCCGCTGCTCGAGGTCCGTCGCGGCGAATGGGAGGTCCGCGACGTCCAGAACATCGCCGACATTCTGGTCGATCCCGAGGGCTCGCTGGAGAAGCGGAATCATTGGGAAAAGACCAGCCACGCACTTCTCGTTGGCGCGATCCTGCACGTGCTCTATGCCGAGCCCGACAAGACGCTGGCGGGCGTCGCCGCCTTCCTCTCGGACCCGAAGCGGCCGATCGAGTCGACGCTGGCCGCCATGATGAAAACGGCACACCTCGGCGACGCCGGTCCGCATCCGGTGATCGCCAGCGCGGCGCGCGAGCTGCTGAACAAGTCGGACAACGAGCGTTCCGGCGTGCTGTCCACCGCCATGTCGTTCCTCGGCCTGTACCGCGATCCCGTCGTCGCCGAGGTCACGCGCCGCTGCGATTGGCGCATCACTGACATCGTCGGTGGCGCGCAGCCGACCACGCTCTATCTCGTCGTGCCGCCTTCCGACATCAACCGCACGAAACCGCTCATCCGGCTGATCCTCAACCAGGTCGGCAGGCGATTGACCGAGGATCTGCAGGCCAAGGCCGGACGGCATCGATTGCTGCTGATGCTCGACGAGTTCCCCGCCCTGGGCCGCCTCGATTTCTTCGAGAGCGCGCTCGCCTTCATGGCGGGTTACGGCCTCAAAAGCTTCCTGATCGCGCAATCGCTGAACCAGATTGAGAAGGCCTACGGCCCGAACAACTCGATCCTCGACAACTGCCATGTTCGTGTCAGCTTCGCCACCAATGACGAGCGCACGGCAAAGCGCGTGTCCGACGCACTCGGCACGGCGACGGAAATGCGGGCGATGAAGAACTATGCCGGGCATCGTTTATCGCCCTGGCTCGGCCACCTGATGGTCTCGCGCTCGGAGACCGCACGGCCGCTGCTGACGCCCGGCGAGGTGATGCAGCTCCCGCCCGCCGACGAGATCGTCATGGTCGCGGGCACGCCACCCATCCGGGCGAAGAAAGCCCGCTACTATGAGGATGCGCGATTCCAGGAACGCATCCTGCCGCCACCGGCGCTGGCGAAGCCCAAGGAGGCCAAGGCTGACGATTGGAGCGCGCTGCCGCTGCCGCCGCGTCCCGAGATCGAGGAGACGCCGCCGCGTGACAGCCAGGACGACGACGATCCGACCGGATCGGAACGCCGGCATCAGCCCGAATTGAGCACGTCGAAGACGGTCGAGAGGAAAGAGCCGATCGACAACGAGTTCGCGCCCGATCCGGACGATGACATGGAGGACAATGCCGCGCGCGTCAGCCGGATCAACCAGCGCATGCGTCAGGTCGCCCGCCAGGCCTCGCTCGATCCCGGCGACGGCATCGAGATGTGAGACAACCATGAAGAAGCCTCCGAAGAAACAGCGCCTGTCGGTCTATCTCGATCCCGACGTCATGAAGAATCTCGCCGACTATGCCGCACGGCGTGACCATTCCCGTTCGCTAATCGCCGAGGCCGCGATCGCCTCTTTCCTGTCGCCAGACGCCGCCGAGCGGCAAGAGGCCGCGACCACCAGACGCCTCGACCAACTCGACCGCCGGATCACCCGGATGGAACGCGACCTCGGCATTGCCGTCGAGACGCTCGCGGTCTTTGTCCGCTTCTGGCTGACGACCAATCCGCCGCTGCCGGAGCCGGCGCAGGCGGCAGCCCGTGCCAAGGCCGGCGAGCGCTATGATGCCTTTGTGACCGCCCTCGGCCGTCGACTCGCCAAGGGGCCGAAGCTCCGGCAGGAGATTTCGGAGGATGTCGGCCCCGCGCAAGCGGACTGAAGCCACCAGACTTTCGGGTGCCCGTTCGCAACCCTCACGTGTCACCGGCGACCGACGCGATGAAGGACTCGATTGAGCCCATTGCGGACCATTCTGCCTCTGTTTCCTTGCCGCCTGCTGTCGAGTATTGTTTGAGCATGAGAACGGGCGCAATTCCTTTCCAATTTGACCTTAACGACCTTCTTGCCAAGGCGCGGCGTCAGTTCGCGGGTCGCGTCGGCGACGTTTCTTTCAACCTGCCTTTCGTCAGCTTTTCGGTCAGCCCGAAGGACCACGAGAAGCAGATCGCCCGTGAGCTCGTCATCCGCCTGCGCGACAGGCGAGTGTTGTCCGCGTGGGAGTGCTGCGACGACTGCATCGACAACGCCCTCGCATCGCTGCGGGAGATCAGGCAGACTCTGGTGGAGAAGCAGGTCGAGTTGTCGGGCGCGCAGGACGGCCCGCTCTACCTTCTGATCGACGCAATGCTTTTGGGCATCCGCCAGTTCATGACCTACGAGGAGGTGCTACGCCGCAGCCCCCAGGCGCCGCCCCATCCCCGCTTTGACAAGTACTGCCTACCCGAACACCGGCAGGGATACTTCGACGGCCTCGAACTGCTGCGTGGGCACCTCAGCCGCTGCCTTGGACAGATCTCCGCGATTGCCGGAATGGAGACACCCAAGGAGGGGCTGATCGCGAATTACCAAGGTCCGTGGGACAAGCAGGCCTATCTTCCCGGATGATCCCGACAGTCTCAGTCGATCTTTTGATGCTCGCTGACCGAAAGGTGGCCGAGGATCACGAAGCGGGTCTTCCGCCTGACCCAACCGTGTCGGTCGTCTCAGCCCTGCATAGCAAGTGCAAGCCGGAGGAGATGATCGCGATCGAGAGGCGGTTATTCGCGCTCGCCAACCTTATTGTCGAAGGCGATGGGAAGGCTTGGACGGTCAATGTTGAAGGCAAGGAATACACCCTCGTCCACGATGCGCTGATCCGCGCGGCAGCCACCGCGCCTCTGGCCGAGACGAAGATGATGAGCGACCTGCGATTTGGATCCGAGATTCTCGATATCGCGCTGCAAAGTGCCGAGCCGGACGGCACAGCGTAGTCGAGGACCCACGAGCAATACCGCGCTCCTTAAGCGTCCGCTTTAGCTTCCACGCTCTCGCCATTGACGGAGGTTACGTGAACTTCCGCTCGTCACCCAAGGCAGTCGCTGACAGCGCTGATGATGCAGCTCGTGTGTGACTGAATATCCTTCCGTTCCGCCGTTTCCCTGTCTTTCTTCGCCACGTCGCTACTACGCCCACAGCCTTGTTGAATCGGCCCAACTTCTGCCTCTTCTAATCGTCCCCGATCCAGGGCCGCGCGTCTGCGGTCCCGCAAGAGAACGGGGACGACGTGACGGTTTCTCAGGCAAAATCCGAGGCGATATTGCGGAGTGCGCGCATGCTCCGCACCGCGCTCGGTTCCGCCATAGCCGGCTTCCTGGAAGACCCGTCGATCGTCGAGGTGATGCTCAACCCCGACGGGCGGCTCTGGATCGACCGTCTTTCCGAGGGGCTAGCCGATACGGGTGAACGGCTGTCACCGGCCGATGGAGAACGCATCGTCCGGCTCGTCGCCCACCATGTCGGTGCCGAGGTCCATCCAGGCGCCCCACGCGTTTCGGCCGAACTGCCCGAGACGGGGGAACGGTTCGAGGGACTTCTCCCTCCCGTGGTCGCCGCGCCCGCCTTCGCCATCCGCAAGCCCGCCGTCGCCGTGTTCACGCTCGACGACTACGTGCGCTCAAGCATCATGGCCACCGATCAGGCCGCGATCTTGCGCGAGGCCGTCGCCGACCGGCGCAACATCCTGGTCGCCGGCGGCACCTCGACCGGCAAGACGACACTTACGAACGCATTGCTGGCGGAGGTGTCGAAGACGTCCGACCGCGTGGTGCTGATCGAGGACACCCGTGAACTGCAATGCGCCGCGCCGAACCTCGTGGCGCTGCGCACCAAGGATGGCGTCGCTTCGCTTTCCGATCTCGTGCGCTCGTCGCTGCGCTTGCGACCGGACCGCATCCCAATCGGCGAGGTGCGTGGGAGCGAAGCGCTGGATCTCCTCAAAGCCTGGGGCACCGGCCATCCGGGCGGCATCGGCACCATTCATGCCGGCAGCGCCATCGGCGCACTGCGCCGGCTCGAGCAGCTCATCCAGGAAGCCGTCATCACTGTGCCCAGAGCGCTGATTGCCGAGACGATCGATCTCGTAGCCGTCCTCGCCGGCCGCGGCTCGTCCCGCCGCCTCGCCGAACTCGCCCGCGTCGATGGGCTCGATGCGCACGGCGATTACCGCCTCACCCCCGCTGTCCCAGCCACAGGAGATCCCGCATGATCCACCGCCTTTCGCGTATCCGCCGTTACATCGCAACGGCGACCTCGGTCGCCGTCCTCAGCCTGATGCTCGCGCCGGCCGCTCACGCCTCCGGCTCGTCGATGCCATGGGAGGCCCCGCTCCAGTCGATCCTTCAGTCGATCGAGGGGCCGGTCGCCAAGATCATCGCCGTCATCATCATCATTGTCACCGGCCTGACGCTGGCCTTCGGCGACACCTCGGGCGGCTTCCGCAGGCTGATCCAAATCGTGTTCGGCCTGTCGATCGCGTTTGCAGCCAGTTCCTTCTTCCTGTCCTTCTTCTCCTTCGGCGGCGGGGCGCTCGTCTGATGGATGAGGTCCCCGGATTCTCCGTCCCGGTCCACCGGGCGCTGACCGAGCCCATTCTGCTCGGAGGCGCCCCGCGCTCGATCGCCATCCTCAACGGGACGCTGGCAGCGGCCCTCGGCCTCGGCCTGCGCCTGTGGCTGGTCGGGCTCGGCCTCTGGGCCGTCGGCCATTTCGCTGCGATGTGGGCGGCCAAACGCGATCCGATGTTCGTCGACGTGGTGCGCCGGCATCTGCGCATCCCCGGCCATCTGAGCGTGTGAGACCGGCCCATGATGAACCTCACCGAATATCGCCGCACCGCCGCCCGCCTCGCCGACTTTCTGCCCTGGGCCGCGCTCGTGGGTGAAGGCGTCATCCTCAACAAGGACGGCTCGTTCCAGCGCACGGCGCGCTTTCGCGGCCCCGATCTCGACAGCGCCGTCCCGGCCGAGCTGGTCGCGGTCGCAGGGCGGCTCAACAATGCCTTTCGCCGCCTGGGCTCAGGCTGGGCGATCTTCGTCGAAGCTGAGCGCCATCCCGTTGGCGCTTACCCGGCGAGCCACTTTCCCGATCCGGCATCGGCATTGGTCGATGCCGAGCGCAAGGCGAATTTCGAGGAGGACGGCGCGCATTTCGAGTCGAGCTACTTCCTGACCTTCGTCTACCTGCCGCCGGCCGAGGACGCGGCGCGCGCCGAGACCTGGCTCTACGAGGGCCGCGAACAGACCGGCATCGACCCTCACGAGGTTCTGCGCGGCTTCGTCGATCGCACCGACCGCATCCTTCAGCTCATCGAGGGCTTCATGCCCGAGTGCGCCTGGCTCGACGACGCCGAAACGCTGACCTACCTGCATGGCTGCGTCTCTTGCCAACGCCATCGCGTCCGCGTCCCCGAAATTCCGATGTATCTCGACGCGCTGCTGGCGGATCAGCCGCTCACCGGCGGCCTCGAACCGCGCCTCGGCAACGCGCATATGCGGGTACTGACGATCGTCGGCTTCCCGACGGCAACCACGCCCGGCATCCTGGACGAACTCAACCGGCTCGCCTTTTCCTATCGCTGGTCGACGCGCGCCGTCCTTCTCGACAAGACCGACGCCACCAGGCTGCTCACCAGAATCCGGCGGCAGTGGTTCGCCAAGCGCAAGTCGATCGCCGCCATCCTCAAGGAGGTGATGACCAACGAGGCTTCGGCGCTGGTCGACACCGACGCGGCGAACAAGGCCGCCGACGCCGATCTCGCGCTGCAGGAGCTCGGGCAGGATTTCGCGGGGCAGGCCTATGTGACGGCAACCGTCACCGTCTGGGACGACGATCCCCGGATCGCGGCGGAGAAGCTGCGGCTCGTCGAGAAGGTCATCCAGGGCCGCGACTTCACGGCGATGCCGGAGACGATCAACGCAGTCGATGCCTGGCTCGGCTCGCTGCCCGGCCACGTCTACGCCAATGTCCGGCAGCCGCCGGTCTCGACGCTCAACCTCGCCCACATGATCCCGCTTTCGGCGGTATGGGCGGGGCCGGAACGGGACGAGCACTTCGCTGCTCCCCCCTTGCTCTTCGGCAAGACAGAGGGCTCGACCCCGTTCCGGTTTTCCCTTCACGTCGGCGATGTCGGCCACACCCTCGTCGTCGGCCCGACTGGCGCCGGCAAATCGGTTCTGCTGGCGCTGATGGGGCTTCAGTTCCGCCGTTACGCGGGAAGCCAGGTCTTCGCCTTCGACTTCGGCGGTTCGATCCGCGCCGCGGCGCTTGGCATGGGCGGTGACTGGCACGACCTCGGCGGCGGGCTGACCGAAGGTGCGGAGACGTCCGTCTCGCTCCAGCCGCTCGCGCGCATCCATGACGTGCCGGAGCGTGCATGGGCGGCCGACTGGATCGTCGCGATCCTGATGCGCGAGGGCATCGCCATTACCCCGGACGTCAAGGAGCATCTCTGGTCGGCGCTGACGTCGCTCGCCAGCGCGCCGGTCGGCGAGCGGACGATCACGGGGCTTGCCGTCCTGCTGCAATCGAACGATTTGAAGCAGGCGCTGCGGCCCTATTGCGTCGGCGGCGCCTACGGGCGGCTGCTCGACGCGGAATCCGAACATCTCGGCAGCGCCTCGGTACAGGCGTTCGAGACCGAGGGGCTGATCGGCACGGGCGCCGCGCCGGCCGTGCTCGCCTATCTGTTCCACCGCATCGAGGACCGGCTCGACGGCAGCCCCACGCTGCTGATCGTGGACGAAGGCTGGCTCGCCCTCGATGACGAGGGCTTTGCCGGCCAGCTCCGCGAGTGGCTGAAGACGCTGAGGAAGAAGAACGCTTCCGTCGTCTTCGCCACGCAGTCGCTCTCCGACATCGATAATTCGGCGATCGCACCGGCGATCATCGAGAGCTGCCAGACCCGGCTGCTGCTGCCGAACGAGCGGGCGATCGAGCCGCAGATCGCGGCCATCTATCGCCGCTTCGGGCTCAACGACCGGCAGATCGAGATCCTCGCCCGCGCCATGCCGAAGCGCGACTATTACTGCCAGTCGCGGCGCGGCAACCGGCTCTTCGAGCTGGGCCTGAGCGAGGTCGCGCTCGCGCTCTGCGCCGCGTCATCCAAGACCGACCAGGTCGCCATCGCGCGCATCCTCGAGAGCGAAGGCCGCGACGGCTTCCTTGCCGCGTGGCTGCGCCACCGCGATGTCGCCTGGGCCGCCGACCTCATTCCCGACCTTACCAACCTGGAGACCAAGCCATGATTATCCGTCGTTCCCGCGCGGCGCTTCTCGCCGCGACCATCTTCGCGCTGCCCGGCGCCGTCACGCCCATTTTCGTGCAGCCGGCAGCCGCCGCCTGGATCGTCTACGATCCGACCAACTATGCGCAGAACGTGCTGCAGGCAGCGCGGGCGCTCGAGCAAATCAACAACCAGATCACCTCGCTTCAGAACGAAGCGCAGATGCTGATCAATCAGGCCCGCAACCTTGCCAGCCTGCCTTACTCGTCGCTCCAGCAGCTCCAGCAATCGGTGCAGCGCACCCAGCAGCTCCTGAATCAAGCGCAGAATATCGCTTTCGACGTGAGCCAAATCGACCAGGCGTTCCAATCGACCTATGGCAACGCCTCGCTCACGGCTTCGGACCAGCAACTCGTCACCCAGGCGCGCGAACGCTGGCAGAATACCGTCGCCGGGCTTCAGGATGCGATGCGCGTCCAGGCGGGCGTCGTCGGCAATATCGACACCAACCGCGCGCAGATGTCCGCACTCGTCGGCCAGAGCCAGAATGCTGCCGGCGCGCTGCAGGCAACCCAGGCCGGCAACCAGCTTCTCGCGCTCCAGGCGCAGCAGCTCGCCGACCTCACTGCGGTTGTCGCCGCCAACGGCCGGGCGCAGGCGCTCTCCGAAGCCGAGCGTGCCGCAGCAGCCGAACAGGGCCGCGAGCAGCGCCGGCGGTTCCTGACGCCAGGCGTCGGCTACCAACCCGGCAATGCCCGCATGTTCCAGAACGGCAATTGAGGGCCGGTCATGGACGGCAAGATGCTGGCCCGCCTCGGCGCCATCGTGTTCGTCGCGGTGGCGATCACCGCGACGGCGATCGAGCTGACCCGCAAGGAGGAAGAGCCGGCCGCCCGGTCTGAGAGACAGGCCGGAACGTCCTCGGCCGATCCGCTCCGCGACGAGTTGAGGCGCTGTCAGCGCCTCGGCGAGGCGGCAACGCGCGATCCCGCCTGCCTGCGCGCCTGGGCGGACAACCGCGAGCGCTTTCTCACACCCGGCCCATCGCCCGCCGTCCCGCCGTCGGCATCACCTTCAGAGACGCGATAGGCATCATGGGCGGGACCGGCGTCATCGACCATTTCCTCGAGGTCTTCACCCGCTACATCGACAGCGGCTTCGGTCTGCTTGGATCCGAGGTCGCGTTCATCGCGACCACGCTGATCGTCATTGACGTGACGCTGGCCGCGCTGTTCTGGAGCTGGGGCGCCGACGACGACATCATCGCCCGCCTCGTCAAGAAGACGCTGTTCGTCGGCGTCTTCGCCTACATCATCTCCAACTGGAACAATCTCGCCCGCATCGTCTTCGAGAGCTTCGCCGGCCTCGGCCTGAAAGCCTCGGGCACCGGCTTCTCGACCGCCGATCTCCTGCGTCCCGGCAGGGTGGCGCAGACCGGCCTCGATGCAGGCCGGCCGCTGCTCGACTCCATCTCCGACCTGATGGGCTACTGGTCGTTCTTCGAGAACTTCATCCAGATCGCCTGCATGTTCCTCGCCTGGGCGCTGGTGCTGCTCGCTTTCTTCATCCTCGCCGTCCAGCTTTTCGTCACGCTGATCGAGTTCAAGCTGACGACGCTCGCCGGCTTCGTGCTCATTCCCTTCGGGCTCTTCGGCAAGTCGGCCTTCATGGCCGAACGGGTGCTCGGCAACATCATCTCGTCGGGCATCAAGGTTCTCGTGCTCGCCGTCATCATCGGCATCGGCTCGACGCTCTTCTCCGAATTCACCGCCGGCTTCGGCGGCGCGACCCCGACCATCGACGAGGCGATGGCGATCGTGCTCGCCGCGCTGTCGCTGCTCGGCCTCGGCATCTTCGGCCCGGGCATCGCCAATGGTCTCGTCTCCGGCGGCCCGCAGCTCGGCGCGGGCGCCGCCGTCGGAGCCGGTCTCGCCGCCGGCGGTGCCATGGTGGCGGCAGGAGCGGCAGGCGGCATGGTGCTTCGTGGAGGCGGGGCCGCCCTGTCCGGCGGAGCCGCCGCCGCGCGGGGCGGGGCCGCGCTCGCGGGCGGCGCGTCGACCGCCTACAGCCTCGGCGCCGCTGGCCAGACGGGCGCCGCGAGTGTGGCTTCCGGCCTTGGCGCCGTTGCCCACGCGGCGGGCGGCGCAGCCATATCGCCCCTTCGCCGAGCAGCAACGCGCGCCTCCCAAGCCGTGAAATCGAGCTTCACCGAGGGCGGCAAGTCGGCCCTCGAATACACGGGCGGCACTTCGATCATGGGCACGATCGGCGGGCGAACGACCGAGGCGTCCGAACGAACTGACGGGCCGCCGGATTGGGCCAGGCGGATGAGGCGCTCCCAGACCATGAGTCACGGCGTGTCCGCCGCCGCGCACGCCGTCCGCGCCGGCGACAGCCATGGCTCGGGCTCTTCCATCAATCTTTCCGAAAGTGATCGCTGATGTTCAAACGACCATCCACCCATTACGGCAGGACGCCCGCGCCGGAAACGCCCTACCAGAAGGCCGCGCAGGTGTGGGACGAGCGCATCGGCTCGGCGCGCGTCCAGGCGAGGAACTGGCGGCTGATGGCCTTCGGCTGCCTGTTCCTCTCGGCCGGATTCGCCGCGGCCCTCGTCTGGCAATCGGGGCGCGGCACCGTCGTCCCCTGGGTGGTGCAGGTCGACAATCTCGGCCAGGCGCAGGCGGTGGCCCCGGCCGTTGCAGACTATCGACCGACCGACCCCCAGATCGCCTGGCACCTTGCCCGCTTCATCGAGCAGGTCCGCTCGATTCCCGCCGACGCGATCATCGTGCGGCAGAACTGGCTGCGCGCCTACGACTTCACGACCGACCGGGGCGCGATGGCGCTCAACGACTATGCCCGCTCGAACGATCCCTTCACCAGGGTCGGCAAGCAGCAGGTCGCCATCGACGTCTCCAGCGTCATCCGGGCGTCGCCCGAGTCTTTCCGCGTCGCCTGGACCGAGCGCCGTTATCAGGACGGCGCGCTCGCCGAGACCTCGCGCTGGACCGCCATCCTCACCGTCGTCGTGCAGCCGCCGCGCGACACCGAGAAACTCCGGGCCAACCCGCTCGGCATCTACGTCAACGCCATCAACTGGTCACGGGAGCTTGGGCAATGAAGCCGCATTTCCACAAAGCCGGAAACACGGCTTTCCCCACAATCGTATTGCCGACCTTGCGCAAATCCGCGCTGCCGCTTCTGCTGCTTTGCACGACCGCGCTCGCCGGTTGTGCGACGACGCACAGACCGCCTGAGATTTCCTATGATGACGCAGCACCGGCGACGCTGCGCGCCGATCCGCCCGCGCCGGTGCAGGTGGTTGAACTGCCAAAGCCCTTGCCGTTGCCTGGGCAGATGAAGCCGGTGAATGAGGCGCAGCGCACGCCCGAGCCTGCCGATCCCGCCGCGCGGGTCAATCAGGCCAATGCGGCCGCGCGCGTGCAGCCGGTGCGCGACGGCTTCATCAATGCGATGCAGGTCTATCCCTTCACGGGAGGAGCTCTCTATCAGGTCTATACCGCCGTCGGCCAGATCACCGATATCGCGCTCCAGCCCGGCGAGCAGCTCGTCGGCTCCGGTCCCGTCGCCGCCGGCGACACCGTGCGCTGGATCATCGGCGACACCGAGAGCGGATCGGGCGCGACGAAACAGATCCACATCCTGGTGAAGCCGACACGCGCCGACCTCACCACCAATCTCGTCATCAACACCGACCGGCGCACCTACCACATGGAGCTGCGGTCGACCGAGCGAACCTATATGGCCTCGGTCTCCTGGCAATATCCGCAGGACCAGCTCATTGCGCTCCGCCGGCAGAATGCCGAGGCCCAGGCTGCCCAGCCCGTCGCGACCGGCGTCGATCTTGCCAACATCAATTTCCGCTATGCGGTCGAAGGTGACCGGGCGCCGTGGCGACCCTTGCGCGCCTATGACGACGGCCGTCAAGTCTTCATCGAGTTCCCGCGCGGGATCGGCCAGGGCGAGATGCCGCCGCTGTTCATCGTCGGGCCGGAGGGCAATAGCTCGGAATTGGTCAATTACCGCGTGCGCGGCAACTACATGATCGTCGACCGGCTGTTCGCCGCCGCCGAACTGCGCTTCGGCGCCGGCAGTTCCCAGAAGCGCGTCCGCGTCGTGCGCACCGATGGGAGGCCCGCGTCGTGAGTGACAATGATCCCCGGAAAGAGGAAGGGGCAGAGCCTGACGAGGCTCGGCCGCTGACCGGCGAGCCCGCGGCGCCGCCCGCCATGCGTCTGCGCGCCGAGCCGCCGCGCGTCACGCGGCTGTCGCCGAAGGTGCTGGCCGGAATCGGCCTCATCGCTTGCGCCGGCATCGGCGGCGCGCTGATCTACGCGCTCCAGACCCGCGACGGCGGAAAGCAGGCGCAGGAACTCTACTCGACCGAGAACCGCACGACGGCGGATGGCCTCGCCGGACTGCCGCGCGACTATACCGGTCCGATCCTGGGGCAACCGCTTCCCGGCGATCTCGGCCGCCCAATCCTCGACGCACAGAACCGCGGCCAGGCCGTCCCGGTGCCTGGAATGGCGGCGCCAACCCCGGGCATTAGCGCCGAAGAGCAGCGCCGGCTCCAGGAGATCGAAGCCGCTCGCACGAGCCGGCTGTTCGCAGCGACCGAGACCCGCCCGCCTTCAGCCGCCAATCCCGATTCCGCGTCGTCCAATCAGCCGGTCCTGCCCGACCTCGCCAGTCTGGGCCTGGCGCCGCAGCCGGCGACACCCTCGGCGCAGGAGCGGCAGCTCGCCTTCCTCAATGCGGCCGTCGACCGCCGCACCGTCTCGCCCGACCGCATCGCCGCGCCGGCCTCTCCCTATGTGCTCCAGGCGGGCGCCGTCATCCCGGCGGCCTTGATCACCGGCATCCGCTCCGACCTGCCGGGCCAGATCACCGCGCAGGTGACTGAGAACGTCTATGACAGCCCGACCGGCCGGCTGCTGCTCGTGCCCCAGGGCACACGACTGATCGGCCAGTACGACAATGGCGTCGGTTTCGGCCAAAGGCGCGTGCTCCTCGTCTGGAACCGCCTCATCATGCCGAACGGCCGGTCAATCGTACTCGAGCGCCAGCCGGGTGCAGACGCTGAAGGCTATGCCGGCCTCGAGGACGGCGTCGACTATCATTGGTGGGACATCGCAAAGGCGGCCGCGCTCTCGACCCTGCTCGGCATCGGCGCGGAACTGGCCGCCGACGACAATGATCGGCTGATCAGCGCCATTCGCGGCGGGGCGCAGGACACGATCAACGATGCCGGCCAGCAGATCGTTCGGCGCCAGCTCAACGTGGCGCCGACGCTGACCATCCGGCCCGGCTTTCCGGTCCGCGTGGTCGTTACGCGCGATCTTGTCCTCGAGCCCTACGGAAGTTGACATGGCGAAGCTGAAACTCGGCCCCATCGCTGACGACCGACCCGTCAAACTCACCATCGAGCTTCCCGCCGCGGTGCATCGCGACCTCGTCGCCTATGCCGAGGTCCTGGGCCGGGAGACGGGCCAGCCTGTGGGCGAGCCGGCCAAGCTGATTGCCCCGATGGTGGAACGCTTCATGGCGACCGATCGCGCATTCGCGAAGGCGCGGCGAAACCCTCAATCGCCATTGCCCAGCAAGGGATAACGCTCCTCGAGCAGCTTGAGGAAATGCGCCAGCGCCGGATTGTCGTTGTCACCTTGCCAGTAGGCGGCATAGCTGATCCGGCTCGGGCCGTTGCCATCGCGCGCCTCGCGATAGACCACGCCCGCATAGCTGGCGCCAATGCATGCCTCGCACATCAGGCTGACGCCGAACCCCGCGCCGACCAGGCTCTTGATGTTCTCGCGGCTGATGTCATGGCTGATGACCTTCGGCCGCTCGCCGGGCGCGGCGAGCTTCGCCAGAAGGATGTCCTGAATCTCCGGTCCCGGATCACGGTGGCTGAGGAGGAAGGTCTCGTCCCTGAGATCCGTCCAGTAGACGATGTTGTTGCTGGCCAGCCGGTGGCCTTCGGGCAGCGCGACCATGACGCGCTCGCTCCAAAGCGGCATGGCCTTCACATTGCGTGCGGTCGGCTCTCCGGTGACGATGGCGACGTCGAGCGTGCCGCGCTCCAGGCCGGCGAACAGGCTCCGCCGCGTTCCCTCGATCGTCTGAATGTCCACTTTCGGAAAGCGGGCTGCATATTCGATCAGGCTGGCGCGCAGATTTCCGGCCGACAGCGACGTGTAAAACCCGACGGTGAGCTGGCCGGATTCGCCCTTGCCCATGTCTTTGGCGGTCGCCTCCATATGGTCGACGGTTTCGACAAGGTGGCGGGAGGTGCGCAGCACTTCGGCGCCGGCGGTCGTCAGGCGCACACCGCCGCTGGTTCGCTCGAATATCTTGACGCCCAATCGGTCTTCCATCTGGCGAATGCAGCGGCTCAGCGTCGATTGCTTGACACCAAGTTCCTCAGCCGCGCGCCTGAAGCTCTGGAAATGAGCAGCGGCGACCGCATAGCGCAAATGTCTCAGTTCGATACCCGCTGCCAGTGATCGGAACTCCTCCTGGCGCTTCCGGCCCCGCCTAGTCTGGCGTCACCGGGAGACTTTATGTTCGGCTGATGCGCGACCTTTTCAATGGTATGCCGTTGACACGCCGCAATTGTGGCCGTCCGAACCGTGCAACCGATTCGGATCATCAGACGCTGACAGGAGTATAATCCGATGAGTTTTGAAACGCTAATGAGAAGCATTCGCATATGTCGCCGAACGACAGCCGGCGGTTGGTTCGCTTGTCAGCGGACCGCCGTCAGCGCGCTACCGCATCCGGCGACTTCCATCCGGTTGCCTAGACTGCGCCTAGATCATGACCGATGGATGCCACTCTAAACAAAAACGGCCCCGAAGGGCCGTCTTCAAGTGCTTGATTTTTCTATGAAAAACTGGAGCGGGCGAAGGGATTCGAACCCTCGACCCCAACCTTGGCAAGGTTGTGCTCTACCCCTGAGCTACACCCGCATCCGAGAGAAATGGCGGCCAGCGGCCGCGCAGCCGCCTTCCTATGCCAAAACCCTGTGCGCATTGCAACAGGCTGTGTGGGGGCCACGGCATTCATTTTCAAAGATAAAAACTGGTCGGCCGTAAAAACGAGGCATCGCGCCGCAAAGCACCCTCAGAAACAGCCCGGCGACCGTTCCGCATTGAAAATCCCACCAAAACCGCCATTTATGTCGCGAGCATGCTATGGAACCAGGACTGCAAACCGGGCGAGGACGAACGTGACGATAGTTGAAGGCAATGGCGCCACGCCAGCCGGTGGCGACCTGATCAAGGACACCACGACGCAGACCTTCGTTAAGGATGTGATCGAGGAATCGAAACGCCAGCCGGTCTTGATCGACTTCTGGGCTCCTTGGTGCGGCCCCTGCCGCCAGCTTACGCCGATTCTTGAGAAAGCGGTCCGCGCCGCCAAGGGCAAGGTCAAGCTGGTCAAGATGAACATCGACGAACACCCGCAGATTCCGGGCCAGATGGGCATCCAATCGATTCCCGCCGTGATCGCATTTGCCGACGGACGGCCCGCGGACGGCTTTATGGGCGCGCTGCCGGAAAGCCAGGTCACCGCCTTCATCGACAAGCTGACCAAGGGCATGCCGGGCCCGGCCAGTGTCGCCGACCTTCTGAAGGAGGCGGAAACGGCGTTGAACGAGGGCGATACGAGCACGGCCGCTTCGATCTACGCGGAGGTGCTGCAGGAGGACTCGACCAATATCGTGGCGCTGGCGGGCCTCGCCCGCTGCTATGTCGAGACCGACGCGATCGACCAGGCCAAGCAAACGCTGGCGATGATCCCCGAGGCCAAGCGCGGCGAGGCCGCGGTCAAGGCGGTGCAGGCGGCGATCGATCTCGCCGAGCAGGCGAAATCGCTCGGTCCGGTCACAGAACTGGAGCAGAAGCTCGCCGCCAACCCGCTCGACCATCAGGCGCGCTTCGATCTGGCGCTGGCGCTCAACGCCAACGGCGATCGCCTCAATGCTGCCAATCATCTGCTGGACATTGTGAAGCGGGATCGGACGTGGAACGACGACGGCGCGCGCAAGCAGCTCGTCCAGTTCTTCGAAGCCTGGGGCGGCGCGGACGACGCCACGGTCGAAGGGCGCAAGCGGTTGTCATCGATTCTGTTCTCTTAAGAGCGCAATCACGACGGCGTAACGCGGGGACGCAGATGCCGATCAATGCCACCTATCGCGGTCCGGCTGACCTCATCGAGGTTATTCCGGTGTTTCCGCTAACCGGCGCCTTGCTGCTGCCGCGCGGCCAGATGCCGCTGAACATCTTCGAGCCGCGCTATCTGGCGATGGTCGACGATGCGCTGCGCGATGGACACCGGCTGATCGGCATGATCCAGCCGGATGTCGTCAACTCCGGCAATGCCGATCGTCCGGCGCTGTTCAACATCGGCTGCGTCGGCCGTATCACCCAGCTCGGCGAGACCGGCGATGGCCGCTATCTGCTCGAACTCACAGGCATTTCCCGATTCAAGGTCGTCGAGGAGCTGACGGTCTCGACTCCCTACCGCCAGTGCCGGGTCGACTACTTTCCGTTCGTGGACGATTTCACGGCCCGCAAGGGCGAGGACCTGGTCAACCGCGACGAGGTGCTGCGGGTGTTGTCGGACTTTTTGAAAGCCAACAATCTGAAGGCCGATTGGGACGGCATCGAGCGGGCCCCGAACGAGGCACTGGTCAATGCGCTGGCGATGATGTCGCCCTATGGCGCACCCGAGAAGCAGGCGCTGCTTGAAGCGCCGAACCTGAAAACTCGCGCCGAGATCCTGGTCGCGGTGACGGAAATTGAGCTCGCCAAGAAGAGAACGACGGGCGAGCCACCGCTGCAGTGACCGTGGCAGAACCGCGCCGCCGCCGTTGACGGCCGCCGCGCGGAATGCGACCACCGCAGCGTAGATTGCTTGGAGCGTCCTGCGATGCCGCCTGCCGACACCGTCGATCCGAAGCTTTTGGAGTTCCTGGTCTGCCCGCTGACCAAGGGGCGGTTGGAGTACGATAGCGCACGCCAGGAATTGATCTCGCGCTCCGCGAAGCTCGCCTATCCGATCCGCGACGGCATTCCGATCATGTTGCCGGAGGAAGCGCGTCAGATCGACGCCGACTGACAGGAGCGGCTTTATTCAAAGCGTCTCGCCGCGCAGCAGCCGCGGCACCTCACCGCGCAACCCCGCCGCCTGCTGGATCAGGGCGTTCTTCAACGGCGGCATGCGGTCGACCAGGCCAAGACCGATGTCGCGCACCGTCCGCAACAGCGACGACCGGTTCGAGAACAGCACGTTGAGGCCGTTCGTGGCGACGCCCATGGCCATCGTGTCGAACCTGCGCCAGCGCTGATAGCGCTCCAGCACATCCGCCTGCCCAGGATCGAGCCCGAGCCGCACGGCATCGACCACCACTTCGGCAAGCGCGGCAATGTCCTTCAAGCCGAGATTGAGGCCCTGCCCGGCAATCGGATGGATCACATGCGCCGCATCGCCGACCAGCGCCAACCGCTCGCCGACGAACGAGCGCGCGATGAAATAACCGAGCGGGAATGCGCGCGGTGTGGTCTCCGCATGCAACTCGCCAAGATGCAGGCCGAAGCGCCGCGTGAGCTCGTGCCTGAAGGCATCCTCCGGCAACGCGACGATCCGTTCGGCATCGCGGCGTGTTTCAGTCCAGACCAGCGACGCCCGCTTGCCGGTCAGCGGCAGGATCGCAAAGGGACCGGCCGGCAGGAAATGCTCCTCGGCCCGGCCATTGTGTTCGCGCTCGTGCGCGACGGTCACGACGATCCCGGATTGATCGTAGTCCCAGCCGTAAGTTGGAATGCCGGCGCGTTCACGCAGCGCCGACCGCCCCCCGTCTGCTGCCACCAGCAGAGCAGCCTCCGTCAGATCACCGTCGGCGAAGGTGACGGCAATGGTGCCGTGCCCATGGCTGAAGTTCGTCACCGCGGTCGGTCGCAACGTGACGCCCTGCGCCGTGCAGGCCTCGACCAGCGCATCGATCAGGAAACGGTTTTCGACCATATGCGCGAAGGGCTGCGAAGCTTCCGCAGTTTCGCCGTCAGCAGACCGGCCAGGCTCAGTCGCA
The DNA here is from genome assembly GCF_000516555.1 of Afipia sp. P52-10. Lineage (NCBI taxonomy): Bacteria > Pseudomonadati > Pseudomonadota > Alphaproteobacteria > Hyphomicrobiales > Nitrobacteraceae > Afipia > Afipia sp. P52-10. Next base: position 1,588,311 of record NZ_AZSJ01000003.1, on the reverse strand, counting down.
AAGGTGAGGAACACCGGCCGCGCCACGTCCTCGAGACGGCTGTCGGTCACCACCATGTCCAGAATCGGTTGCGCATGCGACGCCACCGCTCCCCAGACCCCGAGCGTCTCGAACAGATTGCGACCCGCGGCAATGATCGCCGACGCACGCGGGTCCCGGCTCGGGCGCGTGGCCAAGGCTGGATCGGCGACGATGATCGTAAAGCCTTCCCCGAGCCCCTGGCGCAGCGCCAGCGCCAGTGCCAGGCCGGCAAAACCGCCCCCGCCGATGACAATGCTCTTGCGTTCCGTCATGTCCATCTCAGCCCGGTTCGCGCCATGCCGCCGAGTCCCGGACCGTGGTACCGGACTCTCGCAGGTGAACCCACGATTTATGCAGTTTTGCCGTCCCCGCCAACCCTTGACGGCCTCGCTCCTTGCAGCCCTTGCCACGAGGCCGCACCTGCGCGACAACGCCGGACTTTCCAGCCAAACCAACGTGATAGCCTCGTAGCCGATGTCCGACCAAGCCATTCACCTGCTCAAGCTGCTCGACCTCGAACCGATCGAGGTGAACCTGTTTCGCGGCATCAGCCCGCGATCGAAATGGCCGCGCGTGTTCGGCGGACAGGTGATCGGACAGGCGATGGTTGCCGCTTGCCGCACGGTGGACGAGCGGCTGCCCCACTCCCTGCACGCTTATTTCATCCTGCCCGGCGATCCGACCGTTCCGATCATCTACGAGGTCGGCCGGCTGCGCGACGGACGCAGCTTCTCGACCCGGCGGGTCACCGGGATTCAACACGGCCAAGCGATCTTCTCGATGATCGTCTCGTTCGCGAAACCGGAGAAGGACAGTTTCAGCCACCAGGAGGTCATGCCCGAGGTGCCGCCCCCGGAGGCTTTCTCGCCGGAGAAGATGGCCGGCCACCCGCTGCTGAAGGATGCGCCGAAGTTCGTGAAGCGCTTCTATGAGAGCGATCGACCGTTCCGCCGCCGCCCGGTGGAAATGCGCCCGGTGGAATTCGAGCGCTATCTCGGCCAAAAGGCCCCGGGTGGCCGGATCAACTTCTGGATCAAGACCAATGTCGAGCTGCCCGACGATCCGGCAATCCATCAATGCGCGCTGGCCTACGCATCCGACATGGCGCTGCTCGACTCAATCGCAGCGCGGCACGGGGAAGCGCTGTTCAAGGACAACATCATGGCGGCGAGTCTCGATCACGCCATGTGGTTCCATCGACCGTTCCGCGCCGACGAATGGATGCTCTATTCGCAGGACAGCCCCAGCGCCAATGGCGGCCGGGGACTGGCCCGCGGCATGATCTTCACCCGCGATGGCGTGCATGTCGCCACCGTCGCACAGGAAGGCCTCGTGCGGTTGCGGTCGCCTACGGCAACGCCGCCTGTCGCGTGACGCATCACATTTGACCGGAAATTTTGCGGACAGGGCGGAAAAGCGCCGCCCTGCCGCTTAACTCTTGCGCAGTCTGCCGATAAGGTCGGCAGCCGTGTGCGTTGCCGATCGTACCGAAGGGTCGGCCAATCGGGGCATGACCATGAAGTTGATTGTTGCGATCATTAAGCCGTTCAAGCTCGACGAGGTTCGTCAGGCCCTGACCGAAATCGGCGTCCATGGCATGACCGTGACCGAGGTGAAGGGTTACGGGCGCCAGAAGGGCCACACTGAAATCTATCGCGGCGCCGAATATGTCGTGAACTTCCTGCCGAAGCTGCGGATCGAAGTCGCCGTCGACTCCAGCCTCGCGGACAAGGCGGTCGAGGTCATTACCGCACGCGCACGGACCGGCCAGATCGGCGACGGCAAGGTGTTCGTCACGACGATCGAAAATGCCGTGAGGATTCGTACGGGGGAAACCGACAGCGACGCGCTCTGACGCCATCGCTGACGCTGGAATTTGGGGGATTCGACATGACGGCCTCGCTTTGCCGCGCGGTTTCTGGCGCCGCAATTGTTCTTGCCTGTTCGGCTTTTCCAGCTTTCGCGCAGCAACCAGCCAAGATCGATCCCGCCGACACCGCGTGGATGATCGTTGCCACCGCCTTCGTGCTGATGATGACGATCCCCGGGCTGGCGCTGTTCTATTCCGGCATGGTGCGCAAAAAGAACGTGCTGGCGACGATGGCGCAAAGCCTTGCCGCAGTCGCCATGGTCTCGGTGCTCTGGTTCGCCTTCGGCTACTCGCTGACATTCGTCGGTGACGGGCCGTTTATCGGCTCGTTCGATCGTGCCTTTCTGCTCGGCATGACGATGGACAGCGTCAACCCGGCGGCCAAGACGATCCCCGAAGCCCTGTTCATGCTCTACCAGATGACGTTCGCCATCATCACGGTGGCGCTGGTCGCGGGCTCGGTGGCGGATCGCATGCGTTTTTCCGCCTATCTTCTGTTCTCGTTCGGCTGGTTCGTCGTCGTCTATCTTCCGCTCGCGCACTGGGTCTGGGGCGGCGGTTTTCTCGCCAGCGCCGGTGTGCTCGACTTCGCCGGCGGCCTCGTCGTCCACTTGAGCGCGGGCGTCAGCGGACTGGTCGCAGCGGTTGTGCTCGGCCGCCGCCACGGCTACGGCACCGACAATCTCGCGCCTTACGATCTGTCGCTCGCGGTGATCGGCACCGGCCTGTTATGGGTCGGCTGGTTTGGCTTCAACGGCGGCTCCGCGCTCGGCGCCAACGCCCGCGCGGTGATGGCCTTGGTCGCCACCCATCTCGCCGCCTGTGCCGGCGCGCTCACCTGGGCGGCGATCGAATGGGCGACACGCCGCAAGCCGTCGGTGCTCGGCATGATCTCCGGTGCGATCGCAGGCCTTGGCACGATCACCCCCGCATCCGGCTTCGTCGAGCCCTGGCACGGCGTCATCATCGGTGTGATCGCCGGCGCGCTGTGCTTCTGGGCCTGCACCAGCCTGAAGCACCGGCTGAACTACGACGATTCCCTCGACGTGTTCGGCGTTCACGGCATCGGCGGCCTGGCCGGCACGATCCTGGCCGGCGTCTTCGCCACCGCCGCGATCTGCGGGACGTCCGGCCTGTTGGAGGGCAACCTGCAACAACTCTGGGCCCAGCTCTATGGCGTGGCCGTCACGCTGGTCTGGGCGGCAGCCGCAACCTTCGTCCTGCTAAAACTCGTCGGCCTGTTCGTCGCGCTGCGCACCCCGCTGCAGCACGAGATGGAAGGGCTGGATATCACCCAGCATGGCGAAGCTCTTCAGTAGCCGTTCGCTACCTTGCTACCGACGATTTGCCTTGCCGCTAGGCAGGATTGTGTCGAGACCCTGACGTGCCGCGAATCTATGCAGCTGTGATCAGAGTTTAGGCGCGACCAAACAACGCGGCGCGGCCGGTCTCTGTCGCCGGCGAAATAAGCCTGCATTCAGAGTTCCTTAGCAACCGGCGGCGAACTGGCACGCCATTTGATTCCCCTTGCTCGGCTGTGCCCGCGGGATGCTCGCGTGGTCGTCTCAGTCGGGAAGCCCGGACGTTCCGGTCCGGGTGCAAGCGGGGAAGAACTCATGAAAATAGTTATGGCGATTATCAAGCCATTCAAACTGGAAGAGGTTCGTGACGCCCTGACCGCCATCGGCGTTCATGGCCTGACGGTCACCGAGGTCAAAGGCTATGGCCGCCAGAAAGGCCACACGGAAATCTACCGCGGCGCCGAGTACGCGGTGAGCTTCCTGCCCAAGATCAAGCTCGAAGTCGCGGTCGCATCCGATCAGGTCGACAAGACCATCGAAGCGATCACTGGCGCGGCCAAGACCGGCCAGATCGGCGACGGCAAGATCTTCGTGATCGGCCTCGATCATGCTGTGCGCATCCGCACCGGCGAATCCGACGCTGCCGCCCTCTGATCCCGCGCACATCCCTATCCAATCAGGAGACAAGACAAATGACGTTCAAGCGTCCCACCAGCGCGGGATTGATCGCCCTCGCAGTCGGCCTGCTCGCCGCAACCGCGGCGCATGCCGAACCGACCATCAACAAGGGTGACAATGCCTGGATGCTGACATCGACGGTGCTCGTGCTGTTGATGACCATCCCGGGCCTCGCGCTGTTCTACGGTGGCCTGGTTCGCTCCAAGAACATGCTCTCGGTGCTGATGCAGGTGTTCTACACCGTCTGTATCGTCGCGGTGCTCTACGCGGTCTACGGTTACAGCCTCGCCTTCACCGGCGGCTCCGACTTCATCGGCGGATTCTCCAAGGCCTTCATGGCCGGCGTGACCACCGATTCCAAGGTCGGCACCTTCAGCCCCGACGTCGCGGTCTCGGAGCTCGTCTACTTCTGCTTCCAGCTGACGTTCGCTGCGATCACGCCCGCGCTGATCGTCGGCGCGTTCGCCGAACGCATGAAGTTCGCGGCGGTGGCGCTGTTCGTACCGCTGTGGGTCACCATCATCTACCTGCCGATGGCGCACATGGTCTGGTACTGGGCCGGCCCGGACGCGATCACCGAGGCGGCGAAGGCGGTTGCTGCCGCGGCTGACGCAGCGGCGAAGACTGCGGCGCAGGCGAAACTCGACGAAGTCAACGCCGACGGCGGCTTCCTGTTCAAGATGGGCGCGCTCGACTTCGCGGGCGGTACCGTCGTGCACATCAACGCCGGCATTGCCGGTCTCGTCGGCGCGCTGATCATCGGCAAGCGGATCGGCTACGGCAAGGAGCTGATGGCTCCGCACTCGCTGACCATGACCATGATCGGTGCGGCGTTGCTGTGGGTTGGCTGGTTCGGCTTCAACGCCGGCTCGAATCTCGAAGCCAATGGTGGCGCGGCCCTCGCGATGGCCAACACCTTCGTCGCCACTGCGGCAGCGGCGCTGTCGTGGATGTTCGCCGAGTGGATCGTCAAGGGCCATCCCTCGCTGCTGGGCGCACTGTCCGGCGCGATCGCGGGCCTCGTGGCGGTGACGCCGGCGGCAGGTTTCTCCGGCATCATGGGTGCGATCGTGCTCGGCCTCGTCGCCGGCGTCGTCTGCCTGATCTTCTGCACCGCGATCAAGAACGCGCTCGGCTACGACGACTCGCTCGATGTGTTCGGCGTCCACTGCATCGGCGGCATCGTCGGCGCGATCGGCACCGGCATCCTGGTCAATCCGAGCCTCGGCGGCAGCGGCGTGATGAACTACGAGACCGCCCAGGCCGGCTACGACTTCGCCGCCCAGATGATGTCGCAGATCAAGGCCGTCGGCTTCACCCTGCTGTGGTCGGGCATCGGTTCGGCGATCCTGTTCAAGATCGTCGACGTGATCGTCGGGCTGCGCGTCTCGACCGAAAACGAGCGCGAAGGCCTCGACGTCACCGAGCACACCGAGCGCGCCTACAACATGTGAGATCGAGCGCGGCGGCCACGCCGCGTTCACATCCGATCTGATCGGAACCGGTTACCCACGCGGAATCGACTCGAGAGCCGGAGAAAGATCAGACCAAGAGACGTCAGACCGAGAGACAACGGTTGGGGCACAAACCCGGCACTGCCCCAAACGTCGAGGGGCTCCAGCGCAAGCTGGGGCCCCTCACCTTTTACGCTCCCCGCCCAGCCTTGCGGCCAGCAGGCGACGGCGGCCGAGCCGAATTTGCCTGCGCCGACCCATGGTTAATTGGGTCTTAACCTCGCGACACCTATGGTAACTTGCAGTCTCCCGGCACGCGTTGTGCCGGGCAGCGAGCGTTGGCGTTTCGAAATGTCCATGACCAGTCCCCTGCCTGTCTCTCCCGCCTCCGGACCCAAGGAGAGCGAACGGTCGCCGTTCGCCCGTCTGGCCGACCTCATCAGCGGGATCGAGCCGGGCAAACCGCTGATCAGCCTTTCGTTGGGGGAACCGCAGCATCCGGTTCCCGATTTCGTACAGCCGGTGCTGGCGAAGCACACCGCCGATTTCGGCCGTTATCCGATGGCCAAGGGCATCGAACCGTTCCGCAAGGCGGCGGCGGATTGGCTCAACAAGCGTTTCAAGCTGCCGCGCGCGATCGATCCCGAGAGCGAGGTGCTGGTGCTGAACGGCAGCCGCGAGGGGCTGTTCTTCGCCGCGATTTCCGCCGAGCGCTATGTCGGCCCGCGCCGCGGCAAGCCGGCGATCCTGATGCCGAACCCATTCTACCCGACCTACGCGGCCGGTGCGCGGTCCGCCGGTTGCGAGACCGTGTTCCTGCCCGCGACGGCCGCCAACGGCTTCCTGCCCGACCTCGATGCGCTCGGCGACGACCTGCTGGGGCGCACGGTCGCGTTCTACATCGCCTCCCCCGCCAATCCGCAGGGCACCGTCGCCACCCGCAGCTACTTCGAGCGGCTGAAGGCCCTCGCCGATCGCTACGGCTTCATCATCCTGAGCGACGAATGCTACTCCGAGATCTACACCAAGGAAGCGCCGGGCAGCATGCTCGAAGCCGCCGGCCCCAACTTCAAGAACGTGGTCGCATTCCAGTCGCTGTCGAAGCGCTCCAACCTGCCGGGGATGCGGGTCGGCTTCGTCGCCGGAGACAAAGCCTTTCTCGCCGCATTCCATGAACTGCGCAACGTCGCCGCGCCGCAAGTGCCGGTGCCGCTGCAGCAGGTCGCCGTCGCCGCCTACAGCGACGAAGCCCATGTGGAAGAGAACCGTCGCCTCTACCGGATCAAATTCGATCTCGCCGACCAGATTCTCGGCAATCGCTACGGCTACAAGCGGCCGGCGGGCGGCTTTTGCGTCTGGCTCGACGTCTCCCAGTTCGGCGGCGACGAAGCCGCGACCGTTCGCCTGTTCAAGGAAGGCGGCGTGCGCGTGATTCCCGGCAGCTATCTCGCCCGCCAGCAGGCGGACGGCAGCAACCCCGGCGCGGGCTACATCCGCCTTGCGCTGGTGCAGGATTCCGAGACGACGGCCGAAGCTCTGCACCGGCTGGTGAAGGTGCTCGGTTAGATGAAACAGGTCGAGCAAAAGGCCCGATAGCCATGGCGGCGATGGAGCGGACGCTTCCCCTGATGAGCCGATTGCCGGAACCGATTCGCGACATGCTGGCGCGCCGCATGCGTGAGTTGACCGGCCTCGGTCTGATTGCGCTGGTTTGCATGGCGGCGGTCGCCTTGGCGACCTGGTCGGTGCAGGACCCGAGCCTCAGCCACGCGACATCCAAGCCGGTTCGCAACCTGATGGGCTATCCCGGCGCGATCTCCGCCGACCTGATGATGCAGATCCTCGGCCTCGGCGCGATCATGCTGCTGCTGCCGGTCGCGATCTGGGGTTGGCGCATGCTGACCCATCGCCACTTCGATCGCGAGGCCTTGCGGATCGCGCTCTGGATTCTAGCCGCCGTGCTGTGTGCCGGCTTTGCAAGCTGCTGGCCGCGCAGCGGTGCCTGGCCGCTGCCGACCGGTCTCGGCGGCGTCACCGGCGATGCGATTGTCCGCTTCATCTCCTCCCTGTTCGGGGCGGACAACGTCTTCATGCGGATGGCGATGGCGCTGGTCTTCGGCGTTGCCACCATCGCCGCTTTCGTTTTCGCCAGTGGCGCCGGCTCGCGCGAGAAGTCGCTGCTGGCCGACTATGACGATGATGAAGAGGACGCGGACGAAGTCGATGACGGGGAGGTCGAATCCGCAGAGCGCGAGCCGCGTGGCCTGATCTCACTCGGGTTGATCTCGCACGCGCTGTTGTCGGCCCGTGCGCGCATCGGCCGCCTTGGTGCAACCGCGTATGCGCTGCTCGTGTCGAGCAACGCGCAGCCGAAGGCGGCGAGCTTCGAACGGCGCGAGCCCAGCCTGGACGGACGCGCGAGCAGCCCGTCGCTGGTCCCGCAGGCGCAGCAGGGCTTCGACGATGACGACGCTGACGTTGATGGAGACGAGGCGGAGAACGTCGCTGACGCGGCGGAAGCGGACGAGCCTGTCGCCCGCGCGCCGAAGAAGCGTCCTCTGCGCGCGCCGGCAAAGAAATCGGCGGGCGCCTTCGTCCTGCCGCCGATCAACGTGCTCAGCGCCCCGAAGGCCTCCGATCGCAAGACGCTCTCCAACGACGTGCTGCAGCAGAACGCCAAGGCGCTGGAGGCCGTGCTGCAGGACTTCGGCGTCCGCGGCGAAATCACCAATGCGCGGCCTGGTCCGGTCGTCACGCTGTACGAGCTCGAACCCGCGCCGGGCATCAAATCGTCGCGCGTCATCGGCCTTGCCGACGACATCGCCCGCTCGATGAGCGCGATGGCCGCCCGCGTCGCCGTCGTCGCCGGCCGCAACGCGATCGGCATCGAGCTGCCGAACGAACATCGCGAAAAGGTCTATTTGCGCGAGCTGCTCGCTGCGAAGGAAAACATCGAATCGGTCGCTAAGCTGCCGCTGTGCCTCGGCAAGACGATCGGCGGCGAGCCGGTGATCATCGATCTCGCACGCACGCCGCACATGCTGATTGCGGGCACCACCGGCTCCGGCAAGTCGGTCGCCATCAACACGATGATCTTGAGCCTGCTGTATCGGCTCCGGCCGGATCAGTGCCGGCTGATCATGGTCGATCCGAAGATGCTCGAACTGTCGGTCTATGACGGCATTCCGCACCTGCTGACCCCGGTCGTTACCGATCCGAAGAAGGCCGTCGTCGCGCTGAAGTGGGCCGTGCGCGAGATGGAAGAGCGTTACAAGAAGATGGCCAAGCTCGGTGTGCGCAACATCGACGGCTACAACGCCCGTCTCGCCGACGCCAAGGCCAAGGGCGAGGAGCTGACCCGCACCGTTCACACCGGCTTCGACAAGGAAACCGGCAAAGCGATCTACGAGGAAGAGAAGCTCGAACTCGAGCCGCTGCCGTTCATCGTCATCATCGTTGACGAAATGGCCGACCTGATGATGGTCGCCGGTAAGGATATCGAAGGCACGGTGCAGCGGCTGGCGCAGATGGCGCGCGCCGCCGGCCTGCATGTGATTCTCGCCACGCAACGTCCGTCAGTCGACGTCATCACCGGCACCATCAAGGCGAACTTCCCGACCCGCATCTCCTTCCAGGTCACTTCCAAGATCGACAGCCGCACGATTCTCGGTGAGATGGGCGCCGAGCAGCTGCTCGGCCAGGGCGACATGCTTTACATGGCCGGCGGCGGCCGCATCAGCCGCGTGCATGGCCCGTTCGTCTCCGACGACGAGGTCGAGAAGGTGGTCCGCCATCTCAAGGCGCAAGGGCAGCCGGAGTATCTCGAGGCCGTCACTGCGGAAGAGGAAACCGCCGAAGACGGCGCGGTGTTCGATTCGACCGGCATGGGCGGCGGTGGCGAGGCCGATCTGTTCGCGCAGGCCGTGCAGATCGTCAAACGCGACCGCAAGGCCTCGACCAGCTATATCCAACGGCGGCTGCAGATCGGCTATAACCGTGCAGCCTCCCTGATGGAGCGCATGGAGGAAGAAGGCATCGTTGGGCAGGCCAACCATGCCGGCAAGCGCGAAATTCTGATCGCGGAAGAGGAAGGATTCTGACGGACTTTCGGCTCCGTTCGCAGCGATCGGTGAAACGAAGGCCGTGAAATCGCCACAGCACGCCGTTAGCGCGGATATCCAACCAGACCGGCGCTTGTCGCAAGCGGCCACATAGGACGGCATCACGTTGAAAGTGCAAAACCAAAGTCGGTTTCGGAGCGCAGGACGAGGGGTTCGCGGCACGATCGCGCGGATCGCTGCCGTGATCGTCATAACGTCGTTCGCCTCCGACGTGCTGGCAGAGACCGTCCCGTTGCCACGGCCAGCGCCGAAAGCGCGTGATACCGCTCGTCCGAGCGACATCACCGGAGGGGCTTCCCTCGCCGGAACACCGCCGCCGCCTTTCCAGTCAACGCCGCCCAACCCGATCCTGCCCAACCCTCGCCTACGGCCGGTTGCCGACGGCGTGTTCGATGCTGCCCAGCGCGCCCAGGTGGCGAAGGTCTCGACCTATCTCTCGTCGCTCTCCACCCTGGTCGGCAATTTCGTTCAGGTGGCACCGAACGGCAATCGATCGACCGGCGAATTCTACATGCAGAAGCCCGGCAAGGTGCGGTTCGCCTACGATCCGCCGAGCCCGATCGACGTCGTTTCCGACGGCAAGACCATGGTCGTGCGCGATCGCAAGCTTGCAACGCAGGACGTCTATCCGCTGTCGCAGACCCCGCTCCGCTATCTGCTGTCGGACCGCATCGACCTGATGCGTGATACCAATGTTGTGAACGTCTCCGCCGACGACGTGTTCGTCACCGTGACGATCGAGGAACGGCAGGCGCTGATCGGCACCAGCCGCCTGATGCTGATGATCGGCACCAAGGACAATCAGCTCAAGCAATGGACGGTGACCGACCCGCAGGGCTACGACACCACCATCGCAGTCTACAACTTGAACACCCAGAAGAAGCCGGATCCGGAGCTGTTCAGGATCGACTACACGCGCTATGACGACGGTCGCAACAACTGAGACCGATTGAGACGCGACTGATCGGCTTCAATCGCTGCGCCTCCGATCGCCGCTTCGTGTGACCCCCCGTCCCATGCGACTGACCATCACGACCTGGAACATCAATTCGGTCCGCCTGCGCATCGACCTGGTTGCGAAGTTCATCAAGGCCGTCAGGCCCGATGTGCTCTGCCTTCAGGAAACCAAGTGCCCCGATGACGCCTTTCCGCTGAAGCGTTTCAAGCGGCTCGGCTACGAGCATGTCGCCATCAACGGCCAGAAGGGATATCACGGCGTCGCGGTGATTTCGCGCCTGCCGTTTGACGCGACCGATATCCGCACCTTCTGCAACAAGATCGATTCCCGGCATCTGTCCGTATCGTTGGGCGACAAGGCCCAGCTGGCCAAGCCGATCGTGCTGCACAACTTCTATGTCCCTTCCGGCGGTGACATTCCCGATCCGGTCGTGAATCCGAAGTTCGAACATAAGCTCGCCTTTCTCGACGAGATGCGGCAGTGCGACCCGCTGCACGCGGACGGCAGCGGCGAGCGGCACGTTCTGGTCGGCGACCTCAACGTCGCGCCGTACGAGCACGACGTCTGGTCGCACAAGCAGCTGCTCAACGTCGTCTCGCACACGCCGATCGAATGCGACAAGCTGCTCGCGGTGAAAGAACGTGGCAACTGGATCGACATTGCGCGGCAACGCATTCCGATGTCGGAAAAGATCTACACCTGGTGGAGCTACCGCGCGGCCGACTGGGAGCTGTCGAACCGCGGCCGGCGGCTCGATCACATCTGGGTTTCGCCGGCGCTCGGCAGCGATGTGGTTGATTTCAACATCACCCGCGATGCGCGCGGATGGGAACGGCCGTCGGACCATGTGCCTGTCACCGCAACGTTCGAGGTCGCGTAAGCCAACTCGGCCGGAGACTGGCACCCGCGCAGCACTGCTGCGATGTCTTGAACCAACTCGCGCGAACGTATCAGCAGAAGCATGGGAGTGCTCCTGACGATCGCATCTTGGTCGGGCCGACGATGTGAGGACGCTATGGCGGAGCGAGCTTGCCGCTGGCGATCATCAGGTCGCTGGCCGCCTGACTGGTGCGTTTCGCAAGATCGTCGCGCAGGCGCCGCGCCGCGTCCGGATGCCCTTCGAGCACGCGCAGGAACATGCTGCGGGAAATGCGCAGCACCGAGGATTCGGTAACGGCCGTCGCGGTCGAGGGCCGTTGCATTTCCATCAGCAATGCAAGCTCGCCGATCAGCGCGCCTGGACCGACCACCAGATCGCGATAACCGCCGGTATCCTGTGTCGACACGCGAATGCTGCCGTGCTGGACGACGTAGCCCGCATCGGCGGTATCGCCGGAGCGAAACAACGTCTCGTCACGCCGCAGGCGCCGCGCTTCCGAGCCGATCGCGAGCACCCGCAGAGCATCGTTGCCCAACAGCCGTAGCGTCGGAACACTCGCAAGCAGATTGACGTCGTCCTCAATCGACATTCGAAACCGCGACCGGATCAAGCTCTGTCAAGACGCGGACGGCGTGCACCGCACCGCGATGGCGCGAGCATGATTGTTCCGGAAATCCGGCCCAGCGTTCCAGATCATGCCCCCGCGAATCGATCTGCGAATCCTATCACGGCACCAGTTTGTACCCGCCGGATTCCGTGACCAGGATGGCCGGGCTCGCAGCATCGAGCTCAATCTTTTGCCGCAGGCGATAGATGTGCGTCTCGAGCGTGTGCGTGGTTACGCCGGAGTTGTAGCCCCACACCTCCTGCAACAGTGTTTCGCGCGACACCGGCGCTTGGCTGGCGCGGTACAGGAACCGGAGAATGGCGGTCTCCTTTTCCGTCAGCCGCACCTTCTTCGCGTTGGCGCCGATCAGCATCTTCGAACCGGGACGGAAGCTGTAGGGCCCGACCGAGAACACCGCGTCCTCGCTCGCTTCGTGCTGGCGGAGCTGCGCACGGATACGCGCCAGCAGCACGGCAAACCGAAACGGCTTGGTCACATAGTCGTTGGCGCCGGATTCCAGACCGAGAATCGTATCGGAATCGGTGTCATGCCCCGTCAGCATGATGATCGGCGCCTTGAAGCCGGATTTTCGCAGGCTGCGCACGACCTCGCGCCCGTCGGTATCTGGCAGGCCCACGTCGATGATCATCAAGTCCGGCGCGTTGGTTTTGGCCGCCGCGGCGCCCTTGGCACCGGTATCGACGGCCGATGCCTCGAATTCCTCATGCAGGGCGAGTTGCTCGACCAGCGTCTCGCGCAGATCGTTATCGTCATCCACGATCAGAATCTTGCGGGCGGTGGCCATGGGAAGTTGCGTCCTTGAGAGCAGTTCGAGGGAGTAAACACCGATCCGCCGTAAAAATGCGGCGATATAACAGCCAGACAGGCAGAATCGGCCTGCCTGTGGACGAGAAAAGCTATGCGAAATAAAGCATCCTGAGCGCAGAGTGCAAGCTTGAGTTGCCGATTTCGTCTATAAATTGCGGTTTTTCAATGAGTTACGTTAATTCCCGCACGCACGGTACACTCTTGATCCGGGTCCGGCGCAAGGCCGGGGAGCCAACCAAGGGTGTTTTGCTGCTGGATGGGCAGCCGATCCCGGTTGCCCTCGGTCGCGGCGGGCTGATCGCCAACAAGTTCGAGGGCGATGGCGGGACGCCGATCGGCATCTTCCGCCCGCTGCGCCTGTGGTGGCGGAAGGACCGGCATCTGCGCCCTGCCACCCGTCTGCCGGTGCATGCGATCCGGCCTGACGACGGTTGGTGTGAAGACCCGTCAAGCCGGCACTACAACCGCCCGGTGCGCCTCTCGCCCGGCAGCACCGCCGACCGGCTGATGCGCGCCGATCACCTGTACGATTTCATCGTCGAGATCGATCACAACAGCCGCCCGCGGGTGAAACGGCGAGGAAGTGCCGTGTTCCTGCATCTGGCAAGACCGGCCTTCGCTCCCACCGCGGGCTGCATCGCCATGACGCGCCCCGCCATGCTGCGGCTGCTCGCCCGGCTCGGTCCCGACACACGGATCGTCGTCGGCTGACCACAGCCCGGCCAGCCCAGGCGGAACGCAGTCCGTCAGACCGGCTTGGATCGCTGGCCGAAGATCGCCGAGCCGACGCGAACATGCGTGGCGCCCATCAGGATCGCCTCGGCGAAGTCCGCGCTCATTCCCATCGACAGCAGCTTCAGTCCGTTGCGCGCGGCGATCTTCGCTGTCAGCGCGAAATGCGGCGCGGCCGCTTCATCCACCGGCGGGATGCACATCAAGCCCGCGATCGTCAGTCCATAGGTCTTGGTGCAGGCTGCAAGGAACGCATCGGCGTCCTGCGGGGCAATACCCGCCTTCTGCGGTTCCTCGCCGGTATTGATCTGCACAAACAGATGCGGCGCGCGCCCCTGCTTGTCGATCTCCTTGGCCAAGGCTTCACAAATGCTCGGCCTGTCCACCGAGTGGATGGCGTGGAACAGCGCGACGGCCTCCTTGGCCTTGTTCGACTGCAACGGGCCGATCAGGTGCAGTTCGACGTCGGGATAGCGAGCCATCAACACCGGCCATTTTGCCTTCGCTTCCTGCACGCGGTTTTCACCGAACACGCGCTGGCCGGCCGTCAGCACCGGCACGATCGCTTCGGCTTCGAACGTCTTCGACACCGCGACGAGCTGGACCTCGCTGCGATCCCGGGCCGCATCCTTGCAGGCGCGCAGGATCTCCTGCTCGACGCCAGCAAGTCCGGACGGTGAATCGGGGGTTAACGGTGAGCCAGACATCGCGACGAACAAAAGCCTCCGATCGATTCAAATTTTATCTATTGCACAAAATCCTTCTTGATGCGCCGGCCTTATGGTTCGCGCAGGGGAAGGGGACTTGCAGTGTCTAAGTTCAATCTTCAGCGTCAACTGCCAAAACTCAAAGCCATCTTCGACGTGCGTGCACGCCTGATTCTCGTGGCGCTGATCCTGGTTGTTCCGCTGATGCTGGACCGGGTGCGTACGCTGGAAAACAGCCGCGCAAGCCAGATCAGGGCCGCCGAGACCGAGCTTGCCCGCGTCGCCAACCGTGGCGCGCAGGCGCAGCGCGAGATGGTACAGACGGTCGAAGGCATTCTGAAGACGGCCGCCTCGGTTTTCATCCACGCGTCGCATGACGGACATCCCTGCGCGCTGCTCAGCGGCGGCTTCCGCGTCAATCTGCGCGGCATCGGCAACATCTCGGTGATCGGCAAGGACGGCCGCGTGGTCTGTTCGACGTTGCCGATCCTGGTCGGCCTCGACATCACCGATCGCCCGTACTTCCACGAAGCGATGACGACCCGCCAGTTTGTCCTCAGCGACTACGTGATCAGCAAAGCCAACAGCGAACCTTCGGTGATGGCCGCCTACCCGACCGCGGCGATCAGCAACGATGTCGAGGCCGTGGTGGTGACATCCGTTGCGCTGAACTGGCTCGCTGAACTCGTCAACAAGGCGCCGGCCGGTGCCGGCATGACCGTCTCGCTGATCGATAGCACCGGAACGGTGCTCGCCGCCAAGCCGGACATCGGCAACCTGCCGGTCAATCGTGCGATGATCGATCAAGTGATGACTTCGCCGAAGGATCAGCTGCTCGGATCGGCAGCGACCGCACGATCCGGCCACGAGCGCATGTTCGCCTCGGCGCGCGTTCCCGATACCCATGCCACGCTGATCGTCAGCATCGACAAGGCCGCCATGCTCGCCTCGGTCGATCGCGATATCCGTGCGGCCTATCTGCAATTCGGCCTGGTCGGCCTTTTGGTTCTGATCGGCGCCTGGTTCATCAGCGAACGGCTGATCCTGCGACCGATCCATCTTCTAACCAATACGGCCACCCGGTTCGGCGCCGGCGACCTCTCGGCCCGCAGCCCTCTCACCGGCCTGCCGCCGGAATTCGTTCCGCTGGCGCAAGCCTTCAACGCCACTGCGGCGCGGCTTGCCGAACGGGAGCAGGAGCTGTTGAACCTCAACAGCAAGCTTTCGGTGCTGGCTTCCGTCGATCCCCTGTCGGGCCTCGCCAACCGCCGCGGCTTCGACACCCGCCTGAATTACGAATGGGCCAGGGCGGAGCAGGAGGACGGCCAGCTCGCCATGGTGATGATCGATATCGATCACTTCAAGCTGTACAACGACACCTATGGCCATCTCGATGGCGACGCATGCCTGACGCGGGTCGGTGGCCTGCTGCAGCGGATCGCCAACGAGACCAACGGCTTCAGCGCCCGTTACGGCGGTGAGGAATTCGCGATGCTGCTTCCGGGCGTGGCGTCCGAAGAACTGAACCGCATCGGCGAGTACGTCCGCGCCGGAATCGAGGCCCTCGGCCTGCCCCACACCGCCTCTCCGGGCGGCTGCATCACCGTCAGCGTCGGCGTTGCCCTGACCAAACCGGTCAGCGGGCAGACCCCGCTCGACCTGATCGAGGCGGCCGATGCCGCCCTCTACATGGCCAAACGGCGGGGCCGCAACACGGTGGTCGAGCACAGCCCAATCCGCATCACCGGCCAGATCACCTCTCTGACCGCCTAAACCGCCCCGAGCAGGCCTGTTCCGCGCCTGGAATCGGTGCAAGACATTGACCCCTTGGGGTATTTCTGGCCTAGTCGCCCGCGCATTTTTCCGGCGAAATCACTGTTTCGCCGCCCGAACAGCCGGCAGCAGCCTTACGAAGACCCCACGATTCGATGACAACCGACCGCTACAACGCCCGTGAAGCCGAGCCGCGCTGGCAGCGCGCCTGGACTCAGCAGGCCATCTTCGAGACCAAGAACGACGACCCGCGCCCGAAATACTACGTGCTCGAGATGTTCCCCTATCCGTCCGGGCGCATCCACATGGGACACGTGCGCAACTACACGATGGGCGATGTGGTTGCCCGCTACAAGCGCGCGAAGGGCTTCAACGTCCTGCATCCGATGGGTTGGGATGCGTTCGGCATGCCGGCCGAAAACGCCGCGATGGAACGCAAGGTCCATCCCCGTGCCTGGACCTACCAGAATATCGCGGCGATGAAGGCTCAGCTCCAAGTCATGGGCCTGTCGCTCGACTGGAGCCGCGAGATCGCCACCTGCGACCCGTCCTACTACAAGCATCAGCAGCGGATGTTCCTCGACTTCCTGAAGGCGGGGCTGGTCGAGCGCAAGCAATCGAAAGTGAATTGGGACCCGGTCGATCAGACCGTGCTTGCCAACGAGCAGGTGATCGACGGCCGCGGCTGGCGCTCCGGGGCGCTCGTCGAGCAGCGCGAGCTGACGCAATGGTTCTTCAAGATCAGCAAGTATTCGGAAGACCTGCTGAACGCACTCGACACCCTCGACCGCTGGCCCGAGAAGGTGCGTCTCATGCAGCGCAACTGGATCGGCCGCTCCGAGGGATTGCTGCTGCGTTTTGCGCTCGATCCTGCCACCACACCGAACAAACAGACCGAGCTGGAAATCTTCACTACGCGCGGCGACACGCTGTTCGGCGCGAAGTTTTTGGCGCTGTCGCCGGATCATCCGCTTGCCGCCGAAGTCGCCAAGACCAATCCGGCGCTCGCCGACTTCATCGCCGAGTGCAAGCGCGGTGGCACCGCGCAGGAAGCGATCGACACGGCTGAGAAGAAGGGCTTCGATACCGGCATCAAGGCGGTGCATCCGTTCGATCCGAACTGGACGCTGCCGGTCTACGTCGCGAATTTCATCCTGATGGATTACGGCACCGGCGCGATCTTCGGCTGCCCGGCGCACGACCAGCGCGACCTCGATTTCGTCAACAAATACGGGCTCGGCGTGACGCCGGTGGTTTGCCCCGAAGGTCAGGACCCGGCGACGTTCGTCATCACCGACATCGCCTATGACGGCGATGGCCGCATGATCAATTCGCGCTTTCTCGATGGCATGACCATCGAGGCGGCCAAGGAGGAGGTCGCCAAACGCCTCGAAGCCGCACAGCTCGGCGGCAAGCCGGTGGCCAAGCGACAGGTGAACTTCCGCCTGCGCGACTGGGGCATCTCGCGCCAGCGCTACTGGGGCTGCCCGATCCCGATCGTTCACTGCGATGATTGCGGCGTGGTGCCCGAGAAGATCGAGAACCTCCCGGTCGAATTGCCGGAAGACATCACCTTCGATCGCCCCGGCAATCCGCTCGACCGGCATCCGACCTGGAAGAACGTCGCCTGTCCGCAGTGCGGCAAGCCGGCGCGGCGGGAGACCGACACGATGGATACGTTCGTCGATTCGTCCTGGTATTTCGCGCGCTTCACCAATCCGTGGATCGAGGACAGCCCGACCAATCGCGCCGACGTCGATGCATGGCTGCCTGTGAACCAGTACATCGGCGGTGTCGAGCACGCGATTCTGCATCTGCTCTATAGCCGCTTCTTCACCCGCGCGATGAAGGCGACCGGTCACGTCGGTCTCGACGAGCCCTTCGAGGGCATGTTCACCCAAGGCATGGTGGTACACGAGATCTACCGGAAGGCGGACGGCAGCTACGCTGCTCCCGCTGAGGTGAAGATCGAAGCCTCCGGCAGCGGCCGCCGCGCGACGCTGATCGAGACCGGCGAAGCGGTCGAAATCGGCGCGATCGAGAAGATGTCGAAGTCGAAGCGCAACACGGTCGATCCTGACGACATCATCGCCACCTACGGCGCCGACACCGCCCGCTGGTTCATGCTGTCGGATTCGCCCCCCGATCGCGACGTGATCTGGAGCGAGGAAGGGGTACAGGGCGCGACCCGATTCGTGCAGCGCATCTGGCGACTGGTGAATGCGGCCATCCCCTACCTGCCGCCGTCCGGTCCGGTCGCCGACACCAGCGGCCATGAGCGGGCCAAGGCGCTGCGGTCCCTGACCCACCGGACCCTGGCGGACGTTTCCACCGGCATCGAGCGGCTGCGCTTCAATACGGCGATCGCCAAGCTCTACACCTTTGTCGGCGAGCTGCAGGAGATTGCCGACAACGCCAAGACTCATTTGGCCGACGATCCGGTCTATGCCAGTGCCACCCGGGAGGCGTTCGACGTCCTGATCCGGATGATTTCGCCGATGATGCCGCATCTGGCGGAAGAGTGCTGGGCGGCGCTGGGGCACAGGGAGATGGTTTCACTGGCGTCTTGGCCGCAAATTGAACCCGATTTGCTGGTAGAAGACACCATCACCCTTCCGGTCCAGGTCAACGGCCGGAAGCGCGCGGATGTCACAGTCGCCAGAGATGCGAAGACCGCCGAAATTGAGACTGCCGTTCTGGCGCTCGATGCGATAAAACGAGCCCTGGATGGAAAGCCGCCGCGCAAGGTCATCGTGGTGCCGCAGAGGATCGTGAATGTCGTGGGGTAAAGCGGGAATCGCCGGGCGGCTGGTGGCAGTCGCACTTCTGGGCGGACTGACGGCTGGCTGCTTCCAGCCGATGTATGCCGAACGTACGGTGACAGGCGAACCCGCGCTGCGGGAGAAACTGTCCGCGGTGGACGTCTCGGACATCAAGACCACCAATCCGCAGGACGCCCGGCTGGGTGTGGAATTGCGCAATGGCTTGCTGTTCAACTTCACCGGCGGCAGCGGCAGCCAGGCCCCGACCCATCGGCTGATCGTGCGGATGTATTCGACCCGGACCTCGGCGATCGTCGACATCACCACCTCGCGCCCGGACATGGAAAACTACGGCCTCGACGCCAGCTACGAGCTGAGGGAGATCGCGACCGACAAGACCGTGTTGCGCGCGACCACCTTCGCCCGGGTGTCCTACGACATTCCGGGCCAGGAGCAGCGTTTCGCCCGGTTGCGCGGCCTGCGCGACGCGGAAAGCCGCGCCACCAAGCAGATCGCCGATAACATCAGCCAGCGGCTGTCGTCCTTCTTTATCGCGGGCACGTAAGGCTCGCCGATCATCGCCCGGATCACGCAAGCACGATCCGGGCAGGATTTTCTTTCCGGATCATGCGCGATGGTCGCGATCAACACGCGTGAGATCGAAACCTACGTCGCCAAACCCAGTCCGGCGCACGCCGTCATTCTGGTGTTTGGCGCCGACGTCGGCCTCGTGCGCGAACGCGCCGACGCGCTGATCGCCTCCGCCGTCGAGGACGTCAACGATCCCTTTTCGCTGGTCAGGCTGGAAGGCGACGACTTGGCTGCCGAGCCGTCGCGCCTGGTGGACGAGGCGATGACGGTGCCGCTGTTTGGCGGGCGCCGGGCGATCCGCGTGCGCGCAGGTTCGAAGAATTTCTCCAGCGGCGTCGCTGTGCTGCTGGAAGCGCCGCCGCCGGACTGCCGCATCGTCATCGAAGCCGGCGAACTGCGGCGCGATTCCCCGCTGCGCGCCATGTGCGAGAAGGCCAAGACCGCCGCCGTAATTGCCTGCTACGCCGACGGCGTACGTGATCTGTCGAAGCTGATCGATGACGAACTGAACACGTCGGGTCTGCGCATCGCTCAAGATGCGCGCGCGGCCCTGGTCGAACTTCTCGGCGGCGACCGCCTCGCGTCGCGCAACGAGATTCGCAAGCTGGTTCTGTACGCACACGGCAAGGGCGAAATCACGCTCGACGATATCGCGGCCGTCGTCACCGACGCCTCGAACCTCGCCCTCGATCCGATCATCGACAACACCTTCGCCGGTCAACCCGCCGGTGTCGAAGCCGCGTTTGCGAAAGCGATCGCCGCTGGCATCAACCCGAACGCGATCATGTTCGCGGCTCAGCGCCAGGCTTCCCAGTTGCACAAGGCGCGCATGGCGATCGACGAAGGGCAGGCGGCGGATTCGGCGTTCGAGCGGGCGATCCCGCGCTGGCACTTCGCGCGCAAGCCGCTGGTCGTGCGCGCGCTCAACGCACTCAGCACCGAGCGGCTCGCGCAAAGCATCGTGCAGTTGGGAGAGGCGACACTTGAATTGCGCAAACGTGCGGCGCTGGCCGAAACGATTGCGCAACGCGCGCTGATGGCGATCGCGGTGAATGCACGGCGGCGGGGCTAATCCGTATCGTCGGAAAGTCCGACGACGCTCCTCATGCACGGGATGCGCCGTCGCGACCCGCGCGTCCACGTCTTGAACATTGTCTCACAAGAAGCCTGAATGGCCGGGACAGCGGCCAACAAAACGCCGGCAGTCTCGCGCAGGTGTCAGCTGTCCAGCCGCTTCAGGATGTCGTCGAGCTGGTCGAGATCGCGGTAGCGAATACGCACGGTGCCGCCCGGATCCTTGTGCTCGACGCTGACCTTCAGGCCGAGAACATCGCTGATGCGTTTTTCCAATGCCAGCGTATCCGCATCTTTCTTGACGGCCTTCGCCACCGACGGCTTGCGCACCGGCACGCCCGCTTCGTGCGCGAGCGCTTCGGTCTCGCGCACGCTCAGCTGCCCGTCGATCACGCGCTGAGCCGCCTGCGACGGATCACTGACACCGATCAGCGCCCGCGCGTGCCCGGCCGACAACCGGCCGGCGGCGATATGCTCTTGCACGTCCTGCGGCAGCTTCGTCAGCCGCATCATGTTGGCGACGTGGCTGCGGCTCTTGCCGACGACCTTGGCGATCTCGTCAGCGCTGCGCTTGAACTCGTCGGCCAGCGCATGATAGCCGCGCGCCTCTTCCATCGCGTTGAGATCTTCGCGCTGAATATTCTCGATGATCATGATCTCGAGCGCGTCGGTGTCCGACACCTCGATCGGCACCACCGGCACATCGTGCAGGCCTGCACGTTGCGCCGCGCGCCAGCGCCGTTCGCCGGCGATGATCTCGAAACTGTCCGTCACGCCGCGGACCGGTCGCACCACGATCGGTTGAATCACGCCATGCTGGCGGATCGATTCGGCGAGCTCCGCGAGTTCGCCGTCGGCGAATGTCTTGCGCGGGTTGCGCGGATTCGGCTTGAGAAATTCGATCGGCACGCGCCGTTGCGCACGCGCGCGTTCGGCCTTCGCCGCTTCGCCACCGACATCGCCGATCAGGCTCGCAAGCCCCCTGCCCAATCGCGATCGCGCTTCATCCGCCATCGCCGCCTCCCTCGAACTCACCCCGTACTCCCGCACTCGAAACAAAACTCACATCGCTTCACGCCTGATCCCCGGGCCGAGCCGAGGACGAGTCGCTCCGTCAGCTCGCGCGCAGCTCGCGTTCGCGCTGGATCACTTCCGTCGCCAGCCGCAGATAGGCCTCGCTGCCCGCACACTTCAGGTCGTAGACCAGCACCGGCTTGCCATGCGACGGCGCCTCGGAGATTCGCACGTTGCGCGGGATCATGGTCTCGTAGACCTTGTTGCCCATGAACTGGCGGACGTCGGCAACCACCTGGTTCGACAGGTTGTTGCGCGAATCGAACATCGTCAGCACGACGCCGTGGATCGTCAGTTCGGGATTCAGGGTGGAGCGCACCTGCTCAACCGTCTGCAGCAGTTGCGACAGACCCTCCAGCGCGAAGAACTCGCACTGCAGCGGCACCAGGATCGCGTCCGCCGCCGCCATCGCGTTGACGGTGATCAGGTTGAGCGACGGCGGGCAATCGACCAGCACATAGGTATAGGCGGCCTCGTCGGGGTTGGTGCCGTTCAGCGCACTCAGCGCGTTGCGCAGGCGAAACGCCCGGTCGCGCTCGGTGCCGAGCTCGAGTTCAAGGCCGGACAGGTCCATGGTGGAGGCGGCGATATGCAGCCGCGGGACCGCGGTCGGCAGGATCGCCTGACGCAACCCGGCCTCGCCGATCAGCACGTCGTAGGTCGAGCACTCGCGGCTGCGCCGGTCGATGCCAAGTCCGGTCGAGGCATTGCCCTGCGGATCGAGATCGACGATCAGCACATGCTCGCCGGTTGCGGCCAAAGCCGTGCCCAGATTGATGGCGGTGGTGGTCTTGCCGACGCCACCCTTCTGGTTTGCCAATGCGATGATCCGTGGCCGGACCACTCGCGGTTGCGGCGAACTCTGCCTAACCTCTTGATCTAATTTATCTATTTCTTCTATCATGGCTGCTTGCCGTGCGCGGTCGCACCCTTCGCGGAGACCTGATCGACCTCGACCACCCAGCTTTCGTCACTGGTGATGCTGGGGTGAAGTTTTGTTTCAAGAGTCCAGTATTTTGTAGCTTCCGTCAATTCCGACTCAACATCTTGGCCCTTGGGAAACAGTGCCTTATTCCCCCTCTGAATCAAGGGCGCGGCCAGATCGATCAGGACCTTAAGGGACGCCACGGCCCTGGCGGTGACGCAATCCGCCGCTGGCGGATCACTATCCACGAAATCCACGATATCCCTGTGATGAACGATACCGGCGCCGCCAGTGATCCGCAGCGCTTCCCGCAGAAACGCCGCCTTCTTCGCGTTGCGCTCAACCAGATGAACGGCCGCACCAGGCTGCTCGGCCAGGGCGCACGCCAGCACGACTCCCGGAAAGCCGCCACCGCTGCCGAGGTCGATCCAGGTCTTCGCGGCGGGTGCCAAGTCCAGCAGCTGCAGGGAATCGGCGACATGCCGGGTCCAAATCGTCGGCAAGGTCGAGGGTGCGATCAGGTTGGTTTTCGTCTGCCAGGCGACGAGCAAAGCGATGAACCGGTCCAGCCGGTCCACTGTTTCACGTGAAACAGGCCTGAGTGCCAGCGCGGCACTTCGATCCGCAGCCTGCGGTACCGGTTTGGCCGCTCCCCTCTGATAATCCCGCCTGGCCATGATCGTCTCGAGGATTCCATCGCGGCTCGGACATTCCGACGAGCCAGCTTCCCGACTCAAACTGCTGTTCGCGCGCTGCGATCGCGCGACGCCCGGCGCAGATGCGCGATCAGCAGCGTCAACGCCGCCGGAGTCATGCCGTCCATGCGGGAGGCCTGACCGATGGTGGCGGGACGCGCCGCCTCCAGCCGCTGCCGGACTTCATTCGAAAGTCCCCGCACGGTGGCGTAATCGATCCCCTCGCCAAGCTTGAGATTCTCATCCCGACGCAGCGCTTCCATATCGGCAGCCTGGCGCGCGACATAGACGTCGTACTTTGCTTCGATCTCCAGATGTCCGGCAATGATCGGATCGAGCGCGCCGAGCTCCGGCCAGACCCGCGCGAGATCAGTGAGACCAATGTCCGGATAGGCCAGGAGCTCGAACGCCGTCCGCCGCTGGCCATCCCGGTTCAGGGTCAGCCCGTGGCGGCCAGCCTCATTCGGCGTGACCGACAAACCAAGCGCCAGCGCCTTTGCCGCCGCGAGCGCCTGCATCTTTTTCCCGTGAAACGCCGCACGGCGCGAACCGACGCAGCCGAGTTCGATGCCCCGCCCGGTCAGACGCTGATCCGCATTGTCGGCGCGCAAAGTCAGCCGATATTCCGCGCGGGAGGTGAACATTCGGTACGGCTCGCTGATTCCGCGGGTCACGAGATCGTCGATCATCACCCCGAGATAGCCATGGGCGCGATCGAACACCGTTACCTCCCCGCCAGAAGCCCGTAGCGCGGCATTGATGCCGGCGACGATCCCCTGCGCGGCCGCTTCCTCGTATCCGGTGGTGCCGTTGATCTGCCCCGCCAAGAACAACCCGCGCAGGCGCTTGGTCTCTAACGAAGGACCGAGTTCACGGGGATCGATGTGATCGTACTCGATCGCATAGCCCGGCCGAACCATGCGGGTGTTCGCAAGCCCCGGAATGGTCTTCAGGATCGCGAGCTGGGTCTCTTCAGGCAATGAGGTCGAGATACCATTCGGATAGACCGTCGTATCCTCCAGCCCCTCCGGCTCCAGGAAGATCTGATGACCGTCCCGATCGCCGAACCGGACGATCTTGTCCTCGATTGACGGACAATAGCGCGGACCCCGGCTCTGGATCTGACCGGAATACATCGGCGAGCGATGGACATTGGCCCGGATCACCTCATGCGTGGCATTGGTCGTCCGGGTGATGCCGCACTGGATCTGCGGTGTCGTAATTCGATCGGTCAAAACGGAGAATGGCTCCGGCGGATCGTCGCCGGGCTGCATTTCAACTGCACTCCAGTCGATGGTCGTCCCGTCGAGACGTGGCGGAGTGCCGGTCTTCAGGCGGCCGAGCGTGAAACCCAGCTGCTCAAACGATTGCGACAGGCCGAGTGACGGCGCCTCGCCGACGCGACCGGCGGGCCAGGTCTTCTCGCCGAGATGAATCAATCCGCGCAGGAACGTTCCCGTAGTAATGACCACGGCACCCGCATGAAGGACACGGCCGTCCGTAAGGCGGACGCCTTGCAGTGTTTCACGTGAAACAAGCAAGGCTTCCGCTTCGCCCTCGACGACAGTCAGGTTCTCGGTCTCGCGGATCGCCGTCTGCATCGCGGCGGCATAGAGCTTCCGGTCTGCTTGCGCCCGTGGACCGCGAACCGCAGGTCCCTTGCGCCGGTTGAGGAGGCGGAACTGGATGCCACCCTGATCCGCCACCCGACCCATCAGCCCGTCGAGCGCATCAACCTCGCGGACCAGGTGGCCCTTGCCGAGACCGCCGATCGCCGGATTGCAGGACATGGCGCCAATCGTGGCAAACTGATGGGTCAGCAGGGCAGTCTTCGCGCCCATGCGGGCGGCTGCGGCCGCAGCTTCACAGCCGGCGTGGCCGCCGCCAATCACGATGACGTCGAAGCGGGACTGATCCATTTGAAACGCTTGGGTTTATCCACAGCCTTCTACGCGCACCCGCGCTCCAGGTCAAAGCCTGAAATACGAAATCGAGCCTCAGTAACCGAAGTATCGTTTCACGTGAAACATAGAAGTGAATAAATAAATATTTCTTATTTCACTTTCCGATACAAAATTGTCGAAAGATCAAATCGAGAATGTCCTCGACATCCACCCGGCCCAGCAGCCGCCCCAACGCATGGGCCGCAATCCGAAGTTCCTCCGCAAGCAGCTCCTCCGGACCTGCTTTCAAGTGTTCCGCCTGTCGCAGCGCAAGCACCGCCGCTTCCAGCAGACGGCGCTGTCGTTCCCGCGTCACCAAACCAGCTTCCCCGGCACCAAAATAATCGGCGGCAAACGCACCAACCGCGTCGGTCAATGCCGCTACGCCGGTCCCCTGCTCTGCCGAGATTCGGAACAAGCGGCCGCCTTCGTGCGTCGCTAAATCGCTCGCGCGGACGCCTGCCAGCAAATCGCTCTTGTTGGCAACCCGCCAGACCGGCGTTCCCTCTCCAAAAGACGGCGGCGGCCCCTGCTCGTCCCTCGAAGCATCCGCGAGCCATAGCACCAGGTCTGCGTGCGCGGCCCGCTCGCGCGCGCGGCGCACGCCCTCCTCCTCCACCGGATCGTTGGTGTCGCGAATGCCGGCGGTATCGAGCAGGATCACCGGATAGCCATCGAGATCGAGATGTACTTCGATCACGTCGCGCGTCGTTCCCGCGTGCGGCGACACGATCGCCGCCTCGCGCCGCGCCAAACGATTCAGCAATGTCGACTTGCCCGCGTTCGGCGGTCCTGCGATCGCGACAACAAGGCCATCGCGCAGCCGTTCGCTGCGCGACGATGCCGACAGCGTTTGCCCGATCTCTTCGCGCAAGGCGACAATCTCGCGCACCGCCGGCGCAATCAGCTCTTGAGGCACATCGCCCTCATCGGAGAAATCGATCCCGGCTTCCACCAGCGCGGACGCTGCGATGATACGCTCGCGCCAGTCCTGCGCACGGTGGCCGAGCAGCCCCTGCAATTGACGAAACGCCTGCCGCCGTTGCGCTTCTGTATCCGCGTGAATCAGATCGTCGAGGCCTTCAGCCTCCGTCAGATCGAGCTTGCCGTTCTCGAATGCACGGCGCGTGAACTCTCCCGGCTCTGCCGGACGCACCGCGTCGGTCTTCGCAAGCTCTTCGAAAATCGCCGCGAGCACAGCGCGGCTTCCATGCACTTGCAGCTCGCAAACATCTTCTCCGGTCGCGCTGTGCGGTGCCGGAAACCACAACNCCACCGCCTCATCGATCGGCGAGCCATCGGCACGCTGCAGCACTGCCAGCGTGGCGACGCGCGGCTTCGGCACGACGCCGCACAGCCGCTGCACGACCGCGGATGCCGCCGGCCCGGAGATTCGAACAACGGCGATCGCCGCCGGCGGCCGGCCTGAGGACAACGCAAAGATCGTGTCGTGGGACATCGGCTCTCAAAGATCGTGCAATGCTCGGCCCGCAATCTTCCGACTGCGAGCAGGATCATCAACGCCGTCGCTTGCGAATTTGCAAGCGTTGCCGATCAAGCCGCAGGCCAGCCGTCGATAACCAGCCCGCTCGCCGCCTCCGCATCCTCGCGTGAGACGATCTTCATCGCCTGACCGAAGCTCCAGACGTGACCTTCCGGATCGCGCGCCACGTAAACACGATCGCCGTAGAACTCGTCCGCAGGTTCACGCAGGATCACCGCGCCGGCGGCGCGTGCCCGAATGCAGTGGTCGTCGAGGCCGTCGATCAGGCGAACATGAATCGATTGTGTGGTCTTGCCGCCCGTGGAGGCTGGGCTCGCCGCATAGTCCGTCCACTCCGAACCGACCATGATATATCCATCGCCGAAGGCCATCTCGGCGTGGGCGAGGCGGCCCTCCTTATCGGTTATCACCATCGTCCGTCTGAAGCCGAAGGCGCTTTCCAGCCAGTCCAGCGCCGCCGATGGATTTCGATAGAAAAGCGCAGAACCGAACGTCGGCCGGCGAAATGGATCGTCCATGATCAGGACCCTCCCGAGCCTGCTAAGAGTTACCTCAGCGATTGCCGGAGCAGCTTGGTCCGTGGCCTAATCCGCCGTGGCGGAGCAGGCACCGGGGCGGGGAACCGGCCCGGATAGACCGTCGAAACACCAGAAAGTTCCGCCATGAGTCATATTGCGACGCACAATAACCGGCTTGCTGCAGAAACCAGCCCCTACCTGCTGCAGCATAAGGGCAATCCGGTGGACTGGTGGCCCTGGGGGCCGGCGGCGCTGGCGGAGGCAAAACGGCTGAACAAGCCGATCCTGCTGTCGGTCGGCTACGCGGCCTGCCATTGGTGCCATGTGATGGCGCATGAGAGCTTCGAAGACGAAGCTACCGCCGCGGTGATGAACACGCTGTTCGTGAACATCAAGGTCGATCGAGAAGAGCGGCCCGATATCGACCAGATCTACATGAGTGCGCTGCATCATCTTGGCGAGCAGGGCGGCTGGCCGCTCACCATGTTCCTGACCCCAGAGGGTGAGCCGTTCTGGGGCGGGACCTATTTTCCAAAGCAAGCCCAATATGGCCGAGCCGCTTTCGTCGATGTGCTGCGGGAGGTCGAGGCTGTCTTCCGCACCCAGCCGGCGAAGATCGACCAGAACCGGCGCGCGCTGGTGGCGCGGCTGAAGCATCGCGGCGAGGCGACCAGCGCCGTCGGCCTCGGCCCGAACGAGCTCACCAACATCGCGACATCGATTGCGCGGGCAACCGATCCGACCCACGGCGGCTTGCGTGGTGCGCCCAAATTTCCACAATGCACGATGCTCGAGTTCCTCTGGCGGGCTGGGGTACGCTCGGGCGATGCGCGCTTCTTCCAGACGGCCGAGTTGGCGCTGACCCAGATGAGCCAGGGCGGCATCTACGATCACCTTGGCGGCGGCTACGCCCGTTATTCGGTCGATGAGCAATGGCTCGTCCCGCATTTCGAGAAAATGCTCTATGACAATGCCCAGATCCTCGATCTGCTGGCGCTGGACTATGCGCAGACGCAAAATCCGCTCTACCGCGAGCGGGCGGCCGAAACGGTCGGCTGGCTGCGCCGGGAGATGACCACCCCGGACGGCGGCTTCTCCTCATCGCTGGATGCCGATTCCGAAGGCGAGGAGGGGAAGTTCTACGTCTGGTCGCTGGCCGAGATCGAAGATGCGCTCGCGGCTGATGCTGCGCTTTTTGCTGCAAAATACGATGTCACGGCTGGCGGAAACTTCGAAGGGCACAACATTCTCAATCGCCTCAACGGTTTGAGCGACACCGAGGAGGAGGCGGGCCGGTTGGCCATGCTGCGGTCTGTGCTGCAGCAAAGGCGCAGCATGCGGGTACGTCCCGGCCTGGACGACAAAATCCTGGCGGACTGGAACGGCCTGACGATCGCAGCCCTCGCCAATGGCGCCGCAGCTTTCGATCAGGCCGACTGGCTGGACGATGCCAAGGCTGCCTTCGCCTTCATCCGAAACAATATGGCGCGCGGCCGCCGGCTGGGCCATTCCTGGCGAGCAGGGGGGCTGCTGTTTCCGGGGCTCGCTTCCGACTATGCGGCCATGGGTCGCGCCGCACTCGCCCTGCACGAAACGACCGGCGAAAGCGTCTATCTGGAGCAGGCCCTCGCCTGGCAGACCGCGCTCGATGCACATCATGCCGATCCCGAGCACGGCGGCTATTATCTCACCGCGGACGATGCGGAAGGGCTGATCATCCGTCCGCATTCCACTGTCGATGATGCGATCCCCAACCACAATGGCCTGATCGCACAAAACCTGATCCGGCTGAGCGCACTATCCGGCGACCGGCAATGGCTGGCAAAGGCCGATGCCATGTTCGACGCGATCCTGCCGCGTGCGAGCGACAATCTGTTCGGACACCTTTCGTTGCTCAACGCGCTCGATATGCGTCTCACCGCAGCCGAGATCGTCATCACCGGCGAAGGTCCACACGCTGACGCACTGCTGCAGGCCGCGCGAAAGCTGCCGCATGCCAACCGCATCGTGCTGCACGCGGCCAATGCCGACGCGCTTGCAACCGACCATCCGGCGCGCGCGAAGCTCGAGACGACGCCCGATGCCGCAGCCTTCGTCTGTCGCGGTCAGACCTGTTCGCTTCCCGTGACTGAGGCGGACGCGCTCAAAAAAATGGTGTCAGGCACACCCGCATGACACCATCTTTCAAACCACGATCTGCAATCGAGCCCCGGGCATCCGTTGGCTCGACATCGCATCAGGTGTTCATCGAATCGAAGAACTCGGCGTTCGTCTTGGTGTTGCGCAGCTTGTCGAGCAGGAAGTCGATCGCATCCATCGTCCCCATCGGATTGAGGATGCGGCGCAGCACATACATCTTCTTGAGCTGCTGCGGATCGGTGAGAAGCTCTTCCTTGCGGGTGCCGGAACGGGTGATGTCGATGGCCGGGAAGGTGCGCTTGTCGGCAACCTTACGATCGAGGATCAGCTCCGAGTTACCGGTGCCCTTGAACTCTTCGAAGATCACTTCGTCCATGCGGCTGCCGGTGTCGATCAGCGCGGTGGCGATGATGGTC
This sequence comes from Afipia sp. P52-10, assembly GCF_000516555.1. Lineage (NCBI taxonomy): Bacteria > Pseudomonadati > Pseudomonadota > Alphaproteobacteria > Hyphomicrobiales > Nitrobacteraceae > Afipia > Afipia sp. P52-10. The sequence goes on along the minus strand of NZ_AZSJ01000003.1, from coordinate 1,558,740 downwards.
AGCGAACCGCCTTCCTCGATGTTGCGCGCTGCACCGAAGAAGCGTTTCGGCCGCTGCAATGCGTTCGCATCGACGCCGCCGGTCAGCACCTTGCCCGATGACGGGACCACGGTGTTGTAGGCGCGGCCGAGGCGAGTGATCGAATCGAGCAGGATCACCACGTCGCGGCCGTGTTCGACCAGGCGCTTGGCCTTCTCGATCACCATTTCCGCCACGGCCACGTGCCGCGTTGCCGGTTCGTCGAAGGTCGATGATACGACTTCGCCCTTCACCGAACGCTGCATGTCCGTGACTTCTTCCGGCCGTTCGTCGATCAGAAGAACGATCAGGTAGCATTCGGGATGATTGGCGGTGATCGCATGTGCGATGTTCTGCAGCAGCACGGTCTTGCCGGTCCGCGGCGGCGAAACGATCAGTGCGCGCTGGCCCTTGCCGATCGGCGCAACGATGTCGATCACGCGGGCCGACAAATCCTTCTTGGTCGGGTCGTCGTGTTCCATCCGCAACCGCTCGTCCGGATAGAGCGGCGTAAGGTTGTCGAAGTTGACCTTATGGCGGGATTTCTCCGGGTCCTCGAAATTCAGCGAGTTGACCTTAAGCAGCGCGAAATAGCGTTCGCCTTCCTTCGGCGAGCGGATCTGGCCATCGAGCGTGTCTCCGGTGCGCAGACCGAAGCGGCGAATCTGCGACGGCGAAACGTAGATATCGTCGGGGCCGGGCAGGTAATTCGCATCCGGCGAGCGGAGGAAGCCGAAGCCATCCGGCAGCACTTCGACGACGCCTTCGCCGATGATATCGATTTCCTGGATTGCAAGCTGCTTCAGGATCGCAAACATCAGCTCCTGCTTGCGCATCGTCGAGGCATTTTCGACCCCGGACTCTTCCGCGAACGAGACGAGTTCGGCGGGAGATTTAGCCTTGAGGTCCTGGAGTTTCATTTCAGGCATTGGGTAGTCCTGTGGAGATTTTTGAGCGCCCGGTTGTGTCGAACCATCGATTCAGCGCGCGGAGAGAGGAGGGAGGGTCGCAGTTTGGGGATGCGGGTCGTCTAGTGTTCAGACTTTTCAGATCAGGTCTTATGAGGTGATCAGCGCCGAAAGGGCCTAAAACCTGATGCGGCTGCCAGTCCTCATGAGAGAAGGACCACGCCACATCCGCCTGCGTTCGGTGGGATACGTCGAAAATATATTAAACCGCCGGCCCTTCCGCAAGATGCCACGAACCCGTTTGCGGCGCGGCCTAAAACGGCTTGACGATCACCAGAATGACGATGCCGACCATCAAAATGGCCGGTACTTCATTGATAATACGAAAGAATCGTTGGCTCTTGGTATTCCGGTCGTTGGCGAAATCCCGCCAGTAGCGCGTCAACATGCCATGCAGGGCGGAGAGAATCAGCACCAACACGAACTTGGTCTGAAACCAGCCCGCCTTGTGCCATCCGCCCTCATAGACCAGCCAAAGCCCCAGCACCCAGGTCAGGATCATCGCCGGGTTGATGATCACCTTGAGGAGCTTCCGCTCCATCAGCTTGAAGGTTTCCGACTGCTTCGAGCCGACTTCCGCCTCGCAATGATAGACGAACAGGCGCGGCAGATAGAGCATCCCTGCCATCCAGGAGATGACGGCAATGACGTGGAATGCTTTCACCCACTCGTAGAGCATGACGGTCTCCCAGATACGTCCGCCAGGACGCATGAGTTGACGTATCAGCTTATGGCCGATTGAAAAACCCGAATCGGACGCCGCGCCACGTTGGCGCGTCAGCCGCCCCGCACCCGCGCCAGCATTCGTTCGACGTGAGCGATCGGCGTCGACGGCAAAATCCCGTGTCCAAGATTGAAGATGAACGGTCCGTCGCGGAAGTCCTGCAGAATCGAATCGACCGCCCGGTCGAGCGCATCACCTCCGGCCAGCAGCGCCAGCGGATCAAGGTTTCCTTGGACGGCGACGCGGCTCTGGATCCTTTCCCGAACGAACGCGCGATCGGCCATCCAGTCGACGCTCACCGCATTCACTGGCACGGTCTTCACGTAGTCGGCCAGCATGGCGCCGGCGCCTCGCGGAAAACCGATCACCCGCGCACCGGGACGATGACGCCGCAGCCCATCAACGATGCGCGCGGCCGGCTCGATGCACCAGCGCGTGAATTCCTCAGGCGGCAACACGCCAGCCCATGTGTCGAACAGCTGAACCGCATCGACGCCGGCCTCGAACTGCTTCGTCAGATAGACGATCGAGTTTTCGACCAGCCGATCGATCAGCCTCGCGAAAGCCTTCGGTTTCTCATAGGCGAAAAGCCGCGCTGGCGCCTGATCGCTGGTCCCCTGACCCGCGATCATGTAGGTCGCAACCGTCCACGGCGCGCCACAAAATCCGAGCAGCGCCGTTTTCGCGTCCAGTTGCGGCTTGACGGTTTTGATCGTCTGATAGATCGGCGCCAGGATGGCCTGATCCACCGCGAGCGGCAATCGGTCGATCGCCTGTTCGCTGGTCAGTGGATCGAGTCGCGGGCCTTCTCCAGCCTCGAACCGAACGGTTTGTCCGAGCGCATGCGGGATGACCAGAATATCGGAAAACAAAATCGCACCGTCGAAATGGAACCTGCGGATCGGTTGCAGGGTTACCTCGGCGGCAAACTCCGGCGTAAAGCACAGCTTCAGGAAGGAGCCAGCTTGTTCGCGAAGCTGACGATACTCCGGCAGATAGCGTCCGGCCTGGCGCATCATCCAAACAGGCGGTGGCTCGATCCGCTGTCCGTCAAGAACTTGAAGAAGGGGGTTGGTCACGGTCTCTCCTCGATCAACCTTCTCTTAAATCTATCTATGTCTAGATTCTAGTTGGTAGCTGTTTGAGCGTGGGTTTGACTCATGAATCGAAGCTCAACCGTTATCCCGCCGCTGTCCACATCCCCAGTGCCTTGTGCCCATAGTCAACACGGCTGGTTCGACGGCAAATAAGGCCTGTCCTGCCGATACAACTCGCATTGGCACTTCGAATATCAAGAGACAAGTCCACATAACCTCACTATCATGCCTGAACCGGTGGAAGTTTGTCCCGAAAGGCAGTCTGTGAACGAATCCGTCGCTTATCCCGGCCGACGTCTTATGCAGGTGGAAGGGCGTGCTGTGCTCAACAGCAATTCACAGATTCCCCCAGGCTCGCATGACAGTCATGAGGGGCTGGACAGGTTGGATCGCCAGGATCGCTTGCGCGCATGACAATCCAGTCCGGCAGTTACTTTCATTTGCACATGGTCTCGGATTCGACCGGTGAGACATTGATCACCGTGGCGCGGGCCGTGGCGGCCCAGTATGCCAATGTCACGCCGATCGAGCACGTCTATCCGCTGGTGCGCAGCCACAAGCAGCTCGATCGGGTGCTGTCGGAAATCGAGGAATCGCCGGGCATTGTTCTGTTCACGCTGCTTGACGAGGAACTGGTGAAAGAGCTCGAGCAGAAATGTTCGGAGATGAACATTCCGAGCCTCTCGATCATCGGTCCCGTGCTGCAGCTGTTCCAGGCGTATCTCGGTGCCGAGACCTCGCATCGGGTCGGCGCGCAACACGTGCTGAATGCGGAATACTTCAAGCGGATCGATGCGCTGAACTACACGATGCTGCACGATGACGGTCAGCATACCGAAGGCTTGGAGGAAGCGGACATCGTTCTCGTCGGCGTGTCGCGAACCTCGAAGACGCCGACATCGATCTATCTTGCCAATCGCGGAATCCGTACCGCCAACGTTCCCTTGGTCCCTGGCATTCCGATTCCATCGGAATTGGAGACGTTGACGCATCCGCTGGTGGTCAGCCTCCATGCGACGCCGGAGCGTTTGATCCAGGTGCGGCAGAATCGCTTGCTTGGTCTCGGAGCAGGCCCGGTGAGCAGCGATGCCTATGTGGATAGGGAGGCAGTGACCGACGAGGTGATGTTTGCGCGAAAGCTCAGCGTGAAGTACGGCTGGGCGCAGCTCGATGTCACCCGCCGCTCGATTGAAGAGACTGCGGCGGCGATCATGAAGCTGCTCTCGGATCGCCAGCGTCACCGGGGAGCGCAATGACATTGTGGATCGCAGCCGAGCCGTTGATACTCGCCTCGCAAAGCAAGTCGCGACAGGCGTTGTTGCAAGCCGCGGGCATCGTCTACGAGGCCATTCCCGCCGACATTGACGAACGCGACATCCAGGCTCGATCAGAATTATCGGACCCGTCGGCCATCGCGGCGCTGCTGGCGCGATCCAAGGCTGCGCATGTGGCCGCGCAACGGCCTGGACGTTATGTCCTCGGGGCCGATCAGACCTTGTCGCTGCGAGGCAGGCTGTTCAGCAAGCCGAAGGGGCGGGCGCAGGCTGCGGATCAGCTCCGCGAACTCGCCGGTGGCACGCACGAATTGTATTCGGCTCTTGCCGTCGCGAAGGATGGCGAGATCCTGTTTGAAGACGTTTCGGTCGCGCGCATGACCATGCGGCCGCTGAGCAGCGAGTCGATCCGGACTTATCTCGATGCCGCAGGCGATGCGGTGACGACCAGCGTCGGCGCCTATCAGCTTGAGGGTCTCGGCTCGCATCTGTTCGAGCGCATCGAAGGCGATCATTTTACGATACTCGGTCTGCCGCTGTTGCCCTTGCTGGCGTTCCTGCGCCATGCTCGCCTGGTTGTGGAATAACGAGTCAGAAAGCAGGAAAGGCACGACAGCCGCATGCAAGTGATTGGACTGACCGGGTCGATCGGAATGGGCAAATCGACCACCATGCAGCTTTTCGCGGACGCGGGCGTTCCGGTTTACGATGCCGATGCGGCGGTCCATGCCATTTATTCCGGCGCGGCCGTGCCGGTGGTGGAAGCGGCTTTTCCCGGCACCACAGCCGATGGCAAGGTGGACCGGCAGAAGCTCTCGGCCAAGGTGCTGGGCAATCCTGAAGCATTGAAGAAGCTCGAATCGATCGTCCATCCGATGCTGGGCGCACATCGTCAGCAGTTCCTTGACGATGCGGAGAAAGCCGGTGCGCCGGTGGTGGTGCTGGACGTGCCGTTGCTGTTCGAGACCGGCGGCGAAAAGCGCGTCGATGCGATCGTCGTCGTTTCCGCTCCCGCCGATGTCCAGCGGGAACGGGTGCTGGCGCGTGAAAACATGACGCAGGAGAAGCTCGACGCCATTCTCGCCCGGCAGATGCCCGATGCGGAAAAGCGCAAACGGGCCGACTTTGTCGTGGATACGTCGAATGGTATCGAGCCGGTGCGCCTGCGCATCCGCGACATCCTGGCCGAAGTCGTTAGAATGCCCCGCCGAAGGCCGTGATTCGGTGCCCAGTCGGTACCGGTATCGGCACCGATTTGGGCTCTGAAAGGCATTTTCGACCAGCATGCGCGAAATCGTTCTCGATACTGAAACGACAGGACTCGATCCGCTGCGCGGCGACAGGCTCGTGGAGATCGGCTGCGTCGAGATTTTCAATCGCATGCCGACGGGCCAGACCTTCCATCGCTACATCAACCCGGAACGGGAGATGCCGAAGGAAGCCTTCGACGTTCACGGCCTGTCGACCGAATTCCTGTCGGACAAGCCGTTGTTTCCGGCGGTGGTGGAGGAGTTCCTCGCCTTCATCGGCGATGCGCCGCTGGTGATTCACAACGCCTCGTTCGACATCGGCTTCATCAACGCGGAGCTGGAGCGGGTATCGCACCGGCCGATTCCGCGTGAGCGGCTGGTCGATACGCTGCTGCTGGCGCGGCGAAAGCATCCTGGCGTGTCCAACCGGCTGGACGATCTCTGCTCGCGCTATGCGATCGACAACTCGCGCCGCACCAAACACGGCGCATTGCTCGACGCTGAGCTGCTTGCCGAGGTGTATATCGATCTGATTGGTGCGCGGCAGTCGCAGCTCATTCTGGCGGAGCAGAGCCAGATCCGCAGCTACAATCAGGCCGACGCGCCGCGGCGTCAGCGCGAGATTCCCCTTGCGCCGCGATTGCATGCGGACGAACTGGCAGCTCACAAGAGCTTCATCGAAAGCTTGGGCGAGCAGGCGCTCTGGAATGAATTCCGGGCCGAGCCGGCAGCGTCGTGAGGCTGGCTTCCGCGGCAAAGTTACCGGGACGTTAACGGCGGTATCGCCCTGGAGCATGATCCGGAAAAGTGCGAAGCGGTTTTCCGAAAAGATCATGCTTAAACAATAGCTAAGGCGCGAGGATGATTCATCCCGATCTCATCGCGCTCTAGGCGGTCTGATTTTCCGCTGGGAAACGCCAAGGGTGTTTTCGAGCGAAATGGATTAAGGGTTCGAAGAAATCATAATGGCCCGGTCGAGGTTCGGCCGGGCCATTGGTTTTATCTGCTCTAGCTTATGTCGGGTGGTCAGCTCGGCTGCTGCTGCGTCGCTTGATTGGCAAGATTCTGCCGATACAGGCCGACGAAATCGACCGGGTCGAGCAGCAGCGGCGGGAAGCCGCCGTCGCGGACGGCCGTGGCGATGATCTCCCGCGCGAACGGAAACAGCAGGCGCGGGCATTCGATCATGACGACCGGATGCAGATTCTCCGGCGGCACGTTCTGGATGCGAAACACACCCGCGTAGGCCAGTTCGAAATTGAACAGCACGGTGTTGTCGATTTCGGCCTTGCCCTCGATCGACAGGGTCACTTCGTAGTCCTGCTCGGCGATCGCATTCGCGCCGACATTGATCTGGATGTTGATCGCCGGCTGCTGCTGTTGCGGACCCAGGGAACGAGGCGCGTTGGGGTTCTCGAACGACAGATCCTTGGTGTACTGCACCATCACATTGAGCTGGGGCAGTTGCGCGTCGTCCGGCGGGGAGCCGTTGCCGTTGGTCATGCTGTATCTCCTGCGGGCAAAAGCCCCTGTTTCGCGGCGTGTGGCTATCATAGGCCTCCGGTCATGGACAAGGACGGAGCCTTGAAACGGCGCGCAAAAGGTTGGCCGAGGCCATCGGATCGTCTAGAATTAGGCAGAATTGGCCGTCATGCCGGGCTGGAGATAGACTGATCGCCGTCGGAACGCTGAAAAACGCGTCAATTTGCGCGGCCGATATGAACCAATAGCCGCTTACCGGGGTTGGCTCTGTTGCGGTTCGGGCTTACATGGATGCGCGGCAGGTGGTCCGAAGCGGCCTGCACGTCTGCGGAGGCAGGCGCAGTGCCGATCTAAAGGGTGCACGCGACGTGGATATCTACACGATCATTTTCTTGGCGTTGGCCGTCTTCATCTTCCTGCGGCTGCGCAGTGTTCTCGGACAGCGCACGGGCAGTGAACGGCAGCCTTACGACCGCGCTCCTGACCGTGCCTCGCGCGACGTGCTGCAGGGCCGTGGCGATGCCGGCCGCAACGACAACGTTGTTCCCATTCCGGGAACGATCATCGATCAGGCGCCGCTTGCGCCGGCAGACCCGGTGCCGGCCGGCGAACGCTGGAAGGGAACGGCTGAGCCCGGTTCCGATCTGGCGCGCGGGCTGGATGCGGTGGCGAAGGAAGACTCCTCGTTCGATCCGAAACATTTCCTGTCAGGCGCCAAGGGCGCCTACGAGATGATCGTGATGGCGTTCGCCCAGGGGGACCGGCGGACTTTGAAGGATCTGCTTTCGGCCGAGGTGTTCGAGAGCTTCGACGGCGCCATTCGTGACCGCGAGCAGCGGGGCGAGCGGATCGACCGCAAGTTCGTCGGGATCGAGAAGGCGGAGATCGTCAGCGCTGATGCGCGCGGCCGGGTCGCCAGCCTCACGGTGCGGTTTATTTCGCAGATGATTTCGGTGACGCGCGACAAGGCGGGCGCGGTCGTCGACGGAAACGCGGAAGCGATCACCGATGTCACCGATGTCTGGACGTTCTCCCGTGATATGGGGTCGCGCGATCCGAACTGGAAATTGGTTGGCACAGAAGGCGGGCAGTAAGGCATCACCTCGTTGGCTCGCGTGGCTTTGCGGGCTCGGCGTGTTGTCGTGCGGCTTTTTATTCGCTCCGTCGAATGCCCACGCGCAGCGTGGCGGCGCGCCGATGCCGATCGAAATTTCGGGCGGGCAGTACGAGCCGCTGCGGTGGGCTGATATCCCCGGCTGGAGCGACGACGACCAGCTCGCCGCATTCCAGACCTTCCTCGCGAGCTGTAAACCGATCTCGGCGACGATCCCGCGCAATTCATCCGCGCAAGCTCAGAAGGCGCTCGGCCTTTCGCTGCGTGATCCGTGCCATGCCGCTCGGACAGTGCGGGTGCGGACCAAGGAGCAGGCGCGCACGTTTTTCGAAGGGCATTTCGTCCCGGTCCGCATCTCCCGTCTTGGTGAGCCGGAAGGCTTCGTCACCGGATACTACGAGCCGGTGCTCGACGGCTCGCGCACCTACAGTGAACAGTATCCGGTCCCGGTCTATCGCCGGCCGTCGAACCTGTTCGTGCGCGGCTATACGCAGGATGCCGGCAGTCTCCCCAACAAGGGCGAGGTCTTCCGCAAGATCGGCCGCCGCAAGCTTGTACCCTATTACGACCGCGCAGAGATCGAGGACGGCATTCTTTCCGGCCGCGGCTTGGAGATCTGCTATGTGAAGAGCTACACGGATCTGCTGTTCATGCAGATTCAGGGCTCGGCGCGGATCAAGCTGGAGGACGGATCGACCGTCCGCCTCAACTATGATTCGCACAACGGACAGGCCTATACGCCGGTGGGCCGGGTCTTGATCGATCGCAACATCGTGCCGCGTGAAGAGATGTCGATGCAGCGCATCCGCGACTACATGGATGCGAATCCGGAAGCGGCCAAGGAGCTGCGGCGGCAGAACAAGGCGTACGTTTTCTTCCGCGAGGTCCAGCTGTCCGACAAGGACGAAGCCGTCGGTGCGCAGGGCATTCCGCTCACTGCGGGCCGCTCGATCGCCGTCGATCGCTTCCTGCACGTCTATGGCACGCCGTTCTTCATCGAAGGCAACCTGCCGATCGAATCGGAAAAGGCGCAGACGCCGTTTCGCCGGCTGATGATCTCGCAAGACACCGGCTCGGCGATCATCGGGCCGGCGCGGGCAGACATCTATTTCGGCGCGGGTGTCGAGGCGGGGCGCATTTCCGGGCGGCTGAAGCAGGGGGCCCGGTTCGTGATGCTGGTGCCCAAGAGCCTCGATCCGGTTGCCGCCGGAAAGCGGATGCTGCTTCCGGAAGCGCGGCCGTCCGCGAAGATCGCCAAGCTGTTTCCGCCAGACAAGAATGGGGCGCAGGAGCCGAAGAATACCGGCTCTGTGACGGCAAAGGAATCCAAGGCAGGAGGCGGCGAGCCTGCGACGCCGAGCAAAGAAACCGCGAACGATGCTCCGAAGGATCCTTCCAAGGAGGGACCCAAGATCCCGCCGGCTAAGGATCAGGGCAAGCCGGCCGCGGCCATGTCTGCGAACGACAGGACCGCAGCTGCAGCCGCCCCAGCGGTCATACCGATGCCGCAGGCGCGGCCCGACATTCCGCAGCCTCGCCGAAAGAGCGGCCGCCGTTACCGCCGATGATAAAATCTCCGTCCTCGCCGCCGTCGCGGCGCAAGCGTGTCCTCAGCGAGGAAGAGCAGGTGCTGTGGCAATCGGTTGCAAAGTCTGCAAAGCCGCTGCGTCGCATGCGGCCCGCGTCCGCAAAGCACGCTGAAGGCGGAGAGGCGCCTGCGCTGAAGCCGCCAACAAAGCCGCGTCCGGCGGCAAAGCTCGTCATCAAGCCGGAGCCTGCGCCGGCGAAATCGCCGCCGCCGCTTGCGCCGCTCGGCCGTCGCGAACGTTCGAAGCTCGCCAAGGGCCGCAAGCCGATCGACGCGCGGATCGATCTGCACGGCATGACCCAGGCGGTGGCCCATCGCGCGCTGATCGCCTTCCTGCATCGCGCGCACGGCGACGGCGCGACCTTCGTGCTGATCATCACCGGCAAGGGCCGGAGTCCGGCGTCGGAAGGTGTCTTGCGACGCCAGGTGCCGCTTTGGATGAGCCTGCCGGAGCTGCGCAGTCTCGTCGTCGGTTTCGAAGAAGCGCACATCGGCCATGGCGGCGAAGGCGCGCTTTATGTGCGGCTGCGTCGGGCGCGCTGACATGATCCGGATGGTATGTCGCGACGCGATGCGCGGATGGATCCGCGTACGATCTGAACGGCGGATGCAGCGTGTCAGAGAATGAACCGGCTGAGGTCGGTGTTCTTTGCCAGGTCGCCGACATGCTTGTTCACGTAAGCGGCGTCGATCCGGACGGTTTCGCCGGTGCGGTCGGGAGCCGAGAATGAGATCTCGTCCAGCACGCGTTCCATCACCGTCTGTAAACGCCGCGCGCCGATGTTTTCCACCGTGGAGTTGACCGCGACCGCGACGTCGGCGATCGCGTCGATCGCATCGTCGGCGAATTCGAGGTTCACGCCTTCGGTCTGCATCAGCGCCACATACTGCTTGATCAGCGATGCCTCCGGCTCGGTGAGGATGCGGCGGAAATCGTCGCGGGTCAGCGCCTGCAGTTCGACCCGGATCGGCAGCCGGCCTTGCAGCTCCGGCAGCAGGTCGGAGGGCTTGGCGATGTGGAAGGCGCCGGAGGCGATGAACAGGATGTGGTCGGTCTTCACCGCGCCATGCTTGGTGGTGACGGTGGTGCCTTCGATCAGCGGCAGCAGGTCGCGTTGCACGCCTTCGCGCGACACGTCGCCGCCGACGCGGCCGTCGCGGGCGCAGATCTTGTCGATCTCGTCGAGGAAGACGATGCCGTTGTTCTCGACCGTCTGGATCGCCTCCTGCACGAGCTGGTCGGTGTCCAATAGCTTGTCGGATTCCTCGGCAACGAGAATCTCGTGCGAATCCGCAACGGTGATGCGCCGTGTCTTGGTGCGTCCGCCGCCGAGCTTGCCGAAGATATCGCCGATCGAGATCGCGCCGATCTGGGCTCCAGGCATGCCGGGGATCTCGAACGTCGGCATGCCGCTCGAGGCCTGAGTCTCGATTTCGATTTCCTTGTCGTTGAGCTCGCCGGCGCGCAGCTTGCGGCGGAAAGAGTCGCGGGTCGCCGGGCTCGAACCCGGGCCGACCAAGGCATCGAGCACGCGCTCCTCGGCCGCGGCCTCGGCGCGCACCTTGACGTCCTTGCGTTTGCGTTCGCGAGTCAGTGCGATGCCCACTTCCACCAGATCGCGCACGATCTGCTCGACGTCGCGTCCGACATAGCCGACCTCGGTAAACTTCGTCGCCTCGACCTTGATGAACGGCGCCCCGGCAAGTTTCGCGAGCCGGCGGGAAATTTCGGTTTTGCCGACGCCGGTCGGCCCGATCATCAGGATGTTTTTCGGCAACACCTCGTCGCGCAGCGCACCGTCGAGCTGCAGCCGTCGCCAGCGGTTGCGCAAGGCGATGGAGACGGCGCGCTTGGCGTCGGCTTGTCCGACGATGAAGCGGTCGAGTTCGGAAACGATTTCGCGAGGAGAAAAGTCGGTCATGCGGACTAGTTATTGGCGGATCGTGGTTTGCGCAAGACGGAGGATGCGATGTCCGAAAAATGGACAGGGTGACTGGAAAAGCATCGTGCCAGGCAAGCTGCGCGAGGCTGTTTGCAGGCAGCCTCGCCGTCAAAACGCCGAGTCAGGTTCGGATCAAATCAGAAGCTGAAACCACTAGATGATCGGCGGGCCCGCCTGCCACTGGCGGACGGCTTCGTTCGGATAGAGCAGCATGATCACGTTCAGGGTCAGGTTGTCGCGGATGTGCAGGCCGACGCCGATCTCCATGAGCAGTGCCAGCGCGACGGTGAGCTTCACCGGCAGTCTCAGCGCCACCAGGAAGCCCAGCACCATGAACAGCATGTCGGAGACCGAGTTGACGATGCTATCGCCGTAATAATCGAGCGAAACGGTCGCCGTTCGATAGCGATCGATGATGAAGCTTGAATTCTCGACCAGCTCCCAGCCACCTTCGACCAGCATCGCGATCAGCAAGCGCGCCGTCCACGACATCCGCGGCATGATCAGCCATGTTGCGGCGTAAAACACGAAGCCGTGAATGATGTGTGAGAACGAATACCAGTCGGCGATGTGCTGCGAGTTCTCTGAACTCTGCACGACGCCATGCCACAGCTTCACTGAGCCGCAGGCGCAGATCGGCAGCCGACCCATCGCATAGAGCGCGATCGCCTGCGCTGCGATCAGCCCGAGCGCGATTACAAGCGTGATGCGCGTCGAGGGACGTGGAATGGCGGTCATGCGGCAGGCCGGTCACAGGCCATGAGCTGCACCTCGCCGAAGATCGTCGTGCGACGGTCGAAGGCGCGAAAGCCCGCCTTCTCGTAAGCGCGGATCGCGCGGGGATTGGCCGGATCGGGATCGGTCACCACGCGCTGTGCGCCCTCGTCGAACAGTTGCCGTACGAACATGCGGATGAAGGCGCTGCCATGACCACGCGCGATCATGTCAGGCTCGCCGATGAACTGATCGATGCCGAGCGTGCCTTGCGGTTGGTCGCGGTAGGGATGATCGTCTTCGGCGAAGGGGTCATAGACCTGCTGATAGCCGATCGGCCGCGCGCCGTGCAAAACGATGAAGGGCCACGTGCCGGGCTCGGCCATCGCCTGTGCGATCTCGTCGAGGGCGCCTTCCGCAGGCCACCATGCGTTGACGTGCGGTTGGGTGAACCAGCGCGCGAGCAGGGGAAAGTCATCGCGGCTGACGGGGCGAAAGCTATAGAGCGTCGCCGCCATCGGTCATGCCGCCGTCAGGGTCTCGATGGTCAGGTTGCGATTGGTGTAGACGCAGATGTCGGCGGCGATATCGAGCGCCCGGCGCACGATCGTCTCGGCATCCTTGTCGCTGTCGGCGAGCGCGCGGGCTGCCGCCAGCGCATAGTTGCCGCCGGAGCCGATCGCCATCACTCCGCCTTCCGGCTCGAGCACGTCGCCGGTTCCGGTCAGCACCAGCGATACGTCCTTGTCGGCCACGATCATCATCGCCTCCAGCCGCCGCAGGTAGCGGTCGGTGCGCCAGTCCTTGGCAAGCTCCACGGCGGCGCGGGTGAGCTGACCGGGATACTGTTCCAGCTTGCTTTCCAGCCGTTCGAACAAGGTAAACGCGTCGGCCGTGGCGCCGGCAAAGCCGCCGATCACGTCGCCCTTGCCGAGTTTGCGGACCTTCCTGGCGTTCGACTTGATGACGGTCTGGCCGATCGAGACCTGGCCGTCGCCGCCGATGACGACCTTGCCGCCTTTGCGGACCGTGAGAATGGTGGTGCCGTGCCAGACCGGCGCGGCCGAGTTCGATGCCTGCATGACGAATCCTTATGCGTCCGGGCAATTTAGGGATTACCGCCGCGGTTTCAATCTGGCCGGCGGCCCGCCTCGCCAAACCCGGTCACCATAGCGTCAGAACGGTCGCGAATCGGTCCGTCCGGTGGTGGCGAATTAAGGTTTCGCCTGTTAAAAGACCCCCGTTTTATGAAGGACATGGCGGAAGAAGCGGGCTTCGGCCGGCACCGTGTCCGAAGACGGAGAGCGGTTTTCATGCGCAAGGCGACGATCAAGCGCAAGACGAAAGAGACGGATATCGAGGTCAGCGTGAACCTCGATGGGACCGGCGTGGCCAAGGTCGCGACCGGAATCGGCTTCTTCGACCATATGCTGGATCTGCTCGCCCGCCATTCGCGCATCGACATCACGGTGAAGGCCGACGGCGACCTGCATGTCGATCACCACCACACCACCGAGGACACCGGCATCGCGCTCGGCCAGGCGGTGAAGCAGGCGCTCGGCGACATGCGCGGCATCAACCGCTACGCCACCATGTATATGCCGATGGACGAGACGCTGAGCCGCGTCGTGATCGACATTTCGGGCCGGCCGGTGCTGGTGTTTAAGACCGCATTCACCCGCGACAAGATCGGCGAGTTCGACACCGACCTGGTGCGGGAGTGGTTTCAGGCATTTGCGATGAATGCCGGCATCACCCTGCATGTGGAGACTTTGTACGGCGAGAACGGCCATCACATCGCCGAATCCTGCTTCAAGGGTCTGGCGCGGGCGCTGCGCATGGCGGTCGCGATCGATCCCCAGGCGGCCGGTGAAATCCCATCCACCAAGGGCTCGCTCGGCAATTGATCCCGCAGCCCTCCGCGGGCCGGAGCCTGCGGCGTCGGGGCTTTGGCCGGCCCTGCGCGGCAAGGATGGTTTGACGGACCCCGGCGCGAGGGACTAAAGCGCCGCCAGGCTGCGGCCTGCGACAGCCTCTTCGGAGACCAGAACGATGTCGGTCTACACAGTGCATGCTCCCGCAGCGGCGGGCGAGGAACCGGACAGGTTTACGTTCGTGCGGGACGGATTCCACATCTGGGCCCTGGTGTTCGGGCCGCTTTGGCTGATCTGGCACCGGCTTTGGCTGGTCCTGATCGGCTATCTGGCGGTCAGCTTCGGCCTCGGCGTGATGCTGTCGGTGCTGAATGCCGGCGCCACGGCCCGCTCGTTGGTCTTTTTCCTGCTGGCGCTGCTGATGGGATTGGAGGCGGCGAGCCTTCGGCGCTGGAGCTATTCGCGGGGCGCATGGCGGCAAATCGATTTCGTGGTCGCCGACGACGAGGAGACCGCCGAGCGGCGTTTCTTCGATCGCTGGACGGCTGATCGTGCCGAGACCTCGTCGCCGCACGATGGGTTGCCGCCGTACCCGCAGCATCGGCCAGCATCCGCAGGACCTGCGGCGCCGCAAGGAATCATCGGGCTGTTTCCGGAGCCGGGAGGATCGCGATGACGGTGGCGATCATCGATTACGGCTCGGGCAACCTGCACTCGGCGGCGAAGGCGTTCGAACGCGCCGCGCGCACGCTGGAGCAGCCGGAGCAGGTCGTGGTCACCCGCGATCCGGATCGGGTCTGGCGCGCCGATCGCGTCGTGCTGCCCGGCGTCGGCGCGTTTGCTGATTGCCGCAACGGGCTCGATGCACTGGATGGCATGGTGCAGGCGTTGAACGAAGTGGTGCGCGACAAGGCGCGGCCGTTCTTCGGCATCTGCGTCGGCATGCAGCTGATGGCGGAACGCGGCCGCGAATATGTCGTCACCGACGGGCTCGGCTGGATCGCCGGCGACGTCGAGAAGATCGTGCCGAATGACGAGAGCCTGAAGATCCCGCACATGGGCTGGAATACGCTGGAGCCGGTGCGCGAGCATCCGCTGCTGGAGCGGCTTCCACTCGGCGACAAGGGACGCCACGCCTATTTCGTGCACTCCTATCACCTGAAGGCGGCGAACGAGGCCGATGTCGTCGCCCGCGCCAGCTATGGCGGCCCGGTCACGGCCATCGTTGCCAAGGACACCGCGGTCGGCACCCAGTTTCACCCCGAGAAGAGCCAGCGTTTCGGCCTGGCGCTGATCTCCAATTTCTTGAAGTGGAAGCCGTGATCCTCTTTCCGGCCATCGATCTGAAGAACGGCGAATGCGTCCGCCTCGAACAGGGCGACATGGCGCGCGCGACCGTGTTCAACACCAACCCGGCCGCCCAGGCGCGGACGTTTCAGGACCAGGGCTTCGAGTACCTGCATGTTGTCGATCTCGACGGCGCGTTCGCCGGCAAGCCGGTCAACGCGCAGGCGGTCGAGGCGATGCTGAAGACCGTGACGATGCCGGTGCAACTTGGCGGCGGCATCCGCGACATGAAAACGGTCGAGGGCTGGCTCGAGAAGGGCATTACCCGCGTGATCATCGGCACTGCGGCGGTGCGCGATCCCGCGTTCGTCAAACAGGCGGCGGCGAAATTTCCGGGCAAGGTTGCGGTCGGCCTCGATGCGCGTGACGGCAAGGTCGCCGTCGAGGGCTGGGCGGAAACGTCGGAGGTCACCGCGCTGGAGATCGCCAAGCGGTTCGAGGATGCGGGCGTCGCCGCCATCATCTTTACCGACATCGCCCGTGATGGTCTCTTGAAGGGCCTCAACCTGGACGCGACGATCGCGCTGGCCGATGGCGTCTCCATTCCGGTGATCGCCTCGGGCGGCCTTGCTTCGCTGGACGACGTCAAGGCCATGCTCAGTCCGCGTGCGAGCAAGCTTGCCGGCGCGATCTCGGGCCGGGCGCTTTACGACGGCCGGCTGGATCCGGCGCAGGCGATCGCGCTGATCGCCGCGGCGCGGGCGTCCGGCAACCCATCATGAGATCCAAGCCACCGAAAAGTGTGCTTGGCAAGGTTACGCTGACATTCGAGAAGGCGCTGACGCCGATCTTCGTCTTCGCCCTTCTCAATGCGGTGGTGTGTTGGATCGCGGCATGGGTTTTCCGCGAGACGTTCGAATTCAAGGCGCTGCTACTGGCCCTGGGCTGTATGCCGATCGTGGTCGCGGTGTGTGCCTATATCCTGGTACTGGTCCATAAGGTCGAGCGCGACAGCTAAGAGCGGCAAGCGATGTTCAAGGTTCGTGTCATTCCCTGCCTCGACGTGAAGGACGGCCGCGTCGTCAAAGGCGTCAATTTCGTCGATCTGCGCGACGCCGGCGATCCGGTCGAAGCGGCAATCGCCTACGATGCGGCGGGGGCCGACGAGCTCTGCTTTCTCGATATCAATGCCAGCCACGAGAACCGCGGCACCATGCTCGACGTCGTGCGGCGCACGGCGGAAGCCTGTTTCATGCCGCTGACGGTGGGTGGTGGCGTGCGGACCACCGATGATTTCCGGGCGCTGCTGCGTTCGGGAGCGGACAAGGTGTCGGTCAACACCGCGGCCGTCACCCGCCGCGAGCTGGTGAAGGAGGCGGCCGAAACGTTCGGGGACCAGTGCGTGGTGGTGGCGATCGACGCCAAGCGGATCAAACGGCCCGGCGGTTCCGACCGCTGGGAGATCTTCACCCATGGCGGCCGCAACTCCACCGGCATCGATGCGATCGAATATGCCCAGGAGGTGGTTGCGCTGGGGGCGGGCGAAATCCTGCTCACCTCGATGGATCGCGACGGTACACGCCAGGGTTTTGATATCGCGCTGACGCGCGCCATCGCCGATAGCGTCCCGGTACCGGTGATCGCCTCGGGCGGGGTCGGCAATCTCGACCATCTGGTCGAGGGTATTCGTGACGGCCGTGCCACCGCCGTCCTGGCCGCCTCCATTTTCCATTTCGGCGAGTACACCATTCGCCAGGCCAAGGAACACATGCTGCGTGCCGGGTTGCCGCTGCGGCTCGATCCTTGATTTCTTGATCCTGCCGGGACTTTGCGCTCCCCCCGCCCTCTGCGGAGTGATAGAAGACGATTTCATGACACGCTTTACGATCCACGATCTTGCCGCGACCATCGACGCACGCGCCAGCGCGAGCGGCGACATGTCGTATACGCGCAAGCTGCTCGACAAGGGCCCGGCGCATTGCGCCCGCAAGCTCGGCGAGGAAGCGGTCGAGACCGTCATCGCCGCTGTCGAGGGCGACAAGGATGCGCTCGTCGCTGAAAGCGCGGATCTGCTTTATCACCTGCTCGTCCTGCTGAAGTCACGGGGACTGGCGTTGGCCGATGTCGAAGCGGCATTGGCCCAGCGCACCGGCATGTCGGGCCTTGAAGAGAAAGCCGCGCGCAAGCGCTAACGAGAAGCGACGGACTCATGGATGTGAGAGCCGAACAGGATTTTACGCCCTATCGCCTTTTTTCGCGTGAGGAATGGGCGGCCAAGCGCGACGACACGCCGATGACGCTGGCGGCCAGCGAGGTCGCGGCGCTGCGCTCGCTGCACGATCGGCTCGATATCAAGGAAGTCGAGGAAATCTACCTTCCGGTTTCGCGCCTGCTGTCGCTCTACGTCGAAGCGACGCAGGAGCTGTTCGTCGCGCAGAAGAAGTTTCTGCATTCGGACGAGCCGAAGATGCCCTACATCATCGGCGTGGCGGGCTCGCCCGCGGTCGGCAAGTCGACCACGGCGCGCGTGCTGCAGGCGCTGTTGAAGCGCTGGCCGCCGAAGCCGAAGGTCGATCTCGTCACCACCGACGGCTTCCTGTATCCGACCGCGGTGCTCGAGCGCGAAGGCCTGATGCAGAAGAAGGGCTTTCCGGAAAGCTACGATCTGCCGTCGCTGCTCTCGTTCCTGAGCGACATCAAGGCAGGGCGCCGTCCGGTGCGCGCGCCGATCTACTCGCACATCACCTATGACATCGTGCCGAACGAATGGGTGGAGGTCGATCGGCCCGACATCCTGATCGTCGAGGGCCTGAACGTGCTGCAGGCCGGACACCTGCCGCGCGGCGGCAAGGCGATCCCCTATGTCTCGGACTTCTTCGATTTCTCGGTCTATATCGACGCCGATGAACCTGTGCTGCGCAAGTGGTATGTGGAGCGTTTCCTTTCGCTGCGCGACACCGCGTTCCACGATCCGCGCTCGTATTTCCGCCGCTATGCCAACCTGTCGGACCAGGAGGCGACGGAAGTCGCGCTGTCGATCTGGACGTCGATCAACCTCGTCAACCTGCGCGAGAACATCCTGCCGACCCGGCCGCGCGCAACGCTGATCCTGAAGAAGGGACCGGACCACGTCATCGAGAGCGTTTCGCTGCGGCGGCTCTGAGCCTGATCGGTCAGGCCGCGTGGCGCGTCGCATCGACGCCGAAGTGTTCGATATAGCGCGTGCTGATCGCCGACACCGGCATGATCATCAAGACGTCGGTGGTGCCGAACTGGCGATCGATCACGGCGCCGTCGCCGACGAAGGCGCCGAGCCGCAGGTAGCCCTTGATCAGCGGCGGCAGCTCGCGCAGCGCGGCCTTCGGGTTGATCCGGTCCTTCGGCAAGCGGTTCATCTCGACATGGCGCTGCGGTAGCGCGCTGGCGCGCCAGTCCTCCGGAGCGCGGGCGAAATGGTGCAGGAACGACAGCGGCACCGCCAGCCGGTCGGGATCGGTACCCTCCAGGCTGGCGCAGCCGATCATCACGTCGACGTTGTTCTGCCGGACGTAGCTCCAGATGCCATGCCACAGAAGTTCGACTGTGCGCTTGGTCCGGTATGGCGGCAGCACGCAGGAGCGGCCGAGTTCGAGAAAGCGCAATGCCGGATGTTTCTGCAGCAGGCTGGCGATGTCGAACTCGCTGTCGGTGTAGAAACCGCCGTGCTTGGCGGCGACCTCCTGGGCGAGCAGACGATAGGTGCCGACCACCGGCGGCTTGCGCCGCAGCTTGGCCTGCATTGGATGGATCGCCGCATGATCGATCACCAGCAGGTGCTCGCAGATCTTATCGAACGCATCCTTGTCGCGCCGTGCCATCAGCGTGGCGGCATCGGCGATGGCGTTGCCGTCGCGGTAGAACACATTGTAGCGCAGCCGCTGCGCGCGCTTGATCTCCTTGCGGGTCTCAGCAAGGCGGACTTCCAATGAGCCGATCCGTCCGAGAGGCGCTGCGGCAGCCGGTCGCGGCTGTGGCAGCAAAATGTTGCTCGCCACGTCCCAGGTCGGCTTGAGCCAAAGTGGTGGTTCGGCAAGCGCGAGCGGACGGAAGCGCTCCATCAGACGGAGCGGTGAGCGAACAGGGTCGTGATGCTGCATTGATAACCCCCGCGGCGGCTCATCGCCTAGCGAATCGACGCTGTCCCCGCAAGGGCGCCAATAAGCACGCTCTCCCAACGAAATTGTGACAAGGGAAATCGGCTGCGAGATCAGGGCCGATCAGGCTGCGACATGCGGTGTGCGCATGATCCCGGTCAACGCTTCCTCAAGCCGCTCGCGATCGAGCGGTTTGATCAGATATCCGTTCATGCCGGCCTCGAAACAGGCGTAGCGATCCTCGACCAGTGTGTTGGCGGTGAGCGCCAGGATCGGCGTCCGTCGTCCGCCGCGCCCGGCTTCCTGCGCCCGGATGCGGCGGGTCGCTTCGATGCCGTCGAGATCCGGCATCTGCACGTCCATCAGGATCGCGTCGTAAGGCGTGCCGGCGGTTTCGGCCGCTAGCCAGGATTCGAGCGCCAACGTGCCGGTGGCGGCAATCACCGGACGGTGCCCGAGCCGCGTCAGCAGCGAGCGGATCAACAGCGCGTTGATCTCGTTGTCTTCAGCGACGAGAATCGACAGCACCCGCTCGGGCTTGCGTTGCGGCAGGACCTGCGCGGACGTGTCGTCCGGCACGATCGACAGTCCGTTGTTGTCCGAGGTCAATCGCGCGACCAGCGACGCGGTCCGCAGCGGCTTCACCAGATAATCGCCGAAGCCCGCGACCTTCAGCGCCGCAAGCTCGTTGCGGCGCTCGGGCGCGATCATGACGATGCGCCGGGTGGCATGGTGACGTGCGGCATCCGCCAGCCGCCGGGCGCCGTCGTCCGGCAGATCCTGGTCGGCGATGACGGCCTGCCAGGTGCGTTCGGGCAGCAACGCCAGGGCGGCGTTGGTGTCGGAGATGACGCAGGTCTTCGCGCCCCATTCGCCGAGCCGGCGGGCGATCAACGAGGCTGCGATCGCCTGCGGCGCAACCAGCATGACCGCCTGGCCGCTCAGGTCGGGAGGCGTGAAGGCCGGCGTGCCGGTGGCTGCCGGCAACGGAAGGGTTACGGTGAAGGTCGAGCCGGTGCCGAGCGCGCTGTCGAGCGTGATCTTGCCGCCCATGCGGCGGACGATCCGTTCGCTGATGCTGAGGCCAAGGCCGGTGCCACCGTAACGGCGCGCCGTACGGTCGTCGGCCTGTTCGAACTCGCCGAAGATGCGCTGCTGCGCATCCGGTGCGATGCCGATGCCGGTGTCGCGCACGACGAAGGCGATCTCGTCGGGCCAGATGCCGGGCTCGGCAATCAACGCGACCCCGCCGGTATCTGTGAATTTGATCGCGTTGCCCGCCAGATTGAGCAGCACCTGCCGCAGCCGCGCGGCGTCGCCATTGACCATGGAAGGCAGCCGTTCGTCGATATAGGCGGCGACCTCGAGCTGCTTCTTGTGCGCGCGCGGCGCGAGCAATTCGGTGATCTCCTCGATCAACCCGCTCAAGGCGAACGGACGACTCTCGACATCGATCTTGCCGGCTTCGATCTTCGAGAAGTCGAGGATCTCCTCGATCAATCCAAGCAGCGCGTCACCGGAGGTCTTGATGGCGCGCGCATAGTTGGCTTGCTCGGGCGTGAGATGGGTGTCGAGAAGCAGGCCGCTCATGCCGATGATGCCGTTCAGCGGCGTGCGGATCTCGTGCGAGGCCATAGCCAGGAAGCGCGATTTCGCGAGGTTGGCCGCGTTGGCCTGGTCGCGGGCATCGGCCAGCGCGTGTTCGGCCTCGGTGCGGTCCGTGACGTCGCGGCCGACGCATTGCAGCTCGGCGGGCGTGTTGGCGTCGGTGCGGATGCGCGTTTCGCGCCAGGCAAGCCAGCGCGGGCCGAATTCGCTGGCGATTCGCTGGTCGTGAACGCGGGTTCCGTCCACCTCGCGCGCGAAGGCCCCTTGCTCGATGATCTCGAACTGGAATTGGCTTCCGACGAGCTGCGTCCGGGAGAGGCCCGCCAGCCGGCAGAACGCATCGTTGGCGAAGGTGATGCGGCCGTCGTCATCGCGGCGGACGATCACATCGCCCTGCGCCTCGAACAGTTGCCGGGCGCGATCCTCCGCATCCTTCAGTTCCCAGTTGCGGTCCGACAAGGCCTCGTTGGCGGCGGCCATCTTTCGCACCTGCCGGCGCAGCCAGCGGAAGCGCATGTTCTGAATCGCCAGCGCGGCACATGCGACCGCGAACAGCGCGCTCACGCCGACCGCAAAGACGTGCGGGTTGTAATCCTGCGAGCGGACACCGGATACGAAGCCGAACGCCGTGCTGAACGCCACCATGAAGAAGAACAGGGCGCGGATCGTGCCGGTGATGCGCGGGTGCCTGCGTGTAAAGCGGCGCAGCAGCAGTCTTGCGCGAAGCACCGGGTTCATTGCGTTTCCTTCTCCGGATGGCGTGTTCGCCGTCGCGATCCGCACCGAGGGTGATCCACGCCTGCTGCCGAAATCTGCGACGGCGGGAGATCGATCCGATGCAACGCGAACAGAATTGAGAGAGTCTTAAACCGGTGCGAGCTCACAGCGCCGCGGCCGCAAGCCGCCCATGGCCGCCGCGCGCGCCGACGATCAAGGCCGCCGCATGCTGCAACGATACGGTCTTCGAGACGACGTAGACACGATAGTCGGCGCCGGTCTCGCGTGACAGGTACACGACCGGCTCGCCGGGGACCGGCTGGGCGCTGATCGTCACCAGGCGCGTGATGTTGTCGATGCCGCATGTCTGCGCATCGGCGGTCTTGGCATCATCGACGATGACGAGATCGGCGAGGTCCGGGCTGTCGACGATTTGAACTTTGATGGTCGCGAGCTTCGGGTCGCTGGTGAAGGCAACCGGCCGCGCGGAGGGCGTCGGGGTCGGCGCATAGCGGACGGTCGTCATTCCTGCGGCGATGCAGGGATGGGCGGACGACGCGGTCCAGTCGTGAGGAACGGCGCCCGCAAGGACGAGCGGGATGGCCGACAGGAACACTCCGAAACGCAACATGATACGCCACGACGCTACACACGGGCCCACAACGGCCCGCACTTATGGTTCGCAAAGAGTAAATGAAACTCGTTACCGGATGCTTAGCGTTGGCGCTTGCCGGTTTACCATGAGCGCGATCAGGCGGCCTGCCGCACGCCGTCGGCCAGCGCACGGTAGGACAGAGCCTCGGCGAGATGAGGCCGCTCCACGAGCTCCGCATGGTCGAGATCGGCGAGGGTGCGAGCGACCCGCAGCACCCGGTGATAGCCGCGCGCCGACAGCCGCATGCTTTCGGCCGCGTCGCGCAGCAGCGCGAGTCCGGCGTTGTCGGGTTTAGCCACCTCTTCGAGAATCGCGGCGGGCGCTTCCGCGTTGGTGCGCACCTGTGGCAGGCCGAGCGCGGTGTAACGCTTGGCCTGCAGGTTGCGCGCCGCGGCGACGCGGGCTGCAACCTCCATCGAACCTTCCGCGGGCGGCGGCAGAATGAGATCGGATGCGGTGACGGCTGCGACCTCGATGCGCAGGTCGATCCGGTCGAGCAGTGGACCGGAGATGCGCGCCTGATATTCGGCGGTGCAGCGCTCGTTGCGGCCGCGCTTGCAGGCATAGCCGGGATCATAGGCATGGCCGCAGCGGCACGGATTCATCGCCGCGACCAGCATGAAGCGCGCGGGGTAGGTGACGCGATGGTTTGCCCGTGAAACCGAGACCTCGCCGTTCTCGAGCGGCTGGCGCAACGCATCGATGACGCGAGGATCGAACTCCGGCAGTTCATCGAGGAACAGCACGCCGTTATGCGCGAGCGAGATTTCGCCGGGCTTGGCGCGGATGCCGCCGCCGGTCAGTGCCGCCATGCTGGCAGAATGATGCGGCGCGCGAAACGGGCGGCGGTTGGTCAAGGCGCCGCCATCGAGCTCGCCGGCGACAGAGGCGATCATCGAGATTTCCAGCAGTTCGGCGGGTGCCAGCGGTGGCAGAATCGAGGGCAGCCGGGCCGCGAGCATCGACTTGCCCGCGCCTGGTGCGCCGATCATCAGCAAGTGATGCCCGCCGGCGGCGGCGATCTCGAGTGCGCGCTTGGCGCTTTCCTGCCCCTTGATGTCGCGCAGGTCGAGGGTGGTCGGTGCCAGTTCGCGGACCTGCGGGTTGGGGCGCGAGAGAACCTGCGTGCCCTTGAAATGATTGGCGAGCTGGATCAGCGACGAGGCGGCGATGATTTCGCTGTCGGGGCTGGCCCAGGCCGCCTCCGACCCGCACGCCGCCGGACAGATCAATCCCTCGTCGCGGGCGTTGGCGCCGATGGCCGCAGGCAGCACGCCTGCCACCGGTGCGATTGAGCCGTCGAGTCCGAGTTCGCCCAGAACCGTCATGCCGGCCAGCGCATCCGGCGGAATCGCACCGATCGCCGCCATCAGGCCGAGGGCAATCGGCAGATCGTAGTGGCTGCCTTCCTTCGGCAGATCCGCCGGCGCGAGATTGACCGTGATTCGGCGGGCCGGCAGCGCCAGCCCCGAGGCGATCAGTGCGGCACGCACCCGCTCACGGGCTTCGGACACCGCCTTGTCGGGAAGACCGACGATGGTGAAGGCCGGCAGCCCCGGTGCGACCTGCACCTGGACATCCACCGCCCTGGCTTCGATGCCTTCGAACGCCACTGTCGAGAGGTGCTGGACCATTTCGCCCCCAATGCCGCCAAAGAGGCTAGCGAAGGATTGGGTCCCTGGCAAGAACATTTAGGGAACATGGCGGACGGCGCATGCCGACCGCCGGCGCGAGAACGGTGCGCACCAAGCCGGTGGCTGCTTGGAGCAGCCGCCGGCCTGGTGTGGTCTGGATCAGGTGCGGTCTGGATCAAGTATCGCTTGGATCAGCTGTCGTGCGGACGAAGCTGTGCGATGCGCCCAGACATCATCGCGACATCGAGACGCGGCCGCGTTATCAGCACGGCCTGCTGACGTCGGTGGAGCAGCCGCCATACTGCTCGCCCGACGATTGCTTGAACCAGTTGCGTTCTCCGTCGCTGATGAAGCTCCGCTGCGCGCGGATCATGCGCGGCGCGTCGGGGGCCATCATCGTGCCGAAGGCGCGCTCGGGATGATACTGGTTGATCATCGTGTGATGGGTTTCGTACGCAGCCCGCTCCTCCAGCGAGGCCGTGGATGGCAGGCGATAGGAGGCTGCGGCGGTGCCTGCGGTGGCGAAAGCGGCAACGAAACCGAGCGCGACTGCAGTGAGCTTCATGATGTCCGTGTCCTTGATTGGGTTTCAGGGAAAGCCGTGCTGGCTTCCTGTCTGATAGTTCGCAGAACACGGTCACAGCGTTGCAGTCTGCCGGTCACGATCACGTCACGACCGGCTGATCAGCGCGTGAACGCGGCAGACTGCGCGAACGTGCGACATGCGAGCGAGTGGAGCGGATTTGACATTCGCATCCCACGTAGCCGCGGGTGCGCCATGCGAATGTCAAATCCAAAGCTCCACCAAGCTCTATGTCTGCTAGTGGTTCTTTGATTCCAACATTTGCAAACATCGTTGCAGCAGCGGGATGCAAATGTTGGAATCGAACCACTAGCGCCAGCGCAGCAGCCGTGGTCCGATCCATCCGCCGACCATTGCCATGCCGAGGATGCCGCCCGTGTAGACGGTTGCGCCGAAGGCAACGGTGCCGGCCGGAGCATGCAGGCAAAAGCCCATCGATCCGATCGCACCGGCGAGCAGGCCGACGTAAAATCCCGCGCGCCGCAGATCCGTCGGCGCCAGGCGGCGGATGCCGAACGCCAGGATCGCGAACGGCGGAAGCGCGAGCATCGATGTCTGCCAAAGACAGGTGAGCCACGATGCGCCGTCAGCGTGCGGAACGTCGTGATGCAGGGTTGCTGTGCCCGCTTCATGTGCAGCCACGGCGGCGATCAGCACGAAGGGAACGACAACGGCGCGTGCCGGCAGGCGCGTCGCCTTGCCCGGAATGGCGAGATCGCGGACGATGGCCATCGCCACACTGCCGACGCTGACGACAAAGGCGAGATTGATCAGAAACTCATGCCGTCTGAGCGCGAGGATGTTCTCGATATCACGACCCAGTCCAAGCCAGGCAAAAGCGATGGTCGCGACCGCGAGACAAGAGAGCAGCACTGCGCCAAGCACCGTCCACGTCGGATCGATGAGCCGAAGCGGCGGCGGAGCGGCACCGAGATCGGCAATCAGATCATCGGTCCTCATCGCGGCTCCTGTTCTGCACGCCGCAGACCTTTCCGAGTTCCTTGAGGCCACGATGCACATTGACGCGTACCGTCACCTCGGACGTGCCGGTGCGGCGAGCCGCCTCCGATGCGGACAGCCCCTGAAGCTTCATCAGCTCGATCGGCGCGCGCAGCCGCTCCGGCAACAGTGACAGAATCTTGCGGACCACCAGCCTCGCTTCGGTCTTGTCGCTGTCATCGACGGCGCCAGCCATGGGGTCGGAGGTTTTCAAATCACCGTTGCAGCCCGACGTGCGCAGACTGTCGATCAGCTTGTAGCGGGCGATGGCATAAGCCCAGGCGGTGACGGGTGTCTCGCCGTCGTAGGTGTGACGGCGGTTGTGGATCGCCAGCAGCGTTTCCTGCACGATGTCTTCGACGTCGTGGTCGGTGCGGCGCAGGCGGAACAGGCGGCGGCTGACGAATTGCCGCAGCAACCCGCTTAGCTTCTGAAGGAACAGGCGATAGGCGTCCGGATCGCCGGCAAGGTGATCCATCAGCAATTGTTTCAACTGGGCTTCGGTCGCCTGCATTGTCGTGTTCGATGCGCTGCGCGGGACGGCAGCCACTCCTTTCCGGTTTATAATTCGTCCTGGCGGTCCACATCGTTTCAACACCATCCAAACTTTTCGTGATGAACACGATCACACCGCATCGTCCGAATGCGCATCGCTCGCAAGTGCATGAGGTGCATGAAAGCGTTCGGGGACGGCCCGATGCAGAGGCTCAGTCTGCAAATGGACGCAGCGTCTGCTCGTGTCGCGGAGACGTCGTTCCCTTGGTACGGTGGCGTCTATGCCGCGCGCTGGCGATGGTTGATCATCCGAGGAATGCATGAGACCGCAGGGCCGAAGTCGAGTTCGATCGTGTCTGCGACAATGAAGACGGCTTCGGATCGATGGCCGCTTTCCGATAAAGCGAACTTGAGCGCTGCGGCGCGGCTGACGAACAGACCGCCGCACAAATGATTGGAATCCTGGACAACCCAGCGGCCGCGCCGGTCGCGTCCGATCTGGAAGGTTCGGTCGTTCGCTGCGGGGAGAGGGTCTTCCTTGCGCATGATGATCTCCAGTGTCGAGAACTGAGTCGGGCTTATGAGGAGCGGTTCGCGCAGCCGGCGGTGTGGCGCGGACGATCATCGCGCGAAGTTGTCGCAGCAGATGGAATGTCCATGCGCAGCGCGGACTGCCGGAACGGATCCTGGGCGGTTGCTTGCCGTGACCACGCTCATGCGTTTTGCTTCCAGCAGGGCCGCGATCATCGCCAGCGGCAGCGCTGCGTGGCTCGTCTCGGCGATGTCATCCAGTTCGATCGGCAGGGTCGGCGTGCGGGAGAGCGCGCATAGCCACACGCCATCGTCCCACATCATCCGGCGCATGATCCAGCCCGGCAGTTCGAGGGTGATCAGTGCCAGCGCAACATCGGTCCACGCGCCGGCGGCAAGCGCGCTCTCGAGCGCATCGGCTTGTTTTCGGCGGCGGAGGCTCGTGGCGCGCGGACAGGCGTCGGCGAGGATGCGGGCGACAAGGCTGTGGTTCGGCATACCGGCAGCGCGAATGCGTTGCAACAGCTGCGTGGGTGTATCGCTCTGTTCGGGGATCGGCAGCATGGCGTGCCTCCTTGAAAGCAGGTGCGGCCGGTTCGCGGCAGCGCTTTCAAGGTGGTGCAATCCACATAGGGAAACGAGACGATCCAGCGGGCCATGTTATAGCCGTTGCATAGAGGTCAGGTCAGGCGGTGGCCCGGTCGTTTCGGCAGCCCGCGCCAGAGGTCGTCGCGGTCACGCCAGAGTGCCCGGCGTCGAGGGGGCGTTTGTACGGCGGGATCGTTCAGGCCGACGCTGGCGAGAAAGGCAGCTCGCAGCCGTGGCTCGTCGATGCCGGCGGCGTGGCCGCGGAGAAGCTGTTGGGCCGGGATGTCGTGATTCTGCAGGATTGCATCGCAGAGCCGGCCGCTGGTCCGGACGAAGAAGCTGAACGACGACGGAGTACGCCGAGTCGCCCTATCGAGCGCGGTGGCCGTATCCATCACGGCGGCGCGGTCTCCCGGATCGCGTGTGATTGCAAAGCGCAGCAGCAGAAACAGCCAGTCTCTGACGCGGCGATCGGCATCCTCGAGCGATGGGACCTGCACACTCATCCTGTCCGTCTCTCTGCAATGCAGAGCCGTAGGAAAGCGAGAGCGAACCGGTGGCCACCGTATAGGAATGTTATAGGGGCGGACGCGCTGCGCGGGCGAAACGCTTGAGGTGAGCCTCGGAACGTCGCGCCAGCGCAGGATTTTCAGGCATTGGCTAGCAGATCCGCCGTCGATCTTTATGAGATTCCTATAACGTTGGCTTCGCCCTCATCTCGAAAACCTATGCGCTGAATGGCACCTGATCGCCGATGCGAGGCGGGCCGTCTGTCTCGCGCGATCATTTTGTCGAGCCCGACCATGCGTGGCGCAAAACCGGCACCGGCGGATGCTCAGGAGGGTCATGCCATGCAGGACATCATCATGCTCGCCATCGTCGCCGGCTTCTTCGCGCTGACGGTCGGCTACGCCTTCGCGTGCGAATGGCTCTGATAGCGGCGGGGAGCTTCATCATGGACCTTGATTATGTGCTCGCGGCAATCGTGACGGCAGGCCTGCTTGTCTATCTCACCTATGCTCTGCTGCGCGCCGAGCGCTTCTAGGAGGCGTTGCCATGACACTTGTAGGCTGGGTCCAGATCGCCTTGTTCTGCGCCGTGGTCGTCGCGCTCGTCAAACCGCTCGGGTGGTTCATGACGAAGGTGTTCAACGGCGAACGGACGTTTCTGTCGCCGGTGCTGCGACCGGTCGAGACTGCGTTGTATCGCGTTGGCGGCGTTGACGAGACGCGGGAGCAGCACTGGTTGACCTATACGGCCGCGATGTTGTTGTTCAATATCGGTGGCTTCCTGATCCTTTATGCGCTGCTGCGCTTCCAGCCCTCTCTGCCGTTCAATCCGCAAGGGATGACGGCGGTCGCGCCGGATCTGTCGCTGAATACGGCGGTCAGTTTCGTCACCAACACCAACTGGCAGAACTACGGCGGCGAGAGCACGGTGTCATATCTCGTGCAGATGCTGGGTCTGACGCACCAGAACTTTCTCTCGGCCGCGACCGGCATTGCGCTTGCCATGGCGCTGGTGCGCGGCTTCGCCCGCGCATCCGCAAGGACAGTCGGCAATTTCTGGGTCGATGTCACCCGCGGTACGCTCTACGTGCTGCTGCCGATCTGCGTCGTCTATGCGCTGTTTCTGGTGTGGCAGGGCATGCCGCAAACCTTGGGCCCCTCGATCGAGGCTACCACGCTCGAAGGCGCGAAGCAGACCATCGCGATCGGCCCGGTCGCCTCGCAGGTGGCGATCAAGATGCTCGGCACCAACGGCGGCGGCTTCTTCAACGCCAACGCCGCGCATCCGTTCGAGAACCCGACCGCGCTGTCGAATTTCGTGCAGATGGTGTCGATCTTCGCGATCGGTGCCGCGCTGACCAACGTGTTCGGCCGTATGGTTGGTAACCAGCGCCAGGGTTGGGCGATCCTTGCCATCATGGGTGTGCTGTTCGTTGCCGGCGTCGCTGTCACCTACTGGGCCGAGGCGCGCGGCAATGACGCGTTCACCGCGCTCGGGCTGGCCGGCGGCAACATGGAGGGCAAGGAGCTGCGTTTTGGCATCGTCGCGTCGGCGCTGTTTGCGGTGGTCACGACCGCGGCGTCCTGCGGCGCGGTCAACGCGATGCATGACTCGCTCACTGCGCTGGGCGGGATGATCCCGATGATCAACATGCAGCTCGGCGAGATCATCGTCGGCGGCGTCGGTGCCGGGCTCTACGGCATGTTGCTATTCGTCGTGCTGGCGATGTTCATCGCAGGCCTGATGGTGGGCCGGACGCCGGAATATCTCGGCAAGAAGATCGAGGCGCGCGAGGTGAAGCTGGCGATGCTGGCGATCCTGGTGCTGCCGCTGATGATCCTCGGCTGGACCGCGGTGGCGGTGGTCTATCCGCCGGCGGTGGCGTCGATGGCCAATGCCGGACCACATGGCTTCTCGGAGGTGCTCTACGCCTTCACCTCGCAGACCGCGAACAACGGCTCCGCGTTCGGCGGCCTCACCGGCAACACCATGTTCTACAATCTCGCCGGCGCGATCGCGATGCTGGTCGGCCGCTTCGGCATGATCGTGCCGACGATGGCGATCGCTGGCTCGCTGGCGGCGAAGAAATCGGTGCCGGTCTCGGCCGGCACGTTTCCGACCGATAGCGCGCTGTTCGTCGGTCTCGTGGTCGGCGTGATCGTGATCGTCGGCGGTCTCACATATTTTCCGGCGCTCGCGCTCGGTCCCATCGTCGAGCACTTGGCGATGGCGTCCGGCACATTGTTTTCCGCGAATTGACGGGAGCTGTTCCATGGACATCTCAAGAATGGACACCTCGAAAGCCCGCAACCGCTCGTCGGCCTCGACGTTGCTTGATCCGAAGATCGTGCTCCCCGCGATCGGCGCATCGTTCGCCAAGCTGGATCCGCGCGGCCTGATGAAGAATCCGGTGATGTTCGTGCTGGAGATCGTCACGCTGCTGACGAC
The DNA here is from genome assembly GCF_000516555.1 of Afipia sp. P52-10. Lineage (NCBI taxonomy): Bacteria > Pseudomonadati > Pseudomonadota > Alphaproteobacteria > Hyphomicrobiales > Nitrobacteraceae > Afipia > Afipia sp. P52-10. The sequence goes on along the minus strand of NZ_AZSJ01000003.1, from coordinate 1,528,506 downwards.
GGTGATCCTGATCCGCGATATCGCTGCCGGTGGTCCGATCCTGTTCGAGATCCAGATCGTGCTGTGGCTCTGGTTCACCATCCTGTTCGCGAACTTTGCCGAAGCGGTCGCCGAGGGGCGCGGCAAGGCGCAGGCGGAAACGCTGCGCAAGACCCGCACCGACACCAAGGCGAAGCTGCTCGGGGCGGCACGGGACAGCTACGCGCTGGTTCCGAGCACGGACCTGAAAGTCGGCGATGTCGTTCTGGTCGAGGCCGGTGACACGATCCCCTCGGACGGCGAGGTGATCGAAGGCGTCGCCTCGGTGAACGAGGCGGCGATCACCGGCGAGTCGGCGCCGGTGATCCGCGAATCCGGCGGCGACCGCTCCGCCGTCACCGGTGGAACGCAGGTGCTGTCGGACTGGATTCGCGTGCGCATCACCGCCGCGCCGGGCTCGACCTTCCTCGATCGGATGATCGGCCTGGTCGAAGGCGCCGAGCGGCAGAAGACGCCGAATGAGATCGCCCTCAACATTCTGCTGGCGGGGCTGACGATCATCTTCGTGTTCGCGACCGCGACCATTCCGAGCTACGTGGCATATGCCGGCGGCTCGGTTTCGGTGGTGATCCTGGTGGCGCTGTTCGTGACGCTGATCCCCACCACCATCGGCGCGCTGTTGTCGGCGATTGGCATCGCCGGCATGGACCGGCTGATCCGCTTCAACGTGCTGGCGATGTCGGGTCGCGCGGTGGAAGCGGCCGGCGACGTCGATACGCTGCTGTTGGACAAGACCGGCACCATCACCCTGGGCAATCGCCAGGCGACGGCGTTCCGCCCGCTGCGTGGCGTTTCCGAACTGGAGCTGGCCGATGCGGCGCAGCTCGCCTCGCTCGCGGACGAGACGCCGGAGGGCCGCTCCATCGTCGTGCTGGCAAAGGAGAAATACGGTATCCGCGGTCGCGATCTGGCCGACATGCAGGCGACATTCGTTCCGTTCACGGCGCAGAGCCGCATGAGCGGCGTCGAAATCGGTTCGTCCTGGGTTCGCAAGGGTGCGGTCGATTCCGTCGTTGCGTTCCTGACCCCCGCGCCCGCGGCGATCGCGCAGACAGGGGGAGCGCGTATGGTTCAGCCCGGCCTCGGCAGCGAGACGGTACGGGAGGTGAACGCGATCGCGGACGAGATTGCCAGGCAGGGCGGGACGCCGCTGGCGGTGGCGAAGGACGGTCGCCTGCTCGGCGTCGTTCAGCTCAAGGACATCGTCAAGGGCGGCATCCGCGAACGCTTTGCAGAGCTGCGGCGCATGGGCATCCGCACCATCATGATCACCGGCGACAACCCGATGACGGCAGCGGCGATCGCCGCCGAGGCCGGCGTCGACGACTTCCTCGCGCAGGCGACGCCGGAGGACAAGCTGAAGCTGATCCGAAACGAGCAGGCCAAGGGCAAGCTGGTGGCGATGTGCGGCGACGGGACCAACGACGCGCCCGCGCTCGCGCAAGCCGATGTCGGCGTTGCCATGAACACCGGCACGCAGGCGGCGCGTGAAGCCGGCAACATGGTCGACCTGGATTCCAATCCGACCAAGTTGATCGAGATCGTCGAGATCGGCAAGCAGCTCTTGATGACGCGCGGCTCGCTGACGACGTTTTCCATCGCCAACGATGTCGCCAAGTATTTCGCCATCATCCCGGCGATGTTCGTCGCGTTCTATCCGCAGCTTCAGACGCTGAACATCATGAACCTGGCGACGCCGCAGAGCGCGATCCTGTCGGCGATCATCTTCAACGCGCTGATCATCATCGCGCTGATTCCGCTGGCGCTGAAGGGCGTCCGCTACCGGGCGATCGGCGCGGCCGCGCTGCTCCGCCGCAATATCCTGGTTTACGGCATCGGCGGCATCATCATTCCGTTCGCCGGCATCAAGGCGATCGACATGGTGATCACCGCATTGCATCTGGCCTGAAGGAGGTCGGTCATGTTGAAACAACTCCGCCCTGCGCTTGTTCTCGTCGTCGCGCTGACGGTGGTTACCGGCCTCATCTATCCGCTGGCGGTGACTGGGCTTGCCACCACGCTGTTTCCGCAGCAAGCGCAGGGCAGCCTGATCGAGCAGGACGGCAAGGTGATCGGTTCCGCGCTGATCGGCCAGGCGTTCACCGCGGACAAGTATTTCCACGGCCGCCCGTCGGCGACTACGGCGCCGGACCCGTCCGATGCGACCAAGACCGTCGAGGCTCCCTATAATGCGTCCAGCTCGATGGGTTCGAACCTCGGCCCGACCAGCAAGGCGCTGATCGCGCGGGTGTCAGGCGATGTCGAGAAGGCAAGAGCCGAGAATCCCGCCGCGGCGGTGCCGATCGATCTTGTCACCACCTCAGCCAGCGGGCTCGATCCGGACATTTCACCGGAGACGGCCCTCTTCCAGGTGCCGCGGGTGGCAAAGGCCCGTAACTTACCGGAGGATCAGCTCCGCCAGCTCGTGCAGCAGCATGTGGAAGGCCGGCTGTTCGGGGTTCTGGGCGAGCCGCGGGTCAACGTCCTGGCGTTGAACATGGCGCTCGACCGGATAGCGCGGTAGTTTTGGGCGAGGATCGTGATGAGGCATGGCCGACCCGCGACGTGACCCTGATGCCCGACCGTCGCCCGACGCGCTGCTCGATGCGGCGCGGCGTGAGGACAGCCGTGTCGGCAGGCTGAAGATTTTTGTCGGGGCAGCGCCCGGTGTCGGCAAGACCTACGAGATGCTGCAGCAGGCGCATGCCCGCCGGAAGGACGGCTATGATGTTGTCGTCGGCGTCGTGGAGACACATGGCCGCGGAGAAACCGAGGCGCTGCTCGATGGGCTCGAGCTGGTGCCGCGCGTGCGGCTGACCTATCGTGGGCAGGTTCTGGAGGAGCTGGACCTGGATGCAGTCCTCGCTCGGCGGCCGCAGATCGTGCTGGTGGACGAGCTTGCGCATACCAATGCGCCGGGCACCCGCCATCCGAAGCGATACCTCGATGTCGAGGAACTGCTCGCACGCGGGATCGATGTCTACACGACAGTCAACATTCAGCACATCGAGAGCCTGAACGATGTGGTCGCTCAGATCACCCATGTCCGTGTGCGCGAGACCATTCCTGACACGGTGTTCAACCGGGCCGACGCGGTCGAGCTGGTCGATCTCACGCCGGATGACCTGATCCAGCGGCTGAAGGACGGCAAGGTCTATGTGCCAAGGCAGGCCGAGCGGGCGCTGGAACACTTCTTCTCGCCGGCGAACTTGACCGCGCTGCGCGAGCTGGCGCTGCGTCGCACGGCGGACCGCGTTGATGAGCAGCTGCTGATGCAGATGCAGGCCGGCGCCATCCAGGGACCGTGGGCCGCGGGCGAGCGCATCGTCGTCTGTGTAAACGAGGATCCTCGCGCCGCAGGACTGGTGCGCCATGCCAAGCGGCTGTCGGAGCGGCTGCATGCGCCGTTCGTCGCGCTTTGCATCGAGACGCGGCGAACATTGCAGCTTTCGGAGGACGAGAGGAATCGCATCGCCGATACCTTGCGGCTCGCCGAAGCCTTGGGTGGCGAGACGGCGACGATCCCCAGTGCCGGGCGAACGATCGCCGATGATATCGTCAGCTACGCGCAGGCGAACAATGTCACGCAGATCGTCGTCGGCAAATCGGACCGGCCGCGCTGGTTCGAGATGCTGTATGGCTCGGTGGTGCATGATCTCGTTCGCAATGCGGGCAACATCAGCGTCCATGTCATCGCCGGCGATATCCTGCCGAGCCATTCGGCGCCCGGCGCACCCGCGCAGACCGCCATACGGCGCCAGCCGTTTGCGCCCGGACCGTACGTTTTCGCGCTGCTGGCGACGGCGGTGGCTTTGGGATTGGGCCTGCTGATCCGCCCGCTCCTCGGCATCGAGAACGTCGATCTGATGTTCATGATCGCGGTGCTCGCGGTCGCCGTGCGTTACGGGTTGGCGCCGTCGCTGGTGGCGAGCGTAGCGTCGTCGCTCTGCTATAACTTCTTCTTCCTGCCGCCGATCTACACGTTCACGATCGCCGATCCGACCAACGTAGCGGCGTTCGTCTTCTTCGCGGTCATGGCTGTGGTCGTGTCGAATGTCGCCGCGCGGGTCCGCACCCAGGCGATGACTGCGGTGCTGCGGGCGAGAACCACCGAGTCGCTCTATTCGTTCAGCCGCAAGCTGGCAGGTGTCGGCACGTTGGACGATGTGCTGTGGGCCATTGCCTATCAGACCGCGCTGATGCTCAAGGTGCGGGTCGTGCTGCTGCTGCCGGAGGGCGATACCATCGCGGTTCGCGGCGCGTATCCGCCAGAGGATGCGCTGGACGATGCCGATATCGCCGCGGCGAAATGGGCATGGCAGAACGACCGCCCCGCCGGTCGCGGTTCCGACACGCTGCCCGGCGCGAAGCGCCTGTTCCTGCCGATGCGCACCGGGCGCGGCGCCATCGGCGTGGTCGGCATCGACCGCGACAAGCCGGGCCCGCTGCTCACCCCGGACGATCGGCGTCTGCTCGATGCGCTGATCGACCAGAGCGCGTTGGCGATCGAGCGCGTGTTCCTGGTCGAGGACATGGATCGCGTCAAGCGTACGGTCGAGACCGATCGGCTGCGATCCGCATTGCTGACGTCGATCTCGCACGACCTGAAGACGCCGCTTGCCGCGGTGCTGGGATCGGCAAGCACCCTGCGCGACCTGTCGGGCAAATTGCGCGAGCCCGAAAAGGCCGAACTGCTGGCGACCATCATCGATGAATCCGAGCGGCTGAACCGGTTCATCGCCAACCTCTTGGATATGACCAAGCTGGAGTCCGGCGCCATCATGCCCAATGCCGCCTTGCACGACCTGCAGGAGATCGTCGATACCGCGTTGCGCCGGGCCAGCAAGATTCTTTCCGCGCACAAGGTTGCGCTCAGTTTCGCTGCCGATCTGCCGATGGTGCGGGTGGACGCCGTGCTGTTCGAACAGGCGTTGTTCAATGTCCTGGACAACGCCGCCAAATATGCCCCGCCCGGTACCGTCGTCTCGCTGCAGAGCTGGCGGGCGGGTGATCGGGTGGTGCTGCAGATTCTGGATGAAGGCGGAGGTATTCCGCCGGCCGAACTCGAGCATATCTTCGACAAGTTCTATCGCGCGCAGAAGGGCGATCAGGTACGGCCGGGCACCGGGCTCGGACTTGCCATCGCCCGCGGATTCGTCGAAGCCATGCAGGGAACGATGACGGCGGCCAATCGCTCCGACCGGTCGGGCGCTGCTTTCACCATCAGCTTCCCCGTCTCCGCCGACGCACAACCGCTGGAAACCGCCGCATGACCGGTCAGCTCAAGGTTCTGGTGATCGATGACGAGCCGCCGATCCGCAAGCTGCTGCGGATGGGGCTTGCGACGGCAAACTATCACGTCATCGAGGCACCGAACGGCAAGGCAGGACTTTCGTCCTTGTCGGAGCAGCCGGACCTCGTGATTCTCGATCTCGGCCTGCCGGACATTGACGGGCACGAGCTTCTGCGGACGATCCGGGCACGCAACGACAGCGTGCCGATCGTGGTGCTGTCGAGCCGCGGCGATGAGGCAGGCAAGGTGCGCGCGCTGGATTACGGCGCCGACGATTACGTGACGAAGCCGTTCGGCATGGACGAGCTGCTCGCGCGCCTGCGCGCCGCGCTCCGGCATCAGTTGCAGGTGCAGGGCGAGCGTCCGGTGTTCCGGGTCGGCGATCTGTCGGTCGATCTGGTTCGCCGCATCGTCAAGGTCGGAGACAAGGATGTGAAGCTGTCGCCGAAGGAATACGATCTCTTGCGTGTGCTGGTGCAGCATGCGGGCAAGGTGCTGACGCACAGGTTCCTGCTGGCCGAGCTGTGGGACGACCTGACCGATGCGCAGTATCTGCGCGTCTACGTGCGCCAGCTCCGCCAGAAGATCGAAGCCGATCCCGAACGGCCGCATTACATTCAGACCGAAACCGGAATCGGCTATCGGCTGCGCGCGCCTGAGTGAGACGGGTTGAATCGCCATCATGATCATTTCCGAATTCCTCGCCGAGCGCGACGTGCTGCTCGATCTCGCCGTGGCCGATAAGGCCGCGCTGCTGCAGAGGCTCGCCGCCCAGGCGGCTGCGACGCTGGAGGCCCCGTCGGCGGAGATCGCGGCAGCGCTGTTTGCCCGCGAGGCGCTCGGGTCCACTGGCACCGGCAGTGGCGTTGCCGTCCCACACGCGCGCTTGCGCCGGGTCACGCGGCCGCTCGGGGCGTTCGCCCGCATGCGTCAGGCGATCGCCTTCGACGCGATCGATGACGCGCCGGTCGATCTCGTGTTCCTGCTGTTACTGCCGAAGGGAAATGAGGGGCGCCACCTCAGCGCGCTGGCCGCGGTCGCGCGAAAGCTCCGCAATCCGGATATGCAGGCGTCGCTGCGCCGGGCGCGCAGCCAAGCGGAGCTGTACGCGGCGATCTGTCTCTAGCGGCGCAGGCATGCAATCGGCGCAGTGCGTCCCGGCGTCGCCGGCGGCGGTTCTGCAGCGGCATTCGAGGCTGCCGCTAGCATCGTTTCGCTGCAGAGAACGATCGGCTTCCGTTGAAAGCATTATGTTTTTTGTAATGCTGGCCAGAACGGACAAGTCTGCCCCTCCCGTTTTTGGGAGGGGCAGGAGAGGAGTCGCTTTCGGATCGACCATTGAGTAACGTGCCGCCGGTCATGGGCGGCCGGTTGGGCGCTTCGGTGGTCCCGATGACACGGGGGAAAGCGGATAAGGCGTCGGAGCGGCGGCCGGGGGTCGGCGGGCTCCCGCTCGCCGGGCAGACAAGGGAAACACGGATGCGCGGGCAATCAGAGGTTCTGGAACTTTCCGCAAGCCTGGGAAAGATTTCGGATCTCGACGAGGCGATGGATCAGCTCCGGCTGATTGGCCGGGCTATCGGTATTCCCGTCGTTTCCTTCCTTGACGATCTTTCCTCCCAGTCGAGCGAGCCGGTATTTGCGGGCCGTGCCCGCCATGCCCCTTCCCAGACTTTCATCGACTTCCAGCGCATCTGGAATGAGCGGCAGTACCGGTTCAAATCGCCGGTCTATCTCGCTTGCCGGACGGAATACTTGCCATTCATTTGGCAAGTGAATGGGCGCGGGCCGGCGACGATGGGGGTCGAAGCCGCGCAGAAGAACATCGAGTTCGTCCGCGGTTACGGGGTGCTTGGCGGTATTTGCGTGCCGATCCATGCGCCGCGCGGGCGCGTCGGCTGCCTGCATTTCATCGACCACAAGGGCGTCGATCTCGACCAGTGTCTGGAGGCTCACCGCTCCGCGTTGATCATGGCGGGCATCTACCTGATGAACCTGTGCCTGAACCGGCCGGCCAGCCAGGGAGCGGCACAGCCGATCAACTATCTGACCCGCCGCGAGATCGACTGCGTGACATTGGCCGGCCATGGTCTGACCGACGAGGAAATCGCCAAGGAGCTCGGCTTCTGCCCTGGCACCGCGCGCTTCCATATCGACAACGCCATCAGGAAGCTGAATGCGCAGACTCGGGTGCAGGCGGTGGCGAAGGCCGCGCAGCTCGGGTTGATCGGTTCGATCGCCTGAACGCCGCGTGCGTTCCACGATCTGGAATAGGCAGGCCCTGACACGGTGCTGCGCTGTGTGGAGCAGCCGCGCGCGCAGATGGCCTGCGCATGCCGCGAGGTAGCTTTTCCGGACTCCGCTCAATAGTCTTGCGGCATTCGGGCCCAGCCCCAACGTTTCAAGAACAAGGAGTTCAGCGTGACTCTCAAGAACGCCGCCGCCATCACCGGCTACGCGGAGTTTCCACCCACCAAAAATCCGCAAGGGCTTTCGTCGCTGGCGATCATCGGCCGGCTCGCGCGCGAAACGGCGCAGGATGCCGGTTTCGACAAGAGCGAAATCGACGGCTTGCTGACGACGACACCGGTGGATTCCTTCAGCCTGTTCTGGCCGACCGTGGTCGGCGAAAATCTTGGCATGAACCTGCGCTATTTCGATACGGTCGAGCTTGGCGGCGCGTCGGCCGCCGGCATGATCTGGCGCGCGGCTGCGGCGATCGAGGCGGGTCTTTGCCGCAACGTGCTGTGTGTCATCGCGGGCGTCACCTCGGGCGGCGGCTCGCTGCAGGTCGGCGATCTTGCGCCTGCGCATCGCCAGGAGTTCGATGCTCCGTTCGGCATCTCGCAGCCGAATGCGGGTTACGCATTGATCGCCCGCCGCCACATGCACGAGTATGGCACGACCGCGGAGCAGATGGCGAAGATCGCCGTCGATCAGCGCACCAATGCGCTGCGCAATCCGATCGCGCTGTTCGGCAAGGAGCCGCTGACCATCGATAAGGTGCTGAGCTCGCCGATGGTGTTCGATCCGCTGCACCTTCTGGAAATCGTCTCGCGCTGCTCGGGCGGTGCAGCAGTGCTGGTGTCGAGCCGCGATCTCGCGCGCAAGGCGAAGAATTCGCCGGCTTATCTGATCGGTGCGGGGGAGGCGGGCACGCACCTGTCCATCGCCGCGCGCAAGACGATCACCGATTCCTGGGTCAAGGATTCCGCCAGCACCGCATTCGCGATGGCCGGCGTGACGCCGCAGCAGATGGATTTCGTGCAGGTCTACGACTGTTACACCATCACCGTGCTGGTCAGCCTGGAAGACATGGGTTTCTGCAAAAAGGGGCACAGCGGTGCCTTTGCCATGGAGCGCGATTTGACGTTTGCGGGGGACCTGCCGCTCAACACCAACGGCGGCCAGCTCTCGGTCGGCCAGCCCGGTACGGCGGGCGGTATGATCCACATCGTCGAGGCGGCCCGTCAATTGATGGGGCGCGGCGAGGGACGCCAGATCAAGAACGCCAACATCGGTATTGCGCATGGCAATGGCGGAGTGATGGGCGATCAGGTCACTCTGGTCCTGACCAATCAGTGAGAGAGGCGAGCATGAACGCATATACCAAGCCATTGCCGCGTCCGTCGGCGCTCTCGCAGCCCTTCTGGGATGGCGCCAGGCAATCCGAAGTCAGGGTGCAGACGTGCCGCGCCTGTGGCCATGCCGAGCACCCGCCGCGCGTGCAGTGCACCGCGTGCTGGAGCGATGATCTCGAATGGGTCAGTTGGGCGCAGGAGGGCGAAGTCTACTCCTACACGGTCTGTCACTGGCCGACGATGAAGGAGTTCAAGGCCGATGCACCTTACATCATCGCCATCGTCGAGTTGCCCGGCGGCGTTCGGCTGTCGAGCAACGTCGTTGACTGTCCGCTCGACAGGATCGCCGTGGGGCTGAAGGTGAAAGCTGTATTTGAACGCGCCACTGACGATGTGACGTTGATCAAATTCAAGCCGGCATAGCGCCACGCGTTGTCATTACGCATTGTCACGCGGAGGCCGTCGCGGCCTTCGGGAAGACCATGCGCAGGCATGCGCCGCGGGAGGGACCATCGGCGACCTCGGCGTAACCGCCGTGCAGATGCATGATCCGCTGCACCAGATCGAGGCCGAGGCCTGCGCCGCGGCCGCCCTGCTTCAGGCGGTGAAACGGCTCGAACACCTGCTCGCGCTCGTTCGGCGGGATGCCGTCGCCATCATCGCAGACCTCGATCCAGCCCGCGCGTGCCACCCGTACGGTGATGGTGCCGCGCCGGCCGCCATGGTCGATCGCATTCTGCACCAGGTTGGTCAGCGCCCGCTCCAGCGAGGTCTGGTCGCCGCGTGCCATAACGCCGGCGTCCTGCTCGGGCTCGAACGCCATCTCGTAGCCGGCAGCGAACGCCAGCGGCGCGAGATCGAGCACGACACGCCGAGCGACGCCGACGAGATCGATCGGCGCGAGCTGCTCGGGATGTTGGTCGAGCCGCTGCAGGTCGAGCAGCTGACCGGTCAGCACGGTCAGGCGGGTCGCATCTTCCAGCAGCTGAGTCTTCTCCGCGCTGGCGGGAAGCGAGGACAGCCGCGTGGTGAGAATCGCGATCGGCGTGCGCAGTTCGTGCGCAGCGTCGGCGAGGAAGCGTTTGTGGCGCTCGTAACCCTTGTCGAGGCGCTCGAGCGCATCGTTGATGGCCTTGACCAGCGGCGCGATCTCGAGCGGCACATCCTGGGTGGAGAGCTGGACGCCGCGCCGATCGATGTCGATCTGCTCGGCTTGTGCTGCGGCATCGCCGAGCCCCGTCATCGCCCGGCGTATGACAAACGGCGTCGCGGCGAGCGTCGCCAGCGCCATGATTCCGGTGACCGGCAGGATGACGTTCAAAATGACGTTCAGCGCCAGCGGCGGCGCGGCCGCCACCAGCCTGCGGATCGAGATGTTGCCTTGCGTGCCGGTCATGATCTGCACGCGGCCTGCGACGGTGTCGTGCCAGCGGACGAGCCCGGCCGGCAAGGGTGCCTCGCCAAGGCTCCATTCCAGCCGCGCGGAGCTGACGTGGTCGAGCGCGTCGGCGATCGGTTTCAGCTGCGGCGGGACCTCGCCCTGCGACAACCGATGACCGCTCTCGTCGCGGATGACGAACCAGAGGTTGGCGACCTCGGCGCGTAGAGCCGCCAGTTCGGCCGTGTCGTTCAGCACCAGATTGCCCGAGGCGTCACGCGCGACCGAATCGCGCAACGCATCCATTGTGCTGGCCTCGTATTCGGTTCCGAGGACGCCGGTGCGCCAGAGGACGGCGACGCTCAGGACCGTCAGCAGGATCAATCCCGTCAGCACGATGCCCTGCAGCAGCACCAGCCGCCCGACGAGACGCCATCTCAGTGAGCGCGGGCGCAGCAGGCTCACGGTGTCTCACGCAGCAGGTAGCCGACGCCGCGGACGCCGTTGATCGTGACCCCTGCATCCGCGTCAGCGAGCTTGCGGCGGAGACGGGAAATGTGGGTGTCGAGCGCGTTGGGCTGCACCGCATCGTCGAATCCGAAGACCGCCTCCATCAGCGATGCGCGCTGCACCATACGGCCCATCCGCCGCACCAGCGCTTCCAGCACCAGCAGCTCCCGGCGGGGCATCTCCAAAACGGTCCCGCCGATGCTGGCCTCGCGATGGACGAAGTCGAACGCAATCCGACCGACGCGCACCGTGTCGGATTGCACGTTGGCTGGACGGCGCAACAGGGCGCGCAGGCGTGCCAGCAGCTCCTCGAACGCGAACGGCTTTGCCAGGTAGTCGTCGGCCCCCTTGTCGAGGCCGGCGACGCGGTCGCTCAACTCGCCGCGGGCGGTGAGCACCAGCACCGGCACGCGGTTGCCGTTGGCGCGCAGTTTCGGAATCAGCGACAGGCCGTCGCCGTCGGGCAACTGGCGGTCGAGCACGATGGCATCATAGCCGGCGTCGGCGAGGATTGCTTCCGCTTCGCCGAGATTGAGCGCCTGATCCACGACCATGTCGTGTCGCGTCAGCGCTGCGCGCAGCGCGGCCACCATGTCGGGCTGGTCTTCCACCAACAGAATGCGCATGTGCCGCTTTCTCTTGCCTCCGATTCGCGCCCAACCGATCTCTTCTATGAGCGCTGCCTTGCGGCAACCTTGCAAGACATTCCGGCGCCTCCGGGGCGGAGGCGCTGATTTTTTTTAAACGCCGCCTGCCGACGACAGGCTCTCGCAAGCTCCGCATGCGATTGGATAGACGCCGGCCGACGGGTCGATCGATCCGTCACCGGCGAACGTTCCTCATCTCCCGGCGCCGCGCGCGTCGGCGACGTATCCGGATGACCCGCAAAATGACCCTCGAAGCGAATCGATGCGCCACAGCCGGCGCCCGTGTGTGTGCGGAGGCCTCCCATGGCCAGCGCTGATATTCTTCCCTTCTTCGTTGCGTGGCTGCGCAATCCGCTGCGCGTAGCCTCGATCACGCCGTCCAGCGCGACGCTTGCGTCGCTCGTGACGAAGGACATCTCGGCGGATACAGGGCCGGTGATGGAGCTTGGTCCTGGGACCGGGCCCTTTACCTATGCGCTGCTCGAGCGCGGCGTGCGCGAGCAGGATCTCACGCTGGTCGAATACGGCTCAGACTTCGTGCGCCTGCTGCAGGAGCGTTTTCCGCAAGCGCGCGTGCTGTGGATGGATGCGGCGACGCTCGATAAATATCCCTTGTATGAGGGTGCGCCGGTTGGTGCCATCGTCAGCGGTCTTGGCATTCTCGCCATGCCGCCGCAGAAGGTCGCGGCGATCATGAAGGGTGCATTCCGCTATCTGCGGCCCGGCGGCGCATTCTATCAGATCACCTACGGTCCGCGCTGCCCGGTGCCCGACGCCATCCTCGATCAACTCGATCTGCAGGCGCGCTGTATCGGCCAGACCTATCGCAACGTGCCACCCGCATCGGTGTATCGCATCGCCCGACGCGGACAGGTCACCGGGTGAGGCTCGCATGGAGTCGTCTGATATCATCGCGCTCTTGATGAGCTTCGGTATCCTGGGGGCGGGCCTGCTCGCGCTGGCCGAGAAGTTCGTGCCGATTTTCCCCTCCTACGTCATGCTGATGATGCTTGGCATGACGGCGCGCGACGGCGCGGGCCTCGTGACGCTGGTGGCCGTCACCAGCGTCGGTTCGCTGGTGGGCGCGGTCGGTTGGTATGGCCTTGGCCGCAGTCTCGGCGCGCAACGCATCGAAGCCTTCGTGGCGCGGTTCGGACGTTACGTGCTGCTGAAACCCGCGTTGTATGCCCGGCTCGCCGGCGCCTATCGCAGCAATCACTTCTGGGTCACGCTGCTCGGTCAGACTTTGCCGACCGTCCGGATTTACCTGGCGTTGCCCGCGGGCGTGCTTGCACTCGAGCCGAAGGCGTTCGTGCTGGCGACGGCGATCGGCACGTTGATCTGGAACATGCCGTTCTTGACCCTGGGATACGTGCTGCGGGGCAGCGGCCATGATGCCGTTCAGGTCGGCTTTTGGGTGGCCGCAGCGCTCATCGCATCGGAGATTCTGATCGTGCTGGCGCTGCGGATGTGGAAGCGGCGTTCCCCCACCGGTGCTCGCGTGGTTGCGGCTGCACCGGATCGCATCGGATAACGACCGAGGTCCGGCAGCGATCGTCTTCCGGCACTGACCGGAAGACGATCGTGCGCGGCGTTAGCCTTCGTGCGCGTTGAACATCGCCTTGGCATAGCTGATGCCGATGCCATAGGCGCCACCGAACGTCTTGGCGATGCCGGTCGTCAGGTCGTAGGTTTCGCCGCGTGCCCAGTCGCGCTGCAACTCGAGGATGTACTGCAACGCTGTGATCGGCTTGGCGCCGGCCTGGATCATACGCTGCATGGCGCGCTCGTGCGCTTCGGTCGAAACGTCGCCGCAGGCATCCGCGATCACGAACACCTCGAAGCCTTGATCGATCGCGGAGAGCGCGGGTTCGACGATGCAGACGCTGGTCCACAGCCCCGACAGCACGATCCGCGGCTTGCCGATTGCGTTGACCTGCTTGATCACCGCCTCGTCCTCCCAAGTGTTCATCGAGGTGCGGTCGAGCAACGTCTGGCCGGGAAATGCGGCGGTGATTTCATCGAACATCGGTCCCGAAAAGCTCTTCTCGGCGACGGTGGTGAGGATGGTCGGAACCTTGAAGCCGGCGGCAGCGTTCGCCACCAGGGCCGCGTTGTTGCGCAGCGTCACGGCGTCGATCGAGTGGGTCGCAAAGGCCATCTGCGACTGGAAGTCGATCATGATCAGGGTGTGATCGTTCGGCGTCAGCAGCTGCTTTCCGGGTGCCGCCTTGGCGATGATGGGCATGGGTGGTCTCCTTTGTTGGTCGAAGGGTGAAGGATGATTGAGGGTTCGGTCAGGACGCATGCGCGAGCGGCTTGTGGCCGAGCGTGTCGAGCCACTGCCGGGTGACGGTCAGATCGGTTTGCGTGAGCTGATGGCCGAGCGGCAGCGCGTGGAATGCAACCTCCGCCCGGCGCTCCGACAGCAGCGCTTGCAGACGCACTGCATTCTCGCGCGGTACGATGGGATCGCTCTGACCGGACAGCAGCAGCACCGGTTTTCCGGTCAGGTCGGCGTTCGGCGCTTGCGACAGCGGCACCATCGCCCGCAGCAGCGCAGCGCCGGCGAGCACATCGGGCCGCAGCAGCAGCATCGCCGCGGCGATGTTGGCCCCATTCGAGAAACCGACGGCGATCGGCCGCGCGATGCCATAAGCCTTGCGTGCCTCCCCGACGAAATCGGCGAGTTCGTTCGCGCGGTCGCGCAGGTCATCCTCGTCGAACACGCCTTCGGCGTGACGGCGGAAGAAGCGTGGCATGCCGTGCTCCAGCACCTTGCCGCGCGGTGCCAGCAGCGCCGAGCCCGGTGCGATCATCCGGCCGAGCGGCAGGAGATCGTTTTCGTCACCGCCGGTGCCGTGCAACAGCAGCAGCGGAGGGGCTTCGAGCCGGGTGGCCGGCTCGAAGCGATGGATGAAGGACAGGTTGGTCATCAGGCAGCCCTTTCATTCTCAAGCGAGGGCAGAACGCGCTCGATCTCGCTGCGGTGCGCTTCCAGGAATGCCGGCAGCTTGAGCGCCTGCCCGAGGGTTTCGGCCGGTTCGTCGACGGTGAAGCCGGGACTATCGGTGGCGATTTCGAACAGGATGCCGCCCGGTTCACGGAAGTAGACCGAACGGAAGTAGTTGCGATCGCGCTGCTCGGTCGGACGCATGCCGTGGGCTGTGATCAGCTTCTCCACCATCGCCGCCTGCTCGGCGTCATCCGCCGCGCGGAAGGCGATGTGGTGGACGGAGCCGCGGCCCTGCCGTCCGGGCAGGAAGCCCTTCGCCTCGTAGATGTCGACGACAGCGCCCTGGGTCAGGCCGGGCACGCGATAGCGAGTGATCGAGCCTTCCTGGCCTGTGCGGGTGTAGCCGAACACGTCGGTCAGGATCGCGCCGGTTCGTGCCGCATCCTCGATCAGCAGCGTCACGCCATGGAAGCCGCGGATCGCGTGCTCGGTCGGGATCTCGCCGTTGCTCCAGCTGCTCTCGGCGTCGGCTCCCGCCGTGCCGACCAAGGTAAGGCTGGTCCCGTCGGGATCGACGAACGAGAGCACCCACTCGCCAAACCGCTTCTCCGGCGCGTCGTGGGCGACACCCCTCTCGATCAGACGCTGCGTCCAGTAGCCGAGCGAGCCGACCGGCACGCGAAAGGCGGTCTGCTGGGTCTGACCGACGCCGCCGCGCCCTGGCGCCGCTCCCTCCCACGGGAAGAAGGTCAGGATGCTGCCCGGGGTACCGGTCTCATCGCCGTAATAGAAGTGATAGGTGCCGGGATCGTCGAAATTGACCGTCTTCTTGACGAAGCGAAGACCCAGCGTCCGGGTGTAAAACTCGTAGTTGCGGGGACCGTTTCCGGCAATTGCGGTGACGTGGTGAATCCCAGCCATGGTCGCTCTCCGTTGCTCGTTGCGCGTCCATCGCGCTCTGTTGAACGGAATGTGGCTTCGGGATTGTTTGGAGACAATTGGCCGTATAGTGGCATCACTGTCTCTGATTTGATGACAATCTGGCTGTGATCGCCTAGGGTCGAGGGACTGGAAGCACCTCCCGGAGCCTGACATGGACAAGCTCACGAGCCTGCGGGCCTTCGTCAAAGTGGTCGAGACGGCAAGCTTCTCAGAGGCCGGCCGGCGGCTGCGCATGTCGCGCTCGGCGATCAGCAAGCATGTCGCCGAACTGGAGCAGGAGCTCGGTGTCCAGTTGCTCAGCCGGACCACCCGCCGCGTCACGCCAACGGAGAACGGCCAGTCCTATTATGAGCGCGCGGTCACCATCCTCGCCGACCTCGATGCCGCCGATCGGGCGGTGAGCGAACTGCAGGTGAAGCCGCGCGGGCTGTTGCGCGTCAACGCGCCGATGTCGTTCGGGACGATACAGCTTGGCCCTGCCATCGCCGGGTTCATGCAGCTTTACCCCGACCTGCAGATCCAGCTCGTGCTTAGCGACGAACATGTCGATCCAGTGCAGGACGGGCTCGACGTCACGCTACGCATCGCCGAGCTCGAATCCTCGAGTCTGATCGCGCGCAAGCTGATGCCGATCGATCGCGTGATTTGTGCCTCGCCAGGCTATCTGCAGGAACACGGCACACCGGAGCACCCCGCCGATCTGCGCAACCATGTCTGCTTGACCTATGGCTATCTGTCGACCGGAAACCAATGGAAGCTGACCGGTGAGGATGGTGACCACTGGATCAATCCGCGCTGGACGCTGTGCGCGAACAACGCCGAAGTGTTGCGCGATGCGGCCGTTGCCGGACGCGGCATCGCCGTGCTGCCGGTGTTCATCGCCGAGGCGGCGCTCAAGCGCGGTGACCTGCGCAGCATCCTCGTCGCATATAAGACGCCACCACTGACGCTCTATGCGATCTATCCGCCGACGCGGCACCTGGCGGTCAAGGTGCGGCTGTTCATCGATTATCTGGTGCAGCGGTTCGGACAGGCGGCGTTGGCCTGACGGCAGCGCATGCCGATCGGGTAAAGGTCACGCGCAAACAGGCTTCAAGCGCTGCCGTTGTTGACGGGATCAGAACGGGATGCTCTCGACCGGCGCGAGCGCTGGCGCCAGGACGGATTCGCGGGCGCCGGCCCTGTCCTGCCGGTGCAGCCGCAGCACGAACGCGTTGGCGAAGCGGATCACCTCGGCGCCTAGGCCGTGCGCAGGTTTCAGCGTACTTCGCGTGCCGTCGGGCACGGGCGGATGCAGCTTGAAGCCGAACTCGAATCCGGCAAGCATTGCCAGCTGCCTCAACCTGAGATTGCCGATGCCGTCGTGAAAATCCAGAAGCGTTCGGGCCGCGTCATTCATCATGATGACCCAGCCGTCGCGCACATCGCCGACATCGTTGACGATCGGCGATGCGATCAGCATCGGTTCGGGCGCACTCTGGAACAGATGCGCACACACGTCGGAATGCAGGTTGATCTGCTCTGAATACGCGACCAGGAAAACCGTCTCCGGCGCGAGGCGGATCGGCAGGACGAGACCCTGCCAGATCTGTCCGCGTCCCGCCGAGCCGGCGAAGCGTACGAACGACGGCACGCCCGACTGCGCGGTGTGACGGTAGACCTCGAGCAGATCGCGGCCGACTGGAGTTTTCGACGCGGACAAGCGACGGCCGGTGGTGTCGAAGCCGGTGCCTTCCTGCACCGCTTTGCCGACATACATGTAGACAAAGTCGTCGCCGGTCTGCACCAGGCAGGTCAGATTCGCACGCACGGGAAGATCGGATTCTTCCATCAGCCGCTGGAAGGACAGGCTGTTGGTGGCGTTGAGCGTCTTCCACTTGGCCCAGAGGAACTCCATCGTTCCGCTGGACAGTTCGCGGGGGATCGATCCGCCCTGAAAAACTTCGATCGCCATCGTGCGGTCTGGCCGATCTTTCTACGCGGCCGAAACCCGGGACATCCGGACACCGCCTCTGCATCGTAGAGATACTAGGGCTGCACCGTAACCAAGGCGTTAACTAAAACGCAGCAATCAGGCGCGTTTCGCTTCGATGCAGTCCAAGACCTTGGCGGCGATGTCCGGGCCGCCGAGCCGGGCGATCGCGCGGATGCCGGTCGGCGAGGTGACGTTGATCTCGGTCAGGTTGCCGTCGATGACGTCGATGCCGACCAGGATCAGGCCGCGCGCGCGCAGCGTGGGGCCGATGCGCTCGCAGATTTCGCGTTCGCGCGGCGTCAGGTCAGTGGCTTGCGCCGCGCCGCCGCGCACCATGTTGGAGCGCAAGTCGTCGGCAGCGGGTACGCGGTTGACGGCGCCGGCGAACTCGCCGTTCACCAGCATGATGCGCTTGTCGCCGTGCTTCACTTCGGGGAGAAAACGCTGGATCACCCACGGCTCCCGGAACGTGGTCGAGAACATGTCGTAGAGCGAACCGAAGTTGAGATCTTCGCGGGTGATGCGGAATACGGCGCCGCCGCCGTGGCCGTACAGCGGCTTCATCACCACGTCGCCATGCTCGGCGCGGAACGCCTTGATCTCGTCGAGGTCGCGGGAAATCAGCGTCGGCGGCATCAAGTCGGAGAACTCCATCACCAGCACCTTCTCCGGCGCGTTGCGCACTTGGGTCGGGTCGTTGACGACCAGCGTGTTCGGATGGATGCGTTCCAGCATGTGCGTGGTGGTGATGTAGGCCATGTCGAACGGCGGATCCTGCCGCAGCAGGATCACGTCGAACGCGGCGAGGTTCTCGCGCTTGGCTTCGCCGAGCGTGAAGTGATCGCCCTCCGTGTCGCGCACGCTCAAGGGCTGCACGGCGGCGAACACGTCGCGGCCGCGCTGCGCCAGCCGGTCTGGCGTGTAGTAGCTGATCGCGTGTCCGCGCTTCTGCGCCTCCAGCAGCATAGCGAAGGTGGAATCGCCACGGATGTTGATCCGGGCGATAGGGTCCATCTGGACTGCGATCTTCAGGCTCATCGGAAAATTCCACGCTGGGAGAAGGTGATGCGGCAGGGAGGCAATCTGTGCGATCCGGGGCAATCTTTCCAGTCTCTTTTCAGGATGGCTCCGATCCGGAACGGTTGTCCTGCGGGGCTGGAATGACAGCGGAATCAGCGGGGTGTCGCGTCGAAGGCTGCAATCAGATGACGAGGCAGATGGCCTGGCGCGATCAGCATCGCATCGAACCGCAGCTCGTCATTGGCGAATTGCGGATGGGCCGCGAGCCAGACCTCGGCGGCTGCGATAATCCGCAGCTGTTGCTGTGGCGTGATGGCATAGGCGGCATCGTCGAGTTTTGCCCGCGCCTTCACCTCGATGAACGCGGTCACGCCGCGGCGCCGCGCGATGATGTCGATCTCGCCCGCGCGCGACCGAAACCGTCGCGCAAGGATGCGATAGCCCTTGGCGATCAGCCAGGCAGCGCAGCGGCTTTCTGCCGACAAGCCATGTTCGAACGCGGCGATGCGTTCCGGCGCCGGGGCGCGTGCGGCAATCGGCGTGTGTCCTTTCGGCCGGTCAGTCGTCATCGTCGTTCGGCTCCGCAGCCCGTTTCGCCAGTTCGAGCGCGCGCGAATAGACAGCTCGTTTCGGATGCCCCGAGACCTCGACAGCATGCGCGACGGCGTCTTTCATGCTGTGGGTTTCCATCGCCGTCGTCAGGATGCGATCGAGGTCGTCGGAACTGAGCTGCCGGGCATCGGCGGCCGGCGGTGCGATCACCAGCACGAACTCGCCGCGGGTTTCAAGGGTTACGCTGTCGCTCGCAAGCTGCGCCAGCGGCGCACGCACGATCTCTTCGTGCAGCTTGGTCATTTCACGGCAGATCGCTGCTTCGCGGTCAGCCATTGCGGCGGCGAGGTCATGCAGCGTGTCGCCGATGCGCGAGCCGCCCTCGAACAGCACCAGCGTTGCATCGATGCGCGCGAGCTCGGCGATGCGGGTGCGCCGCGCGGCGGATTTCGGCGGCAGGAATCCCTCGAAGTAGAAACGGTCGGTCGGCAACCCGGCGACGCTCAACGCGGCCAGCACAGCGGACGGACCGGGAATCGCCGTCACGCGATGGCCTGCTGCTGCGGCCTCGCGCACCAGCTTGAAACCGGGGTCGGAGATCAGCGGCGTTCCGGCATCGGAAACGAGTGCGATCGCGCCTCCTTGCGCCAGCCGCTCGAGCAGCTTCGGCCGCGCGACTTGCGCGTTGTGCTCATGATAAGGCGTGAGCGGCGTCGCGATCAGAAACCGGTCCAGCAGTTTGCGCGTCACGCGCGAGTCCTCGCAGGCGATTGCGTCGGCACCCGCCAGCGTCTCCAGCGCGCGCAAGGTGATGTCGCCGAGGTTGCCGATTGGCGTCGCCACCAGATAGAGCCCCGCCGGCAGCTGCGGTGCGCTTAAGGGCGTGCCTGCGATGGTATATGTGTGCGACCGTGCCGCGTCTGCGGCGGGGGCTGCTGTCCTGGTGGATGTGGGTTTGTCGCGCATGACGTCAATCTAGAGCATGATCGGTCCGAACGGGACCTAAAAGATCAGGTCGAACAAGGAGATGGTTGGCCGACAGCGGAAGCCCGCGGGATCCGGCAACGCTCGCCTGAGGCTCGCCATAATTTTTCTGGGTTGGTTAACCAATGGACGACACTATGCCGGAATTGATATCCAGATGGTCTTGCTCAAGCATGACCGGGGGATGGGTCGCGAAGCCCGGTCCAGCGAAAGAGCCACGATGGATGGTCCGATAGAGTTGCTTCCCTCGCGTCCGGGCGTCACGCGCCGGTCCGCGCTGAGCTTGATCGTTGCCGCTCCCGCGCTTGCGGGCTGCGCCAATGTGCAGTCAGCCATCTCGAATTTCTCGACCTACCTGCCGGGCCAGGATCCTACCGCGCCTGCGCCGGCCGGGCCGCCTCAGGCATCGACGTCGCTCGGTACGGGATCGATCAAGGCCGGACTGATCCTGCCGCTGTCGGGCGCGGGCAATGCGCCGGCGATCGCGCAGTCGATGCGCAATGCCGCTGAGCTTGCATTGGCCGAATTCCAGAACCCGAACATCCAGCTCCTGGTGAAGGATGACGGCGGCAGCGCCCAGGGTGCGCAACAGGCCGCGCAGCAGGCGATTGACGAAGGTGCGGAGATCATCCTTGGGCCATTGTACGGCGTCGCGGTTCCCGGCGCGGCGCAAGTCGCACGCGGCCGCAACATCTCGGTGATCGCGTTCTCGACCGATTCGAGCGTCGCCGGCCGCGGCGTTTATCTGCTCAGTTTCCTGCCGGAGTCGGACGTCAGCCGGATCGTCGACTATGCCGTGAGCATCGGCAAACGATCATTCGCGGCGATGATCCGCGACAATGCCTACGGCAATGTCGTGGAGGCTGCTTTCAAGCAGGTGGCGGCGCGGCGTGGGGCGCGCATCGTCGTGTCCGAGCGCTATGGTTCCGATCGCAGCCAGTTGCAGAATGCCGCGCGCAACGTGGCGCAGGCGCTGCCGCAGGCGGACGCGCTGTTTCTGCCCGAGGACGGCGAGGCGATCGGCGGCGTGATCGAGGCGCTGACCACCGCCGGCGCCAATCTGCGCGGCGTGCAGTTGTTCGGCACCGGTCTCTGGGATCATCCGCGCGTGTATGCCAACGCAGCCCTGCAGGGTGGGCTCTATGCCGCGCCCGATCCGGCGGGCTATCGCTCGTTTGCGGGCCGCTACCGAACCAAATACGGACAGGAGCCGGTTCGCGCATCGACCCATGCCTACGATGCGGTCGCGCTGGTGGCGGCGCTGGCGAAGACGCAAGGCGGTCAGCGCTTCTCGCCGGACGTGCTGCAGAACGCCTCGGGTTTCGCAGGCATCGATGGTCTGTTCCGCTTCCGCCCCGACGGCACCAATGAACGCGGGCTTGCGGTGATGCGGGTCGGTTCCGGCGGCGGACAGGTTGCGTCTGCTGCGCCGCGCAGCTTCGTCTGATTGGCTGGCGGGACCGTCTCGGCTTCTCAAGCGGCGCGCGTGCGTTCGGTTCGGCGCCCGCGCGACAGCGATCAAGCCGCGAGATCGGCGACCACCGCATCGAGCACGGGAAAGCCATCCTGCGTCACGCGCAGCCGCCCGTCGGTATCGACGCTGATCACGCCCTCGTCGCGCAGTCCGTCGATACGATCCTGTGCCAGGGAACGACCGGCAAGCGCCCGGTAGCGCTGCGGATCGATGCCTTCGCGCAAGCGCAGCCCCATCAGCAGATATTCGTCGGCGCGTTCTTCGCTGGTCAGTTCGTCATCGGTGATGACGCCATGGCCGAGCGTTTCGACCCGCATCATCCAGCTTTCGGGACGCTTCTCGGTCGCGGTCGCGCGGCGTACGCCATCCACGTCGAGCCGGCCGTGCGCGCCGGGGCCGATGCCCGCATACTCGTCGCCGCGCCAGTAGATCAGGTTGTGACGGCATTCGGCGCCGGAGCGGGCGTGGTTGGAGATCTCGTAGGCAGGCAGGCCAAGCGCTGCGCAAACCTCCTGCGTCGTGTCGTACAGGGCCCGCGCATTCGCCTCGTCCGGAATCACCAGCTTGCCCGCAGCATGCAGGCCGGCGAACGGCGTGTCGGGTTCGATGGTGAGCTGATAGAGCGACAGGTGTTCGGCGGCTTCGGAGATCGCGAACCTCAACTCCTCGGTCCAGGCCTGCGTCGTCTGCGCCGGTCGCGCGTAGATCAGGTCGAACGAGTAGCGACCGAACGCCTTGCGGGCGATCGCCACCGCATCGAGCGCTTCGCGGGCCGAATGCAGGCGGCCGAGCGCCTTCAGCGAGGCGTCGTCCAAGGCTTGCACGCCGAGCGAGACGCGGTTGACGCCGGCGGCGCGATAGCCCTGGAAGCGGGTGGCTTCGACGCTGGTCGGATTCGCCTCCAGCGACACCTCGACGTCGCTCGCGACGGACCAGTGCTTGCCGATGGCATCGAGGATGGCGCCGACGGTTTCCGGCTTCATCAGGGATGGCGTGCCGCCGCCGAGGAAGATCGATGATACGGTGCGGCCCGGCGCGCGGGCGGCGGTGGTCGCGATCTCGCGCGCGAAGGCGCGGGCGAAGCGTTCCTCGTCGATGGCCGCGTGACGCACATGGCTGTTGAAATCGCAGTACGGGCACTTCGACAGGCAGAAGGGCCAGTGCACATAGACGCCGAAGGCTGGGCTGTCAGGCACGGGCAAGGCATCTCTCCGCCAGCTTCACGAATGCGCGCGCGCGGTGCGACAGTCCCATGCCGCGCGGAGGCAGTCCATGCTTTTCGTCCGAGGTCATTTCGCCGAACGTGCGAGCGTGACCGTCGGGCAGGAACATCGGATCGTAGCCGAAGCCTGCCGTTCCGCGCGGTGGCCAGACCAGCGTACCATCGACGCGTGCTTCCACCTCTTCGACATGACCGTCCGGCCAGGCGACGCACAGCGCGGAGACGAAGTGCGCGCCGCGATCGGCGGGCTCCCTTGCGCCGCGCTCCTGCAGCAACCGCTCGATCTGCGCCATCGCCGCATTGAAGTCCTTCGCAGGCCCGGCCCAGCGTGCCGAATAGATGCCGGGCTGCCCGCCGAGCGCATCGACCGCAAGGCCAGAGTCGTCCGCGAAGGCGGGAAGCTGCGCGGCCTTTGCTGCGGCCTCCGCCTTGATGCGGGCGTTGGCCTGGAAGCTGTCGCCGGTCTCCTCCGGTTCGCCCAAGCCCAGCTCGCCCGCGGATACTGCGGCGATTCCGTACGGCGCCAGCAGCTCGCGCATCTCGGCGAGCTTGCCGGGATTGTGGGTCGCGATCACGAGCTTGCCTTCGATGCGGCGGGGTGCGGTCATGGTCGGTTACGGCTCTGCGAATCGATCAGGCGACAGCCATCTTCTGCAGGTCGCAGAGTCTGGCAATGCCTTTCTTCGCGAGCGCCATCAGCGCCAGGAACTCGTCCTGGGAAAACGGCGTCTTCTCGGCGGTGCCCTGCACCTCGATGATACGGCCATCGCCGGTCATGACGAAGTTGGCGTCGGTTTCGGCTTCCGAGTCCTCGGCATAGTCGAGATCGAGCACCGGCGTACCGTTATAGATGCCGCAGGAAACCGCGGCGACGTGGTCGCGCAGCACGTCGCCTTTCACCATGTTGCGGGTTTTCATCCAGGCCAGGCAGTCGGCGAGCGCCACCCAGGCGCCGGTGATCGATGCGGTGCGGGTGCCGCCGTCCGCCTGCAGCACGTCGCAATCGACGGTGATCTGCCGCTCGCCAAGCGCGACGAGATCGACGGTGGTGCGCAAAGCGCGGCCGATCAGGCGCTGGATTTCGACCGTGCGGCCGTTCTGTTTGCCGGCACTGGCTTCGCGCCGCGTCCGTTCCAGCGTCGCG
Organism: Afipia sp. P52-10; assembly: GCF_000516555.1. Taxonomy (NCBI): domain Bacteria; kingdom Pseudomonadati; phylum Pseudomonadota; class Alphaproteobacteria; order Hyphomicrobiales; family Nitrobacteraceae; genus Afipia; species Afipia sp. P52-10. The sequence goes on along the minus strand of NZ_AZSJ01000003.1, from coordinate 1,504,789 downwards.
CGCGGCAGCATGCCGTATTCCGCGGTCACCCAGCCCCGGCCTTGCCCCTTCAGCCACGGCGGCAGACGATCCTCCAGCGTCGCTGTCACCAGCACATGAGTATCGCCGAACCTCACCAGGCAAGAGCCTTCGGCATATTTGACGACGCCACGTTCGAGGGTGACGGCGCGCAGTTCATCGGGCGCACGACGGCTTGGCCGCATGGAGGTCTCCAAGGGATTCGCGAAGAGATTCGCGAGGAAATTCACGGTTCGCCGGTGCTTTTAGGCGGCGCGCCCTGAGGCGGCAAGGGCGGGGGGCCGAAAAGTGGGGACTGGCTTTCCCGCGTCGTTTCATGCCCGCTGGGCAGACGAGCTCTGCCGCCGACATCGCAACTTGAAACCAGGCCGCAAAGTGGACAATTCTGACGGCGGACGTGGAGGTTACCGTGGTTGGAAGCGATCCGAGGGCACATCTGATCATGCCGCATGCCGGGCTCGCTCAGCTCAATGAGCGTTCGCGCGATATTTTCCGGCAAATTGTCGAGAGTTATCTCGCGACCGGCGAGCCAGTGGGCTCGCGCAACATCTCGCGGCTGATCACCGTGCCGCTGTCGCCGGCCTCGGTTCGCAACGTGATGTCCGATCTCGAGCAGCTCGGGCTGATCTATGCCCCGCATACCTCCGCCGGGCGGTTGCCGACCGAACTCGGCCTCCGTTTCTTCGTCGATGCGCTGATGCAGGTCGGCGACCTGACGGAGGCGGAGCGGCAATCGATCCAGAGCCAGCTGGCCTCGATCGGCCATGCCCAGACGGTCGAGGCGGCGTTGAGCGAAGCGATGTCGCGGCTGTCGGGCTTGACGCGCGCCGCCGCCGTGGTGCTGACGGCGAAGGCCAATGTCCGGCTGAAGCACATCGAATTCGTTCGCCTGGAACCGGAGCGTGCGCTGGTCGTGCTGGTGGCGGAAGACGGACAGGTCGAGAACCGCGTGTTGCCGCTGCCGCCGGGGGTGCCGACCTCGGTGTTGAACGAGGCCTCGAATTTCCTCAATGCGCGGATTCGCGGTCGCACCTTGGAAGAGGCCCGTGCGGAACTCGAGCAGGCGATGGCTGCGAGCCGTTCCGAACTCGATCAGCTCACGCAGAAGGTGATCGCAGCCGGCCTTGCGAGCTGGTCCGGTGGCGACGGCAACGAGCGGCAGCTGATCGTGCGCGGCCACGCCAACCTGCTCGACGACCTGCATGCGATGGAGGACCTCGAGCGCGTGCGGCTGCTGTTCGATGATCTCGAGGCGAAGCGCGGGGTGATCGATCTCCTGGGCCGCGCCGAGCAGGCCGAGGGCGTGCGCATCTTCATCGGCTCGGAGAACAAGCTGTTCTCGCTGTCGGGCTCCTCCACCATCGTCGCGCCCTATCGCGACAATGCCGGCCACATCGTCGGCGTGCTCGGCGTCATCGGCCCGACGCGGTTGAACTACGCCCGGGTGATCCCGACCGTCGATTACGCAGCCCGCATCGTCAGCCAGTTGCTTGGCAGCTGAGCGCGTTCCAGCGCGCCAACGGCCCGCGGCTCTCGCTATAGCCTTGATTTTCCGCGCCAAAGCCATGATATGCGGTATGCGCCGTGCGAGCAGTTTGCGGCAAAAGTTTCAGGCATGATCGCGGTGCAGCCGGCAGCAGCCGGTCCCGATCATGCCGGCCAACAGGGTACAAGGTTGAGTGGAATGACCGATAGCGACACCCAGAAGGATGGATTGGACGTGGCGCAGGACAACGAGCCTAAAGTTTCCAAGCCCTACATCATGCCGGACGATCCGGAGCCGGGTTCCGTCGAAGCGCTGGGCAAGGAGCTCGACGAGGCGCGCGACAAGGTTCTGCGCACGCTGGCCGAGATGGAGAACCTTCGCCGCCGGACGGCGCGGGAAGTGGCCGATGCACGGGCTTACGGCATCACCGGGTTTGCGCGCGACGTGCTCGACATTGCCGACAATCTGCAGCGTGCGCTGGACGCCGTTCCGGCAGAAGCCAAGGCTGCCGCGGATCCCGGCTTGAAGGCGTTGATCGAGGGCGTCGAGCTGACGGAGCGTGCGCTGCTCAATGCGCTGGAGAAGAACGGTGTGAAGAAGTTCGATCCCAACGGCGAGCGCTTCGATCCCAACTTCCAGCAGGCGATGTACGAGGTGCCGGACCCGTCGGTCCCGGCGGGGACTGTGGTTCAGGTGGTGCAGGCCGGCTACATGATCGGTGAGCGCGTGCTGCGGCCCGCGCTGGTCGGCGTCTCGAAGGGTGGAGCAAAGCCCGCGCCGGCGCCTGAAACCAACGACGGCAACTGAACGCCCGTCAATCGAAGCACGTCCCGGATCGGTCCGGGACGGCATTCGCCTGAACCGTATTAGCGAGGATTGATGCCGTCGCGGACGGCGCGGAAGCGGGTGAAGGCCTCCGGCCATGACTCGCGTGCCGAGGCGGCGACGATGCGCAAGGTGGCGCCGCCACCGAACCGCAGCCATTGCACCACCGTCACGGGCTTGTCGTCCTTGACGCTGGTCGCCTCGATCCGGGTCTCGTAGCCGGCGGTGCCGCCGATCCGCATCGGCTCCGAACTCGTGATTCGTCCTTCGCGCAGACCGGGAATCGTATTGGCAAGCTGTCGGGCGATGCGGTCGCGCTCGTTCGGCTGGTCAGCGGAAATCCGGGCGATCGAAATCAGCATATACGGCGAGCCGGCGAGCGCGGCTTCCTCGTCGTCGCTGTCCAGCAGGATCACGGCCTGTCCCGGCACCAGCGTTTTCACGGTCTTGAAGCCGGACAGATCGGACACCTTGAAGGGCAGCAGCGAGAGCTGCTCGGCGGCGGGGATTTCGGTGCGGATCGTGGTGGAGGCCAGCATCTGGCGGATCGCCTGATCCGGATAGGCCTTGGCCGCAGCCTCCGGAATGTCGACGGCGACGTAGCCCGCGATCTTGCCGTCGGAGACCAGGATCGCCACCCGGTTGTTCTTCGGGCCGCTGTTCGGGCCGCCGGCGCGGCTGAGATAGGCCCGTCCTGCTGCGGTCTGGAAGCTCTCGGCGTTTTCCATCGCCGTCGGCACGGATTTGCGCTCCTTGATGGCTGTGTCCACGGCATCGAACGCCGAGGCCGGCAGCTCTCGCAATGTCACCGTCAGGTTGTTGTCCGGATTCTCGAACCCCATGCCGTCCTTCACTGCCACCACCCCCTGCAGGGGAATAAGACCGATCCGCGATCCCGTGGGATAGACGAGCTCGTTGGCGCGGACCGCGCCGGCAAGCAGCGTCAGGGCCAGGAAAGCGAGGGCCAGCGACGCGGCCAGGCGGGAGGACGGGATGGAAGGAACGGCTGTCGGACCAATGCGCATCAGGCTTTCTCGGACAGATTTTGGGCCGTTTGATGTTGCCGCCCCGCGCTGCGGCTGGGCGGTCGGGGCGCGAATCCAGCCTTAACCGGCCTGGTAAAATGATGAAAGTGCGGTCGCGGAATCGTGACCAAATCTCTTGCGGCTGCGGGTGGCTCTCTTATATCTCCCGCGGGCGCTTCAAAAGATTGAGGCGCGATGGTTTTGGGGGCCGGAACGGGGTTCGGCGGGCTGACCGCTCGTTCGATCTCATCGGGTGCCTAATCGAGGGCCCGGCTGGCTCGCCGCAGAGAAAGGGTAAGAGACCATGGGAAAGGTCATTGGTATCGATCTGGGCACCACGAATTCGTGCGTTGCCGTGATGGATGGCAAATCGCCAAAAGTTATTGAGAATGCCGAAGGCATGCGGACCACACCGTCCATCGTCGCGTTCACCGACGACGGCGAGCGGCTTGTCGGCCAGCCGGCCAAGCGCCAGGCAGTCACGAATCCTGAGAAGACGTTCTTCGCGGTGAAGCGCCTGATCGGCCGCCGCTATGACGACCCGATGGTCGAGAAGGACAAGGGCCTCGTCCCTTACAAGATCGTCAAGGCCGGCAACGGCGACGCCTGGGTCGAGGCCGACGGCAAGACCTATTCGCCCTCGCAAGTGTCTGCCTTCATCCTGCAGAAGATGAAGGAGACCGCGGAAGCCCATCTTGGCCAAAAGGTCGATCAGGCCGTCATCACTGTTCCCGCATACTTCAACGACGCGCAGCGCCAGGCGACCAAGGACGCCGGCAAGATCGCGGGTCTTGAGGTGCTGCGCATCATCAACGAGCCGACGGCGGCGGCGCTCGCCTACGGCCTCGACAAGGCGAAGGCCGGCACGATCGCGGTGTACGACCTCGGCGGCGGCACGTTCGACGTGTCGATCCTCGAGATCGGCGACGGCGTGTTCGAAGTGAAGTCCACCAACGGTGACACGTTCCTCGGCGGTGAAGATTTCGACATGCGCCTGGTCGGCTATCTCGCCGATGAATTCCAGAAGGAGCAGGGCATCAACCTGCGCAACGACAAGCTCGCGCTGCAGCGGCTGAAGGAAGCCGCCGAGAAGGCGAAGATCGAGCTGTCGTCGACCACGCAGACCGAGATCAACCTGCCGTTCATCACCGCGGACCAGACCGGTCCGAAGCATCTGACGATGAAGCTCACCCGCGCCAAGTTCGAGGCGCTGGTGCAGGATCTCGTCGACAAGACCATCGAGCCGTGCCGCAAGGCGCTGAAGGATGCCGGCCTGTCGGCTGGTGAGATCACCGAAGTCGTTCTGGTCGGCGGCATGACCCGCATGCCGAAGATCCAGGAGGTGGTGAAGCAATTCTTCGGCAAGGAGCCGCACAAGGGCGTCAACCCGGACGAGGTGGTCGCGATCGGTGCTGCGATCCAGGCGGGCGTGCTGCAGGGCGACGTCAAGGACGTGCTGCTGCTCGACGTGACGCCGCTGTCGCTCGGCATCGAGACGCTGGGCGGCGTGTTCACGCGCATCATCGAGCGCAACACGACGATCCCGACCAAGAAGAGCCAGGTGTTCTCGACTGCCGAGGACAATCAGAATGCCGTCACCATCCGCGTCTTCCAGGGTGAGCGCGAAATGGCTGCCGACAACAAGATCCTCGGCCAGTTCGATCTGATGGGCATTCCGCCGGCACCGCGCGGCATGCCGCAGATCGAGGTGACGTTCGACATCGACGCCAACGGCATCGTCAACGTGTCCGCCAAGGACAAGGCGACCGGCAAGGAGCAGCAGATCCGCATCCAGGCCTCGGGTGGCCTGTCCGAAGCCGACATCGACAAGATGGTCAAGGACGCAGAGGCGCATGCCGCCGACGACAAGAAGCGGAAGGAGGCCGTCGAGGCGAAGAACCACGCCGATGCGCTGGTGCATTCGACCGAGAAGGCGCTCGCCGAGCATGGCTCGAAGGTCGACGAGAGCGACCGCCGCGCGATCGAGGATGCCGTCAGCGACCTGAAGGAGGCGCTGAAGGGCGAGGACGCCGAGGCGATCAAGGCGAAGACCAACACGCTGGCGCAGGTTTCGATGAAGCTCGGCGAAGCGATGTACAAGCAACAGCAGGCCGAGGCCGAAGGTGCCGCCGCGGCTGATGCGAAGAAGGACGACGTTGTCGACGCGGAGTTCACCGAGGTCGACGACGACAAGAACAACAAGAAGTCGGCCTGATCCAAGACGGAGTCACCGATGGCCCCCATCTCGCAGAGCGCCATGCGCGTGTCGAAGGATGGGGGCCCTTTGCTTTTGCGGATTGTTTCCTACCTTCTGTCGAAGCAGGGGTGACGAGATTCGACGATGTCTGCCAAGCGCTGCTACTACGAGACCCTGGAAGTCGAACGCACGGCCGATGAATCCGGCCTGAAGTCCGCGTTCCGCAAGCTCGCGATGAAGTGGCATCCGGATCGCAATCCGGGTGACCAGACGAGCGAGATTCGTTTCAAGGAAATCAACGAAGCCTACGAGGTTCTGAAGGACCCGCAGAAGCGCGCCGCCTACGACCGCTTCGGTCATGCCGCGTTCGAGCACGGCGGCATGGGCAACGGTGCCGCGCACGGCTTCGGCAACGACTTCGGCTCGGCCTTCAGCGATATCTTCGAAGGCATCTTCGGCATGGCGAGCGGGCGTCGCTCCGGTGGCCGCGAGCGTGGAGCCGACCTTCGCTACAACATGGAAATCACGCTCGAGGAGGCATTCTCGGGCAAGACCGCGCAGGTGCATATCCCAGCGTCGGTGACGTGCGAGGCCTGCTCGGGCACCGGCGCCAAGGCCGGCTCGAAGCCGAAGGCCTGCACGACCTGCGGCGGCGCCGGCCGCATCCGCCAGGCGCAGGGCTTCTTCACGGTCGAGCGCACCTGTCCATCCTGCCATGGGCGGGGGCAGACGATCGACGATCCCTGTACATCGTGCTCGGGCTCGGGCCGCGTCACGCGCGAGCGCGTGCTTTCGGTCAACATTCCGGCCGGCGTCGAGGATGGCACCCGCATCCGTCTCGCCGGCGAAGGTGAAGCCGGCGTGCGCGGTGGCCCGCCGGGCGATCTCTACATTTTCCTCTCGCTGGTCCCGCACGACTTCTTCCAGCGTGAGGGTGCGGACCTCCACTGCCGCGTGCCGATCTCCATGGTGACGGCAGCGCTGGGCGGCGAATTCGATGTGCCGACCATCGAGCGCGGCAAGAGCAAGGTAAAAATTCCGGCTGGAACACAGTCCGGCCGTCGATTCCGCATCGCATCAAAGGGTATGCCGGTGCTACGCTCGCGCCAGGTCGGCGACATGTACGTGCAGGTTGTGGTCGAAACGCCGCAAAACCTCACCAAGAAGCAGAAGGATCTGCTCGCGGAATTCGAGAAGCTGTCGTCCGGCGACACCCAGCCGGAAGCGGCAGGTTTTTTCTCCAAGGTCAAGGACTTCTTTGGCGCGCGGTCGGCCGCTAACTGACTCATTTGCTTGACCGATTTGCCGTTGCTCTGTACCTCTATGACGGGTCCGTGACACCCGTCTGGTAGCGAAATGCCTCTGCAGTCCTCCCTGCGCGTTCAGAAGAAACCGCTCCGCCTCGATGACGAGGTTCGTTTTCTTCGTTCATGGATCGAAAAACCTCTGCACATGGGCGCGGTCATGCCGTCCAGCAAGGCGTTGGCGCGCACGATGGCGCAGTTCGTCGATCCCCAGGCGGATGGTCCGGTGATCGAGCTCGGGCCCGGCACCGGCGCGATCACCAATGCGCTGATCGAGCGCGGCGTCGATCCGGCGCGGCTCGTGCTGATCGAATACAACCCCGGTTTCTGCGCGCTGCTGCGCGACCGCTATCCGACGGCGACGGTGGTGCAGGGCGATGCCTATGCGCTGCGGGATTCGCTCTGGCAGACGCTGGCGGAGCCGGCCTCGGCGGTCGTCTCCGGTCTGCCGCTGGTGACCAAGCCGATGCGGCAGCGAATCAGGCTGCTGCGCGAGGCGCAGGCTCTGGCCCAGCCGGGCGCGCCCTTCATTCAGTTCACCTATTCCGTTGCGCCGCCGATTCCGAAGTCGCTGACGGGGGTTACCGCCCAGGCCTCGGAGCGGATCTGGTTGAATATTCCCCCGGCGCGCGTCTGGGTGTATCGCAAGAGCTGAGCCCGTCGTCGGTGTGGCGGCGGGTTGTTTGAAACCGCCGTTGAGTCGATTGACAGATGCCCACCGTCAAAATCCTCGTCATTCCTGGCTCGCTGCGCACCGGCTCGATCAATGCGCGGTTGGCTGCTGCCGTCGCCAAGGAATTCGCGCTCGCTGGTGTCGACGTCACGCGGCTCTCGCTCGCCGACTACCCGCTGCCGATCTATGACGGCGATCTGGAAGCGAAGTCCGGCGTGCCGAAGAACGCGCTCAACCTGAAGCGCATGCTCGGCGCGCACCATGGCGTCGTCTTCGTCACCCCCGAATATAATTCGTCGCTGCCGCCGCTGCTGAAGAACGCGATCGACTGGATCACCCGCGTCGAGGACGGGAACGAAACCCAGGGCCAGGTGTTTCGCGAGCGCGCTTTTGCGATGGCGTCGGCCTCGGAAGGCAAGCTCGGCGGCTCGCGCTGTCTTGCGGCGCTGCGGTTGATCCTGTCGGGTTGCCGCGCCACCGTCATCCCGAACCAGCTTGCGCTCTCGTTCGCCGATCAGGCCTATGACGAGCGCGAGCGGTTGAAGCACAAGGCGGATAGCGACGCGCTCCGGGGGATGGTGACGCAACTGATCGATGTCGCACAGCAAATGACGAGAGGCGCATGACCGCAACGAGCCAGGTACGACGCATGAGCAGCACGCAGGCAAACGACACCGCCATCGATCCGCGCGACCGGCTGATCGTCGCGCTCGATCTGCCCTCGGTTGCCGAGGCGGAGGCGATGGTGGCCCGGCTCGGCGATCACGTGTCCTTCTACAAGATCGGCATGGAGCTCACCTACGCGGGCGGCCTGCCGCTGGCGGAAAGGCTGATCGGCAGCGGCAAGAAGGTGTTCATCGATCTCAAGCTGCACGATATTCCAAACACCGTAGAACGCGCGGCGCGGCAGATCGCCAGGCTCGGCGCGAGCTTCCTCACCGTGCACGCCTATCCGCAGAGCATGAAGGCGGCGCTCGCGGGCGTCGCCGGCTCGAAGCTGAAGCTGCTCGCGGTGACGGTGATGACGTCTTACGACGATGCCGACCTTGCCGCGGCCGGCTATTCCCTCGGCGTCAAGGAGCTGGTGTCGCGCCGCGCCCTGCAGGCACGCGATGCGGGCATCCATGGGTTGATCCTGTCCCCGGAGGAGACCGAGAGCATCCGCGCGCTGGTCGGCCCCGGCATGGCGCTGGTGACGCCGGGCATCCGCCCCGCAGGAACAGCGATCGGCGACCAGAAGCGCATCATGACGCCGGCGCGGGCGATTGCCGGCGGCGCCGATCATCTGGTGGTCGGCCGGCCGGTCACCGAGGCTGCCGATCCGGTGGCGGTGGCGGATGCGATTGTTGCCGACATCGCCGCCGCGCAGGCGCAGCGGTGATAACGCCGCCCGGTTTGCGTTTGCGGATCGTTGTCGGCTCCATCAGGAGGAAGCGTGATGGCCAAGGCCTATTGGATCGCGCGCGTCGACGTCCATAACATGGACGGCTATCGCGCCTATGTCGCCGCCAACGGCGCGGTGTTCAACAAGTACGGGGCGAAATTCCTGGTCCGCGGCGCGCCGTTCGAGAATCCGGAAGGTTCATCGCGCTCGCGCAACGTGGTGCTGGAGTTCAAGGACTACGCCACCGCGCTCGCCTGCTACAACTCGCCGGAGTATCAGCATCTCATCACGGTGCGAGCGCCGCATTCGGAATGCGATCTGGTGATCGTCGAGGGCTACGACGGCCCGCAGCCGTAATCTCACGTCACGCCGTCCGCGCGAACGCGGACCACTCATCCGAGACGTCGAGGCATCGGTGATTGAGCCGAGAGGGGGCGGCGTACTGGATGCCCGCGTGCACGAGCATCACAGTCGTGGCGAGACGGAGCCGGCATAAGCCAATTCCGGAAGCGCTACTTCAGGTTTTCCGGCACGATCAGCGGCACGAAGCCGAACACGCCGGCGCTGTCCGGATCGACGATCACGCGCACCGCGTGGATGTCGTTCTCGCCATAGACCATCAGCTTCAGCATGTTCGGAATCGGCTTGCCGCGGCTGTTGCGCATCGGCTTCAGTTCGATGAAGTGCTCGTCGCCGTTGACGATCAGCACAGGCTTTCCGAACGCCTGCGCGCCCTTCTCCAGCGCATCGAGGACATTGGCGAATCCGGATTGCCGCGGCATCGCGCCGCTCGGAAGCCGGGCCTGATCGAATTCGGCCTGCATGAAGACGACGACGGCATTGGCGTTGGCATTCTGCGCCTTCTTGAAGCTATTCTCGATCCAGGCGACGTTCGCCTTGTCGCGGGCGAAGAATTCGCTCGCCGCTGCCGGGTCCTGCGCCTCGAAGCCGTTGTTGGAGCCGACCACATGCACACTGAAAACCTGCACGCCGTTCCTCTCGAAACGCGCGTTCTCGACGTAAGGCGCGAACTCCGCCATCACCATCGCCTGGCTTTCCAACACCATCGGCGTCTTGCCGAGTGATCTGCCGGGATTGGCGTAGAACAGCGAACGAAGCTTGGTCAGCCGTTCGCGCGGGTCGAACGCGCCTGCCTCGCGGCGATGGCAGTCGGTCCATTCGTTGTCGCCAGGGGTGTAGACCAGCGGTCCTTCGAAGGTCTGCATCTGGTCGAGCGATTGCTGCAGCATGGCATCGCTGCATGGCGTCGAGCTGCCTTTGATGTCGCCGACATGGATGGTGAAGGCGGGCTTCAGCGCGTTGATCGCGGCAATCAGCCGGTCGAACTTGGCGATGTCGTCCGGCAGCCTGTAGGGCATGTCGCCGAGCGCGACGAAGGAGAAAGTCCGCTCGCCACCGATCGTCTCGGCGGCAGGAGCCGGCGGCGGAACCAGCGCGCCGGCGAGCGCGGTGGCCCCGGCCAGGGACTTCAACAGGCGGCGCATGGATCGAGGCATGGCGTGGCTCCGAAAACGGACGAGCGTAGCGGCGGACGGTGACCGGGCTTTGACAGGCGGCGGGCGAGTTGCCGCGGGGGGAAAGCGCAGCTATACCGCAGGCATTGCGAAGGACCAATGTTGCAAGGAACAAGTGGCATGTCCGACATGCGTTTGATCGTGGCTGGTGCCGGCGGCCGGATGGGCCGCGTGCTGGTGCGGACCATCGCACAGGCCAAAGGCGCGGTGCTGACGGGGGCGCTCGAGGCGCCGACCTCGCCGCTGCTGGGGCAGGATTCGGGCGTGCTGGCCGGGCTTCCCGCCAATGGCGTGGCGCTGTCGGCGGACCTGTGGGAGCTTGCGAAGAACGCCGACGGCGTGATCGATTTTACGGTGCCTGCCGCCACCATCGCCAACGTGGCGATCGCGGCGCAGCGGCGCCTGGTGCATGTCATCGGCACCACTGGCCTGTCGGAGTCCGACCAGGCTGTGATCCGCAGCGTCACCGCACAGGCGACGGTTGTGCAGTCCGGCAACATGAGCCTTGGCGTCAATCTGTTGGCCGCGCTGGTGAAGCGTGTTGCCAAGTCGCTGGACGAGGACTTCGACATCGAGGTGCTGGAGATGCATCACAAGATGAAGATCGATGCGCCGTCCGGTACCGCCTTGATGCTCGGGCAGGCGGCCGCCGACGGACGCGGCGTCGAGCTCGGCCAGCGCGCGGTCCGTTCGCGCGATGGCTACACCGGCGAGCGGCGCAACGGTGACATCGGCTTTGCCACCTTGCGCGGCGGCACGGTGGTCGGCGATCACACGGTGATCTTCGCCGGCGCCGACGAGCGGATCGAGCTGTCGCACAAGGCGGGCGATCGGGCGCTGTTCGCCAATGGCGCGGTCAAGGCCGCGCTGTGGGCGCGCGACAAGAAGCCGGGCTTCTATACCATGATGGATGTGCTCGGCCTGAGTGATTTCTAAGGCGCGATCCGGAATGGAGCGATTTTCCGAAGGGTCATGCGCGAACGAGAAACCGCAGCGATGACGTTTCTGCCGAAACGGGTCGCGCGATACAACGATCTGAAGCGTCACGGAGTGAAAAGCGAATGAGCGACCGTCTGCTTGTGCTGGTGCGTCACGGCCAGAGCGAATGGAATCTGAAGAACCTCTTCACCGGCTGGCGTGATGTCGATCTCACCGAGCAGGGGATCAGCGAGGCGCGCGAAGCCGGCCGCAAGCTGAAGGCCCAGGGGCTTGCCTTCGATGTCGCGTTCACCTCGAATCTGAAGCGCGCGCAGCGCACCCTCGGCCTGGTGCTCGAGGAAATGGGTGCGAGCAACATTCCGGTGATGAAGGATCTGGCGCTGAACGAGCGCGACTATGGTGACCTGTCGGGCCTGAACAAGGACGATGCGCGTAAAAAGTGGGGTGAGGAGCAGGTGCATATCTGGCGCCGCTCCTACGACATCGCGCCGCCCGGCGGCGAAAGTCTGCGGGATACGCTGGCGCGCACGCTGCCTTATTATGTGCAGGAGATTTTGCCGCGCGTGCTGCGCGGCGAGCGCGTGCTGGTCGCCGCACACGGCAATTCGCTGCGTGCGCTGGTGATGGTACTGGAGCGACTGTCGCCGGAGGGCATTCTCTCGCGCGAGATCGGCACTGGCGTTCCGATCATCTACCGTCTCAATGCCGACGCGACGGTCGCGTCGAAGCTCGATCTCGCGGCCTGACGCGAGCCGGATAACCAGCCTGTCGCACCGCCAATGGTGAGGCGCGTCAGGCGGTCTGCGTGGTCATGCGCGGTATCTGCCGCGCAGCGGTATAGGGTTGCAGCAGCAGGCTGATGTAGCTCGTGACGAAGGCGGCGAGCGCGAGCACCGACGTCAACATGCGCAGCGTATTCCAGAACGCCCAAGGCTCAAGATAGTCGTTCCAGATGCGGGCTGCGGTTTCCGGTGTGGGTGCGGCACTGGCGAGCGCCTCGTTCAGTGGCATGCTGTAGAGCAGCGTCACCATCAAGACGCCGACGCCGTAGATCAGGGTTCCTATCAGCGCGAAGGCGAGCGGCCGGCCGCCATTGCCGATCAGCAGAATCACTGAAATGCCGCCGAACGCCAGTGTACCGAAGAATGCGAAGGCGAAGGTTCCATTGCGGACGATGGCGTTGATGCCCTGCATTGCGCGAATCGCCGATTCGGGATCCGTGGCGGCGAGGCCCGGCATCACGGAACAGGAGTAGGCGTAGAAAAAGCCGGAGATCAGTGCCGCCGCAAGGATGGAGATCGCAAGGCAGGTCAGCCGCACCGATCGCTTCGTCATGAGTCCATCCATCCATCGCCGCGATCATGCGACGATAGAGACAGGACTCACCTGAGTCATATTACAATCCTGTCATATTGCGCCTTGCATCGGTCCTTGCATCGGGCCTTGCACCTGGCCCGCTTCCCAGCCGAGCATCGCCTGCTTGCGCGTGATGCCCCAGTGATAGCCGGTGAGGGCGCCGCTCTTGCCGAGCACACGATGACAGGGAACCACAAACGATACCGGGTTCCTGCCGACCGCTGCACCGACGGCGCGCGACGCCTTCGGACGCGCGATCGATTGGGCGACGTCGGAGTAGGTCGCCGCGCGGCCCATCGGTATCCGCAGCAGCGTCTCCCAGACCCGCACCTCGAAGTCGGTGCCGATCAAGACGACGCGCAAGGGCTGGTCTTTCTGCCAGAGGCCGGGGTCGAAGATCCGCTGCGCCAGCCGGGCGGTTTCCGCCGCGTCCGCAACATAGGTCGCGTGCGGCCAGCGCCGCCGCATGTCGGCGAACGCGGCCGGCTCGTCGCCCGGATCGGCGAAGGCGAGGCCAGCAAGGCCGCGCTCGGTGGCGATCACGATCGCCGTTCCGAACGGCGAGGGATGGAAGCCGTAGCGCAGCGTCATGCCGGCGCCGCCGGTCTTCCACTCGCCGGGCGACATCGCCTCGTGGGTGACGAAGAGGTCGTGCAGCCGGCCGGGGCCGGACAGGCCGCTGTCGAGCGCCGCGTCGAGCACGCTTGCGGAATCCCGCAGCAGGCTCTTGGCATGGTCGAGCGTCAGCGCCTGCATGAAGGCCTTCGGCGTCAGTCCCGCCCAGCGGCGGAACAGGTGGTGCAGCTCGTCGGGGGTGACGGATGCGGCATCGGCAATGGCCTCGATCTCAGGCTGGCGGCGCCAGTTCTCGGAGATGAAGGCGATCGCGCGCCGCACCGAATCGTAATCGCGCAGCGCCGCGTTCTGTGGGCCCGGTTTGACCGGGTGGTGGTTGGTGAGTGCAAGATTCATCATGGCATCGATGTAGGCCTGACCGCCGCTGTGAACCACCCGATTCCGGATCGCCAGACGAGCGGTTCGATTCCAGCACGGGCATGCCGATGCGGCAAGGGCTTCCGCTCCCGTTGGAGTGGGAGAAACACGCTTAATATCAATGGATTAGTTATGTGATCGGGTTGTAGTCGATGCCGCGTTTGGCGGTGGCCAGCGCCGCAGTCAGCGCTTTGGCGAAACTCTGCTTTTCATCGGGGCCCAGGAAATTGGCGATGCCGAGGCTTTGCCCGCGCGAGACCAGGGCGAGCCTTTCCACGCCGAACTCCTCATGCTTTTCGACGTCGAGCCGGACCCAAAGCGGGTTGAAGGTCCATTCCGACACGGCGCCACGATGGCTGACGCGGCGGACATGCAGCGCCGACGGCGTGACCGAATACTCCTCATAGGCGGTGGCGCGGCGGAAGTTGACGCGAAACGCCCACCAGATCGCCAGCACGTCGAGGCCGAAGAAGCCGAACACCGGCCAGGCGCCCATCGACAGGAAGATCAGCCCGGAGATGAACGAGACGATGCTGACGAAGCTCATCAGGATCAGGAAGCTGGTCCTGTTGAGTGAACGGTGCGGCGTGAGCAGCGCGGAAAACAGCGTCGGCTCGTCGTCAAAGGAGTTGCCTGCGGTCATGGGGCTTATCTATACCGGGACATGGCCAAAAACACGACGTCAGCCGCGCCCCAAGCAGCGACCAGGGCGAAACCCCGCTCTGCAAAAACGATGGTACGCCCGGCCGCAAAGGCCATCAAGGCGAGCACGGTCAAGGTCAAGTCGAAGAGCGCCGCCAAGGCCAGCTCGGCCAAGGCCAAAGTGAAGGTGCCCAAGCTCAAATCGCCTGCCCTCAAGCCTTGGACGCCGGAAGAGGTGACCGAAGCCTTCCGACGTTTCCAGAAGGCTAATCCGGAGCCACGCGGCGAACTCGAGCACCTCAATCCGTACACGTTGCTGGTCGCGGTGGCGCTGTCGGCTCAGGCGACCGACGCGGGCGTGAATAAGGCGACGCGCAATCTGTTTCCGGTCGCCGACACGCCGCAGAAGATGCTCGATCTCGGCGAGGAGAAGCTGCGCGATTACATCAAGACCATTGGCCTGTATCGCAACAAGGCGAAGAACGTCATCGCGCTGTCGGAGAAGCTGATCAACGAATTCGGCGGCGAGGTGCCGCGCTCGCGCGAGGCGCTGGAGTCATTGCCCGGTGTCGGCCGCAAGACCGCCAACGTCGTGCTGAACATGGCCTATGGCGAGCGCACCATGGCGGTCGATACGCATGTCTTTCGCGTCGGCAATCGCACCGGGCTGGCGCCGGGCAAGACGCCGCTGGAGGTGGAGCTTGGCCTCGAGCGGGTGATCCCGCAGGAGTTCATGCTGCATGCGCATCACTGGCTGATCCTGCACGGGCGCTACACCTGCCTCGCGCGCAAGCCACGCTGCGAGGTGTGCATCATCAACGATCTCTGCCGTTGGCCGGAGAAGACCACGGTCTGACGTTCTGGCCCGCGCGCGTCCTCATCGAGGGAGGCGAAAGGACGCTGGCGTTCAAGCCGCTGCCGGCGGCAGCTTCGAAGGCTCGAGCAGCTCCGGGCTTGGACCCGACAG
The DNA here is from genome assembly GCF_000516555.1 of Afipia sp. P52-10. Lineage (NCBI taxonomy): Bacteria > Pseudomonadati > Pseudomonadota > Alphaproteobacteria > Hyphomicrobiales > Nitrobacteraceae > Afipia > Afipia sp. P52-10. The sequence goes on along the minus strand of NZ_AZSJ01000003.1, from coordinate 1,489,445 downwards.
CCTCTTGTACATGTGAACCATGAAGGCCGTGCCGAACAGCGGCGTCGCCAGGTTGACGATCGGAATCGAGACGAACGCGGCGATGACGCAGCCGGCGGTGAACACGGTGGCCGCGTGCTCCTTGCGGAAAGCGCGTGCGTCTTCCGGTGAGCGTGAGCGCATCGCCACCAGCAGGAAGTATTCGCGGCCGAGCAGGTAGGCGGCGACGATGAAGAACACGATCACGCCGAGGCCCGCGACGAAGAAGAACGGCAAGGCGATCAGATACAGGCCCGCTGCCAAGAGAGCCGTCTTGACGCCCTCGTACAAAGCCCGGGTCAGCGGCATAGCCGTGCCCGGCTTGTCGGCGGGATAGTGCACGCGCTCGACCTCGTCGGCGACGTCATCGACGAAGATGCTGGCCACGAGCGCGGTCACGGCCGGCATCAGGAACACGGCGCCGACGACGATGCCGAGCGCGGCCGCGATCGAAACGATCCAGGCGAGGATGTTGAGCGGCGTCTCGAAGCCCGGCCCGAGCATGGTCTCGGCCCACAACTCGCCGGAGGTGGCGAACCAGCTGAGCAGCCGTTGCAGGCCAATCGCGACCACCGCGATCAGGCCGATCGCAAGCGCGATCGAGCGCCACAGGATGCGGCGCATCGGTGGCGACAGGATTTGCGACAGCGCCTTGACGGCTGCGTCGAGCATGGCGTGGACCTCCTCGGGGCAAACCTGCGCAGAGGTAGCCACGCCGGGGATCGCCCGCAAGTGGTTCGGCGTGCCCGGGGGGCGAGAGGCGAAGGGAGGCTGGCCTCAGCCGGCGAGTTGCAGCATCCGGTTGCGTGCCGCCACGCTCTCGGCGCGCCGCGCATGAGCGCGCAGCCGGGCGATCAGCGGAACTGCCGTCAAACCAGTGTTTGCCGGGGCGGTGTCGACTTCTGCAAAAGCGGCTTTCTGCGCCGCCTCGTCAGCCGTCTCAGGGACCAGCGGCGGCGTTTCGTGCGCGGATGGAAACGGATCGGAGGTGCCCGCCACCTCCTCGAGCGGCTTCGGTTTGTCGGCCCAGTGCAGGGCCGTGTAGTCGAATCCTTCCTCGATGGTCGGCTTGACCACCGCGAAATAGGGCGAGATGTCGAAGTCGCGCGGCATGTAGAGCGACGAGTCGCGGATGTGCAGGATCGCGCGGCGGGCCTTGCGGCTGCCGGCGAGCGTCACCTTCGGCAGGATCGGATAGCGCACGGCTTCGAACGCCTGCGCGATCAACGCCGAACAGATGATGCGGGTCGGATCGCCGGAGCCCATGGCGATCATCTGTCGTCGCCACTTCTGCGGAATCGGCAGCGGAATGAGGTAGCGCATCAGATCGACGATGTTCTTGGTATCGTAGCCGAAGCCGACGCGGTTGATCGCGTAGCGGCAGACCGTGTCGCGATCCTCGAACGACAGGCCGACGGGCCGGCAGATCCGGGTGTGATAGCGAAAGTATTTCGACAGCGGCGCGGTGACGACGCCTTCGCCGATGTTGGCCTCGATCATCACATGCGGCTCGCCGTCCGGCTCGAACGCGCCGTCGATCGGTCCGACATAGAGCGCCGCATGCGACCAGGTGGACTGGGTGAGGTATTTGATGACGCCGGAGATGCGGTTGTTGCCCTCGACCAGCAGAACGTCGGCGGGCTGAATGACATGGCGCAGGTGTTCCGGGTCGCTCGGGGTGAACGGTTCGAAGCCGATAGCCTCGTGCTGAAGGTATCGGGCGATCAGTTTTCCGACCGTGTCGAGCATCAAGCCCATGACCGTTTCCCCTTGCGGCTCATCCCGGCCGCATCGTCTCCCTGAGGTTGACCATCGTCGCCAAAAGCATTTTCAATTTGGTTCATGCATGAGGCTGTCCGAATAAGCAAACGTTCACCACAATGCGTTGCCGGTTTCTGTGCGGTAGGACACGTTCGCGCGATGTTCCGCTGCGCGCGTCGGTTTAACCACTTCTTTGGGTTGCTTCGAAAAGTCCCGGAAACCATCAGATGACAATTTCACGCCGTGCGTTTCTGGCTCTGTCGGCGGCGATGGTGGCGCCAGCGGCGTTGCGTCCGGTGCCGGTCCATGCGGCGCCCGTGGCGTTGCCCCGCGAGACGGAGGTGGTGGTCGTCGGGGCAGGCGCAGCCGGCATAGCGGCCGCGCGACGGTTGCAGGCTGCAGGCCGTAAAGTTGTCGTGATCGAAGCCTCCGGCCGGCTCGGCGGCCGCTGCTGGACCGATACTGAAACCTTCGGCGTGCCGTTCGATCGCGGCGCCCGCTGGCTGTTCTCCCAAAGCAGCAATCCGGTGGCGAAGCTGGCGCGCTCGGTCGGAATCGACGTCTATGCGGCCCCGCAGGCGCCGAAGGTCAGGATCGGCCAGCGCAACGCCCGCGCCGGCGAAACCGAGGATTTGCTCGCGACCATGGTGCGCGCCAAACGCGCCATCGCCGATCCCGCCCGCCGGGCGGACGTGGCGGCGCTGGATGCGATGCCGAAGGATCTCGGCGAATGGACCAAGACGCTGGAGTTCACGCTCGGGCCCGCGGTGGTCTCGAAGGATCTGAACGAGGTGTCGGCATTCGATCTGGCGCGGCTGGAGCCGCGCGATGCCGGCGCGTTCTGCCGCCAGGGACTGGGCGTGCTGGTGGCGAAGCTCGGCGACGCCGTGCCGGTGGTGCTGAACGCGCCGGTGACGCGTATCGTCTGGTCCGGCCGTGAGCTCGCCGTGGAGACCGCCTCCGGCCGCGTGACCGCGCGTGCCATCATCGTCACCGCCTCGACCAACGTGCTGAATGCCGGAAAGATTCGCTTCGTGCCCGAGCTGCCGAAGCGCCAGCTCGATGCCCTCGGCAAGCTCGGCCTCGGCAGCTACGATCACATCGTGCTGGAACTGCCGGACAATCCACTCGGACTGCAGCGTGACGACATCGTCGCCGAGAAAAGCGACAGCGGCCAGACCGGCCTACTGTTGGCCAATATCGGCGGTTCATCGCTGTGCTCGGTCGATGTCGCAGGCAGCTTTGGCCGCGATCTCGCGGCCAAAGGCGAGGTGGCGATGGTCGCGTTCGCGGCCGACTGGCTGGGCAAGCTCTACGGCCGCGACATCAAGAACGCGATCAAGCGCGCGACGGTGACGCGTTGGAATGACGAGCCGTTCGTGCTCGGTGCGATGTCGGCGGCAGCGCCCGGCGCGCAGGGTGCGCGGAAGACTTTGGCCGAACCTCTCGGTGGGCTACTCTTTGCGGGTGAAGCCACTCACGAGACGTTGTGGGGCACGGTGGGCGGCGCGTGGGAATCCGGCGAGCGTGCAGCCGAAGCGGCGCTGCGGCGGATCGGTGCGCTGCGGCCGATTGCCGAGGAAAGGCCGCCCGCCCCGCGCCGGCCGAAGCGCAATACGGCGGATGGATTGCAGTGATCAGCGCAGCACCGAATCCAGCGCCGGCAGGCCGGCGACCGCAGCCAATGCGATCAGGCTGTAGCAGGTGCGGCGAAACAGCGTTTCGCTGGCGATGCCGAACAGCTGCGCGCCGATGAACAGCCCGAGCCCGTAGATCGGTCCGGTGAGCAGCGCGAGCTTGATGACGTCTGCGGTCAAGAGCCCGCCCGCGAGATAGCTGCCGACGGAAAAGACATCGGAGATCGCGAAGAACAGCACGATGTTGGCGCGCGCCACGGCGCTCGTGAGCGGCTGGCCGAGCCAATAGGCGACGACCGGCGGTCCGCCGGTTTGCGCCAGTCCGCTGCAGAAGCCGGAGACGGCGCCGACGCTGGTGGTCGCGGCCGGATGCGCCCTGCCATGATAGCGCCAGCCGGTGATGAGGAGAGCCAGCAGCGCGAACACGAAGGCGGCGATGATCCAGCGCGTGGTCACCGGATCGAGCCGCGTCAGCGCGTAGGTACCGAGCGGCACGCCGACCGCGGCACCCGCGGCCATCAGCGCCACGGCATTGCGGTCCGCCTTGCGCCAGGCATTTGGGATCAGCGGTGCGGCGGCAAAGAAATCGATGATCAGCAGCAGCGGTGCCACCACCCGCGGATCGATCACGGCGCTTGCCAGCGGCATGAAGATCAGCGCCGAGCCGAAGCCTGAGAAACCGCGCGCGACGCTGGAGACGAAGCCTACAGCCATCAGGGCAAGCAGCGCCGTCGCGCTGATGCCCGATGGGAGGAGGCTATGCAGGGTCATCCCCGTAACGTGCCGCCGGTCTTCTTGGTGACTTCGGTGACGATCTTGGCGGCGACCGCGTCGATCTCCTGATCGGTCAACGTCTTCTCACGCGGCTGCAAGGTGACCGCGATCGCGATCGACTTCTTGTCCGGATCGATGCCCTTGCCTTCGTAGACATCGAATACGGTGACGCCGGTAATCAGCTTGCGGTCGGCGCTCTGGGCGAAGCGCACGATGTCGGCGGCCTTCACCTTGCGGTCGACGATGAAGGCAAAGTCGCGCGATACCGGCTGGAACGCCGAGAGTTCGAGCAACGGCTTCGCCCGCGTCGGCCGCGCCTTGGCGTCGGGGATGCGATCGAGAATCACCTCGAAGGCCACCAACGGCCCTTCGGCGCCGAGCGCCTCCAGCGTACGCGGATGCAGTTCGCCGAAATAGCCAAGAATGTTCTGCGGCCCCATCTGGATGGTGCCGGAACGACCCGGATGAAGCCACGCAGCACCGCCGGGGACGATCTGCAAGGCCTGCGCGGAGGCGCCGGCAGCCGTCAGCACGGTCAGCGCATCGGCCTTCGCGTCGAATGCGGTGACCTGGGCCGAGCCGGACCAGTACCGTCCGCTGCCGGCCGGCGCGGCGAGGCCGCGCCGCAGGCCGCTCGCTGCGGTGAACTGGTCCTCCGGCTTGTCGCCCTTGAAGATTTGCCCGACCTCGAACAGCGCGATGTCGCTGAAACTGCGATCCGCATTGCGCTGGCTGGCGGCGACCAGCCCTGGAATGAGGCTTGGGCGCATGTCGGACAGATCCGCCGCGATCGGGTTGGCGAGTGACAGCTCGTGCTGGCCGCCGCCGAACAGCTCGGCCTGCGGTTTGGAAACGAACGACCAGGTGATGGTCTCGACCAGGCCGCGCGCGGCGAGCGCGCGCTTGGCGCGGCGGGTGCGCAGCTGGATCGGCGTCAGCACCGGCTTTCGCGGTGCGTCGCCACGCTCGAACGGCGTCAGCGGCACGCGATCGACGCCGACGATGCGGACGATCTCCTCAACGATATCGGCCTTGCCGTGGACGTCGGCGCGCCACGAGGGGACCGCCACCTTCACCGTGCTGCCGTTGCCGGCGACGGCGAAGCCGAGGTGGCCGAGGATGCGGCGGATTTCCACCAGCGGCACCTCGATGCCAGCAAGGCGCTTCACCTCGTCCAGCGGGAAGTCGATGATGCGGTCATCGCCGAAGGTCTTGCCGACGACGACGGATTCGGACGGCGTACCGCCGCAGATCTCCAGCACCAGCTTGGTCGCGAGTTCGAGGCCCGGCACCATGAACGCTGGATCGACGCCGCGCTCGAAGCGATAGCGCGCATCGGAGTTGATGCCGAGCTTGCGGCCGGTGTGGGCGATGTTGATCTCGTTCCAGAGCGCGGATTCGATCAGCACGTCGGTCGTCGTCTCCGAGCAGCCGGATGCTTCGCCGCCCATGATGCCGGCGAGCGACTCGACGCCGTTGTCGTCGGCGATCACGCACATCGTCTCGTCGAGGGTATAGGTCTTGCCGTCCAGCGCCAGCAGCGTCTCGCCGGCGCGCGCGCGGCGCACCACCAGATTGCCCTTTACCTTCGCTGCGTCGAACACATGCAGTGGCCGGCCGCGGTCGAAGGTCATGAAGTTGGTGATGTCCACCAGCGCGTTGATCGAGCGCAGGCCGATCGCGGTGAGGCGCTTCTGCAGCCATTCCGGCGACGGGCCGTTCTTCACCCCGCGGACCAGCCGCAGCGCGAAGCCCGGACACAGCGTGTCGTCCTCGACCTTCACCTGCACAGGCGATGCGAACGCGCCCTTCACCGGCGCGATGGTCGGGTCCTTCAGCGTACCCATATCGGCGGCCGACAGGTCGCGGGCAATGCCGTGGATCGAGGTGCAGTCGGCGCGGTTCGGCGTCAGGTTGATCTCGATCACCGGGTCGCCGAGCTTCGCCCATTCGGTGTATTGCACGCCGACCGGCGCATCCTCCGGCAGCTCGATGATGCCGTCATGGTCATTGGAGAGTTCGAGCTCGGCGGCCGAGCACAGCATGCCGCGGCTCTCGACGCCACGAATGGTGCCGACGCCAAGCGTGATGTTCTTGCCCGGAATGAAGGTGCCAGGTGGCGAGAACACGCTTGTCAGGCCCGCCCGCGCGTTCGGCGCACCGCAGACCACCTGCACCGGCGCGCCCTCACCGGTGTCGACCATGCACACGCGCAGGCGGTCGGCATTCGGATGCTGCTCGGCGGAGATCACCTTGGCGATGGTGAAGGCGGAGAGAGCCTTCGCCTTGTCATCGATGTGTTCGACCTCGAGGCCGATCATCGTCAGCTTCGCGGCGAGCGCCTCCAGCGGCTCATCGGTGTCGAGGTGGTCTTTCAGCCAGGAGAGGGTGAACTTCATGACGCGTATTCCGGAAGCAGGAAGAGCTTGACGAGGGTGCAGGCAATCACGTGCTCAGTCCTCCCGCGAGCGTCGGCACTTCGAGCGGCTTGAAGCCGTAGTGATTGAGCCAGCGCACATCGCCTTCGAACATCTGCCGCAGGTCGGCGATGCCGTATTTCAGCATGGCGATGCGGTCGATGCCCATGCCCCAGGCGAAGCCTTGGTAGACGTCGGGATCGATGCCGCAGTTGCGCAGCACGTTCGGATGCACCATGCCGCAGCCGAGAATCTCCAGCCAGTCCTCGCCTTCGCCGAAGCGGATTTCGCCCTTGTCGCGGCGGCACTGGATGTCGACTTCCAGCGACGGCTCGGTGAACGGGAAGAACGACGGACGGAAGCGCATGGTGACGTTATCGACCTCGAAGAACGCCTTGCAGAATTCCGCCAGAATCCATTTCAGATGACCGAGGTGCGAGCCCTTGTCGATCACCAGACCTTCGACCTGGTGGAATTGCGGCGTGTGTGTCGCATCCGAGTCGATGCGGTAGGTGCGGCCCGGCGCGATGATGCGGATCGGTGGCTTCTGCGACAGCATCGCCCGCACCTGCACCGGTGACGTGTGCGTGCGCAGCAGGGGTCGCGAACCGTCCTGCTTCGGATGGAAGAAGAACGTGTCGTGCATGTCGCGCGCCGGATGGCCTTCCGGGAAGTTCAGCTTGGTGAAGTTGTTGTCATCGGTCTCGATGTCCGGACCTTCGGCGATGGCAAAGCCCATGTCGGCGAAGATCGCGGTGAGTTCGTCCATCACCTGGCTGAGCGGATGAATACGACCCTGCTCGGCCGGGCTTTCACGCACAGGCAGCGTGACGTCGATGGATTCGCTGGCGAGCCGCGCATCGAGAGCGGCCGACTTCAGCACCTCGCGCCGCGCATTCAGCGCCTCGGAGACCTTGTCCTTGACCGCGTTGATCGCCGCACCCTGCGCCTTGCGTTCGTCAGGCGCCATCTTGCCGAGCGTTGCCAGCAGCGCGGAGACCGAGCCCTTCTTGCCGAGCGCGCCGACGCGCACGGTTTCGAGGGCCGCTTCGTCAGCGGCGGCGGCGATAGATGCGAGAATCTCGGCTTCGAGCGTGGCGAGGTCGGACAAGGGGAAAATCCTTAGATTTCAAGGCGGCTGGTTGTCACCGCCCCGGCGCAGCAGGTCAAGGGGGAAACGCCGCCGGCCGAACCGGGGCGGCCATGCCGGCGACACAAGACAGACATTGTCGAGTGTCCCGGACCGGGCCTGGAGCGAAACCATGATGCTGCGCCTCGTGATCGCCCTGTCGTTGCTGACGGCCCTCATGTCCGGGCCGGTGGCGGCGGCAACCCGGCCGGAACGGGCCTGCCCGATCGCGCCGTTTCAGCTCGCGGCGGTCGAAGCGGCGATCAGGCGGACGCGCAGCTGCGATGCCGCCATGGCGATCTTCGATCGTTGCGGGGCGGGGACCAGCGCCGACCTTCATACCGGCGACATCGTGATCCGAAAATGCGAAGCGGCGTTTGCCGGACGGCTGCCGCCGGCGCAGATGCGCGCTTATGCCCGCGCGAAACACGTCTGCGCCGCCAAATACGTCCACGAGTCCGGCACGATGTATCGCTCGTTCGAGGCGTATTGCACGGCGCAGGCCGCCCATCGCATGGCGCGCCAGGCCTTAAAGGCGGCGCGCAGGCCCGCGCGACGATAGCCCCACAAAAGCATCAGGCCGCCCTCGCGGACGGCCTGTCATACCCGGAGCCCGTTCGAAACGGCCCGAAATCGGGCCGTCTGGCGGGCTGCCTCTCGTCTGGCCGGTCAGGCCGCCTTGGGCAGCGATGCCTTGGCCTTCTCGACGATCGCCTGGAATGCGGCAGGCTCGTGGATCGCGAGATCCGAGAGCACCTTGCGGTCCACGGTGATGCCGGACTTGGCGAGGCCGTCGATGAAGCGGCTGTAGGTCAGGCCGAACGGACGCACGGCGGCGTTCAGGCGCTGGATCCAGAGCGCGCGGAAGGTGCGCTTCTTCCGCTTGCGGTCGCGGAAGGCATATTGCTGAGCCTTGTCCACGGCCGCCTTGGCGGCGCGGATGGTGTTCTTGCGGCGGCCGTAGAAGCCCTTGGCGGCCTTGTAGACTTTCTTGTGCTTGGCGTGAGCGGTCACACCGCGTTTAACGCGAGCCATGACTGATCTCCTTCAAATGGTAAGCAATGAGGGGTTGAGACGCCACGCAACGCGTGGCCTTTCCTGCGATCAGTCGTTCGGCAAGAAATACTTCTTGATGTTGTCGCCGTCGGTCTTGAACAGCACATTGGTTCCGCGAAGCTGACGGATCTGCTTCGGCGTGCGCTTGATCATGCCGTGGCGCTTGCCACGCTGGGCGTACTTCACCTTGCCCGAGGCGGTCACTTTGAAGCGCTTTTTGGCGCCGGATTTGGTCTTCAGCTTGGGCATTTGGCTCTCCTATACCGACATGCGGACTCTCCCGCGAGCGGGCGTCCGGCCGGAAAATGCTCGTTAGAGCGTTGAAATTGCTCGATAATCCCTCGTATTCGAGGCTATCGGCGGGTTCGTCGCCACGGCAGCCCTTGATCAGCCGGGCGGCGAAGGTCGGCCTTATGACAGACGATGGGCAAAATGGCAACGCCGGAGCGCGGCAGACGGCCGGCGAAAGCTCAAGGACATGCCCCAAGGACATGTGGCTGCACATCAAGGCGAGGACCGGAATTAGCCGGCCACCGCCTGCGAATGTGAGGTTTCGGTCTGTTCGGCTACCGGACGTTGCGGCAGCATCGGCAGGTGGCGGAATGCCGGCGCGTTATTTCGGCGCCAGCACCATCACGACCTGACGCCCTTCGAAGCGGGCATCCTGTTCCACCTTGGCAAGTTCGGCGACGTCCGCCTTCACGCGGTCGAGCAGGCGCGTGCCGATTTCCTGGTGCGCCATTTCGCGGCCACGGTAACGCAAGGTGATCTTCACCTTGTCGCCTTCCTCGAAGAAGCGCTGCATCGCCTTCATCTTCACATCATAGTCGTGATCGTCGATCATCGGGCGGAGCTTGATCTCCTTGATCTCGACGGTCTTCTGACGCTTGCGCGCTTCGGCGGCTTTCTTCTGCGCGGAATACTTGAATTTCCCGTAGTCGAGAAACTTGCAAACCGGCGGATTGGAATTGGGGGCAATTTCAACGAGGTCGAAACCCGCCTCCGCAGCCATCTGAATAGCGGCCTGCGTCTTGACGGTTCCGAGGTTCGCTCCGTTCTGGTCGATCAACTGAATTTCGAGGTTGCGGATTTCCTCGTTGACGCGCGGCCCATCTTTCTGAACGGGGGTTGGCGCTCTGTTAGGACGACGAATGGGTATGGTCTCCGTATTGTTGAAGAAGGCTCTAGTCTGAAGGATTCAACCGATAACGGCAAGCTCGCAATCGGTCGCGCCATCGAAACACTCAAATGCTTTGAGAGCTTTTGCGTTCCGGTCACATAGAGATAGAACCGCAGTTCCGCAAGCGTCGCGCCATGGCGCGGCCGACACCGACGAGACCCGGATGACAGCACGATGAACGCCGCCAGCGAGCCGGATGTGACTTTTATCGAGGTGGGCCAGGGCATTGGCGCCAGGCGTATTGCCGCGCGCGTCCGCAATGGCCGCGGCCCAGGGGTGTTCTGGCTGTCCGGCTTCAACTCGGACATGAACGGGACCAAGGCGCAGGCGGTCGATGCATGGGCGGAGGCGAAGGGGCGCGCCTGCGTGCGGTTCGATTATTCCGGCCATGGTCTGTCGGAGGGAGCGTTCGCAGACGGCACGATCGGGCGCTGGCTTGAGGAGAGCCTGGCCGTGTTCGATCGCTTCTGCGACGGACCGCAGATCGTGATCGGCTCGTCGATGGGCGGCTGGATCGCATTGCTGCTCGCGCGCGAAATGGTGCGGCGGCAGGGTGCGAAGGCGCCGCTCGCCGGGCTGGTGTTGATCGCGCCGGCGCCGGACTTCACCGAAGAGCTGATGTGGAAGCAGTTCTCGTCGGAGATCCGCGCCGAGATCGAGACCACGGGGCAATGGATGCGGCCGTCGGCCTATGGCGATCCCTATCCGATCACGCGTGCGTTGATCGAA